>CAVOSE010000035.1:0-53312 GCA_963698775.1 uncultured Gammaproteobacteria bacterium
CGACATCCGCCGCGAGCCGAGTCCCAGCGACATCCGACGCGACATAGACGCGCGCATCGGCCACCGCGGTATGCTCGAGCAATACTCCGCGCACCCGCTCAGGAAAGACATTCACGCCGCCGACCTGCACCGCACCGTCGACACGCCCGGCCAGATCGAACTCCGGCGCCGTATGCCACCGCAGCCGATCCTGGAAGCAGACCCGTGACCGCCTGCCATCCGGCAATCGGCGCAGCAAGGCGGCGTCGTCTTCGGCCACCCGCGACCAATACGGCAAAAGCCTGAAGGGCGACCGGCTGGCCTCCCGCTGACCGATGCCGCCAGTCTCTGAGGCGCCATAGACCTCGATGAACCGTTGCACGCCGGCAGCGGCAACGCGCGTCCAGACGGCATCCGGGCAGGGTGCGGTCGAGGTCACAGCCAGCACATCCATCGCCACCGACACCTCAGCGCGGCCCGCCAGGTCGAAGAACCCCGGATGCCCGACCAGCAGATCGCCGGGCCGCGCTCGCCCGAGCACCCCGGCGGGCAGCTCGGTCCGCACGTCGAGTACCGGAATTCCGAGTCGCGCCGGCAACATCACCGCGAACAAATAACCGTAAATGTGATGACAAGGCACGGCCCGCAGCACCCGCCGACGCCCGGCGAATACCTCCGCCCAGTGTGCGACCTCCTGCGTCAGGGTCTCCATAGCATGCCGACACGGCTTCGGCTTTCCGGTGGAACCGGAGGTCTGGAAACACAGAGAACCGTCGTCGAGGCCGCGCGCACTCAGCACCGCCGCCACCCAATCCCCAAGACGGCGCCCTGCCAAGAGCCGAGCATCCAAGCCTTGCTGGTGCAGCCCGAACTGCACCGACACCGCCGTCGCGATATCCAGCCGTTCCAATGAGCCAAGGGCCAGGCCGGCCACCCCGAACTCCGTCTCAGCAGTTAGCGCCAACGTCGGCGAGGCGGCCAGCGGATGTCCGAGCCGGACCAGTTCGGCCTCAATCAGGTCCGCCAATAGGGTCAGCACCGGTGCGGGGCGCCACCAGGGGGAAAGGGGATTCATGTGCGTTGGCAGCTCTCGGTCGTTTTCACGCGCGGGTGATGATACAGCCAGCCCGGCGCCCTGGAAGCACCTTGATTCACGCTTCGGCGGTCAGTGCCTGGCGTTGGGGACGATCAAGAGGGTACGCGGCCTGTGTGGGCGGAAATTCATTCGCACCCGGAGCGACTTCTGGATTTAGAATATTCATCCAGCCAGGACCTGACGCACCTTGGTCATACACTCTTCCGAAACCCGCGCATCTACAAGCGTCGGAGCCCACTTTCCCAACGACAAGGTAATTCTAAATGTCCGAGCTTCTGGAAATCTCTTTTCCCGGCGGCAAGCGCGTCGATGTGCAGGTGGGTGGTTTCGACATCGGTACCGATCAGTCGGTCAAGAACGGGGGCGAAGCGTCGGCACCAGCGCCCTTTACGTTGTTCCTGGCCTCGCTGGCCAGCTGCAGCGGCATCTATGCGTTGAACTTCTGCCAGACCCGCAAGCTCCCCACCGACGGGCTAAGCCTGACGATGGAGTGGGAGGGGGGCGGAAAATCCCCGGCGAATGCCGTTGCCCGCATGCGGCTGCGGCTACCAGATGGTTTTCCAGACCGCTACCGCTCCGGCATTGTCAAGGCGATGGATCTTTGCGCGGTCAAAAAACAGATGCTGGAGCCACCAACCTTCGAGATCCAACTGGAAAACTGAGGTTGCACCAGGGGGACCTGGCTGTCCGTCCGCACAACGCCGATTGCAGAGGTCCCACCCGCCAAGTTCGAAGATGGCCCGCCATCGACGAACCTGCCCGCGACGCGCGGGCTGGAAAACCGGCGCTCCCAGCCGAATCAGGCGGAGCGGGACAAGATCATCAACCGGTAGGGTTCCAGTAAGAGCTCCTGGGTGGCGATAACGGTCTGGCCGGCGAACAGGTCCACCATGGTCTTGCGCATGCCCATTTGCCGCAGACGCCGCGCCTCCAACCGTTGCGCATGCTCGCTGAAGTTGGCCAGCACGAATACCGTCGAGTCGCCGTTGGTGCGCAAAAAGCCGAAGACATGCTTGTTGCCGCTGTCGAGAAACTCGGTCTCGCCGCGCGCAAACGCCTGGTTTTGCCCGCGCACCTGCAACAACCGCAGCAGGCCCTGATAGACGCGACCCGGCACGGTCTCCATGTCGCGGCGCTGCTCCGCCCGGCTCCAGTCGAAGATGCCACGGTGCATCCAGCGGGAGTCGCCGAGCTTATCTGGGTCCTGATCGTAGCCGTAGTCGTTCAGGGTCGCGATCTCGTCGCCGAGATACAGCAGCGGGATGCCGCCCATGGTGATGATGACACCGTGAATCAACAGGATACGGTGGATGGCAAGTTCCAGTTCCTCGAGATCGTTTTCGACCAACGCCTTCTCGACGCCGGTCAGCGACGCACAGGTACCGGAGACTCGCGCGTCGCCCGTGATCGGGTCCTCCTGAAAGGGCGCGCCGCGGGCAAAACTACCCTCGTGCTTGCCGGTGAAGAAGCGCGTCAGGAACTTGCGATGCGGCCCAGGCTCGAAGCCGACCGCGGCGATATCGTCGTCGGCGAAGGCCCAGCCGATGTCGTCGTGGGAACGCACGTAGTTGACCCAGACGCAACCCTCCGGGATCGCGTAGCGCTGCTGCATGGCACGCAGCAGCACGCGGACGTCGCGAGTGGCCAGCGCATCCCACAGCAAGGCCATCAGTTGCGGATTGTAGGACAGCTGGCATTCGTCGGTGCTGATGTACTCGCGCACCTCGTCCGGGTGCACGATGGCCTCGGACTTGAACACCATGGCCGGCGCGGCAATGCTGACCAGGGCATTGAAGGCCTGGATCACCCAGTGCGCCTCGGGCAGGTTCTGGGAGTTGGTGCCGAGCCGCTTCCAGATGAACGCCACCGCGTCGAGACGCAGGATCTCGACCCCCTGATTGGCCAGAAACAGCATCTCCTCGAGCATGCGATTGAACAGCTCGGGATTCTCGTAATTGAGGTCCCACTGATAGGTGTGGAACGTGGTCCAGATCCACTTCTTGACGCCGGTGCGATAGGTAAAGGCGCCGGGATGGTCTTCGGTGAAGACCTCAGGCATGGTCTTCTCGTACTGATCCGGCAGCGTACGGTCCGGATACATCCGATAGTAGGCCTGGTAGCGATGGTCACCGGCCATGGCCGAACGTGCCCAGTCGTGCTCGTCGCTGGTGTGATTGAAGACGAAGTCCAGCGTCAGCGAGATGCCATGGTGACGCAGTTCGGTAGCCAACTCCGCGAGCTCTTCCATGGCGCCGATGCGCGGGTCCACTTCGCGATAACTGCTGACGGCATAGCCGCCGTCGTTGTCGCCGTCCGGGCAGCGAAACAGCGGCATCAGGTGCAGGTAGGTGATGCCCAACTCGGTGAGGTAGGGGATACGCTCGCGCAGCCCGGCCAGGTCTCCTGCAAACAGGTCGACATAGCACATGGCGCCGACCATGCGGTTGGACTGGAACCAGGTCGGGTCCGCCCCCCGCATTGCGTCCAGCGCCTTCAGTTCCGGCGAACGCGCAATCCACATCTCGGTTGCGGACGCGAGGATGCTCTCCAGGTGGAAGAAGAAGTCGTAGTGGCTACCGTAGAGACCGAACAGCTGTTTGAACAGGCGCGGAAAGTGGCGCTCCAGGCGCTCGACATAGGCGATCCACTCGACCTCATCTACGGCACCGCGAAAGCGCTTTTCCAGGCGAGGCAAGAGCCGATCCAACGAACGCTGGGCCTGCTGGCGCATCCAGACGGCATCGGTGAGGCCGGCCTTGCTGGCCTGATCGATACGGGAGTCGATACGCACGGGGTTGACTGACACGATCGCTTATTCCTCCGTCTCGACCATGGCGCCGTTGCCGTCGCTACCCTCGATCAGTACCAGCTTGCCCAGCGTCGGATGCCGGACGGTGCTGAGCTTGAAGGTCGGATACTGCTTTTCGGCAATGACCCTGCCCTCTTCTTTCAGGTCCGCGATGACCTGTGCCTCGGTGTCGATGATGCGCATACGCTCTGCACCTCCAGAAGTCGGCGATTCGATCATGAGATTGGGTTGCTGCCCCTTAAGGTTTATGGTGACCGATCAGGCGGGGCGCCTGCAACCACGTCTCTCGGGGCAACCAAGAGGGATTCAACGGCGAGCAGAATCTGCGTCATCCGCTCCGATCACCATCCGCTGGATCACCACCCCCGCCAAGGTGAGCCCGAACAGGGCCGGCATGTAGCTGATGGTGCCGTTGACCGCGCGCGGTCGGCCGCGGCCGGTGGGCTCAGGCGGCAACGGCGGTCGCGACGGCTCCGGCGACCAGACCGCCAGCACGCCGCGCTCGTGGCCTTGTCGTCGCAGACGCCGACGCACCTCGCGCGCCAGCGGACAGCCGTCGCTGTCCATCAGGTCGCCGACGCGGATACGCGTCGGGTCCAGCTTACCGCCAGCGCCCATACTCGCGGCCACCGGTACGCCGGCGTCCAGCGCCGCGACGATGAGCGCCACCTTGCTGCTGAGGCTGTCGATGGCATCAACCACCTGATCGAAACCTCGGCCATCGCTGCCCTCCTGAACCAGCGACGGTAGCTCGTCCGGGTCCAAAAAATGGTCGACGACGGTCAGCCGACAAGCGGGATTGATGTCGCGGATGCGCGCCGCCATCACGTCGGCCTTTTTTTGGTCGACGGTGCTGTGCAGCGCGCACAGCTGGCGGTTCAGATTCGACGGCGCCACGCGGTCGTGGTCCGCAATGGTCAGCGCGCCAATGCCGGCTCGGGCCAGGGCCTCGGCGGCGAAGGAGCCGACGCCACCGAGACCGGCCAACAGTAGGTGGGCATTCGCCAGCCGTTCGATAGCCGCGTCGGAAAGCAGGATGCCGCTGCGTTCCCAAATCGGATTGTCGCGGGGTGTCATTCGTTCAGCCCTAGCACCGCGCATGCGTTGGCGGTGGTCTGCACCGCGATGTCCTCGGGAGCCGCGTCACGCACCTGCGCCAGCGAGGCCAAAATCTCCGGCAGATACTCTGGGCTATTGCGTTGAAAGCGGTGGGAGGCGACGGTCAGGTCCGGCGCGTCGGTCTCCAGCACGATCGCGTCGATGGGCAACGCTCGCGCCAGCCGACGCAGCCGCGACGAGCGCTCGAACGTCAGCATGCCGCCAAACCCCAATTTGAAGCCCAAATCGATGTAGTGCCGCGCCTGTTCCAGGCTGCCATTGAAGGCGTGTGCAATGCCCCCGACCACCCTCGTCTTTCGCAGCAGTTGCAGCATCTCGTCGTGCGCCTTGCGCACGTGCAACAGAACCGGCAGGCCAACGTTGCGCGCTATCGCAAGTTGCGCGGCACACAGAACCTGCTGCCGATCGCGCATCAGCGCGGGGTCGTGAAAGTCGAGTCCAATCTCCCCCACCGCTACCGGACGCTGTCGGCCGGCCGACTGGTCTGCATTCTGGTTTGCGCCCTTCTCCAAGGCCTGTTCCAATGCCGGCAAATCTTCATCACGATGCCGCCCCAGAGCGACAGGATGAAGGCCCAAGGCCGGATAGAGCTTAGGATGCCGGCTTGCGGGCAGATCGGGCTTGGGTGCGCAGAGATCCAACAGGCCGTCCCAGCCGGCGGCATCGATGGCTGGGACGACGATCGCGACGACACCGACCGCCCGTGCCGAGGTCAGCACCCGCGCGCGGTCGGCGTCGAAGTCGGCCAGATCGAGATGGCAGTGGGTGTCGATCAATCGCAAGCGATGAACACTGCCAAGATCGGTGGCCTCGTCAATTAATCGGGCGACTTGATCTGGGCAGCGTCCCCCTCGTCAAGGGGGACATTCGTGTCGCCACCGATCATATCGGCCTCTTCCTTGAGCATTTTTTCGGTCTTCTCTTGGGCAGCGGCGACGGGATCAGGCGCCTTAAGCTCCGCGGAATCGCCCACTTCCATCGGCTCGTCGCCGGAGACCATGGGGGTTGCCGGTTGCTCGGCGAAGGCCATACCGGCCAGTGATAGCGCAAACAACGTGGTTGCTGCTACGAACGTCTGTTTCAGGCTCATCGGGACTATCCTCTTAGGTTCTGCTTATCAAACACGTACTCTCCAGGGACCTGCGCGGGGTGCTTGCAGCGCCGACGCGCAGGACCCGAGCATGGTGCACTCAGCCGGAGCCGAGAGTCAATACGTCGCGCTCGGAGCATCCCAGACGTGGGTGCCGCCGTCCGGGTCGACGAACAGCCGGCGCTACCGAATTCGCGGCGACGTCAGGCGGGAGACGATGCCTGGCATTGTTGCAGGCCGGCGAGCAGGCGCATGGCCTCGCGGTTGGTCCAGGAGTTGGCCAGCTCGAGGGCCTTATCGATCGGTAACCACAGGCACTGGCTGTGCTCGGCGGGGTTGAGGTGGATGATGCGTCGGTAAGGTAGCCGCAGCGCGAACCAGTGTTCGCGATTGAAGCAGACGCCGTCGCGATAGCGCGCCCGCCACGCCTGGATGATTGGAAACAGGCGGGACTGGCGCAGATCGATGAGCCCAGAGGCGCCGAGCAGGCCGGTCTCTTCCTTGAGCTCGCGCAGCGCCGCGCGGCGCGGTGACTCGCCGGGTCGCAGGCTGCCGGTGACCGATTGCCAGAAGCCCTCGGGTCTGGTGCGATTCATCAACAGAAAGTCTCCGGCGGCGGTGAACACCACCACCAGCACCGAAATGGGTCGCTTGGTCTGCTTTGTTGGCTGGTCTGTCAATTTCCTTGAGGGCTGATCTGGCGCGGGTGCCGTTACCAGTGGGTCAGACCCGGTGCGTTGCTCGTGCGTCGGATCCGGATCGAGGTCCGCGACATCCGTGCCTGGGGAGTGCCCGTTCCCGATCTCTGTTTGCAGGGCGCGCGCTCCCATGACTCTAGGCCCGCAGCCGGATGCGCAGCGCCAATTCCTTGAGCTGGGCCTCGTCGACGGCGGACGGCGCGTCGGTGAGGAGGCAGCTCGCGGTCTGGGTCTTTGGAAAGGCCATGACGTCGCGGATGGAGGCGCTGCCGGTCATCAGCATCACCAGGCGATCGAGGCCGAAGGCGATGCCGCCATGGGGCGGACAGCCAAATTTCAGGGCGTTGAGCAGGAAGCCGAAACGCTCGTCGGCATCGGCGTCGCTGATCTTGAGCAGCCGGAAGATGCGCCGCTGCACCTCCTCGCGGTGGATACGGATCGAGCCGCCGCCCACTTCGGTGCCGTTCAGCACCAGGTCGTAGGCGCGCGATTCGCAATGGCCGGGGTCGGACTCCAGCAGTTCGAGCTGATCGTCCTTAGGCGCCGTAAACGGGTGGTGCAACGCCACCCAGCGGTCGGTGTGCGCGTCATGCTCGAACATCGGGAAGTCGACCACCCAGAGCGGGCGCCAGGTGCCTTGCATCAGACCGCGATCGCGGCCGAGCTTGACCCGCAACGCGCCGATCGACTCATTGACGACATTGGTCTTGTCCGCGCCGAAAAAGATCAGGTCGCCGTCGGTGGCCTCGGTGCGCGCCATGATGCCGTCCACGGCCGCATCCGGCAGGAACTTCAAGATCGGCGACTGCAGCCCTTCCCTGCCCTTCGCCGCCCATTCGTTGACCTTAATGTAGGCCAAGCCTCTCGCACCGTAGATGGCGACGAACTTGGTGTACTCGTCGATGTCCTTGCGGCTGAGTTCGGCGCCGCCGGGCAGGCGCAACGCCACCACGCGCCCCTCCGGGTCCTTGGCAGGACCGGCAAAGACCTTGAAATCGACCTCTTCCATCAGGTCCGCGACATCGATCAGCTCCAACGGTACCCGCAGGTCGGGACGATCCGAACCGAAGCGGCGCATGCACTCGGCATAGGTCATACGCGGGAACGGCTCCGGCAGCTCGACGTCCAGCACCTCCTGGAACAGGGAGCGGATCATCTGCTCCATCATGCCGGTCAGCTCGACCTCGTCCATGAACGAGGTCTCGATGTCGAGCTGGGTAAACTCGGGCTGGCGGTCGGCGCGCAGGTCCTCGTCACGGAAGCAGCGGGCGATCTGATAATAGCGATCGAGGCCAGACATCATCAGCAGCTGTTTGAACAGCTGCGGCGACTGCGGCAGTGCGTAGAACTCGCCGGGATGCACGCGGCTCGGTACCAGATAGTCGCGCGCACCCTCCGGGGTAGACTTGGTCAGGATCGGCGTCTCGATGTCGAGAAAGCCATGCTCGTCCAGGAAACGGCGCATGCACTGGGTGATGCGGCTGCGGGTGCGCAGGCGCTCCTGCATCTCCGGGCGGCGCAGGTCGATATAGCGGTAGCGCAGCCGGATCTCCTCGGAGGCATCGGTGTGATGGTCATCGAGCTGGAACGGCGGCGTCTCGGCGGCATTCAACACGGTCAGCAACGATGCCAACACCTCCACCTCGCCGGTGGGCATGTTCGGGTTGACGGTGCCCTCGGGACGGGCACGAACCCGACCCTCGACGGCCAGCACGAACTCGCTGCGCAGCTGCTCGGCGAGCTGGAACATCTCCGGCTGGTCCGGATCGAAGACTACCTGTACCAGACCGGAACGGTCGCGCAGGTCGACGAAGATGACGCCGCCGTGATCGCGCCGACGATGGACCCAGCCGCACAGGCGGACTTGCTGATCGATGAAGCTGCTGTCGAGGTCGCCGCAATAGTGACTGCGCATGCCGTTCGGTTCCTTGGATGGGGAGCAGGAACGAAAGATGATCGTGCCCGAAAAAAGCCTCTCAGGCTACCTCGGAGGCAGTGGTAACGCAACCCGCAAGGTGCTTTGTTGCGCAGTCCAGTCCGCCTGCCTTAGGTGGTTTCTTTGGGCTTCGGCTTGGGCTTCGGCTCCGACTTCGGAGCAGCCTCGACCTGAGTACCAGGCTCTTTCTTGGCGGGGCTATCCGCCTTGTCCGTCTTTTCGGCCTTGCCATCGCCGGCCTTGGCCGCCGGCTGCTCGCGGGTTTCGTGCAGATTCTTCTTGCCGTCCTTCTTGAAATCGGTCTCGTACCAACCGGCACCCTTTAGGCGAAAGGCGGCGGCGGTGATCTGCTTCTTCAGCGCCGACGCGCCGCATTCAGGGCACTCCGTCAAGGGTGCATCACTGATCTTCTGCAGTGCGTCGAGTTCGTGGCCGCAGTCTTCGCAGCGGTAGGCATAAATCGGCATCGAGATTTCCTCGCGAGGGGGAGTGGAAGCTTAACCCCGCAATCATAGGGTGACAGGGGCAGGTTTCAAAGCGCCTTGAAAGACTGCGGGGGTACAGCGGATATTCAGGGTAGACGCAGCGGCCATCGGCGGGCGGCATTGACAGTCCGCCTGGCCATCCGTAGCGTGGTGGCCGGTGACGTTGGGGCTTCCGACAACGAACCCGACGGGGTCCGGATAGGTCCCGGCCGCAGACAGCACAGCACCGAGTACCCCGAGCGCCATGCCAGCACCGACGCGCAGCATCTTAGTCACCGGCTGTTCCAGCGGTATCGGCCTCGCCTGTGCGCTCGGATTGGCCGAGCGCGGATGGCGGGTCATTGCCTCCGCGCGCAAGCCGAGCGACGTACAGCGGCTGGTGGAACAGGGACTGAGCACCGTGCTACTGGATCTGGATGACTCCAGCAGTATCGCCGAGGGCTTGACGCAAGCGCTGGCTTTGACCGGCGGCCGACTGGACGCGCTGTTCAACAACGGCGCCTACGGTCAGCCCGGTGCCGTCGAAGACCTGACCCGCGCGGTGCTGCGCGCGCAGTTCGAGACCAACCTGTTCGGCTGGCATGACCTGACCCGGCGCGTGATTCCGATCATGCGTGAGCAAGGCCACGGCCGCATCGTGCAAAACAGTTCAGTGCTCGGACTAGTGGCGATGCCCTTTCGGGGAGCCTACGTCGCGTCGAAATTTGCCCTCGAGGGGCTTACCGACACGTTGCGCCAAGAATTAGCCGGAAGCGGCATTCAGGTGTCGCTGATCGAGCCCGGCCCAATCCTGAGCCGCTTCCGCGACAATGCCTTTGTGGCCTATCAGCAAGGCATCGACGCCGATGCCAGCGTCTTCAAGGACACCTATCGCCTCATGGAGGAGCGACTCACCAAGGAAGGCCCGGCGCAGCCCTTCACGTTACCACCGCGCGCAGTGCTAAAAAAAGTCGTCCACGCCCTCGAGAACCCGCGACCGCGGGCACGCTATTATGTGACCTTTCCGACCTATCTGATTGGCACACTGCGGCGTGTGCTGTCGACCCGCGCGCTGGATGGTTTCATCCGCAGGGTGTCACGCGGCGGTCGCGGCTGACACGCGCGCCGCTGGAACAAGCGCGTCGTTAGTCTTCGACCGGCGCAACCAATTCCACGGGCCGGGCCTCGCTCTGCGCGAAGTAACGGCGCAGGAACTCGTCGAAGTCCAAGTCGTCGGCGGCCTCGATGGCCTGTTGGCGCTCGCGTGACCTATCGGCCAATTGCTGTAGCCAAGTCTCGCGTTCCGGATCGACTTCCAGACCGCGGAAATAATCCCGATGCTGCTCGGTGAGGCGCCGTGCCAACTGGGCAAAGCCTTCGCCCCTTTCGCGCATCTCGGCAAGCATGCGCGCCGAAGGGGTCGCCTCTGGATCGGCCACTTTCTCGAGCTGCCCGCGTAGCGCCTGGCAGTGGGGACCGTCAGCACCCTCGTCGAGCAGTTCAGCCACGGGGCCCATTGCTGCGAGGACATCGACGGCCCATTCCTTCAAGGGCAAACGCCCGTCGCGGCATTCCAGCATCAGGCCCGGCTCGCGTCCGCGATGGGCGGCCAACACCTGATTGGCATCAATGGCGCGGCGCTCTCGAGCATCGATCCGAGGACTCTCAAGTAGCAAGGCGTAGAGCATGAAGCAGGTCAGGAACCGCATTTGCGGCTCATCGATGCCCAGCGGGTGGAAGGCGTTGACGTCTAGGGAACGCAATTCGACGTAGCGGACGCCGCGCCGCCGCAAGGCCAGCGTCGGCCGTTCCATCCAGTCTGTGATCTGTTTGGGGCGCACGCTACTGTAATACTCGTTCTCGATCTGCAGAACGTGATCGTTGAGTTGCTCCCAGCGGTCGTTGACCTTGACGCCAATCTTTTCGTACTGCGGACAGGGCGTCTCGATGGCCCAGGTGAGGCTGCGGATGTAGGCATCGAGGTTGTCGTAACAGGCCTTCATGCCCGTGCCTTCTTCCTGTCTGTTCTGGTAACCGATGTCGCCCATCCGAAGCGATGTGGCATAGGGGTAGAAGAGAGTCTTGTCGTCGAAAGACTTCAGGTCGGTCGTCGCGTCCTGCACAAAGCTCTTACAGACCGCGGGTGAGGCACCGAACAAATAGGGTATGAGCCACCCTAGCCGCTGTAGGTTACGCACCATTCCCATGTATGCCGACGACCGAAACTCCGCAGCGGAGATGAGGCCGCCGGCAGCTTGCTGCAGTATCGGCCAGAGGTCTTCGGCGACCGAAAAGTTGAAGTGAACGCCAGAGATGATCTGCATGACACGACCATAGCGGTTGCCGAGCCCGCGCCGGTAAACGGTCTTCATCATCGCCGCATTCGAGCTGCCGTAGCGTGCTAACGGAATGTCTGCGCCGCCAGCCAGGACGCAGGGCATGCTGGTCGCCCACAGGCGTTCGGCGTCGATGTGCCGATACACGAACAGGTGCAGATCACGCAGCAGGTCCAGCACTTGCCCTGGCGTCGACAGGGCCGGCGTCACCAGTTCGACCAATGCCTCCGAGAAATCCGTTGTAATACACGGATGGGTGAGCGACGATCCGAGTGCGGCGGGGTGTGTTGTCAGCGCGACCGAGCCGGTCTGCGTTACGCGCAGCGTCTCTTTCTCCAATCCCAACAGGTTCTTGGCCAGCAATGCCCGCGCTGTCGCATCGGAGAAAAGGTCGAGATATCTTGTTGGAACTGACAGGGAGGCGCGCGATGCTTTCATAGACAGAGACAGAGTGCTGCGTTTTAGTGGAGAGCAGGGCTGGGAGAGAACGGCAAGCAACGCCTACCACAGCGAAGCCCGACGAGCCCACTCATGCCACGATGACAACGGACCGCTGTCATCAACGAGCCACAGCACCGCGACCAAGGGGTTGCCGCGAAACGAACGAATATTCGGCGCAATCCGGTAGAAATTCTCCGGAAACCGCCTAATCGCGCATTGCTGCACGGGGCCGATCACTGCCGTCGGCTGCGCTGATGACATCGGCCAGCACTCGCGCGGCCTCCTCCACTTGGATGCGATTGATGACTTCTTGCTGAGCCTCAAGGGCATCTTCATCGACGTCATCCGCATCCTCGTCCACCGGCGTGATACCGCGCTTGATGAGGAAGCGGTCTCTTTCCTGCTTGATGATCTTGTCACGACGATCCGATTCGATGCGACGCTCGCTTTCCTGCAACGAGACCACTTCCTGGTCGTTGATTTCACGCAGCAATTGTCCGCGGGATGCGAGCATACGGAAGCCATCGTCGGCGGCGATTCGGGTCGCGGACTGTTGCCGAAGCCAGTTCATATCGCTGCTCTTGTAGCGAGCGTAAGACGCCGGTCGGATACGATCCCAGGGCAATGCGTTCTCCAACGAACGTTCGCCATGATCATTCAGGTCGAGCCCAAACTCGAAACGAATATCCGGCTCAACGCCGCGCAATTGGGTGCTGCCGCCGCTGACGCGAAAGAACTCCGCCATGGTCAGGCGCAGCCTGCCAAGATCCGCGTTCTCGCCGGGCACATAGCGGTCGAGATCGATCAGGGTCTGCACGGTCCCTTTGCCAAAGGTGGGCTCACCGATGATGATGCCGCGACCGTAGTCTTGGATCGCGCCAGCGAAGATTTCAGAGGCAGACGCGCTGTTGCGGTCCACGAGCACGGCCAGCGGACCCGTGTAGGCGACCCCAGGATCTGGGTCCACCTCGATCTCGACTTTGCCCACGGCATCCTTGACTTGCACGACCGGCCCCTTGTCAATGAACAGACCAGTCAACGACGTGGCCTCGGTCAACGAACCGCCACCGTTACCGCGCAGATCGATAACGAGTCCGTCGACGCCATCCCGTGTTAAATCCAGGATCAGCTTGCGCACATCGCGGGTGGTACTGGTGAAATTGCGGTTTCCCTCTGACTCGGCGCGAAAGTCGCGATAGAAGGCGGGCACCTCGATCACACCGATGCGGGTCGACGGGGCGTTCTCCGGACCTTCAATGATATAGGACTTGGCGGCCTGATCCTCGAGTTGGATCTCATTGCGCACCAGCTTGACCTCGCGGGTTCGCCCACCGGTGCTGTCTGACTTTGGCATGATCAGCAGCCGAACGACGGAGCCCTTGGGGCCGCGGATTTTGTCCACGACGTCTTGTAGGCGCCAGCCGACGACGTCTTCCATCTCACCATCGAGCCCTTGGGCGACGCCGAAAATCTGGTCGCCGGCTTGAATCTGGCCTGACTGCCGCGCCGGCCCACCGGGGATAGTGCGCTGAATCGTGGTGTATTCGTTGTCCGCGCTCAGCACGGCGCCGATGCCCTCTAGCTTCAGCCGCATGCTGATGTCGAAGTTCTCGGACGTGCTGGGGGACATGTAGCTGGTGTGCGGCTCCAGCGTGCGCGTGTAGGCGTTCACGAAGGCCTGGTAGACGTCGTCGGCGGTGAACTGATGGATGCGCCGGGTAATGCCTTCGTAGCGTTTGCGCAACTGCTCGCGGATCTCGGCATCGGTCTTGTCGGCCAGTTTCAATGTGAGGTAGTCGTACTTGACGCGCTTGCGCCAAATCTCTTCGACCTCGCTATCGCTCTTGGGCCAGTCCGCATCCTCGCGATCGAACTGGTAGCTCTCCGACTTGTTGAAGTCGAACGGACGCTCGAGCAACGCGAGCGCGTATTCGATGCGGCTGTCGACGCGCATGCGGTAGACCCGAAAGATATCAAAGGCCGTGTCGAGTTTGCCCTTGCCGAGATCGTCGTCGAGACGGTCGGCCCCGCGCGTAAATCGCTGCACGTCGCGCGCCAGAAAGAAGGATTTGTTCGGGTCAAGATCTTCAAAGTAGTTGAGAATGCTGTCCTGGGCGAAGGTGTCGTCGAGCCTGAAGTTGCGGTAGTGGAAACGCTCCAACACCTTATTGATAACCAACGTGGTGCGCGTCTGGCGATCGGTTGGGAACAGATCGGACAGACCGACGGCACGCATTTCAGCCCGCGCGGCTAGCGCGGTCGCGAAAAGGATGATGGCGGACAGCATGGCCACGGCGGCCGATCTTAGGGCGATACGCGTCATAGTTCGATAGCTCTCGATGCATTCGGCCCAGACTGGCCGGTAACGGTAATGGGCTCGCACTGGTTCACGGCGACTCCTAATACGGACAACCGCTGTGGCACATAATTCGATGACACCGGGCAGCTGAGCGCCACGTTCAGTTCCTCGGTGGTGGACCAGTCCCGCAGCCACCGAGAAAGCGTTTATTTGGCGGGATTGTGCACGGTCGAGACGCTTCTGTCTTGCACAAGCGCGTGGTAATGACCTCCGGCGCCGGTTTGGCCGCCTCGCCCGGCCCGCCTAGCGATGACCTATGGCCGTCGTGCGACTCGAAATCCGCGCATACTCTCCCGTGCGCCGGCTTCCCCGTTTCAGGCTACAAGGTTGCGTCGCGATTAAATCTTTTCAACGAGTTACCGGCACTGACGACATGCACTGGCTTACGCAACCAGGCCCTGTCCGGCGCCCAATTGGGGCCTGGCTTAAGTCCAGACTAGTCCAGCCAGATCAGCGAGGCCATGCGCCCGGTCCGCCCGTCGCGGCGGTAGGAGAAGAAACGTTCGCGGTCGGAGAAGGTGCAGCAATCGCCGCCGCTGACGCGCCCGACGCCGGCTGCCGCAAGCCGTTGCCGTGCCAGCGTATACAGGTCCGCCCGCCAGCGTTCGTCTTCACCCAGCACAAACGCCTCCTCGGCCTCCCCCGAGTGGTAACAGAAGGCATCCCGCACCTCGCCACCGACCGCAAAGGCAGCCGGTCCAATCGCGGGGCCAAGCCACGCGATGATGCGCTCCGGCGGGCATCCCATGCGGCTAGCCGTCGCCTCGAGCACGCCGTTCAGCAATCCGCGCCAACCGGCATGAGCCGCAGCGACAACGAGGCCCTGCTCGTCGCAGAAGAGCGCCGGCAGACAGTCAGCGGTCATCACCGCGCAGACCAGCCCCGGACGCGAGGCGACCGCGGCATCGGCCCGCAGAGGCGCCAGGCCATCATCGCTGCGGGCAGCGGCCACGTCACAGCCATGCACCTGCACCAGCCAAGTGGGCTCCGCCGGCAATTGCAGCTGCTCGCGCAGTAAGGCGCGGTTCGCCGCCACGCGCGCGGGTTCGTCGCCGACGTGATCGCCAAGATTCAGACTGGAAAACGCCCCCGCACTGAGACCACCCGCACGCGCGCTCGATACCGCGCGTACATTATCGGGCACATGCCAGTCCGGTCGAATGAACTCAATCGCCACGCCCCGCCTCCAACGCCGCGATCAGGTAGGTCAGATCATCCGCCATGGGCAGTTCCCACGACATCGCCCTCCCCTGTTCCGGATGGATCAAGCTGAGCCGAATCGCATGCAGGGCTTGCCGCGGAAAGCACCGCAATGCCTGCAACGCGATGTCGGACAACGCCCGTGACGCCGGCTGTGCTCCCTTGTGGCGGCCTCCGTAGACTGGATCGCCAACGAGTGGGTGCTGGATGTGTGCCATATGGACACGAATCTGATGCGTTCGCCCGGTGTGCAGCTGCACGGCGAGCAGGCTATGGCCCGGGTAATTGGCCAGCACCTGGTAGTCGGTCACGGACGGACGCCCGGTCGGTACCACGGCCATCGACGTGCGTCGCGTCGGATGACGCCCGATCGGCGCATCCACCCGCCCGCTCCCACACAGTTCACCCACGACCACGGCGCGGTATTCCCGGCTGACCGTGCGCGCCTGCAATTGTTCGGTCAGTGATTTGTGCGCCAGCGGTGTGCGTGCGACGACCAGCAGGCCGCTGGTGTCCTTGTCCAGACGATGCACGATGCCGCTCCGCGGCAACCGGTCCAGTGTCGGATCACGGTAGAGCAGCCCGTTCTGCAGCGTGCCATGCCAGTTGCCCGCGGCGGGATGCACCACGAGCCCTGCCGGTTTGTCGATGACCAGCAGGTGTTCGTCTTCGAACAAGACCCGCAAAGGCACAGGCTCCGGTTCGCAGCGCCCGACCGGCTCGATCGCGGCCCGCACCGCAATCCGTTCACCACCCTGCATGCGGTCGCGAGCCCGCCGCGTCGCGCCGTCAACCCGCACCATGCCGGCCTCGATCCAGCCACGGATGCAACCGCGGGAGAACTCCGGCAACCGCGCGGCGAGGGCTTGATCCAGCCTAGACCCGGACTCGCGGGGACCCAGAACTAGATCGACCTCGACCTGAAATTCCTCCGCGGCGCCGCGATTTGCATCAGGCCCGGCGGTAGCGCCGACGGATGCACTGAGGCCGGTTGGCCGACTTTGGGAACTCGCGCGATCCTGGGTCGGGACTAGATCGCCATCGGTTCGGCCAGGTGCCCCGTGGCTAGCCGAGGCGTTGATCCGGTTGCTGGATTCGGTGTTGGGCACAGAGTTCCGCTATACTGTCTTGCTGGTTTGAGAGTAACCGATTTCGTCGGTCAGTGAGCTTGTTCAGTCATGCGCGCAGCGTTTATCGTCTTCATTATCACCATCGGCCTGACCGGCTGCGGCATCATCGGCAAGGATTACGATGAGACCGAGGGCTGGAGCGCGAGCGAACTTTACAACAAGGCCGCCGGCGAGCTGGACAGCGCTAACTACGAGCGCGCCATCGAACTTTACCAAAAGCTCGAAACCCGCTATCCCTTCGGCCGTTACGCCATGCAAGGGCAGCTCGACGTCGCCTACGCCCACTACCGCGCGAACCAACCCGAGGAGGCCATCGCCGCGGCAGACCGCTTCATCAAGCTTTACCCCCAAAATCCGTATGTCGACTACGCCTACTACATGAAGGGCATCGTCAACTACAACCGCAGCGTAGGATTCATCGACCGATTCGTGCCGACCGACGCATCACAACGCGACCCGGGCGCAGCGCTGGATGCGTTCCAGGACTTCGCCGTTCTGGTGGAACGTTTTCCGGACAGCAAATACACCGCCGACGCGCGTCAGCGCATGCTGTACCTGCGCAATAACCTCGCCCGCAACGAGGTCAATGTTGCCCGCTACTATATGAAACGCGGCGCATACATCGCCGCGGCCAACAGAGCGCAATATGTGATCGAACGCTTTCAACGCACGTCCGCGGTGGAGGACGCGCTGGAGATTCTAATCGATGCCTACGAACGGCTGGGCGAGGACAAACTGGCCGGCGATGCTCGCCGTGTGCTTGATCTAAACCGCAAAGCCGGCCGCTTCATCGACGACGAGCCGGCACCGAACGAGATCAGCCTTGGTCGCAAGCTCTGGGACTACCTGAGCCTCGACGAGAACTGATCGGCTTGACGATTCCCGAGGAATCGCGTCCGATGTCGGCGCACAAACCGGACTGAAGTCTGGCCGACCGAGCAAGACCTAGACCGCCGCTTCGCCCTCTTCCCCGGTTCGGATGCGGATGACTCGCTCGACGCCGCTAACGAAAATCTTGCCGTCGCCAATCTTGCCCGTGCGCGCCGCCTTGGTCACGGCTTCGACGCAGGCATCGAGTTGATCGTCGGCGATGACAAGCTCAATCTTGACCTTGGGCAGGAAATCGACCACGTATTCAGCGCCGCGATAGAGTTCGGTATGCCCCTTCTGCCGGCCAAACCCCTTGACCTCGATGGCAGTCATGCCGGTAATTCCGGCCTGTGATAGCGCCTCGCGGACGTCGTCCAGCTTGAACGGTTTGATGATGGCTTCGACCTTCTTCATGGGGATCTCCAAAATTGTCTGAGGGCGGCGGACCGATTGGGGAGTATAAAAGGCCGTCCCGGCATTGACCATCCCGCGACGGGGCGAGTTTCGCCGGAAGGGCAGCTTGCCCCACTTGCGGCTTGGCCTTGGCGTTCGGCGGGACCGTGATTCAGGCGGCGGCGAGCAGCGCGGTGACGCGGCGGCCCATCTCGGCCGGCGATCGCACCGTCGCAACTCCGGCCTCTTCGAGTGCGCGGAATTTACCCTCGGCGGTGCCCGCACCACCGGTGACGATCGCCCCGGCGTGCCCCATGCGCTTGCCCGGCGGTGCGGTAACGCCAGCGATGTAGGCTACCACCGGTTTGGAGACATGCTCGCGGATATAGGACGCGGCGGACTCCTCGGCGCTGCCGCCGATCTCACCGACCATCAACACTGCGTCGGTCTGCGGGTCCTGCTCGAACAGTTTCAGACAGGCGACGAAGTCGAGCCCGTGAATCGGGTCACCGCCAATACCGATGCAGGTGCTCTGGCCCAGCCCAGCGTTGGTGGTCTGAAACACCGCCTCGTAGGTGAGCGTGCCGGAACGCGAGACGATGCCGATACGACCGGGCCGGTGGATAGCGCCGGGCATGATGCCGATCTTGCATGCGCCCGGCGTGATCACGCCGGGGCAGTTCGGGCCCACCAATACAGTCTTGGTGCCGGAGAGCGCGGATTTGACCCGCAGCATATCCAACACGGGAAGACCCTCGGTGATGCACACCACCACACCAATGCCGGCGTCCGCCGCCTCCAGGATAGCGTCCGCGGCAAAGGCCGCCGGTACGTAAATCATGCTGGCGTTGGCTCCGGTCTCCCGAACGGCGTCGTGCACTGTGTCGAACACCGGCAGGCCGAGGTGCTTCTCTCCGCCTTTACCTGGCGTCACGCCACCGACCATCTTGGTACCGTAGGCGATGGCCTGCTCGCTGTGGAAGGTGCCCTGCTTGCCGGTGAACCCTTGGCAGATCACCCGCGTGTCTTTGTCGATCAATACGCCCATGTGCCAGTACCTTGCGTTCGGTGCCCTGAAGTCCGTGAATTTGCGCGATGGAGACGAAGGCGGCGGAGATGAGGTCAGTTCAGTCCCTGCCGGCCGCCGCTGCGACGACCTTGTCCGCCGCCTCGGCGAGACTGGCAGCCGTCTGCAACGCCAGACCGCTTTGCGCCAACAGCTCCAACCCTCGGACCGCATTGGTGCCTTCGAGCCGGACCACCAGCGGCACCTGAATCTCCACCTCGCGCACGGCTCGGATGATGCCCTCGGCGATCAGATCGCAACGCACGATACCGCCAAAGATGTTGACCAATACGGCCTGGACCTTGTCGTCCGACAGAATCAGCTTGAACGCCTCGGCCACACGCTCGGCGGTCGTACCACCGCCGACGTCGAGGAAATTGGCGGGCGTGCCGCCGTGCAGCTGTACCAGGTCCATGGTGGCCATGGCCAGCCCGGCACCGTTGACCATGCAGCCGATGTTACCGTCCAGACTGATGTAGCTGAGTTCATGCGCGGCGGCGGCCAGCTCTCGTTCGTCCTCCTGGCTCGGATCACGCAGCGCCGCCAAGGCTGGTTGCCGATACAGTGCGTTGCCGTCGAGGTTGACCTTGGCGTCGAGCGCGATGAGGTCGCCGGTGGCGGTCACCACCAATGGGTTGATCTCCACCAGGCTAGCATCGCTGGACTCGAACAAGCGGTATAGCCCCTCCATCATGTTTCGCAGAGCCGCGCGTTGGGGCTTGTCGAGACCGAGACCGAAACCCAGGCGCCGGCACTGCCAGGGCATCAACCCGGCGCCTGGGGCGACATGGGTGAATAGCAGTTTTTCCGGGGTTTGAGCGGCCACCGCCTCAATGTCCATGCCACCGGCCGCGGAGGCCATGAAGGCGACACGCCGTGCGGCCCGGTCCACCAGCAGGCTCAGGTAGAGCTCGCGCCCAATCGCGGTGGGCTCTTCAATCAGCACCGAGGTCACGGGCAGGCCTTCGGCGCCGCTCTGGTGGGTGCGCAAGCGGCTACCGAGGAGTCGTTCTGACTCCGCTTCAACACCCGCGATGCTGTCGACCAGCACCACGCCGCCGGCCTTGCCGCGACCGCCCGCATGCACCTGCGCCTTGACCACCCAACGCTCTCCGCCGAGCGCGCGCGCGGCCTCGCCCGCCTCGGAGGCGCTGCGGGCCACCTGCCCTCGCGGAACCGGAATGCCGTGCTGCTGAAAGAGTCGTTTGGCTTGATATTCGTGAAGATTCATCGCTATTCGCCAGCAAATGCCCGTAAGCCGGTCTCGTGTCTGGCGCTGACCCGCCCGCGTCAGCTCGACCGATCATTGCGCGTCTCGTTGCGGCGTCAGCGATCATGGTGTTGGCCACACCGAACCGGTGACGCACAAGCCGTCGCGGCTTAGGCTCGTTCGTCGCAGGCGACTCGTCCGATCCGCCAGCGCGTTATCCTACTAGATGGCTGATCCGTCCGACACTGATCCGGCGATCCATCCAGCGAGGTTCGAATTCACCCTCAGAGCGTACAAACCTTTAGCCAACCTGCTGTAACCATCATGAGCATGCCAAGCTCCCACGCAAGAAGCAATGCCTATCGCGACGGCGACCCCTTTCCCCGCCGCAACGTGCTGACCTGGCTGTTCCTGTATCGGCTGCTCCTAGCGGCGCTGCTGGCCATCGTCTTTTCCTATCCCACGGAAACACCTTGGCTCGAGACGTCCGGCGACCCCGCAACGGCGCGGCTGGTGCTGGCAGCGCAGGCCGCGCTGATCTTGCTGAGCGGGCTGCTGATCCCACTGCGCTGGCCGACGCGCGAGCAGCAGATCATGCTGGCCGTCATTCCCGACATCATCACCTACACGCTGCTGATGCACATCAGCGGCGGTGTCGGCACCGGTCTTGGACTCCTGCCCGCCATCGCCGTCATCGCGGGCGCCATCCTCATGGAAGGGCGGCTATCGCTGCTGTTCGCCTCCCTGGCGACCCTGGCGGTCATCGCGCAACAGGTCTACGCCGAATTCAACATCGGCTCGCCCACCGGGACTTACACCGAGGCAGGCCTGCTCGGGCTTACCTATTTCGCCGTCGCGCTGCTTGTACACGTATTCACGTCGCGGTTGCGAGAAACCGAGCGCCTCGCGGCAAGGCGCAAACTCAACATCGCCGATTTGTCCAAGATCAATGAGTATGTCATTCAGAGCATGTCCACCGGTGTCGTCGTCGTCGACGGAGACCGTAATCTGCTCCTGATGAACAACGCCGCGAGACATCTGCTAGGAACGCTGAACGCACATGGAGGCGAACCGTTTTTTCGGCTCGTACCGCGACTGCGCGACTGGTTCGTGCGCGAGCTGCGGGGCGAGCATCACGAAGGCGGCCTGATCCGCATCGGCGATGAGGAGGTCCGGCCGACCCTTCACCTGCTGGGCGAAGACCGCGCGAGCGGTGCATTGATCTACCTCCGGGACCACCGCGACCTGTTGCGCCAAGCGCAGGAGATAAAACTCGCCTCCCTCGGGCGGCTGACCGCCAGCATCGCCCACAATATTCGCAATCCCCTGTCGTCGGTCACCCATGCCGCGCAACTGCTTGCGGAATCGGACAAGCTCAGTGACGACGATCGGCACCTACTCGGCATCCTGCAGCGCAACGCGCTGCGCATCGACGAGACTGTAACCAGCGTGCTGGAACTGTCACGCCGCGGGAATGCCGACAGACAGACGCTCGATCTCGGGCCCTGGTTGACGACCTTCTGCGACGAACACCGGGACACCCACGCACATCCACAAGACCGCCTGTTACTGGAGATCGGCGATGACCCGCTCATGGTACATGTCGACCCTCGCCATCTGGCCCAGATTCTGCGAAATCTCTGCGACAATGCGGCCAAGCACGGCGTTCGCGATGGCGAGTCGCCGACGGTGACCTTGAGGGCGGTGCGCGAGACCGTGCCCGACGCCGTTGTCGTGACCCTATCGGATACCGGACCAGGTATCGCCAAGGCGAACATTGCGGACATTTTTGAGCCCTTCTTCACCACGTCCAACAGCGGCAGCGGGCTTGGACTCTACGCCGCGCGGGAGTTGGCCGAAGCGAACGCGATTCGCTTGGAGTATATTGGCAGCGAAACAACAGGAGCATGCTTCCGCCTCACGTTCGGTCGCTAAGGAGATATGCTTGGGCAATGAGTGACGCAAAGGCACTGATCGTCGACGACGAGGCCGACATCCTCGAACTCGTCGCCATCACCTGCACGCGCATGGGTATCGGCACGCGTGCCGCCGGCAGCCTGGCCGAGGCCATGCGCCTGCTGGAGGAGGAGCGTTTCGACCTATGCCTGAGCGATATGCGCCTGCCCGACGGCGACGGCACCGATCTAGTCCGAACCATTGCTGCACGCTTCCCGAACATGCCAGTCGCGATGATCACCGCCTACGGCAGCATGGAATCCGCCATCGCGGCAATGAAGGCGGGGGCGTTCGATTTCGTCCCCAAGCCGCTCGACCTGCAGGTGTTGCGGGCGCTGATCACCGCCGCGCTGCGACTGCGCGAACCCACGGACCATTCTGAAGACAACCCCGACGGCGGCACCGGTGAGCTGCTGGGCACATCCCGGCAAATGCGGGAGATCCGAACACTGATCGCCAAGCTTGCCCGCAATCAGGCGCCGGTGTTCATTAGCGGCGAGAGCGGCACCGGCAAGGAATTGGCAGCACGCCTGATTCACGAGCAGGGTCCGCGCGCCGAGTATGCGTTCGTTCCCGTCAATTGCGGTGCGATACCGACCGAACTCGTGGAAAGTGAACTGTTCGGTCATCGCAAGGGCAGCTTCACGGGTGCCGTCAGTGACAAACAAGGGCTGTTCCAGGCCGCGAACGGTGGCACCCTATTTCTCGACGAGATCGTGGATCTGCCCCTGACGATGCAGGTCAAGCTGTTGCGCGCCATCCAGCAAAAGAGCGTTCGCCCAGTGGGCGCTGAAAAGGAAGTCCCGGTCGACACGCGCATCATCAGCGCCAGTCATCGCGACCTGACCGCGGCGGTCGAGTCCGGCGCGTTTCGTCAGGATCTATTCTACCGGATCAACGTCATCGAACTGAACATCCCACCGCTGCGCGAGCGGCCCGAGGACATCGATGTGCTCGCCACGCATATCCTCAATCGCATCGGCGTCGCCAGTGGCACAACACCGAAGCACCTCGCGACCGATGCCCGCGAGGCCCTGTTGAGCTATGCCTTCGCTGGTAACGTGCGGGAACTGGAGAATATCCTCGAGCGCGCCACCGCACTCTCTGATGCCGACCTGCTGCACCGGTTCGACTTGCGCCTGCTACCCCAGCCGGATGTCAAACCAGGGACCGCGGGCGACGCCGAACTGCCCGCTGCAGCCGTCGCCCACGCCGACATAGCGCTGGCGGACAAGCCTCCCCCAAGCACGTCCTCGCCAAACAAGCCACTACCCGATGTGCCACTCGAAGACCAACTCGGCGAGATCGAGAAACAGGCCATCCGCAAGGCGCTCGACGCAACCCATTGGAATCGCACCGCCGCTGCCAAGCTGCTTGGCATGACCCCGCGCTCGCTGCGCTACCGACTCAGCAAACTCGGCCTGGACTGAACCGCGGGAGCAATTCCGAGAGATGCAGGATAATCCGCCAGTCGTGCCCGCGACACTGACCGACCCGACCATCCAAACGCGGGCGTCGGATACTTTCGTTGATTGGTTCCGCCAATGCACGCCTTATGTGCACGCCCATCGCGGGCGCACCTTCGTCATCGCCTTCGGCGGCGAGGCGCTGGCCGACGCGCACCTTCCCGAGCTTGTACACGATATCGCATTGCTGCACGGGCTCGGCATTCGCTTGGTGCTGGTGCACGGCGCACGCCCGCAGATCGAGCAGCGCCTCGCCGAGCGTGGGGCAGAAATGCGCTATGTCAACGGCCTGCGCATCACCGATGCCGCCGCGCTCGGCTGCGTCAAGGACGCCGCCGGTAGCGCCCGGGTCGAGCTCGAGGCGCTGCTGTCCATGGGCCTCGCCAACTCACCCATGGCCGGGGTGCGCATCCCGGTGGCTTCCGGCAACTTCGTCACCGCCCGCCCCCTCGGCGTGCTCGACGGCGTCGACTATCAGCACACCGGCGCCGTGCGGCGCATCGACAAGGCATCGCTCGGCCAACGTCTCGACGACGGCGCGGTGGCGCTTATGCCGCCCATCGGCTATTCACCCACCGGCGAGGTGTTCAACCTCAGCGCCGCCGATATCGCCCGTGCCGCCGCCATCGCGCTGAACGCCGACAAGCTCATTTTCCTGATCGAAGACCAAGGCGTCAGCGACACCGACGGGCGCCTGATTTCCAACCTTCTGGCGGCCGATGTCGATACCCTGCTCAAGACCGATCCCAAGCCCCCCGAAGAGCTGGCTCAAGCCCTGCGCGCCGGTGCCGACGCCTGCCGCAGCGGGATCAGACGCGTCCACCTGATCAGCCGCCACGCCGACGGTGCCCTGCTGCGGGAACTCTTCACCCGCGACGGCGTCGGCACCCTGATCTCCGACCGTCCATTCGAGGAACTGCGACCGGCCCGCATCGACGATATCGCCGGCATTCGCGAGCTGCTGCGACCGATGGAACAGGCCGGCACGCTGGTACCGCGCCCGCGCGAGTACCTGGAAACGAGCCTCGATCGCTTCCAGGTCACCGAACGCGACGGCACCGTCATTTCCTGCGCAGCCCTTTATTGCTTCCCGGATGAACGCATGGGGGAACTCGCCTGCGTCGCCGTGCATCCGGACTATCGCGACCGCGGCCGCGGCGACCGCCTACTCGCGCGCATGGAAGCGCTGGCGCGGGAACGAGGACTAACAAACATCTTCGTCCTCACCACGCAGACCGCCCACTGGTTCCGCGAGCGTGGTTTTAGGCCCGCGCAGCTCGCGGACCTGCCGCTGGCCAAGCAAGAGTTCTACAATTACCGGCGCAATTCGCAGGTCTTCGTTAAACGATTGCAGGACTAGATCGCCACCGCACGCGCATCAAACTACACCCGGCAGTTGCTCCGTGTGTAGGGGCGAATTTTTGCCCACTGTCAACGTCTTACGTTCGGCTGAAGCCGTACCTATGCCGGGCGCACGACGGATTCCTTGCGGGCATCAAGGCGCTGGATCGATTCTGCCGGCACAATGCTCCGAAAGATACGCGACGACCTCGGCGGCGCTGTCGAACAACTCGATCGCGACCTCGTCTGCACACAGGGTGCCCTCGGCGAACAGGCGTTCGAGCACGAAGTCCACCAGCGGCTGCCAGAATGCCTTGTCGACAGCGATGCAGGGGAAGGCCTGCAGCTTGCCGGTCTGGATCAGCGTGAGGGTCTCGAACAGCTCGTCCATGGTGCCGAGGCCGCCGGGCATGAAAACGAATCCGCTGGAATACTTGACCAACATGACCTTACGCACGAAAAAGTAGTCGAAGGTCAAGGTACGATCGAGATAGGGGTTAGCCAGCTGTTCGGTCGGCAGATGGATATTGCAACCGACGCTGAGCCCACCGCCTTCCTGAGCGCCGCGGTTCGCGGCCTCCATGACGCCCGGCCCGCCGCCGGTCATGACGGAAAAGCCGGCGCGGGCGAGTCCGCGGCCGATCTCGCGAGCCAATTGGTAATAACGGTGGGATTCGCTGAAACGCGCGGAGCCGAAGACGGTCACGGTTTGGCCGAGTTCGTACAAGGCGCGATAGCCGTGGACGAATTCGTTGAATACGGTCACGGCACGATCGAAATCCGCCAGCAGGTCGTCCGGACCCCGCAGTAGCTCGATCTCGCGCTGGCCCGGCGCCACCAGATCCTTGTGATCGGCGGCGGATTGTACGCAAGGCTCCGCCACCGACTAGAGCACCTTGACGATGCGCTCGATCTGGCGGCGATGCACGCTGTTGTGCACGGCCGCCAGCGCATGCCACTGGGCGGCGGACAGGGAGCCGAACCAGGGATGGATGTGCGAGATACCAGCCCTTAGGTTGCCAAGCTTGTCTACCGTATCGGTATAGCGATCCACCAGCCGAGACAGGTCGTCGAGTTGTTCAGGGCCGGCCTCGGCGATTGGCTTTACGTCTTCGACGCGCACCTCGGTGCTGATGTCGCGGCCGGCATAGAGCCGTGGCAGCGCCGCAACGATGGCGCTGTTGACAATGACCAGGTGTTCCAGCGTCATATACACCGACCAATTTCGGCTGCTGTCCTCGATGCCGATGAACCGCGGGATGAGCACCCGTCGGCGCCCGACCTCCTCGGGCACCTGGCGCGCGATGTCGATAGCGCGGAGGGCCTCGTCGCGGAACAGCCCGGTGAGGCGGTCTTTGCTGATCAGCCGCGCCGCGAGGCGAATCCCCAGCCCAAGCGCCTGGCGCTCGAGCAGGGGGATGCCGGCGCCGGGCGGTGCCAGCCAGTCGTCGTTGCTCATCGCTGCCCTCCTCGAGGTTGCCTTACGGCCACGGCGTGCCCGTGCAATCTTAGCTTTCGATTCCGGAAACGTATCGAACCTTGAGCGCCTCCGCGCAGTAGACGCTTAATCCTCCCGGGTCGTCGCGGGACGACTACGTGCGGCCTCCCCGGCTCTTTATCCAGGTGTCCCTCAGGGTGACGGTGCGGTTGAACAGTAGCCGCTCCGGTGTGGAGTCCGGATCGACGACAAAATACCCCTCTCGCTCGAACTGACACCGATGGCCGGGATCGACCGACGCTAGGCTGGGCTCAACCATGCAGCCGGTCAGCGTGCGCAGGGAATCGGGGTTCAGGTCGTCGCGGAAGTCTCGCCCGCCGCTGCCAGGCTGCGGCACCGTGAACAGGCGGTCGTAAAGCCGCACCTCGGCACGCACGCTATGGGTCGCCGAGACCCAGTGGATCACGCCCTTGACCTTGCGGCCTTCGGGATTCTTACCGAGGGTGTCGGCATCCACCGAGCAGCGTAGCTCGACGACCTCACCCGCGGCGTCCTCGATGACTTCGTCGCAGCGAATCACGTAGGCATTGCGCAGCCGCACCTCGCCGCCCGGCACCAGACGCTTAAAGCCCTTGGGCGGTACCCGCTCGAAATCGGCACGGTCGATGTAGAGTTCGCGACCGAACGGTACCTCACGGGTGCCCATAGCCTCGTCCTTGGGGTGGTTCTGCGCGATGACCCGATCCGGTGCACCGTCCGGCAGATTGGTCAACACCACTTTGAGTGGATGCAACACGGCCATGGCGCGTGGCGCGTTGTGGTCCAAGTCGTCGCGAATCGCGCTTTCCAGAATGCCCATCTCGACCAGATTGTCGGACTTGGTCACGCCGATGCGATCGCAGAACTCGCGAATCGCGCCCGGCGTGAAGCCGCGCCGGCGCAGCCCAGCGACGGTGGGCATGCGCGGGTCGTCCCAACCCTCGCAGATGCCCTCCTCCACCAGCTGCGTCAGCAGCCGCTTGCTCATGACGGTGTATTCCAGGTTGAGCCGGCTGAATTCGATCTGACGCGGCTTCGACGGCACCGAGACGTTGTCGATGCACCAGTCGTACAGGGGCCGATGGTCCTCGAACTCCAACGTGCACAGGGAATGAGTGATCCCCTCCAGCGCGTCGGAGATCGGGTGCGTGTAGTCATAGGTGGGATACAGGCACCACTCGCTGCCCGTCTGGTGGTGGATCACGCCGTGGCGAATACGGTACAGCACCGGATCGCGCAGGTTGATGTTGGGCGAGGCCATGTCGATCTTGGCCCGCAGGGCCCGCGCCCCGTTGGGGAACTCGCCGGCGCGCATGCGCCGGAACAGATCCAGATTCTCGGCGACGGAGCGCTCACGATAGGGGCTGTCGCGGCCCGGCTCGGTGAGCGTGCCGCGGTAGGCACGGGTCTCCTCCGCGCTCAGGTCGCAGACATAGGCGAGCCCCTTCTGAATCAACTCTTCAGCGAATCCGTACAACCGCTCGAAGTAGTTGGAGGCAAAAAACAGCCGCTCATCCCAGTCATACCCCAGCCAGCGTACGTCCGACTTGATGGACTCGACAAACTCCACGTTCTCCTTGTGCGGATTGGTGTCGTCGAAACGCAGATTGCAGGTGCCGCCGTAGTCCCGCGCCACACCGAAGTTGAGGCAGATGGATTTGGCGTGGCCGATGTGCAGATAGCCGTTAGGCTCCGGCGGGAAACGGGTCCTGATGGTCTGGTGCTTGCCTCGGGCCTGATCCTCATCGATGATCTGGCGGATGAAATTGGTGCGTGCTGTATCGGACATCTGATCGGGCTTCTGGAATGTGCTTTGGACGTTAGCCGGCTGCAAAAGCTGGCGTTAAGAGTCGGGTTTCGACAGGAGGGCCGGGAGACATCGGCCCGCCCGGCAGGCCGTAGGGCAGTCCGGCAGTCGCTTGGCTCCGCTCCGCCGACCAACGGTCTCACCGACAGCGCGATCGCCGGGTCGATGATCAAGCGCTGAAAATGAATTCGCGATCCCTGCTGCTGTTTTCCATCATGCCAGCATACTTTCTTGCCAGGCTGCTTAGAAGTGCCGTCGCCGCGAATGCGCGCCAACCCAAAGATCATGTTTGCCACGGACGCCTGCTGCAACTACCCTGTCGGCGCCCCATCGCGCGCGGCGCCGGAGCCGATCGCGCGCGGGGGTCGACGGCAACTTCAGCCACGGCGTTTCGGCATCCGCCGTCCAGAGCTCGCCACATAAGGCTCGCGCGGACGGACCAAAGCCGAAACCAACTTGATTCATTGGACCCACCAGACGGAGTCACCCCATGCAGAAAGCTACCCCCATCGCCGTTGTCGCCCTTGTCAGCGCCATCGCCACAACCAGCGCCCTTGGCCAGACAGAGGCACCGGCGGACCAGGCCGCCTCGCCCGCGGAAAAGTTTGTGCAACAGCTCGACACCAACAGCGACGGCGCGGTCACGTTGGACGAGGCGAAGGCACCGCAGAAGGAGCAATTCAGCAAAATGGACGCAGACAGC
Source organism: uncultured Gammaproteobacteria bacterium (assembly GCA_963698775.1). Lineage (GTDB taxonomy): Bacteria > Pseudomonadota > Gammaproteobacteria > Chromatiales > Chromatiaceae > Thiohalocapsa. Next base: position 28,947 of record CAVOSE010000035.1, read on the forward strand.
AATGGCAGCATCAGTGCCGAAGAGGCCAGCAACGCCTTTAAGTCACAGGTCCCGCCGGAGATGCTCGAGGCCATGAAGGAGCGCGGCATGCCCGATCCGGGCGAGACCTTTGTCAAGAATCTGGACACCAATGGCGATGGTAGCGTCGACGCTACTGAGTTCGAGCAACCCACCGAGAAGTCGTTTGCAGCCATGGACGCGGACGGCGACGGCAACGCGAGCAAGGAAGAGGCCAGCGCATACTTCGACAAGCTGCGCGAGCAAATGCAGCAGCAGATGCAGCAAATGCAGCAAATGCAAGAGCAGCAGGAGCAGGAGCAGGCCCCAGCCAAGTAAGCGGATCCGTCAGCACGGGCACCGCGGAGCCACTACAAGCGCGAGGACCGCCTGACACGGAGGTCACCCTCGCGGTTGCAAACGGCCCGGCACAACCAGCTAGGCAGAAAAGGCCGCGGCCTTCGCAGCAACCTATCGAGCACGATGGCATTGTGACTGCTGCGTTCAGCCGATGCGCCGAATACCGGCTGTCACGGCTCGCCGGGCAGCACCCGGACTCAGGTCGAAGTCGTACAGCACGTCATCGCCCGTTTGATACAGACGCACCGGGGGACGCAGCGTCTGAGCCATCGCATCGCAAGCGGGCAGGGTAACACCCGCGCGTCCGCGGCCGATGATCAGTGGGGCGACGGCGATCTGAAGGCGATCGAGCAGCCCTGCCACGAGAAACTCCGATACGGTCACTCCGCCACCCTCGACGAAGAGTCTGCGCAAGCCGCGTTGCGCGAGGACGGCGACCAGCCCTGCCAAATCCGGAACGCCGTCGGACATGGGCATATCCAGCGCCTCGGCCCGCCCCGGCGCAGCCTTTGACGTCCTCCCCGCACGAACCAGCAGCGTCGGCGCCTCACCATCGTGGAACAGGCGATACTCCGCATCCAGCCTGGCCTCGGGGTCGAGCACGACCCGCACTGCATGGGCGCCGAACACCAGCCGCGTGGTCAGCCGCGGATCGTCGCTGGCAACAGTTCCGGCACCAACAATCACCGCGTCGCTGAGGGCACGCATGCGATGCAGATGCCGGATATTGTCGGGACCTGTGACGCGCTCGGAATCGCCGGTATGCGTGGCGATGCAGCCATCGAGGCTCTGGCCCAAATGCGCGACGATGCGGGTGGCCGTAGCCAACGGCTGACACAGCGGCAAGTACAACTCGACGAACTCGCGCGCGGACGCCAGCAGTGAGTCGGCGCAGCGCCAGCCGAGCCCAGGCCGCCAATACAGCCATGCCGGCGTCTTCGCATCGACGGGTTGCATTTGCCCGTTGCGCGCAAACGCAAAGCCGGTTTCGCGGTCCGGCATTGCCTGCGGATTTCGGGCCAATTCGGCGGCGCCAAGTACGAGCCGCCAGCAGCCCTCCTGGTCTGGCTGCCGGAACGGTTGCCAGTCTGCTGGCAGATGGCTTGGCGAAACAGAGGGAGTGGTCAAAGCGTCAAGCGATCGCCACCAACTCCAAATCAAAGATCAGATCGTGACCCGCCAATGGATGGTTGCCATCCACGGTGACCTGCTCGTCGTCGAACGCCGCCACCGTAAACTGGATGGTCTGACCCTCGGGATTCTGGGCATGCAGCACGATACCTTCCGCAAGTTCGATATCGTCCGGGATCGCGCTGCGCGGCACCGACTGCATCATCTGAGGATTGCGTTCGCCATAGGCCTGCTCGCAGGGGATGGTGATGATTTTCTGCTCGCCAAGGGTCATGCCAAGCACGGCGTTATCGAAGCCGGCGATCATATTGCCCTGACCGAGCATGAACTCGAGTGGCTCGTGACCGCGGGAGGAGTCGAACTCGCTGCCGTCGGCGAGAGTTCCCGTGTAGTGGACCTTGACGGTATCGCCAGTCTTAGCTTCAGACATGGAAAGTTCCTAATGAGTGATGGATATCGTTGCGCGAACGCCGTAGCACTTGGCTTGGTGAGCGGCCGAGCATGGCGTCGGCGTGCGAGCCCTGCCTTGCCTGGATCAGGTTTTCTGGCGGGCCCGGCGGTCAACCCCACACCGGGCCCGCAGCGCCGATCTGGGATGTGTTCTGACGTCGGGCTAGCGAACAGGACCGCACCTTAGAGGACAGTGGCGATCGGCGCAAACGATGACAACCCGTACCGACCAGGCACGAGGTGCGCTGGCGAACAGACATCGCCCTACTCGTCACCAGCGGAATAGTCGAACGTGATTTCGTCGCCGATGGCAATCTCGGTGAGCGCGTATAGATCAAAACCGTCGAACGCCGCATTCGGGATATCGCTATGATTCAGCCAGCGCAGCAGATTGCGCCCGCTGCGACCGATCCAGTGCATGCGGTCGTCACTGATCCACAACACATAGGTGCCGTCTCGACGCGCGGTCGGTCCCTGATAGGTGCCGATGAAATCCCCGGCGCTGAAGGCGACGCGGGCGAAACAGCCGTTGCCGTGAAGCAGCGAGGGCGCCTTGCGCACCAAGTCACGCAAGCGCGGCTCGTCCGACTTGACTGACGTCGTCACCGGCGCTGACCTCGCATCATCGAGTCGGGATCACGCGCTCGCTGGAGCACGCTCAGGTCGGCGGCATCTTCAGCGCGCGGAGAATCAACGAGGAGATCTCCTCGATGGACTGATTGGTGGTGTTCATCACCGGCACACCCAGGCGCTTGAACATGTTCTGGGCCTCGCGAATGTCCTTCTGACAGCGCTGCATGGATGCGTAGACGCTACCCGGACGACGCTCCTCGCGAATCGCCTGCAGCCGGTTCGGATCGATGGTGAGACCGAAGATCTTATGCTTGGAGCCCCAGACCTCCGGCGGCAGCTCGCCGCGATCGAAGTCTTCTTCGGTGATTGGATAATTGGCCGAGCGCAAGCCGTAGTGCATGGCCAGATACAGGCAGGTCGGCGTCTTGCCGGACCGCGACACGCCCACCAGCACGACATCGGCGTACTGAAAGTTGTCCGGCCGGATGCCATCGTCGTTGGCCATCGCAAAATTGATAGCGTCGATGCGCTTGGTGTAGGAACTGGGCTTGGTGATGGCGTGGCTGCGACCGGATTGGCGGCTCGGCGGCACGCCTAACTCGGTGCTCAAAGGCTCTACGAAGCGCTCGAACAGTTCCATGTAATAACAGTTTCCGTCCTTGATGATCTCGGCGATGTCGTCATTGAGCATGGTGGCGAAGACGATCGGGCGCGCGCCGTCGCGCTCGAACGCCTCCTGCATCCGATGCGTCAGCGCCTTGGCACGCAAATCGGTGTTGATGTAAGGCATGTAGATCTGTTCGAACTCGACACTGTCGAATTGGGATAACAGGCTGTGGCCCAGCGTCTCGGCGGTGATACCGGTACTTTCAGAGACAAAATAGACGGTGCGTTTCATATCAGTATTTGCTTAAACAACGGCCATCCCGTGATGCACATCAATGCGGCGCGAACCGCTGAAGGTTGATAGTACGTCAATGCAGCCCGCGTAGCAGCGCATCGCTTACGGTGGGGCCGCGGCCGTCGCATAGCGCGCCATGTCCGTGCCGTGCGAGCAAGGTACCGGTGCGGCATGGGCGGACGACCGGCAGGTCCATCGGCGGTGCCAGCACCAATGCGCGCACCGACAGGGCTTTGCCGAGGCCATCCGCACCAAAGCGCCGGCCTGTATCAACCTCGACCAAAAGCGATTGAACAGAGGACACCGATCATGGCGACCATCAGCAACGACCAGGAGTTGCGCGCACTACTGACCAGTCTCTCCGACGACCAGCAACGCATCATCGGCGCCCGCTTTGCCCAGAGCGTGGTCCACCTCAGCAAGGACGAGCGCGTCAATCGCGCCATCGAGACCGGACTGCGATCCGACGTCGGCGCCGACGAACTCGAGGACGCCTACCGCGCCGCCAAGGCCTGGTCCACCAAGACCTACACCGACTGCGGCAAGGATACCGATTGGCTGGCGCAGGCGGATCATTTCGTCGCCGCCGCGACCGCCGCTGCGCTGACCCCCGCTCACCTCCTGCCCGAAAAGACCAACCGCGCCTGGAAGGCGGCTATGCAGGCGCGCATGGCCAACAACTGCGAGTTGGTGGAGGGTGCCGACGGTGCGCACACCGACGAGGTACAACGCCAGTACGCGATTGCCGGCGAGTTTATCGATGCCGCCAGTTGAACGCAGACTAGACGCCAGTTGAACCGCAGCCAATGCCCATCGCGCGCTCCACCGGAGCAGCAACTCGCGCACCTGCTGGGCTCAGGGGTTGAACGCCGGCTGCGCATTGAGCCTACCCCGCATTGTCGCCTCCCTCAGCGACGCGCCGGCGCACGCGTGCCGCGGATTCGCCGGACAGCGGCAATGCCCGCGTCGGCCGATTGCACTCAGGGCAGCGCGGGCGCGGCCAACATCTCGTCGTAGATGGCCCAGGCGTCCGCCGCCTGTTCCGGTGTAACGCGATCGATGGCATGACCCAGGTGCACGACGATGTAGTCGCCCACGGCCAGCCCCTCGTGCTCGAGCATCAAAAGGCTCGCCTCACGCTCGACGCCCTTGGCCTCGCAACGGGCCAGCAGGCCGTCGATTTCAATGATTCGCATCGGGATACCCATGCACATGAAACAACGCTCCAAATCCGCGGACGACACTGTCAACAAGCCTACGGCCGTCGCGCGGTCGTCCGCAAGCGCCAAAGCGAGAACGCCCCATGTGCGCTGACGGCGGCACCTTGATCTTGGGTCTTGGCAATGTGCTGCTCACCGACGAGGCGGTCGGCGTTGCCGTGCTCGACGCCCTGGCCGCCGATGCCGAGACCACCCCAGACCTCAGCCTTGTCGATGGCGGCACGCTGAGCTTCACGCTGGCCGGCCCGATCGGCGATGCCGCGCGCTTGATCGTCGTCGATGCTGCCGCCATGGGCGAGGCGCCCGGCAGCATCCGCGTCTTCGAAGGCACAGCCATGGACCAACAGCTGACCCGTCACGCCAAGAGCGTGCATGAGGTGAGCCTATCGGACCTGATGGATATCGCCCGCCTCACCGACAGCCTGCCGCCGCGCCGGGCCTTGATCGGCATCGAGCCCAAACGCGTCGACTGGGGCAGCGAGCTGACGCCCCCGGTAGCGGCGGCCGTACCGCGAGCCGTGAGCGAGGTGCGGGCACTACTGCAGCGTTGGCGTGACAGTGACGACGCATAACGTTGCGATCGACCTCAGCCCAAGTTCGCGCCGCAACGATCTGCTCCGCGATCGATCGGACCTCAGGGACTGTGCACAAGGCAGCAAAACTGCGCAATCAAGCCCACTATGCTTGCGTTATCTCATGGTCTCCGCCCAAACCCTGCCCCAAGTCAAGACAGCATTCATTAGACAAGCATAAAATTAGCAATATCCGAATTTGATCCATCAGCCAAGGCCCGCGCATGTCTACGCTGTCCGACATCCCGATCCAGGTCCAGCAGTCCCCGCCGCCACCACAGGACTTCGGTAACGCGCTGCCCATCCTCGGCGAGATTCGCCACGCGGTCGAAAGACTGGCCAAGACCGGTGAGGCCACGCGCATCGACCTCGCGGCTATCCCCTTCGGCCCAGGCGACGAGGACCGCTTGCTTGCGCTGCTCGGCCGCGGCGAAGTGCAGGCAACGGTCGATGCCCTCGGCCCGACCCGCATCTGGGAGACCCGCTTCCCGGGCGTCTGGTTGGTCGACTACGCCAACGCCGACGATCAGCGCCTGGCGTTGCAAATCGAGGTGGACGAGGTGCCGCGGATTCTGCGCACCCAAGCGGCCGACCTCGACGATTCCCTGAGCGCATTGGATGCCCGTCTCGAGGCCGCCACCGGCGCGGCCTCCCCCGCCGCCGAGTTCAGCCCTGCAAGCGGCACCGACTCCGGCACACCCGCACCCTGACAGGAGGCACGATGGCCGTTCCCAACAATCCTCGAAAAACCCTCGGCGAGAGCCTCCGCCAACACGGGGTATCGCGCCGCGGTTTCCTGAAGTTTTGCGCCGCCACCGCCTCCATGATGGCGCTGCCGCCGAGCATGGCACCAGCCATCGCCGCGGCGCTGGAAAAGGCGCGTCGGCCCTCGGTGATCTGGCTGTCGTTTCAGGAATGCACCGGCTGCACGGAGTCACTGACCCGCAGCTTCTCGCCAACGGTCGAGAACCTGATCTTCGACGTCATCTCGCTGGACTATCACCACACGCTGCAGGCCGCCGCAGGCGACGCCGCCGAGCACGCCCGCGAGCAGGCCATGCACGAGAACGAGGGGCAGTATCTGGTCGTCGTCGACGGCTCCCTGCCTGGCCCCGACGCCAATCCCGGCTACTCCACCATCGCCGGCATCAGCAATCTGCAAATGCTCCAAGACACCGTCGCCGGCGCCGCAGCGGTGGTCGCGGTGGGCACCTGCGCGGCCTTCGGCGGCCTGCCCAAGGCGGACCCGAACCCATCCGGCGCCGTGGCGGTTACCGACATCGTCAAGGACAAACCGGTGATCAACGTCTCCGGCTGCCCGCCGGTGCCCATGGTCATCACCGGCGTGCTGGCACAATACCTGACCTTCGGCACCCTGCCGGAGTTGGACGAATATGGCCGCCCGCTGGCGTTCTTCGGCCAGTCCATCCACGACCGCTGCTACCGTCGACCTTTCTACGACAAGGGCCTGTTCGCCGAGACCTTCGACGACGAAGGCGCAAAGAAAGGCTGGTGTCTGTACCGACTGGGCTGCAAGGGACCAATGGCCTACAACGCCTGCGCCACCATGAAGTGGAACGGCGGCGTCAGTTGGCCGATCGAGTCGGGACATCCCTGCCTGGGCTGCTCGGAGCCGGATTTCTGGGATGCCGGTGGTTTCTACAAGGCGTTGTCGGTGCCGATCGGCGACTCCAGCGACGTGCTGCTCGGCGCCGGTGCCGCCGGCATCGCCGTGGGCGCCGCGGCCGGCATCATGAGCCGTCGCAAGAGCGCCGCCGCCAAGGCAACGCACCAGCCTGTCACCGCCGATGAACTGGAGCAGAAGCTATGATGAACTCGATGGAATTTCTGCTTTGGACCAAGGGTCCGATGTTCCAGATCGCCATTGCGATCTTCGCCGTCGGCCTGCTGATCCGCCTGGTCGAAATCTTCGCCCTCGGCCGCCGGCACAACTATGCCGAGGCGCGCGGTGGCGAGGTCCTACCAGGCCTTCGAACCGTCTACAAGCGCTTCCATACCGACGCTGGTACGCTGCAGCGGGCGCCTTTCGACGTGGTGGTCGGCACCATCTGGCACATCGGCTTCATCGTCGCGCTGCTGCTGTTCATCCCGCACGTCGAGCTGATCAAGTCCACCTTCGGCATCGCCTGGCCGGCGCTGCCGAACCCCATGGTCGACGCCATAACCGCCATCACGCTGCTGGGCCTGCTCGCGGCTCTCGTCCATCGGCTCACCCACCCGGTCAAGAAGTTCCTCAGCACGCCTGAAGACTATCTGATTTGGGGCGTGACCTTCCTGGTGGTGCTGACCGGCTACCTGGCCTATCACCGGCTGATCAATCCCTATCCGCTGGCGCTGGGGATTCACATCCTCACCGCCGAGGTGTTCCTGATCGTGCTGCCGTTTACCAAACTCACGCATATCTTCACCAGCTTCGTCGCACGCTGGTACAACGGCGCCAACTTCGGTCGCAAGGGGGTCCAGTCATGAGCGCAACCACCAGCCCTTCCGCCAACACGACCAGTGGCCCGACCGCGAGCCCGTTCTCGCTCGAGCGCGGCCTCCAGGCCCTGCGCGAAGAGATGGACGCGCCGGTCGCCTCGTTCTTCTCCAGCTGCGTGCACTGCGGGCTGTGCGCCACCGCCTGCCCGTTCCATGTCGAGACCGGCGACCCGAAGTACACGCCCATCTACAAGCTGGAGCCCATGCGTCTGCTGTGGGAACAGGAATATACCGTCTGGGGCAAGCTCAAGGCCAAGATCGGCCTGGGTAAGAAGATCACGGACGAGATGCTGGAGGAATGGGAGCCGCTGCTGTATGACTCCTGCTCCATGTGCGGACGTTGCTCGATGGTGTGCCCGGTCGGCAACGATATCGCCTACATGATCCGCAAGGCCCGCGAAGGCATGGTCGCCTCCGGCCATGCACCGGAAGGACTCATCGCCGCCTCGGTGCGCGCGGTCAACACCGGCAGCCCGATGGGCCTGCAATGGAAGACGCTGGAAGTCCAGATCAAGCACGTCGAGACCGCCAGCGGCCTAACGGTGCCCCTCGACAAACAGGGCGCCGACTATCTGGTGCTACTGTCGTCGATGGAGATCATCAACTTCCCGGAGTACCTGGAGGCCATCACCAAGATCTTCGACCACGCGGGGGTCAGCTGGACCCTGAGCAAGGACTGCTTCGAGGCCACCAATGCCGGTATCCAGATCGGCAACAAGGACATCGCCGCCAAACTCACCCAACGTGTCGTCGATGCCGCCGTCGCCCTGGGCGTGAAGAACGTGATCAGCCCCGAGTGCGGCCATGCCTACACCGCGATTCGCTGGGAGGGGCCAAACAACATCGGTCGCGCCTACCCGTTCAAGGTCTTCCACATCATCGAGGTGCTGGACCAGCTGCGCGCCGACGGCCGCATCAAGACCGAGGGCAAGGAGATGGATCGGCTGTCCATGCACGATCCCTGCAATCTGGCCCGCAAGAGCGGCGTGATTCAACAGCAGCGCAATCTGATGGACCTGGTCGCCGGCAACTTCGTCGATCTCAAGGAGCACGGCAAGCTCCAGTGGTGCTGCGGTGCCGGCGGCGGCGTCAGCTCCAACGAGCGCGCCGAGCCGCTGAAGATGGCCGCGTTCAAGCGCAAGAAGGCACAGATCGAAGAGGTCGAACCCGAGCGCATGGTGACCATGTGCGCCACTTGCCGTACGCAACTCGAAGAGGGCCTGGAGGAGTTCAACATGGACATCCCCGTGGTCGGCCTGACCGAGATGATCGCGGAGCACCTGGTCGAGAAAGAGACCGCGAGCAGTTAGCGGCCAGTGCAGTAGGGCGGCGATCTTGCGGTTGTCGTTGTCGTTGTCGTAATCGAAGATCGATAAGACGATTACGACAACGACAACGAGTCGAAACGGCATCGAAATCTCCGCCTGGATGCACAAGCGGCTCGTGACGAGTGGCCCAGAACCAAACAAGAGAAAGCACCATGAACGAACGCGTCGTCGTCGACCCCATCACCCGCATTGAGGGCCACCTGCGCATCGAGGCGGAGATGGACGGGCAGAACATTTCCAAGGCCTATTCATCCGGCACCATGGTGCGCGGCATTGAGACCATCTTGCGCGGTCGCGATCCGCGCGACGCCTGGGCCTATGCCCAACGCATCTGCGGTGTCTGCACCCTGGTGCACGGCATGGCCTCGGTACGCTCGGTGGAAGACGCGCTGAAGGTCGAGATCCCGGCCAACGCGCAACTGATCCGCAACCTGATGATCGGCGCCCAGTACATCCACGACCACGTGATGCACTTCTATCACCTGCACGCGCTGGACTGGGTCGACGTGGTCTCGGCGCTGAGTGCCGACCCGGCCGCCACCGCAACCCTGGCACAAAACATCAGCGCCAAGAACGCTGCCGACCTGGGCGCTGGCAACTGGGCCAAGTCGTCGCCGGGCTATTTCAGCGATGTACAAAAACGGCTGAAGAACTTTGTCGAGGGCGGCCAGCTCGGCATCTTCGCCAACGGCTACTGGGGCCATCCGGCCTATAAGTTGCCGCCGGAGGCCAATCTGATGGCGGTGGCGCATTACCTGGAGGCCCTGGCCTGGCAGCGCGAGGCGGCCAAGCTGCACGCCATCTTCGGCGGCAAGAACCCGCACCCCAACTTCGTCGTCGGCGGCGTCGCCAGCCCGATCGATCTCAACTCCGACTCCGCCATCAACTCCAAGAAACTGGCCCAGGTGCAGGATCTGATCACGTTGATGCGCCAGTTCGTCGGCCAGGTCTACGTCCCGGACACCATCGCCATCGCCAGCTTCTACAAGGACTGGAGCACCCGCGGTGAGGGCCTGGGGAATTTCCTCTGCTATGGCGACCTGCCCGAGGGCAGCATCAACGACGTCGACAGCTTCCTGTTCCCGCGCGGCGCCATCCTCAACCGCGACCTGAGCAAGATCGAGCCGGTGGACCTGTACGCGGACGGCGAGATCCAGGAGTTCATCTCCCACTCCTGGTACGACTATGGCGATGGCAAAGACGCCGGTCTGCATCCGTACAAGGGCGAGACCGAACTCAACTACGACGACCGCGGCGGCCCTGCCCCACCCTACCAGCAGCTCAACGTCGACGACGGCTACTCCTGGCTCAAGTCCCCGCGCTGGAACAGTCATTCGGTGGAGGTCGGTCCGCTGGCCCGCATGCTGCTGCTGTACGCCAGCCCTGAGGCCAGGGCCCACGAACAGGCCAAGACCCTAGTGGACTACACCCTCGGCCAGCTGGAGTTACCGGTCGATGCCCTGTTCTCGACCCTCGGGCGCACCGCAGCGCGCACGCTGGAGTCGCAGATCGTCGCTGACGCCATGCAGGGCTGGTACGACCAACTGATCCAGAACATCCGCGCCGGCGACACCAAGACCTTCAACGAGACCCTGTGGGAGCCGTCGAGCTGGCCGAAAAAGGCTCAGGGCGCTGGTATCATGGAGGCACCCCGCGGCGCGCTCGGCCACTGGATCGTCATTGAGAACGGCAAGATCGCCAACTACCAGGCCGTGGTGCCGAGCACCTGGAACGCTGGTCCTCGCGACCCCCAAGGTGTCCCCGGCGCCTACGAGGCCGCGCTGGCCGACAACACCCAGCTGCACGACCCGAAGCAACCCATCGAGATCCTGCGCACCATCCACTCCTTTGACCCCTGCATCGCCTGCGCGGTGCATCTGTCGGACCCGGAAACGGGCGAGGCGATAGAGGTCAAGGTGACCTGAATCCTAGCGCGGCTTCGCCTTAGACCGACGAGTCGTCGTCATCGGTATTTATCGGTACAGAAGTGCCGTAGGGCGGATGCCCGCAGGGCGATCCGCCATTCCGCGACCCATCGCCGGCATCTATTGGCAAACGCCAGAATAGCCGGCCGGCGATGTGGTTCCCAACAAATGATCGGGTCAGAGGAGCCGAAGCCCCGTCTGTCCACAGAACCGTGCGCACGGATCCGTACACGGCCCTAACGCAAGGCGCATCAACCAGTCGTCGACAGACCAATGCAGGCGCTTCCGTGCGGAGCGGTTGGTCTGTGTCGTGCTGCGGTCAATAGGTCTCGTTGATGCATGTCACTTTCTTTAAGTGATGGCGCAGAAATAGTTTAAACGACTTATCAAGTCGATCGGGTTCCACTTCGAGTTGCTTCGCCATTGCAAATCTGAACAATAGCTTGACGAAACTAAAATCAGATCTTAGTTTCGTCAGCATGTATCTCAATCGAACCCTCTCCCAGGCACTCGGCCAGGCACTCGACGCCTTTCCCGCCGTACTCCTCACTGGCCCTCGTCAAAGTGGTAAGACCACCTTCCTGCAGCACGAGTTGGGCGAGCGATACAACTATGTCAGCTTCGATGATCCGCTGGAGCGCGAATTTGCCCGCACCGATCCCAACGGCTTCCTACGTCGCTTTGACGAGCGCCCCGCGCTGCTCGATGAGGTGCAGTACGTCCCGGAACTGCTCTCCTACATCAAGCTGCGAATCGATGCCGCCCCAGGGCAGCTCGGGCGCTGGCTGCTCACCGGCTCGCAGCAGTTCGCACTGATGCAGCAGCTCGGCGAGTCTCTGGCGGGACGCGTCGCGATCCTGGAACTGCTGCCGTTTAGCGCCGTCGAGCACCCGCCGCCGGAACTAGGGGCAGCTATCGGTGCCGGCGGCTATCCGGTGCCGGCACTACACCCGGAGCGCAGCGACCTCTGGGCAAGGTCCTACGTGCGCACCTACCTGGAGCGGGACGTGCGCCAGCTGAGCCAGGTTGCGGACTTGCGCGCCTTTGAGCGCTTTCTCGGACTCATCGCCGCACAGCACGGACAGGAACTGAAGAAGGCGCCGCTGGCGCGAGACTGTGGTCTATCGCAGCCGACCATCGCCAACTGGATCAGTGTGCTCGAGGCGTCCTATGTGGTCACCTTGCTGTCACCCTACTTCCGCAACTACGGCAAACGGCTGATCAAATCGCCGAAGCTGTACTTTATCGACTCGCTTATCGCCTGCACGCTGACCCGCCAGCCGAACCCCCAGGCCGCGCTGGCCGGCCCCATGGGCGGTGCGCTGCTGGAGGGCTGGGTCGTCGTCGAGGCCGTCAAGGCCTTCACCAACCGTGGCCTGACACCGGACATCTACTTCTGGCGCAGCCAAGACGGACTGGAGGTGGACCTGCTGGTTCAGATCGGCACGCGCCTACACCCGGTCGAGATCAAGCGCACCGCCACTCCGACGCCGCGACATGTGGAGCCCTTGAGCCGGCTACGCGCGATCATTGGAGACCAAGCCGCGGAAGCCGGTCTGCTCGTCTGTAGCGTGGAGCGCGAGCGCCCGATGCCGCATGGCAACCGGGCCATGCCGTGGCAGGAATTCCCCGCCTGGATTGGACACGCCTTGGAGGCAGCCCGTTGATGACGGCCAGCAGCACATCAATACGCCGTTGCAGCGCATTGGCTTCCAGCAACGCTGGCACGTTCAGCCACTGCACGCTATAGCTCGTGCCCATCATCCAGCCACCGGGGCTACCCGCCAGACTCTAACCCAGCCGCAAACGGCATCATCGGATGCCCACGACTGACCTCCTCCATAAAGATCACGCCCTGATGTGGCACGCCGAACTCGCCGGCATGGAACAGCTGACCGAAGACCTCGTCAGCATGCTGCGCTTCCACCAGCACCATCACCACGTCGCGCTCGATCCACACGAGGCTGCCTGGACGCTTCCCGCGGCGATCGGTGCCGCGGGCATGGTGATGGGTCACCGAGAGGACGCCGTCTAGCTCCTCGACCAGCTGCATCAGCTCCAAGCCGCGGCCGTTCATGGCGATCGCGGTGATCAGGTTCTTCTCGACACCATAGCCAATGTGTCCCAGCAGACTCATTCTCGGCGCTCCGTATGCACGCCGAAGCGGGCGGCAATCTCGTGGGGGATATGCGTCGCCATCTTCTGTAGCCGGGTCAACCAGAGGATACCCATGCCCGGCGTATCCATCTTGGCGGTAACGAACACGCGCTCGAAGATATGGTCAGCCTGTTCCTCGGGGACCACGATGTAGATGATCTCCTTCTCGGTGTTGACGGTCAGGCCCAGGACGCCGAGGAGCTTCTGGCGGATGCCGCTGCCTTGGGCGTGGAACACCGTTGCGCCCTGAGCACCGGCCTCCATCGCAACCTGAACCACCATGTCGGCAGTCCCCCGCTGCACGACCGCGGTGAGCAGCGTCACACCGGTCAGCACGATCAGCTCGTTGTTGGCGCTCATGCGACTCTCCTCGTGAAGCGACGACCAGTTTTGATATCGGTCCAAAGCCCAGTGGCGAGAACCGAGACGATGGGACCAACCGAGCACATGGCCAGGATACCAAAGCCGTCGGCGGTCTCGACGACATGTCCCAGACCGATGCCGAGCGCCATCAGCAGCGGCACGGTTACCGGTCCGGTGGTCACGCCAGCGCTATCCCACGCCAGGTTGACCAGCTCTTCGCGCGAAAGGATCGTCAGCGCAAGGGCCAGCGTATAACCGACCAGCAGCAATACCCACAGCGGCAGATCGAACAGGATGCGGCTGACGCCGAGCGCGGCACCGCAGCCAACACCGATGGCCACGGCATGGATGAGCATGCGCTTGCGGAACGCACCATCGGTGAGATTCTCCACCGTCATGCCCATCGCGTTTAGCGCCGGCTCGGCAACGGTAGCGCCATAACCCACCGCGAACGCGAACATCAAGGTAGCCGCGATGCCGAGCGCGAACGGATACAACGCTGGCGCACCAGTCTCCCAGTGCGGCGAGAAGGCCCAGGGCACATTGACGCCGGCCTGCTGACCGAGCGCCACGAGCCCGTTGGTCAGTCCCAGGTTGAACAGGGCCATGCCGGCGATCGCCATGATGACGCCGTAGATGAAGATATTGCGCTGGCGTATCCGGCGTCGCAGCAGCAACACCTGCACCAGCACGAGCAGCAGCAGCAACGGCACGATGGACCGAAAGGCGCCGACAATCTCGGCGAAGGGGCTCTCCGCATGCCAACTGTCGGACGCAACGGCCTGAATCGGCAGCAACGCCTCCTCGCCTTGGCCGGTCAGATAGACCGCCACGGCGAGCACGGCGACGATCGGAAACAGCGAAGCAAGCGTGACGATACCGAAGCCTGACAAGGGGTTGTCGCTGCGACCGGTAGAAGCGGCCACGCCGACGCCGACCGCCAGCACCAGCGGCACCGTCACCGGTCCGGTAGTGATGGCGCCGCAGTCCCAGGCGAGGCCGATGATGGGAGCCAGGTCCGGCTGCTGCGCGGCCCAGACCGTGAGCGCCAGCGTCGGCGGCACGATCATCAGCACCATCACCTTGAGCCGCCAGCCGAACATCAGCCGCAGCATGCCGAGGCTCACGGCAAAACCGACGCCAGTCGCGACCGCCAGCACCAACCACAGCACGTAGGGGCCGAGCAATTGCCGTAGCCAAGGCGCGCGCTCACTGGATATCGCCTCGGCCGCCGCCTGCAGGGCGCCGATGGCCGGCTCGGCGAAGGTCGCACCTACCCCAAGCAGCACGCTGAAGCCGAGCAACACCGACGGATGCATCTGACCCGGCATGTGAAAGCCGACGTTCTCGGCAAAGGGCATCAGGCCACGCTTGACCCCCTCCATGAAGAACATCAGACCGATGGCGACGGCCAGGATACCGAGCAAGATAGTCTCGGCGTTCAGCAGCGAGCTGCGCAATGCCAGCGCCTGAAAACCGATCAGCAGCAGCCCCAGCGGCACAACGGCGCGCAACTGCTCAGCAAGGCGAACCGAGACATACGGAGTCAGCAGCCGATGCAGATCCACACGCCGCAGCCGCGGGCGCGGCGGCTTTAGCCGTTCCGCCTCAAGAATCGCCGAGAAAGCGACCTGTCGTTTGTGGCGCTTGATGGCACCGATATAGGTTCCGTATTTCAGCTCACGGTCGCTCAATCTGTAGGTCACCTCTGGCGGTTAAAGCAGCGATAAGAGACCCAGCCACGCAACAACCATGACCGGACGCGACGATGAAGGCTAGCATCGCCACCGCGTCGGACACGGGGGCGGTCTCCGGCGACCTAGCGAACGCGCCGCTGGCGGGGTATTCGGCCGGCTAGCCGCTGGCCGCCGGCAAGGCGCTGCCAAGATCATAATACAGCAGCGTCGACGCCACTCCGACGATGCCGATGATCAGGAACGGACCAAGCAACTTCTTGAACAGGGCCCGGTCGCCGAGTCCGAGCACCAGGAAGAGCTTCATGAAGGTATTGGAAATGGCGCCGAGTACCAGGTTGAAGGCGGCCCAGTCGATATGAATCAGACCCGCTGCTTGGAGACTGCTGACGGAGAAGGCGATGGCGTCGGCGTCGGTCAGTCCGCTGACAATGGCGACGACGGGCAGCCAGGCGTCGCCCAGATAGAAGGTTGCCAGGCGGGTGAACATGAGGATGCTCGCAAACACCAACCCGAAGCTGACCGCCGATTTGAGACTGAACGGGTTGTTAAACTCCACATTCGCGCTGGCCGTGTCGGGCTGACGCGATCGAAAGTACAGGATGCCGGCCATCAGGGCGCCGGTGATGCCCATCGCCGCCAACGGAACAGCGATGTTCTTCATCAACGCCGGATTGATCACCGCGATCTCCAGCAACAGTCGCGGAAACATCACCGAACTGGCGAGGATGATCGCCATGGCAAACAGTGAGTTGCCCGCCGGGGCCTCGATGCTTCGGCGAGCAAAGCTCAGCGTCGTGACCGTGCTTGAGACCAGGCCTCCGATCAAACCGGTCAGCCCGATACCGGCCCCGCTGCCGAGAATCTTGATCAGCACATAGCCTGCGAAGCTGACAAAAGACACCAGCACCACGATCAGCCACAGCATGTAGGGCCGAATGGCCGACGCCATCACCTCCAAAAACTCGATGCCCAGGCCGCCGTCCACACTCATGTCGGGCCGGACATCTGACAGCTGGCTACCCTCATAGTCGCCGCTTGCGTTGAGGTCCTCGGCGCCGGTGATCCGGACAAAGCCGATGCGCGTTTGGTCCGGTTGATACAACATCACCCGATCCCCCGAGCTGACGCGCACATCCGGGTTCACCGCGATATCGACCTGACCCGTGGCCTGATCCACCGCCGTCACCGTCCCGACCGGATGGGTCAAAAAGGTATCCAGCGATTGGCGCGGCAGCACGGGCAGGATGACGAAGGTGATGGTCAGGAACAACAGCACCGCGCGCATCTCGTGTATCTGCACGCGAGAGCGGAAGCGCTTGATCGCATTCTTTGGAAACAGCACGCCCAGCATCAGGATTGCTAGCGCGATAGCCAGCAAATTGGCCCCTTGCATGATGACGACGCCAAGAAAGAAGGTCAGCACCGCGGCAAGTTCGGTCGTGATGCCGGGGCCGTGGTCGCGCTTGGCCCAGTACGACGACAACAACATCGAGAGGAATCCGGCAAACCCGGCCAGAATCAGCCAGGATGCCTGGTACTGGATAGCGGCGTAGCTGGAGGTGGCGCCGATCAAGGAGAACAGGACGAAGTCCCGAATACCGACGGTGGGAATGTTCTCGTCGCGAAGCTCGCGTTCGAGACCGATCAGAAAGCCCAACAGCGCGGCCAGGCCAAAGTGTGAAAAGAGCTGGATCAGGTCGTCTTGCGGCATCAAAGTCCCAAAGGAGGCGATAAATTAGATTGATAGTAGCGGATTTCAATCGCCACGGAAAAGGCGCGCGAGAAGTTGCGGAACAATTTGCCGCCGTCTTGAGACGGTCATATGCTCGTGCGAGACTTAGAGGCGTCTGGTAATCGCGCAGGTGTAAGTCAGAGTGTTAAAGACGCTATCGCGACTATTGCTATCCGCCTTGCTACTGATCTGCGGCGCGTCCGACGCCGCGGACTGGCGCCCTGTGACGCAGACGGACCCACGCGACGCCGCACTGGACTTCTTCTACCAGGAGCGTACCGGCGTGTTTGGCGACGACGGCAGGCGGCTCACGGCGCACCTGGCCTTCTTCGATTCCCGCGCTTATCGCCTCGAGGTCGTGGATTTGGGCGCCAGCGCTGAGGCGGCCGTCGTTAGAATGGAAAACGCCGCGGGCCACACCAGCTGCGTGGCGGGCGTCAATGGGGGCTTCTTCCACCCCGACTATCGCCCCTTGGGTCTGATGATCTCCGGCGGTCAGCGGACCGGACGACTGGAGACCACCAAGCTGCTCAGTGGGGTCGTATACAGCGACGACCGTGGCGTGCATGTAGTGCGCCGCGCTGCTTTTCGAGATCACCCGGGCATCGGTGCGCTGCTGCAGACCGGTCCCTACCTGGTCGAGCGCGGACGGGCGGTGCGTGGTCTTTCGGACGCGCGTCCTGCCCGGCGAACCTTCATCGCGACGGATTGGCGGCGCCACTGGGTGATCGGCGCGACGACCAGCCGCGTCACGCTGGCGGAGCTTGCCGACGCGCTGGCGACACCCGGTGCGTTGACAAGTTGGCCCGTCGACCGGGGCATCAATCTCGACGGCGGTTCTTCGACCGGGTTCTTTGTCGCCGCCGGCGACGCGCAACCGGCGGTCACGCTGCGACCGCTGAAGCGGGTGCGCAATCTGCTCTGCATTCGGCCGCGCTGAGGCGCCCGCAAAGTCAGCTTCGTTGCCTTGAGCGTCAGGCTATCATAGTGCCAATAGGTCTCGTCCAGAGCGCCTGCAAACGCCCACGCCACATCGGTTCGCGACCACGCCATCCAGCATCGACGAAGGTAACCCCGCACGGATGACTCGACGCATGTTGCAATCCCTCTCGGCCTTGTTCAACTCGCTGCGCCGTCGGCGCCCCACCGGCGCTAGTTCACGCATCGCCATGCCTCGGTCCGTTGCGAACGCAGACCGCGATCAACCGCTGCGGCTGCGCGACTACTTTACGCTGCGCCCCTATGGCCGCAGCCTGATCACGCCCGCGGTCTCGGTCTGGCTCGGCTCCGCCTGGATCGTCATTCTGCTAATGGCGAGCATCGAGGGCTTCGTCTGGGGCGCGGTGGGCGCCTCGCTGGTGCCGGCCGCCAGCCGCTGGCTGGCGGCGCCGGTGGCCGGGTTCATGTTCCTGCTGATGTTCTCGATCGTCTGGATCGTGGACTCGTCGCTGATCATGTCGGAACGTCCGTCTCTGCGGCTACGCCGACGGCACGCGATGGAGCAACGCGGCATTGGTCCAACCGCGCGCTGGTTCCTGGGCCTGCTGGTGCGAGTCGGTATCGTCGCGATCTCGCTCTACGTGACGGCGCCCTTCATCGAGAAGCTGATCCGTGCGGATGACATCGCCGGCTGGCACCAGGCCCGGGTCGAGCAGTATTTCAAAGACCGCGACGCCACGATCCAGGACCAGGTCAGCGCGCGAGCGCGGCAGATGGACGCCGGCCTCGCCGCACGCATCGACGCCCTTGAGCAAGAGATCGGCCGGCTATCGCAGACCGTGCGCACCGAGCAGGAGCGCCGCTCCCGCATCGAGGCCGAGTACGCACCGGAGATCGAGGTGCTGACCCGCGATCTGGCTGAGGCCCGCGCGCGCGTCGGCGACGAGGTGCTCGGTCGCGACGGGCGCCCGGAGGGCTATGGACCCGAGGCGCGCAAATGGGACGCCCGTGTTCGGCTGCTTCAGGAGCAACTTGCCGGCATCCAGGCCGAACGCGACGCTCGGCTGGCGGATATCCAAACCTCCCTCGCCGAGCAGCAGCAACGACTTGCAGCGCGCTCGGACGCCCTGGAGCAGGTGCGCGTCGAACAGGCACGCTTGATGGCGCAGGTCACCGAAGCGGTCACGGCGGAACAGCCCCCGCCAGCGCCGCCGCGGCTTACCTTCGCGGCCCGCTCCAAGGCCCTGAGTGCGCTGCGCAACAGCCCCGACGAGGCGGGGGTTCCGCATTTCGAGACGGTTGAGGGGTTTGCCCAGGCCGCGCTCGGCATCCTGTTCTTTGCGCTGATCGCTCTAAAGCTGTTCGAACCCACGGCCGTGCACGCGTACTTCAGCGAAACTGCGCAATTCCAGTATCGCAAGTATCTCGCCGGCGGCTTGGCGGGAATCCCCGGCTTCGCGCACCACGACGACCCGGTGCGCCATCTCTCACCAGCAGAGTTCTATGCCCTGTGGGACCGATACGAGCGCGATCCCGAGGACTATTTCGAGCAGATCCAGGGCACCGTCCATGCCGAGACACGGATGCGGCGGCTGCTGGCCGATCAGGCCTACGAGCTGGAACTGCTCGAACGACAGCGCGATGACATCGAAGACCGACTCAGCCTCGAACGTCGCCGCCGCGAGGCCGAGCTTTTCGCCCGCCAACATGAACTCAACATCCAGTCTCAGGAAGTCAGCAAGCGCATCGCCGGCGAAACCGCCGCGGAATTGGAACGCTTGGAGGCGCAAAGGGAAGCGGCGCGACGCGCGCACGCTTTGGAGATGGACAACCTCGCGCACCGTTTCGGGGCCGAACGCGACCGGCTCGATCAGGAATTGCAGCAACGCCGGGCCGAATGGGAGCAGCATCGGCAGGCCGAGGAAGCACAGCTACGGCAACAACGCGAAGCCTTCGACGACAGCCGCCGGGCCACCCGCGACGATCTCCGACTCCGCCAGATGGCGATCGACGATCAACGGCGGCAACGGGAGAAGGAGCAACAGCAGGCGAGCCTCGATTCCACACGGGCACAGCAGCGTGCCGACCGCGAACTGCGTATCGAGAAGACCCGCGCACTGATCACCGACGAGCGCGACGTGCAGATGCGCCAGCGCAAGCAGTTGTACGAACTCCGCGATCAGCTGACCCGCTGCAAGGGCCAATTCGAGCAGCAGACGACCGAACTGTCGCAGCTGCGCGAGCGACTGGAAGACGGTGAACAACGCCGCGACACCCTGCGCCAGCGTATCGACGAAGCGGCGCTTGCGGCAGATCGAACCCGCTCGATCTGGCCAGGTCTCGACCCGATCGCCAGGACGCTGCGCGAGGCTCGGCGCCAGCTTGGACAGATCGAGACCGAGCGGGAAAAGATGCAGGTCCGCGAACAGGCCCTGCGCTCCAGCTTGGCTCGACTAGAATCCGAGTGCGAAGGCCTACAAGACGCCGTTACGACAGTCAACGACGACGTCGCCTCGGTCGACGCCCGCATTGAGCATCATCGCCAACGCCTCGACAGTCTGCTGCTGGCGCGCGGCTAGCCGACGACGATCCAGCCGACACGATCCAGCGGCCCGCGTTACATCAGTTTGATCGCCTGTTCGTTTTTCAGGCCGAGCACCTGACCGGCCAAATCCATCGCCATCTCTGAGAACGCGTCGAGGTCGCCCCAATGATCGGCACTATCCACCACTTCCGACATCGCCTCGTTGACGACGCGGATGTCGTAGCGCCCGTCCGATCCACTGCCAAACTCGCAGCAGACATAGAGGCTGGGCTGGGCATCGCCCATCGGCACCAAAGCCAGGATCCAGCGATAGCGACGGTCGTCGCCGGCCTCAATGTCACCGAGAACGGTGGCCGAGTAGTCGCTGATCTGATAACGGTGCTTAGGAATGGCGGTCTTGATTGCCGGTCGGTACTGCATGATTGCGGCCTCGCTATGCGTTAGTCCTTGTTGCCGCCGAACATCTTCATCGGGGAGGTCATCATGCGCATCGGATTCATGCCGCCGCCATTGTCGTTGCCCTCGTCATAACCCCGATCATATCCCTGCCCTGGTCCCGGCCCGTAGTAGCCAGGTCCGTAGCCACCCGGCATCGCACCATAACCCGGTGCACCGCCATAACCCGGCACCGCACCGTAGCCGGGAACGCCCCCGTAGCCGGGCGCCGCTCCGTAACCCGGAGCACCGCCGTAGCCCGGTGCGGCGCCGTATCCTGGATCACCGCCATACCCTTGTTGTCCACCGTATCCCGGCGCCGCGCCGTAGCCCGGATCGCCACCATAACCCTGTGGACCGCCGTATCCGGGCGCAGGGCCATAACCCTGAGCGCCGCCATAGCCCGGGGCCGCGCCATAACCCGGCCCACCGCCGTAACCCGGCGCAGCGTCATAGCCAGCCCCAGGACCGCCGCCGTAACCAGGCCCGTAGGCCTGTCCATAGCCCGGTCCAGCTCCCGGCATCGCGCCGTAGTTCTGCGGGGGAACGCCGCCATAACCAGGTACCGGTCCCGAGTCTCGCGGACGATCGTCGTCTTTGTCCTTGTCGCCGCCCATCCATTTGGACGGATTCATCATTTTGGACGGATTCATCATCTCGCCCATGTCGAACGCCTGCGCACTGCCGGCGCACAGCAGCACCGCGGTCAACGCGCTCGCCAGCGTTGTCTTGATCATCATCATCTCTCGCTCCTCGTCTGGTTTTGGATTCTTGCGGGGCAACTTCGTCCGATGCCCCTCTGCCCCACTTATTCGAGTCGTCGCGCCGCAGCATCCGCCGACGCGTTTTCGCTCGCCCGAAACCGTTCAGCACCCTCCCCCTACTGCCCCGTGATGGCTATCGCTTGGCGCCACACATCTCTATATCAACAAGGCGTTGTAGGATGGGTAGAGCGAAGCGAAACCCATCGGAGCACGTCGTATCGGGAAGGTGCTGCACGCCTAAGAACGCCCAATCCGCAGTATAGGCCAAGATGCGACTCGGACACGCACGAAACCTCCCAAGACCTCGCCAAGTCAAAGGTAAATGGGGACTGATGCACGAGTCGAAAACGTGCAAATACCGTTCTCAGCTGCCATGCGCACCAACGACAGGACTTGTCGGAATCCTCAGGTGCCGCTGATACGATCGTAGTACCGGGCGCGATACAACAACCGCGGGCTGGCGCCATCGGTGAAGCCGGTTCGGGTGTGCAGCACGTTGTTGCTGACCAGACCCCAACCCGATTCCAGCCGGCCCGTGATCCGCCAGGGCATCTCGCGATGAATCACGTCCTTGAGCGCCGCCACCGCCTCGGTCGTCGTGGGGTCATCGCGCCAGATGATGTTGCGCGCTCGGTTCGTATACCGCATGTGCAAGCGCCCGTCCGCCCGGACCGAGAAGACCGGCCCGGACTGGTCGGGCCTGACCTGCTCGCCATCGACATGGCTGGCCGGGATGGTCATGCAAGCCGGATGCATCAGCGCGCGGATGTAGTCCGACGATTGGTCGCGCAGCAGGAGATAGGCGATCTCATGATCCAGCAGGTCGTTTGCACCGCCCTGCTCCGCGGGCTGAACGCAATGCAGCAGCAGACCGTTGATCTGATGCTCCGGGCTGTTGTAATAGCCGTCCGTATGCCAGGCGATCGGCCGGTTGGAGTACGGGATGTACTCCCGATGGGCAGCATCGGTCTGCACCGTCAGCGAGGTGACGGCATCGTCGTCGGCGCCCCGATTGTGGTCGAGCCGATGCAGACCGAAGGCGGCGCCCAATGCCACCGGGATGGCCTTGTCGGGATCATCTCCGGTCTTGCCAACGTAGACGGCCATGTTCGCCCGTCGACAGCGCTCCAGGATGGCCCCATGCTCGGCGGTCGTCAGACGGCGGGGGTTGTCGATCTCGACGACCAAGGCGTCAAGCTCGGTAATCGCCAGGGCCAGCTTCTGCTCGCGCCACTGCTGATAGGCGGCCTCGGCATTGAGATCGAAGGGTGAATTGGTCATGAATCGCGGTTCCTCGGTACAGCTCCAGCTCTGCGGACTACCGAGATTCTCTCATAACGAACAGGGTTACATGCCAGAGCCAGACCCCAGGGGCAACGGCTAACCTCCGACCATCGGGATTCGTTGTCGTAACTTCTCAAAAAGCCGGGGCAGCGCTGTGATCGTAGGGTGGATAAGCGCAGCGCATCCACCAAACTCGCTTTCGCCTGACGCGGATGACGGTTCCAGCCAACACCTTCCCGAAACGCAGGCAGGCGTCGCCCCCATGTTGCAAATCACACATTCATCGTCTATAAATTGCAAAAGCAACAGATGATTCGAGTCCCCAGTCATGCAGACCGCCGTTCAGGCCGATTCCCAAGCTGATCGTAGTATCGGCCCGAATGCCCGCGCCGTGCTGACCAAGGCCTTGCTCAATGCCGGCACTGGGCTGGGCATTTCCCGGGAGCGACTCGGCGAGGTCATCGGCCGCGACCGCGCCGCCTTCAGCCGTGGCCTGGACCCGGCCAGCAAAGCTGGCGAACTGGCCCTACTGCTGATCCGAGGATACCGCAGCCTGTACGCGTTGGTGGGCGGCGATCCCACGGCGATGCGGCACTGGATGCATACCCCCAACCGCGACACCGGCGGGGTGCCAGCCGAGCAGCTGCGCTCGGTGCAGGGTCTGGTCGGCGTGGTGGAATACCTGGATGCCATGCGCGGTCATGGCTGACGGGGCTAACAGCGGTCGCCAGCGTCGAGTCCCATGACCGACCTCTGGGCCGCCTGCGAGCAGGCCCTTCCCATCGCGCCCCTGGCCGGCGAGTTGCTGCGCATCGTCGAGAGTCAGGAGCAGATCGCCACGCTCTCCCTGGTGGACGACCTCGCCGAGCAGGCGATCCTGGAAGACCTGCTGGAGCAGACGAAGCCGCCCCTGCCGGCCGGTGCCGAAAGACTGCACTACCTGCTCTCGACCCCGTTCCGCTATCCGCCGCTACGCCACGGCTCCCGCTTTGGCCAACGCTTTGAGCCGAGCCTGTTCTACGGCGCCCGCCGACTGCCCACACTGCTGGCCGAGGCCGCCTACTATCGCTTCGTGTTCTGGACCGCAATGGCCGAGCCGCCGCCGTCGGGGCGTCTCCGCACCCAACACAGCGTCTTCCGCGCCCGCTTCCACGGCGACCACGGCGTGCGCCTGCAAGCACCGCCCTGCGCCGACCACACCGCGGTGCTGCGCCATCCCACCGACTACGGCCCCACCCAGCGCCTGGGCAGTGCCCTACGCAAGGCCGGCATCGACGCCTTCGAATTCCCGTCCGCGCGCGCCCATGACGCGGGACTCAACATTGCCCTGTTCCACCCGACCGCACTGGTCAGCCGCCGCCCACTGGGGCTCAGCCGCTGGCTGTGCGAGACCCGTGCCGAGCAGGTGACCTTCGCACCGGAGGCGGCACCGGATCTACACCGGTTCGCGCTGGACGATTTTGCTGTCGACGGCCAGCTGCCACTGCCGGC
>CAVOSE010000036.1:0-82366 GCA_963698775.1 uncultured Gammaproteobacteria bacterium
CGTCCTCTTCGAGGATTTCGAAAACCACCCCGGCCGGCACCGTCTGAGCATCGATCAGACGTTCGACATCGGGTTGCGCGAGGACCGTTCCAGCCAGCAGCAAGAGCGCCGAAACTAAGGTGGCGAGACGTGACATCGTAAACTTCAAACGTAGAAAGCGGAAAGCTGCGGGGAGTTAGCGTCGATTAGCGCAAAGATCCACCAGGCAAACTCGAGCAAAGACCATACTTGCCCCATGCGGCCACCATTCCCTATCGGCCCGGACAACGCTTGCACGAAGACCCCTCGGCGCCCGCGGTATAATTGGCTCCGCTATCCTCACGGACATGCAATTCGCTCGGGTAGGCCAGCCGCGCTGGGGCTGCCGGCCAGCCGGGCACATCCATCATCGCAGCAGGTGCTAAGCTATGGCTTCGACGAGAATCTTCGCAGTCGTCTCGGTTTTGCTGGGAGTTGCGGCGATTGCCCTCCCCTACTTCTTCGGGACATTGGCGGTAATGGTCCTTGGCGGCGTGATGCTGGCCAGCGGCATCATCTCCCTTCTCTTCGTTCTCGACGTCCGTAGACAAGGCTTGCCCGTCAGCGTCTTCGGCCCTTGGGCGCAGATAATCGCCGGCGTGGTGATCCTGATCTGGCCGGAACTGGCCTTATGGCTAGTGGCAGCGCTCTTGGGCGGTGGTCTCATCCTGAGCGGCATCACCGGCTTGACGGCGCTAAAGGATGCCGAGGTCGTCAACCCGCCACTGCTACGACAGGTCGGCCTGTGGGCGAGTATCGTACTTGGGGTGTTGCTCATCGTCATGGGAGCGCTCGGTTCGGCGATTCTGCTCGGTCTGGTTCTGGGGATCGCATTGATCGCGGCCGGAATTCAGCAGTGGCGTGAGGCAGATCTGCTGCTCTAAGGCGATCGCCTGAAAGTCTCGTAGCAGAGGACGCAGGGTTGAGCTTGGCCTTCGAGGAGCACCGGCAGGGTCACAGCCGTGCTATGTGACTGCTGGTGCGATACAGAAGACGGGCGTCACGACAACAAGTCAGCTGCCATGAGACTTGACAGAAGTCGCCTCAGTCCGACCGCTGCTCCCCCGACTTTCGCAGACGGCGCGCCGGCTGGTTCTGCTTGGCCTCCGCCCGCTGCTTGCGCATGCGCTGGACGGTACGCAGTTGCCAGACGCAAAAGCCGATCGCCGAACCCCAGAACAGCAGGATCTGTAGGGACTTGAAGGTGCTGTAATCAATCATCGACTAACCTATTGGTGGTGCCGGCGGCGCCAGCGACACGGATATTATCGAGGCAATCCGCTCGGTACCAAGCGCAGAGAATTCGGGGAATCAGGGCCGTGCCCTTTCATTTTGGTGCAGGTCTAGCACATTCATGCGATCCCGATGCAGCAACGGGCAATGGAGGGCGCTTGATGACCGACGACGTACTTTTTCTGGCACGATCGGCCGCGGCCTGGAACAGCCCGGCGTTTCGCCCAACGCTCATTGAAGAGGTGCAAGCGCTCGGCCCCGAACACGCGTCTCTGCAACCGCTGCTGCAAGCGGTCCTGCTCCAGACGAGCGCAGTGGCCGACGACGCACTCGGGGTCCACCTGCTCAGCAGCCGCGAACAGGATGGCCACGTCCAGGTGCATCTGGGTGTCTTTTACGCCGGCATCATCGCCGGCTGCAGCTGCGCCGATGATCCGTCACCGGTCGACACCATCACGGAGCACTGCGAGTTACTGCTGGACATCGATCTCGCCACTGGCCGGGCACGGGCGACCTTATGCGACGGGTAACACGCTCTCAGTCTTGCGTTATCCGTTGATGCTCGTCGATCGAATCACCGGGAGAGCGATCTTGATCAGCACGAATAATGATGCGCCTATCCGCAATCGCGCTTCGCGAGGATAATCGACTTCCTCGATGCAATCCTCCAACGACTACCGTCTGCCCGCCTATTTGGCCTCCCTGCTGGGCCTGGTCGTGGTCGGATGCGTCAGCCTGACTGACCATGACCAACTGATTGCGAGTTCCGGCGATCAAATCGTGCGAACCGAGAACGCGGCGTGCGCGGACGGATGGCTGAGTTTCCCCGCTGGCCCGGCACCGGGGACTACACTCGGACCGGCAGACTTTAGCCTGATGACCTGGAACGTCTTCAAGGGGCAGATGGCCGATTGGCCGCGGGACTACGCGCGTCTCACTAGGAATCAGGACATCGTACTGCTGCAGGAAGCGCACCTGACGCCAACCTTTAGCGGCCTGCTCACACGCTCGGGTCACCGCTGGTACATGACCCGTGCTTTCGACTACAACGGCGCTGAGAGTGGCGTGCTCACGGCCGGCAAGATACCTGCGTCGGGGGCTTGTCTGGCCCGACTGGCCGAGCCCTTGATACGCATTCCGAAATCCGGGCTGCTGACGCGCTTTCCTATCCAAGGATCTGGCCGGGAGTTGTGGATTGCCAATCTCCATGGAATCAACTTCGCACCCAGCGCGGGACCGCTGCGTGGCCAATTGGAAGCCTGGGCGGACGTGCTTGCGGATCACGCTGGCCCGATGGTTCTAGCTGGCGATTTCAATGACTGGAGCGAAAGCCGAAGCGAGGCGCTGACCGCGGTGACCGAGCACCTAGGGTTGACCCCGGTGCGACTGGCGCGGGACGCTCGCAGCCGCTATTTCGGGCGCCCCGTGGATCACGTTTTCTATCGTGGGCTCGAAGTCGTCCACGCCGACAGCGTCGCGGTGACGAGCTCAGATCACAACCCGATTCGGGTGCGATTTCGCCTGCCCGAATCCCTGCTGGAGCCACGACAATGAGCAAGACCGCAGCGGTCCTTTGCCTGATCCTGTGGGCCATCACCCTGGCTGCCTACGCCGACACGGCGAGCGAGATCGACCATCTGCTGGATTTCATCCAGGCCTCCGACTGCGTCTTCATCCGCAATGGCGACGAGCACGACGCCGCCGCCGCGCGAGACCATATCCAGCGCAAGTACGCGTACGCCAAACGCTGGATCGAAACCTCCGAGCAGTTCATCGAGTACACCGCCACCAAGAGCAGCACGACGGGCAAGACCTACAGCGTCATCTGCGCGGGCCGCGAGGAGCCCAGTGCCGACTGGCTGAACCGCGAACTGAGCCGATTCCGGGCATCGCCATAGCCGAGTTCCGTATCGAGCGCGCAACCTACATCCGGCAGTTGCTCCGTGCGTAGGGGCGAATTTACTCGCCCAGTCAATGCCTTCCGTGCGACTGAAGTCGCACCTACCCCAGGCGCGGAATCCGCTGATGTACTTAGATTATCGGTGCGAACTGCCGAATCTAGGCCCAAGGCTTGGGGCGCGATGATCCACACGATGATAAGGGCATGCCTCAGCGCGAGCACCCCTGCGCGCATCCGCGATGCGCGTGCTCTGGACGCCGCCGCTCAGGCCGCCGCCTCTTCCAGGTTCCAGATTCCTGCCGCTGCCGTGGCCCTTGCATAATCGCTGAAGTCGCGTGGCGGGCGACCGAGCGCCCGCTGCACGCCATCGGTGAGAGAGGAGTTGCGCCCGTCGAGCACGTCAGCGATCAACGTCGCAATGGGAACGGCCTCATCGCTGGGCAGCCCATGCGCGACCAGTTCGTTGGCATAGCTTTCCGCGGTCAGAGATACGTAGTGCACCGCGCGTCCCAATGCCGTGCCCAGCTCCGCGGCCACCTGTGACAGGGTCAGCAGGCGCGGTCCGGTCAGTTCGTAGAGTTGCCCGATGTGCCGGTCGTCGGTCAAGGCGGCATAGACGACGTCGGCGATGTCGTCGGCATCGACGAAGGGCTCGGCGGTATCGCCGCCGGGCATGGCTAGCGTGCCGTAGCGCACGGCATCGGCAAAGGTCTCGCTGAAGTTCTGGTTAAAGAACGCGCAACGCACGATGGTCCAGTCGGCGCCGGATGCCTGCAGGCGTTGCTCGGCGGCCTGCGCGCCGGCCTCCCCGCGACCGGACAGCAGCACCAGACGCCGGACGCCATTGGCGACGGCCAGCTCGGCGAAGGCGCCGACGGTCTCGGCCGCACCAGGCAGCGCGAGGTCCGGATAGAAGGTGATGTAGGCGGCATCGATACCGACGAGCGCCGGGCGCCAGGTCGTGGTGTCGTCCCAGTCGAATCGCGTTGCGGTGGAGCGCGACGCGGGCCGCACCTGCAGGCCGGACTTAGTCAGTCGATCGGTCACGCGTCGGCCGGTCTTGCCGCCGGCACCGATGACAAGGGTGGTTCCACGCTGCGCGACAGTTGCTTGAATGGGCATCGGTAGTCTCCGTAAGGTCAGTGAACACATCGTGAGTTGCGGCCGTCACCGTCGGGTGACCCGTTATGCAACAGTGTGGATTCGATCCTCCAGGCAGCCCATGGCTGGGCTGCTCAGATTCATACGCGATCGTCTAAGACGATGGGCAGAAATCGCCTAAACTGTGGCGCATGGACCCCTTTGCCGGCATGCTCGATGGCCCGCGCGCCCGTGGCGCCTTTGCACTGCGTACGCTGATGTCTCCGCCCTGGTCACTGCGCATCCTCGCGGAATCGCCGCTGACCTTGCTGGCGGTGGTATCCGGCCATGCCTGGGTGATTCCGGATCAGGGCGAGCCGGTGCGCCTCGGCGTCGGCGATGTCGCCGTCACCCGCGGCCCCGACCACTACAGCGTGGCCGACGATCCAACGAGCCCGACCACTGTCGTGATCCACCCGGGTCAGCGTTGCTGCTCACCGACCGGCGAGTCGATGACGGAGCGGATGACTCTGGGTGTGCGCACCTGGGGCAACGATCCACGGGGTTCGACGCTGATGCTGGTGGGCGCCTACGAGTCGGTCGGCGACATCAGCGATCGGCTGCTGCGCGCGCTGCCGCCACTGCTGTGGTTGGCGAATGACCAATGGGACTCGCCGCTGGTGGCGCTGCTCTGCGAGGAGATGGCCAAGGACCTTCCCGGCCAGGCGGCGGTGCTCGACCGACTGCTGGACTTGCTGCTGATTGCGGTGTTGCGCACCTGGTTCACGCGTCCAGAGGCGAAGACCCCGGCCTGGGTGCGGTCTCAGAGCGATCCGATCGTCGGGCAGGCGTTGCAGATGATGCACAACGACCCCGCCCACCCATGGACCTTGGCCAGTCTCGCCAACCACGTCGGCGCGTCGCGTGCCGCGCTCGCACGGCGCTTTCACGAGGTCGTCGGCCAACCGCCAATAGCCTTTCTCACTGAGTGGCGCTTGGCGCTGGCCGCCGATCTGCTGCACGAGCCGGACGCCACCGTCGGTTCGGTGGCCGAACAGGTCGGCTACAGTACGCCGTATGCCTTCAGCACGGCCTTCAAGCGCGTGCGCGGCATCAGCCCGCGCGAACACCGCGCCCGTGCCTCGGTGCCGAACTCAGCGCCGGGGTTGGTCTTGGACAATTAAGGCGATTGCCTAAGCGGGACGTGAGACGAATCAGGCGCCAACGCGGACCATGTGCGATCACTCAAGCATCAACGTTACGTTTAGGAAAGTGGGTTGAGGAGACGCAAGATAAATAACGATAAAGCTCCGGCCTTGGCCGTGACGTTGGGATTGCCGGTGGGGCGGGCAGCCCGGCGCAAGCGGCGCTCTTGCCCTTCACGTCGGGTGGTGCAGACCAGGTCTGCGACGATGACTATACCCCGGTGGGTGCGAGCAGTCCGGGTGTGATCTGGACGGCAGACGCGAACCTGTTCAAGACCCAGTACGTCGCGGACAACACGATAGTGAGGATCTCAGTATGAGCGGCATCCGTCCCACGATCAGTATTCAAGGCGTGCTAGGCCTAGCGCTGCTGGGGCTACTCCTCTCACCAGCCCAGGCAGAGTTGAAGGGGGCAATTTCAGTGAGTCCCAAGGAGGCTGCATGGGGCTACCCTGTGTATTTCGATGCCTTTGATAGCCTGTTGCCGGACGGAAAGGAGCTATCCGATTTCGACATTCTGTGGGATTTCGGTGACGGAAGAATCGGCG
Organism: uncultured Gammaproteobacteria bacterium; assembly: GCA_963698775.1. Classification (GTDB taxonomy): domain Bacteria; phylum Pseudomonadota; class Gammaproteobacteria; order Chromatiales; family Chromatiaceae; genus Thiohalocapsa. The sequence goes on from CAVOSE010000036.1 coordinate 5,985, forward strand.
ACCGGCGCAAAGGTGCGTCACGTCTATGAAGGGAAGGGTAAAACCGAACATGCGGTCACGCTGACCCTGACCGATCCTGAGGCCACGGAGATCTTCTCTCAAGCACAAGCGACAGTTGTAACGACGCGCCGACTGAGCGGCAAGCCCATGATGGCCCTTCTGTCGCCTGAAAAGAACGCAAGGGTAGTCGCCGATGACTATGTGCGGATCGAACTGGCTATCGATCGTGCAACCAGCGGGGCTCAAATCGATCCGGCCACCTTTGAGGTGACGCTCCAGAAAACCGACCTCGCGAGCTACTTCGACTTCATTAACGATCCCGCTGATGATAGTCGCATTGGTGGCGCAATCGGGATCATCCCTATCGAGCTGTTCGATCTCGACCGAAAGAGACAGATTTTAAAAATTTCCATCGAGAGTGAGCCGTTCTTGCGGCGGGGGCGCAAGCATCGCGTCAAGACCCTGAGAGATCGAGAAGTTGCGCGTTTTTCGCTCGAGAGAAGCGCGCCCGTCACCGGCACCGTGGAAATACAGGCTTCCGGGACTATAGACCGCGACGCGGTGCTCAACTGCGTGCCAACCGGCTTCGGCGACCCGGACCAAGGCGATCGACGCCTTTCGTATGCGTGGCGCGTCAATGGCACCAGGCTGCCGGACGAGACCGGGTCAAGCCTCTCAGGCGCATTCGTCCGCGACGATACCGTGGTATGCGAGGTGGCAGTCAGCGACGGAACCTCCACTACCGACCCGGTCCAGTCGCCTGCCGTTGAGATTGGCAACGCGTTACCGAAGATCCACAGGGTCGAGCTGATCTGTTGGTCCGGGCCGCGACTGTCCGTCGAGCTTTAGTCTGGTTAATGTGGCAAAGTGCAGGGTAGATGCGAGCGAGATCTCCGATGCCGACAACGATTCCGTGGACCTGACCTTCAGGTGGCTGGTCAACGGCGAGGTGCAGCCAGTAGGCGGTTCGGACGACCTGGACCCAAGCTATTTCGGCCCTGGTGACACTCGTCCGTTGCGAGGTCACGCCAGACGACGGCTGGTCCGGTGCCGGGGGGTCATCGGGCGCGACTGCCTCCGCCGAGCAGCAGTCGGTCAACCTCCCCCCCAGCGGTGTCTTGACGCTGCGTGACCCGGCGCGCCCGGGGGACACGTTGACCTGTGAGGTGGACGCAACGGACGATTGCAGAATCGGCGACCCAAGCAACTTGATCTCCAGCTACAGCTGGAGCCGCAACGGCACCTCGATCCCGGATGCGACCGCCGCACAACTGAGCTTGCGATCGTTTCTCCCGGGTGACGAGGTCGCTTGTGCCGCCATGCTGGACGATGGCTTCAATACACCGGAGCATCTCGACTCCAACAGCGTTGTCCTGTCCGTGAATGGCTGGGAGCTGCGCGGCGTCTCGCAGGACGGCTTTGCCGGCTTCAGCCTCGCCGTCGCCGACGACTTGAACGCCGACGGCTATCGGGAGATCGCCGTGGGTGCCCCAATGACGGCAACCCCGATACGACGCAGGAGGGCGCGGTCCACCTGATTTACGGTCGAGCGGATGTTCTGGCGCTGGATCTCCAGGACTTGGAGCAATCCTCCGCCGGCTTCAGCCTGTTCGGCGGTTCGGGCGGCTATGATCTGCAGACCATGGCCTGCACCGAAAGCGATTTCATCGTTGAGGACTGTCCCCGGGTGACCGATGTCGGAACGCTGGATGGTCGCGTGGAAGGCCCGCGGGGTGCGGGCTTCGGCTTCGCCCTCGCCAATCCCGGAGACGTCGACAACGATGGCTGGGGCGATCTTCTCGTCACCGCACCCTACGAATTGGTCGGCGACCTGTATCAGGGGCGCGCCCTCATGCTCTCCGGCGCGGAGCTGGCTCCGGAGGTACTGAATGACATTGGCGAGACCAGCTTCAGCTACCCCTATGACGGCGAATGCGGTCGACGGCCGCCACCTAGATGACAGCTTCTCCGGCACGCAACGGGTGGCGGGGGTCAATGGCGACCTCGCCGGCTATAGCGTCGCCGCCCTCGGCGACTTCAATGGCGATGGCCTGGGAGACTTCGCCGTCGGCGCTCCGAATCACGGCTGGGCCGACGAGGGGTCGGTCTTCATCGTCCACGGCGGCACCGCGGCCGTCGAGGCGCCGGACGGCACCGTCCGAGCCGTCAATCAGAAAGACATCTTCACCCGAGGCTGCAATGAAGACATCGGCGCCACCCCCGGTCCCCTCGACGGCGAGGAAGGCATGGCCGTCTTCGGGCAGGACAGGTCCGGCTCCAATGACCTCTTTTATCACTACGGCATGACCATCGGCCCTGGCGGCGACTTCGATGGCGATGGTTACGACGACCTGCTCGTCCAGGGACCGCCGATTGCGCTCACCAACACCGCAACCCTGGTCCGAGGCGGTCCGGGCCGTACCAGCATCTCGATCGAGTCTGCCTTCGACAACCCCGACCGCATGCTGCCTATCGACCTAGGTGATTTCCGGATCGTGAACCTCGGCGGCGGAAAGGTCGGTCGCGTCGGTAGGATCGGCATCGGAGCCCCCGCCGGCGGCGGCGGAGACGTCAACGGCGACGGGCTCGGTGACCTGGTGTTTCAAAGCAAGCACACCGACAGCGGCGGCTTTATGCACATCCTGCTCGGGCGTAGGGGGGACGACGGCTACCTGGACTTGGACGAAGAGCTGCCGTTGGCTGAAGGCGGCACAATGATCTGGGCTGGACCGTGGGCGGCGCGCCGGACTTCCAGATCTCGAACAACGGCGAAGGCTTCGCCGGCGTCGTCGGCGACCTCAACGGTGACGGCTACGACGATGCGGCCGTGGGCATGCCGCTCGCCGATGTCGCCGAGCGTGGCAAGGTGGCCGTGGTGTTCGGCAGCCCGACGCCCGTCGAAGGGTTGACCTGGGCGGATCTTGCGGCGGGCAACGGCGGCTTCGTGCTGGAAGGCCGCAACGACGGTGAGCATTTCGGCCGGTCCATCGCCGCCGGCGACATCGATGGCGACGGGCTGTCCGATCTGTTGATCGGCGCGCCGTTCGCGCCTGGTCCGGATGGTCAGGCACGGGCCGGGCGCGTGGAGATCGTCTACGGTCGCGACTTCAGCGGCCTCATCGACCGTTACGGCGGCGCGGATGACGATGTCTTCAACGACGTCACCTCCGATGCCAACTACGTCGGCGGGCGCGGAAACGACACGCTGGTGGGTCGCGTCGGGGCAACGGTGCTCTACGGCGGTGCCGGAGATGATGAGCTGCGGATCGCGAGGGATGAGTTTCTCCGCATAGACGGGGGCCTGGGCGAAGACACGCTGGTGTTCTTCAGTGTCGGCAATCGCGATCTGGATCTGCTGTCCGTGGGCCGGCGCCTGCGGGGTATCGAACGGTTCGTGCTTCAGAATCCCAGCATGGTGCTCAATGTCTCTGCGCTGGAGGTGTCGCGCCTCTCCGACACCAGCAACCGACTGATCGTCACCGGCGAGGGCGGGCCACGGGTCACCGCCGAGGTCGGGGACGCCTGGGTCGATGAAGGCGAGGCCCTGTTGGACGGGGTTCTGTACTACGTGCTGAGCACCGGCAAGGTCGAGCTTTGGCTGGATCAGCGCCTGGAGACCTCGATCCCGCCGAGCGCCGTGGTCACCCAAGTTTCCATCGACGAGAACACGCCCGGGAAAGCCTCGTCGTCGCCGGTCCAGCCGTTGACCCCGACGGGAACGACGCGGCGCTGCGCTACACGCTGCTGGATGATTCCAGCGGCGGCCTCTTCGAAATGGACCCCAATTCGGGCAATATCTTCGTCGTGCCGGACGCCGTTCTGGACTTCGAGGCAGGTCAGGCCCCCTACACCTTGACCTACTCGGTCACCGACGAGGATGGCCTGAACATCGAGACCAGCCTGCAAATCACCCTGAACGACGTCAACGAGCCGCCCATCATGCTGACGCAGGACCCAGCCTGGAGCGCCGAAGAGGGTTCCCCGTCGCTCTTGGGTGGCCTCGCGGCGGAGGACCTGGATCTGGACGACACTGTTACCTGGTCCCTCATCACGAACCCGGACGGCCTGTTCGAGATCGACCCGGACACTGGGGATGTCTACCTCCGCGACGGCGAGCTGCTCAACTTCGAGCAGACCAGCCGCTACGCAATCGTCGCCCGTGCGACCGACACGGCAGGGTTGTTCGCCGAGACCAGCGTCGATCTCGCGGTGCTTGATCTCGACAAGATTGAGGAAACGATTCGCCTCCAGTTCGACTACCGCAAGCGCTCTGTTTGGGAGAATGGATCGGCGGAGGGTTGGGCCGGCATCCGGTTGCCAGGCTTCGATCCGGCGATCCACCCCTTCGCATGCATGGGTGGCACCAACGTCGCCACGAATAATGAGTTCGTTTCCAACTTTGCCCAAACATTCCCAGACCTTGGTACTACGCTCGGCGTCTTGGCAGTGCCATTCGAGGTTCGATACCAACAAGACGGCACCCTATGCTTCTTCGCCGATATCGAGTACAAGTCAGGGTCTTGGAGCGCCAGCCTGCCAACTGACGTCAGCTTGACCTTCCCGGATGAGGTACGGCCGGGCGACGAGATCGTTATCTCTAGTGACTACAGTAGGGACTGGCAGCGGGCGTCCCTCTGGGGTGACACGCCCGGACTCTATCTGGCGACAAAGGTAGAGGCGAATGAATTCTTCAGCTCACTCACTATCTCGGAGGACGTATTCGACAGCCAGGAGTCGATAACGGTTGGACCGATCACCGACGAGAGGACTGATGAGATCGGTGCACGCCCGATCCGTTGGGTGGGAGTCCCGTCCGAGAACCGCTTGGAAATGCCGGCGCCGATCAGGGTTCAGACCAAAGACTTCGCATGGGATTTCTCGAACGCAATCGCGCTGATCCTGTCGAGGCTCGGCCAACCCGCCCATGTGGGTACCGTCCAACTCGATTTCGACGACTACGACGGATACGCGGAACTCAAATACACCCTTTTCCGCAGCGACCTGCTCTATTCCTCCGACGACCGCTACGACTTCTCGCTCTCCGAGGCACCTATCGTCTACGGCCCCTCGCGTGCCGGCGAGGTACTGACTGCCCCCATGATTGCTCATCTGACCCTGGAGGACGAGAGCGAGCATGCGTTTGTCGTCGGTAGTCCCTACAGCTTTGAGCTAAAAAGTGACGTCGATCGTAATAGCGACGGCTTGATCGACGTTGAGATCAGCTTCGAGAGCTGGGTGGACGCCAAATGGCATCATGACCAATACGTCGAGCTGGGCATCGTTACTTGGGCCGGCAAGGCGTCACTGAACACTTACACCCCAGATGGCGAGCTCTTCGGCCGACGCTCCGCCGGGCCATATCTGGAGCGATCCTGTGGCGTCACCCAAACCCTGGCGACGCTAGCGGTCGCCGCTGGTGGCTGCATCCCGTTCGCAGGCGACACGCGTTACGTCTCCTCACATCGGTCCTGGTCCAGTACCGTTCTCCAGGGCCGCATGCAGATCAGCACCTCCCCGTGATTCGCGCACGACACGGATGTCTGCCGCCCACACGAGCGAACGGCCGACCGACGCCCGCTGGATGGCCGTAGCTTGATCGCCAAAGTTCCTTGAACTTACAGAAATTTGCCAATTCCGATACTCCTACCCGAACTTCAGCGACCTGCAACTCGCGCAGTACTCAGGAATGTGCGTACGAGCGCTTTCGGAGTGTAACTCGGAATACGATGCGGATTACGGTGACACCTGACTATTTGCACTATTTCCCGCTGGCCGTGCGCTAAGAAGATGCCTCGGCTTCCAAGAATCATCGTACCCGGCATCCCCCATCATGTGACCCAACGTGGGAACAGGGGCGAAGGGGTATTCCTGGAGGATGACGACTATGCGCTTTACAGAGATTGGCGGCTTGAACGCGTCGAAGGTTTCGCGGAATTGTTGGAGTTGCCAGCGGATACTGAACGAGTTGCCGCTCTCACGAAGGGTCAAACCATCGGGCGACCATTGATGGGTGACCATCAACTCGGCGAACCTAAGATGCGACTCGGCCGAACTCTGCGTCCAGGCAAGCGTGGCCGGCCCCGTTCTAAGAAGAATGACCCGGTACAACTAAAATTAGTGGAAATGGCAAAGTGTCACCGTAATTCCAAAGTGTCACCGTAATTCCATCTCCACCAGCGGCAATTGGCGGCTCACATTCGAGCTTCGCGACGGAGACGTCTACGTGCTTGATTACGAGGATTATCACTGATGACGATGCACAACCCCCCGCATCCCGGCGAATTTATCCGCGCAGTCTACCTTGAGCCCCTCAGCCTGACCGGCCGGCAGCTAGCTGCTAAGCTCGACGTCTCACCGTCGACGGTGGCACGCCTTCTGGGCGGCAAGAGCGACGTTACCCCGGAAATGGCGTTGCGGCTGTCGAAGGCCCTCGGCCGATCGGCCGAGAGCTGTCTCGCCATGCAGCAGAATTGCAATCTATGGCTCGCCCGGCAAAGCGTCGATCTGAGTCGGGTCGAGCCGGTGCATTACGACGCGGCCTGAGACCTTCGAACACGCGCAATCTGGCGGATTGGGTGGTTCGTGACCGGCCGCTCTGGCAAGGTTTGCATTTGCGGGCGATTTTCAGGGCGCAGGAGCGCCGGATTCCACTAGTGATACACGAGCGCCTTCACGGGTTTCGTGGTCTGTCCCCGGTCTCCCCACCCATCTACATCGCCATCTACGCTTACAGCGCCAACCTGGCGCGTGGTCTTACCGTCACCAAGGGCATCCTCGCGGCCAATGTCGTGGCAGGTCTGCTAACCTTGGTCATGTACCAACTCACCGTCATGGCGCCGCACTTTCCGTTCGTTGCAACGATGACGCTGGCCGTCGTGCTGGTCCTCGCCCGCATGATCACGTCGGATGCGCCCTGGGCGCCGCTGGCCGGATTCGCGTTGAGCGTGGTGATGATCCTCTACGGCGAATCGATCATCCCCTTCAGCGACGCAGGCGGCGCCAACTTCGCCGACCGCTTGGGCGAGCTTCAGGCAGGGCGGCTGAGCTGCGCCGAGACCTATTGTCGCGGCCGTCGTCGCGATTGCAAATCGCTCCCACGGAGATTTCCATGGGAGCAACTCGGTGATGATTCCGGATGCCGGTCGTCCTGAAGTGGCGTATCGACCCCCTGACTCGATCGATCCAAGGTGAGAATGACGTCTATGTCGCAAACACAATCTGCTCACGGGGTGCGCCACCTGATTCAGCGCACGGTCCCCGGTTTGGTCGCGCTGGCGCAGTATCAGCCGGCCTGGTTGCCCAAGGACATCGCCGCTGGCCTGTCGGTGGCGGCCATTGCGCTGCCGGTCGGCATTGCCTACGCGGACTTGGCGGGTGTGCCGCCGATCGTCGGCATGTATTCGGCCATCTTTCCGTTGTTTGCATACGCGCTGTTCGGCTCGTCCCGGCAGTTGATGACCGGGCCCGACGCGGCGACCTGCATCTTGGTGGCGGCGACCCTGGCGCCGTTGGCGGGCGGCGATGCGGAACGCTATACGATGCTGCTGCTGGGGCTGACCCTGATGACCGGGCTGTTGTACGTGCTCGCGGGACTCGGCCGGCTCGGGTTCATGGCCAATTTTCTGTCGCAGCCGATCCTGACCGGCTACCTGAATGGGATTGCCCTGCTGATCATCGTCGGCCAGTTGCCCAAGCTGTTCGGCTACAGCGGCAGCAGTCCGGAGTTCTTGGGCAAGGTGCTGGAACTGTTCCAAGACTTCGACCAAAGCCACTGGCCGACCGCGCTGCTGGGCATCGCGATGTTGGTGATGCTGATCCTGGTGATGCGCTTTCTGCCGCGGCTGCCGGGGGCGTTCGTGGTCGTGGTGGTGAGCATCGGACTGGTGTATGGGCTCGGTCTGGATCAGGCCGGCGTCGCGGTGCTCGGCCAGGTGCCTTCGGGCCTGCCGTCGCTGGCCTTGCCGAGCTTCGATGGCACGGTCTTCAACGAGTTGCTGGCCGATTCGGCTGGGCTGGTGTTGGTGAGCTTTACCAGTGGGGTGCTGACCGCGAAGAGCTTTGCCCGGCGCAACGGCTACGGCATCGATGCCAATCAGGAACTGCTCGCCTTCGGCGCCTGCAACCTGGCATCAGGACTGGCGCAGGGCTTCCCGGTCACCGGTGCCGATTCGCGCACGGCGGTCAACAACGCCATGGGCGGCAAGACCCAGTTGGTGGGCGTGGTGGCCGGCGGTGCGATGCTGCTGGTGGTGATCTTCATGACCGCGCCGCTCGCCTTTGTGCCGACGACGGCGTTGGCTGCGGTGATCTTGGTCTCGGCGGTTGGTCTGTTCGATTTCGCGGACCTGCGCGAACTGTATCGCACCAGCCGGCGCGAGTTTCTGATGTCGGTGGCGACCACGGCGGGTGTGCTGTTGTTGGGCGTGCTGCCGGGCGTGTTGCTGGCGGTCGCGCTGTCGCTGATCTGGTTGCTCAGCGTGGGCTCTCGTCCGAATGACGCGGTGCTCGGCCGCGTCGCCGGGCGCAAGGGCTTTCACAGCGTCTCGGACTACCCGGACGCGAAGACCTTGCCCGGACTCGTGCTCTACCGCTTCGAGTCCAATGTCGTGTTCTTCAACGCGGACTACTTCAAGTCGCGGGTCCTTGCCGTGGTCGCCGCGCAGCAACCCTCGGTGCGGTGGGTAGTGATCGACGCCAGCCCGATCAACGTGGTCGATGTCACCGGGTTGCGCAAGGTCGATGAGCTGCGCGAGGAGCTTGCCCGAGCGGGCGTGACGCTGGCCGTCGTGCGCATGAAGCGTTACCTTGAGCGCTTCTTCGAGCCGGGGTTCGTGGAGGCGCGCCGAGCGGCGAGCGAGGTCCGACACTTCGACTCCGTCAAACTCGCGATCGATGCCTTCATTCAGGACCAAAAGGCCAAGGGGGTGGATTTGGGCGGCAGTTTCAGCGACGAGCAGACGACGCTCTCGCCGGATTGGGACGACGCCATCGAGCCGCCCGCCAACGAGGAACCGTCTCCGGTTCCTGCGTCGCCGGCGACGCCGGCGTCGGGCGCATGATGGGGTCTGGTTGCCCTCCAGATCGACGAACACCTCCCAACGCGTCTCGTCGTTGTGGCACAGTGCCTCGCTCCTCTGATTGCAGTACAGCGCCTCAAGCACCGGTTCGAACAGCCCGGCCAACCGCTGCCGACCACCGGCGAGGGTGCCGCGGGAGACCGGCAAGCCTTGATCGGCAAGGTCTTGGAGCAACCGGTTGCTCGGTTGACCGTAGTGGTATTTGCCCAGCAGCACCTCCACGCAAAAGCTCACCGCGTAGGGGCTGCGCGCGATCAACCGCGCCGGCGGTGGTGCGCTGATCACGACCGGGGCGTCCTCACAGCAACAGCCAGAATCGCGGGTGCAGCAGTTCCGGTGACAGCTTGCTTCATTGTCTGCTTACCGCCCCATTGCAGACATCTCGGTTTTCTGACGGAGTGGCTGCTCCGGGTCGACTGCTGCCAATCGGAGGCGCCCTTTCGAGCATCGGCTATCCGGCCTGATGCTGACATTCGCGCACGAGACAGACGAGGCCCGAGGTTCCCGAAGAACGCGGCTCAGTACCGTTGCCAATCGACGTCCGGTTTCAACCGGCATCGCGGCTTATCCGGAAACATCACGCCGAACGAGTGTTGCGAGCGGCCATTGCGGATTCTCGGCTTGCGAGCTAAGGAATACGGAACAGCATGCACGCCTTCCGGTCAAGCCCAGACGCCGATGTCCCTGCTTGGGCCGGACGCCGCATCCCCGTTAATCTCGTCGGCCGTAGAACCGCGTCACCCGCACCTCAGCGAGGTTTGGTTCGCCGAATCCGGTCCGGCAACCACTCGGTTCGAAGTTGGTGCCCTGGCTGTTCCAGGGACACATCGCGATCACCTTGCCATCAGCGTATCGCCAGATTCCGCGTTGATCGATGACAAAGTGGCTCATGCGGCTGGTCCAGGGCAGCATGGAATTGCGCAGGTCCTGCCTGCTCGGACCCGGAGCAACGTCTGCGGCCCAGGGATGGGTATGCCAGGTACAGGAGACGTAGTGACTCCCTCGGGTGTCCGTGGGAAGCGCGACACCGACGCCCAGGTCATCACCGGCTGCAGAACGCTGCGCATAGGCCAGCTTGTCCGTCGTCTTGTCGTTCCAGCACAAACCCGCCAGCTCGCGCCCGGTCGCTCGGGTGTGTCGCACCCCGTCGATGAGTTCCTCGGCGGCGTGCTGAACGATCATCTCCGAGCCATTCGCGGGGAACGGCGCAAGGAGGGTGGTTGTCGCGCAGCCGCCGCACAGCGCCGCACAGACAGCGAGGCAGCAGGCACCCGTGGACCAATAGGTCATGATCTCCCGATCCTTGTTGTGTTGTCTTCGGCGTAGGTAGCGATCGGTGTTTCCCTCAGGGTAGCCACGAGTCCGGTGGCAGAGTATACGGTTGTCCAGCCTGGGAATCGAACCTATGACCCAACCGCCTGCCGAAACCAAAAGTCGACCTCGAGGTCGGCCCTCCCGGAAGAGCCGGTCGGGAATCCCCGCGGCCGGCCCAAGCGAACTCCGGACGAAATCATCGCCTGAAGTCCTGGGGACAGTATATGTAATTCGTGGACGTTGAGAGTGTCCGGTGTCGATTCCAATGCGGACTCTCTTCGTCGGAGAGCCGGGGGGCGGCAACGGGTCGACTGCTGCCAATCGGGGGCGCCCTTTCGAGCATCGGCTATCCGGCCTGATGCTGACATTCGCGCACGAGACAGACGAGGCCCGAGGTTCCCGAAGAGCGCGGCTCAGTACCGTTGCCAATCGACGTCCGGTTTCAACCGGCGTCGCGGCTTATCCGGAAACATCATGCCGAACGAGTGTTGCGAGCGGCCATTGCGGATTCTCGGCTTGCGAGCTAAGGCGATTTCGAAAAACTTTCATAACGTTGTATGCGATAGTTGACGCCCGATCTGAAGATAAGGGCCAAGCCAGATGCGAACCGATCAAAGCACGGAATCTCACGTCGTACCCAACGCAGGCCACATTGCTGATATCAAGCGGGCTGCCGTAAGCATGTCACTGGTCAAACGGCGTGCGTTCCAGGCGGAAATGGCGCTGAAATACTGCGCCGGCAGCGCTCGGCGTGCAGAGGACCTCTTCGGTTGGAGTCGCGCAGCCGTTCAGCTTGGCCTGCACGAGCAGCGCACAGGGGTGGTCTGCTTAAGCGCGCAGCCGGCCGTCGGTGGCGACAAACGCTGGGAGGACAAACATCCCGCGGTAGCCGAGGCGCTATGGTCGTTGGCGCAGGCGCACGCGCAGCAAGCCCCGAGTTTTCGAGGCCCGTTGTGCTACACACGGTTGACCGTCGCCGAGGCGCTGCGGCAACTGCGCGCCCTGGAGTTTTCCGAGCAGGTCTTGCCCTCACCGAGCACCCTGGCCGAGGTGCTCAACCGCAATGGCTACCGGCGGCGTCCGGTGCTCAAGGCGAAACCCCAAAAAAACTCCCCGAAACCGACGCCATCTTCGACAACATCCGCGCCAAAGATGCCCATGGCGAGGGCGCCGGCGTTCTACGCGTGAGCATCGACTGCAAGGCTACCGTGCAGATCGGCCCGTACGCGCGCGGCGGCAAGACACGCGGCGACACGCAGGCCGCCGACCATGACATGGGCTGCAAAGAGAAATACACCCCCTTCGGCATCGTCGACGAGGACAGCGGTGCGCTGCATCTGACCTTCGGCAGCTCGGCCAAGACTAGCGATTTCATCGTTGATGCCCTTCAAGCCTGGTGGCAACAGGTACCCGCACGACAGCGCGTTGACGTCTCGCTGCTGCAGATCAAAGCCGACAACGGACCGCAGAGCAACGGGCGGCGCACGCAGTTTCTCGCGCGCATGGTGCAGTTCGCCGATGCCATCGGCAAACCGATCCAGCTCTTGTACTACCCGCCCTACCACAGCAAGTACAACCCGATCGAGCGTTGCTGGGGCATCCTCGAGCAGCATTGGAACGGCACCCTGTTGACCGATGCCCAGACCATGCTCAATTGGGCCAAGTCGATGACCTGGAAAAGCGTCCATCCTGTCGTCGAGCTCAGCCGCAGCGTCTACGAGAACGGCGTCACTCTGACCAAGGAGGCCATGCGCGCCGTCGAAGCGCGCTTGGTGCGCAATCCGGCTTTACCCAAATGGGATATCCCGATCCTACCTGTCAATCCGGTATAAACGATTCCGGAAATCACCTAAGCGCTGAGCGCGGCCACGTGTTGCAGCCGTTCCTCAAGGGTGTGTATGTGGTGATCGGTCTCCAGCCGTTGATCTTGGCTTTCGGCCCATGCCCTTTTGGAGTCGTAATGGGCGCGGGCGGCAGCCAGGTGTTCGGGCACCATAGCGCGGTGCGACTCAGGGACGACCGCCGGTTCGCTTAGCGCGTCGGGGCTGCGCTGCCAGATCAAGTCGCAGGCCGGGAGTCCCAGCCCGTCGCGGGCGCGTGCCAGGTGCAGGTCGCCGGCGATGAAGGGATCGTCGCCGATGCCAGGGTAGTCGATCCAAGTCTCCACCGATAGCCAGTCGCCGTGGCGCAGCAGCACATGCATGGCGTCGCGGGCATACTCGGTGCGATAGCCCTGAAAATCCTCCAGCCAACGCAGCAGCCGGCGGGCGGCGCCGCAGGCATCGGTTTTCGCCCCGGTCGGCTCTGGAAGGCCGGCCCTGCTACACAGCAGCCGCGCCTGCTCGGCACGCAGGTGATCGCCCTCCACTTCTTTCTTGACCTCATCGATGGTGTGGCGCCACTGCTCCAGGGCCACCGCGTCGCCGAGCATGAAACTGGCCTCCGCCAGCTTGATGATGTACGAGGCCTCGGTGAAACGCGGCATACCGCGATCACCGAGCTGGTGCTCATAGGCATCGCGGTAATGCGCCAGGGCGGCAGTCCAATCGCCCCGGCGGGCGGCCAGGTTGCCCTCGCTTAGGTCCAGCATGTGCCGCGACGCGGTACGGCCGGTGCGCTCCAAGTGCTCTCGGCCGCGCACCAGCAGGATGCGGGCGTCCGCCAAGGGTCGTTCCTCGATGGCCACGGTCAGCAAGGTGGAGATGGCGTTGAAGGTATCTTCCGGGTCGGCCCCCGGCCGCTCTTCGGCGGCCTCGGTCAGGGCGATCACCGCCGCATCGATGTCCTTATTCTGCCAATGGCTCTCGCCCTCCCAAGCGCGCAGCCGCACCCACGCTGCCACATCTCCCTGCTTCTGCGCCAATGCCGCCCCTTCCGCGGCCACCGCCGCACACTCAGCAAAGTGCCCGGCCTTATAGGCCTCTACGCAGCGCTTCTTGAGGCGCTCCAGTTCTCGCTCATTCATGTCAACGTCATCTATTGTTCTGTCGCCCGCGGCAACGCCCTAGGCACACAAGTATAGGGTGCCGAAAGCATGGCCGGGAATTGCAAGGACAAGCCATGGATTGATCCAAGACGCCTGAGTTGCTGGCTTGCGCTCGGTGCGCGGAAATCCAACAGGGGCTGTACACGGGAACGAATTCGCCCGCCGGAAACCGACCCGGTGCGGCGAAGCGTCAATGCCGCTCGATGGGGACACCCCGACTCGTGAAGGACACCCCATCGACGCCGATCATGATGGCCTCAATGATGGGCGGATTGATCTCCCGCTGCGCCGACCACTCGACGATGAAGTTGGCACCCGACCCGCCACCGCGATCGTCCTTCCCGACCAGGTATGAGGCGGTCTGCAAGGGCCCGAGCACGATGGGCTGGTCCGCCAGGTCCCGAATCGGCGTGCCCTCGGTGTCGAAATAGCGCACCTGATCGATTCGCAGCGGGTTCTCCGGGTCGGTGTTGCGGACGCTGAGGGTGTTTTCCAGCGGCGTCGCCTCCCCCCCTTGGCGATAGATATGCGAGTAGGCCGGAACATACACCGCGCGCCCCTTGGCCACGAGGTCCGGCGGCAACACCAAGGCGCCGCTGGGCTGCGGTGGTCGAAAGGCGATCGTCTCCTCGATCTCGATTAGCCGATTGGCAATGAAGCCGAGCAGAACGATCAAGCCAATCGCGACGATGCTGCCGAGCATCGGCAGCAGCAACGACCGTGCTTTGCCATCCTCGCCAGGCCCTGAACTCTTCTCGCTCATGGAGATCATCCTCACACAAAGTTGCGACGGCGCCGGCTGCCGTCCCGCCCTAACAGTCTACCCAAATCCGATCCGCGGGCGGGCCTGGGCTTCGTCGCCATGCGCAAGGGCTTTCCATGGCGACGTGCGCCCTGCGGTCGCTGCCGGCGCTAGATTCCGACCTCTTTCCAGCAAACGCAAAAAGCCCGGCCGAAGCCGGGCTTTTTGCTGGTCGACGGTAGGAATCAATCCCACCGCCGGACCGCGGCCAAGGCCGCGAAGGTCTTACCAACGACGACCGCCGCCGCCGTGCGACGGACGGTCGCTCTTCGGCTTGGCCTGGTTGACGGTGATGTTACGACCCTTCATGTCGGTGCCGTTCAGCGCCTTGATGGCGGCGTCGGCTTCCGAGTTGTTGTTCATCTCGACAAAGCCGAAGCCCTTAGAGTCGCCGCTGAACTTGTCGGTGATCAGGTTGACCTGATCGACACTGCCGTACTGCGAGAAGGTCTCACGCAGGTCGGAATCGGTGACACTATAGGGAAGGTTGCCAACGTAAATGTTCATGTCTGTCTATCTCAGAAAAGGCGTGCATTGGAAATACATAAAACTATCGAAAAACACCAAGCACGAGAATTTCTTCGACAGCGGAATACCGTGGTTAGCGGTAGGGCGAGGAAAGGAGCTACGAGTCTCGGAGGGAAATCCCGGCAGTGCTCCCGGAGGAGCCTTGGGAAATATCGTCGAAATGGGCAGATGCCTTAATCTTTGGTCCGCCGTAGAGACGGGCCAACATGACCTCAGGGCCGCAATCTATCAGGTTCGGAACAGCGGCGCACCGTTTATTTTTGGAGCGGCCAGTTCACAGCCGACGCTCGGGACATCGCCGCGGTGCCGGCCGTGTCCTGGCAGCAGGTGTGTTCGCCGTCTGGTGTTCAACCGAGAGCCGGCAGTTCGCATCATTCACTCAAGCAGATCAATGGATTACGCGCCCAGTGTAGCGTAGGCGCGACTTCAGCCGCACGGAAGCCTCTGACTGGGCGAATAAATTCGCCCCTACAGCGGAAGCAACTGCCGGACCTAGGTTCAACCCCGCACCCGTGTGCTAACTGTCTTACCCGAAGACTTGTTGATAAGCATTGCGATCCGCATCCTTGAAGGGGAGCTTGCCTAGACCATAAAGAGGAGACGAATTATGTCGAAGAAAAACATCACTCCGATCGCCGCCGTCGTCGGTGCAGCCCTCGTCGGCGGTCTGGCGGCAACCGACGTTGCCAACGCCGCCGACAACCCCTTCGGTGCCACGCAGCTCGAGAGCGGGTACATGTTGCTTGCCGGTACCGAGGGCAAATGTGGCGAAGGCAAATGTGGGGAGGGAAAGTGCGGCGAGGGCAAGTGTGGAAGCGACAAGGAGACCGAAGGCAAATGCGGCGGCGACAAGGAGGGCGAAGGTAAGTGCGGGGGCGACAAGGGTTGAGTGTTGACGGGGCCTCGCGCGCTTAGAGACGCTGACGCATGCATTCGATCATGTCGGAACCGGCTTGGGCATCTAACCGAGCGGTTCATGGGGCCGGCCTCGGTCTGCGGCGCTCGTTCATCGACGCCGTGGTCGAGTGCCCACCGGCGGAGGTGGACTTCTACGAGGTCGCGCCCGAAAACTGGATTGGCGTTGGCGGACGATTCGGGCGGCTGTTTCGGGCCATGACCGAGCGGCATCCCTTTGTCTGTCACGGCCTGTCGTTGTCCATCGGGTCCCCTGCCCCACTCGACGTCGACTTTGTTCTGCGCGTCAAACGGTTTCTCGACCAGCACCAGATCCGTGCCTATACGGAGCACCTGAGCTTCTGCTCGGACGCCGGCCACCTCTACGACCTGATGCCGATTCCGTTTACGGCTGATGCGGTGCAGCATGTGGCGCAGCGCGTGCGGAAGGTACAAGAGCTGCTGGAACGGCGCATTGCGTTGGAGAACGTGTCGTACTACGCGGCACCGGGCCAGGAAATGTCAGAGATCGACTTCGTCAATGCGGTGCTATCGGAGGCCGATTGCGACCTCCTGCTGGACGTGAACAACATTTACGTCAACAGCATCAACCACGGCTACGACGCCGTCGAATTTCTGCGGGCGCTGCCCGCGGAGCGCGTGGCCTATTGTCATATCGCGGGCCACTACGCAGAGGCCCCGGATCTGCGCGTCGATTCGCACGGCGCCGACGTCATCGACCCAGTTTGGGAGCTTCTCGAACGAGCCTATGAGCATTGCGGGGTTTTGCCTAGCCTGCTGGAGCGGGATTTCAACATTCCGCCTTTGGCAGAGCTCTGCCGAGAGGTGTCTCGGATTGATCGCTTGCAGCAGCGGCACGGGAATCCGGCCGTTGCGACACGGACCTGCCACAGATGACGGCCGCGGATGAGCCCGGCACGGCCCGATCGGCGACGCCGACGCAACCCGATTTTTTCGCCGTGCAAACCAGGTTTGCCGGTCATATTCGCGACCCGAAGCATCAGTCGCCGCCCGCCGGCATCGAGGACCGGCGTATGGCCATTTATCGCGAGCTGTTCTTTAACAACATCTCCACGCTGCTGGAAACGAGCTTCCCGGTGCTTCGCAAGCTACTGCCGGATGGGCATTGGCGCGACATGATCCGCGACTTCCTCGTGCATCACCGTTGCCAAACGCCGCTGTTCCTGGAAATCTCTCAGGAGTTTCTGGACTATCTCGCCAGCGAGCGCCAGCCCAACCCGGCGGATCCGCCCTTCCTGTTGGAACTGGCGCATTACGAATGGGTGGAACTGGCGCTGAGCGTCAGCGACGACGAGGTCGACGCGGGCTTGATCGACGCCAACGGCGACTTGATGGCGGGCACGCCCGTGATTTCTCCGGTGGCGTGGAACTTGAGCTACCGGTTCCCGGTACATCGGATCGGACCCAACTTCCAGCCCGGCGAAACCGATGTGCAAGGGCCAGGGCTGCCCCACCTGACGCATCTGCTGGCCTATCGCGGTCGGCAAGACCAGGTCGAATTCATGGAGATCAACGCCGTGACTCAGCGACTGCTCCAGTTGCTGCGGGAAAACCCGGATCAAACGGGTCTGGGGGTTGTCGAGACCATCGCCACCGAGCTACAACATCCGCGGCCCGCGCAGGTCATTGCCGCTGGGCGCGCGTTGCTTGACGATTTGCGCGCAAGGCAGGTGATTCTGGGCACCGCAGTCATGCCCAATCGGCGCAGCCACGACCACTAAGCGTGCACGCTGATCGTGAGACACATCGCTGGAGCGCGCACCAACGTTCAGAATTAGGTAACGCGGTCGCACTCGCCCTGGGTCGATCAGAATGCGGTGATTGGGCGAGCTGACAAGGCGTGCTGATCAGGCACCCCGACCAGCGCGCAAAGACGGGGCCGCTATTGGGCCTTTGAAATATCTAGGATGGTCTGTTTACCGCGCTGATCGGAATTGCGGAAGCACTGAATCAGGCGCTTTTCGTCCTCCGCCAGCACCTCGTCGTCGTCAACGCAGAGCAGATAGGCCGCCGAGACCGAACCCAGCGCCTGCGAGAGCGTCTGCGCGCCCTCGATGCCAAGGCGCCTGATGCCCTGCTCGTAGTTGCTGATGCGGGACTTGCTGTAAGAACCACCGGTGCGTTCGCTCAGTTGCGTCAAACTGAGGCTCTGTGCGTGCCTTGCCGCGCGTAAGCGGTCGCCGATTCTACGATTGAGGGGAGGATATTCTTCGCTCATCTCGCCAATTCCGCCACTGTTGAAAAAACATAGAGTATACGCTTCGACGATGCCAAGGTAACTACCAACCAATCAAATTCGTCAACAAACTCGCGCTGCCGCAACGCTCGATCGCTCGCTCACCTGAGGCGCTCGAGTCGGACCAAACCGCCGCAACCGGGCGCCTTTCGCAGGCGCCGGAAACCGGTGTGTTTCAGAGCGGAGGCAGATCGAGCCAAGCTTGCACCGCAGTCAAGACCATCTTGACCGCTATGGCGCTCAGCAACACACCCATGACGCGCCTGAGCACGTTTGCGCCACCCATGCCGATGACGCGCATGATCGGGTTCGCGGCGAGTAAAATCAGCAAGAACAGGGTCAGCACCACGGCGAGCACCGCGGCAGTGGTCAGCTGTTCACTGATGCTGAAGCTGCGGTTATCGGTCAGCAACACCACCGTTAGCATTGCCCCTGGGCCTGCAATCGCCGGAATCGCCAACGGGTAGACCGCAAGAGCACCGACGCTGCTGCCGGCGGTATCTCCGAGCCCCGCCCCCGGCGCATGCGCCCCGAGACTCATCTCGATACCATAGAGCAGCAACAAAATTCCACCCGCAATCTGAAACGCGCGCAGCGGAATCCCCATCTGAATCAGCAGGAGCTCTCCGGCCGCGATGAAGAAGACCAACACCGCAAAGGCAGCGCACACGGCGAGCATCGCCGCGGTGCGGCGCTCCCGAGGCGTCAGCGTCGTGGACACGGCAAGGAATACGGCCAACAATCCAATCGGATCCAGCACCACGAACAGCGTGACGAAATTGTAGACCAAGTGCTCTATCATTTTGTTTCGATTCAGGCGCTTGAAAATGATGGGCGTCCTGCACCGCCCCAGAAACGCTGATCAATCAGCGTTTCACTAGGCCGGATGCTCCAACATCCAGTGCCGGGCGATCTCCTCCCTACGGCAAATCCACACGGATTCGTGGCCCTGCACATAATCCAAAAAACGCGCGAGCGCTGCCGCGCGGGCCGGATGGCCACTGATGCGGCCATGCAAGCCAATGTTCATCATCTTGGGGTGCCGCGCCCCTTCCCGCCAGAGTTGGTCGAAGGCGTCCTTGAGCAGCGCGAAAAAGTCATCCCCGCAGGCGTAACCGTTGGGCAGCAGATAGCGGGCATCATTGTTGATCAAGGTGTACGGAATCACGAGATGCGCTGGCGAGCCCGCATGCCAGTAGGGTAGATCGTCGTTGTAGGCATCCGAGTCGTAGAGCAGTCCGACCTGCTCGCGCAACAGACGCCGAGTGTTGTGGCTCACCCTCCCGGTATACCAACCCACTGGGCGTTTACCGCAGAGCCGCTCGATCACATCGAAGGTGCGCTGGATGTGCTCACGCTCGGTATCCTCAGGGACAGCGCGATAGTCCAGCCAACGGTAGCCATGCCCGGCGACCTCATGACCAGCATCGCGGAGAGCGTGTCCGATCTCGGGGGTGAGTTCGAGGGCGCACCCGACGGCAAAGGCGGTCAGGGGCAAGCCACGCGACTCAAACAGCTCCAAGATGCGCCATACTCCGGCGCGTGCCCCGTATTCGTACATGCTCTCAACGCTGCCGTCGCGCTCGCCGACGCGCGGTGGTCGGCCGTATAGCTCGTGCAGGTAAGCTTCAGACTGTGCATCCCCATTGACGATGCTCGACTCCGCTCCTTCCTCGATATTGAGCACGAACTGCACCGCGATCCGGGCCGCATTGGGCCAGCGCGGGTGGGGAGGCCGTCGGCCATAGCCGACCAGATCGCGTTCCAACATCAGCCTAGTTCGAAGGTGGTGACGCCGAAGATCCGATGGTGCGCAAGTTCCGGCGGCGGGCCCAGATACATCCGGGCGCAGCCGAAGACCTCGACCATCTGATGGCGACGCGCGAGTTCGACCGCCGCGGGGTTGTTCTCCGGGGCATCGAGGAACAGCGGTCCGCCGGCGGCAAAGCCTTGGAGGTGCAGAAAGAGCGCCTCGGCGGCCTGGGCGTCGTCGGCGAACAGCGGGCCGATCTTGCATCCTTCCCGACACCGACGGATGACGCCGTAGCCACTCAACCGACCGTTTCGGTGGCAACCGAGGGCCAGGGCATCGGGCTGGGATAGCCAGCCCCTTAAAAAGCCCGGGCGGGCGGCAGGGAAACAGGCTTGGTCGTAAGCGACAACATGCTCGAAGGCAACTTCGGCGAGCGGGGTGACCGCTTCACCGCCCGCAGGCGTAATGGCGGGAAGGTCCGGGACCTCCGCGCGAAAACGAATGTCTCGGTGAGAGAAGACGAAGCCACCCTCGGCATAGTAGGCCTGCATCGCGAAGACGCCATCCATGCCGATGCTCGCCCCTGGGCGCAGTCTGGCGAGTAGGCGCTCCCGGCGGGCATGCCACAGCGCATTGCCAAGACCCAGACCGCGGAACTCTGGCTGAACGATAAAAAAGCCCATGAAGCCGAACGCGCCGTCATAGGACGTGATGGCTCCGCCGCCGATCAAGGTTTGGTCAACCTCGGCGGCGACGAAGGCGTCGGGGTCCGTCGCCCAGAACAATTCGGCATCGTGCAGGCCTGGGTTCCAGCCCTCCCGGGCCGCCCAGTTCACCAGTTCATCGACCTCGGGGCGGGACATCGGTCGGATCACGAGCGAATTGATCATTGGCGAACTCTCATCGTCACTTAGGCCTCAATCGGTTGGGGATGTTGTCAAGCTGATCCGACCCGACGCCGCTCCAGAATAACCAACGCGATGCCCCCGAGCACGGCCGCCGAGGCGAGCACCAAACGCAGCGTAATCGGTTCTTCGAGCAGCATCACGCCGCCGATGGCAACGATCACGGGCACACTCAGTTGGACCGTCGCCGCACTGGTCGCCTGCAACATCGGCAGCACGCTGTACCAGAGTGCGTAGCCGAGCGCCGAGGTCAAGGCCCCGGAGGCAAGCGCGTAGCCGAATCCGATCGCATCGAACGACAGCGCCGGCAGCATGATGAGACTCAGCACCAGGGTGATCGGCACCGTCAGCGCGAAGTTGCCGGCAGTGACCCGCGTTGGATCGCCGGCGCCCTTACCACGGACCGAGTAGACGCCCCAGGCAACACCTGCGCCGATCATCATCAGCGCTCCGCCCAGCGGTGGCGCCGACAGACCGGGCAACAGCAGGCCCACGAGCCCACCGAACGCGAGGGCGACACCAGTGACCTGCAGCGCATCGAGCCGCTCACCGGAGCGCAGCCCGAGGCCGATCATCGTGACCTGCACCGCACCGAACAGCAGCAAGGCGCCGGTGGCCGCCGTCAGACTCAGATACGCAAACGAAAACAAGGCCGCATAGCCGAACAGCGCGATGGCCGAGGGCCAACTGCCCTCGCCCGCCACACGCGCTCGCCCGGTCAGCCGGAGCAGCAGCCAGAGCATCGCGGCGCCCGAGATCAGGCGAACGCTGGTAAAGCTGGCCGCATCGATCGCGGTGTCACGCAGGGCCGCGCGACAGAGCCACGAGTTCGCGGCCAGCGGGATCATCGCAAACGCGGTCAGCGCGATGAGACGCGATCTTTGCATGGTTTCTCCAGTCGGAAGTCTCTGCAAGCATCGGCCAAGAGACGGCAACCGATTCGCCGGCGTATCGGCACCGAACAAGACAGCCCCTTGTTCGTGATTCTGGCATGCGACGCTCGCGTTGGCGACTGCGCCAACGATTTCGCACCGTCACCAGCACCAAGGCCTTGGACGAGGCGGTCGCGGCGACCGATTATCGCGGGGCTCGCCGCCGACGCTTTCGCGATCGCGTCGAGCGCGGTATGTTGCTCGTGCACGGGTAAACCTACAAGAGCCGCTCCGAACCAACAGCGCTCGCAAACAACAACGGGGTCGCGCCATGAACAGCAAAGCCATGGAATCCGCCTACGCGCTGCTCGAGCGCTCGATCATGACCTACCAGGGCGAGCCGGTGGGTACCGTTGCGGCAGTCGCCAGCGGCGATGTCGCCGCCGACAATTATCACGACTGCTTCGTCCGCGACTTCATTTCGTCGGCGCTGGTGTTCCTAGCCGACGACCGGCCCGAGATCGTGCGCAACTTCCTGCTTACCGTGTTGCAATTACGCAGCCAGCATCAGCGCATCCACGGCCACCAGCTGGAACCCGCGGTTTTGCCCGCCAGCTTTCGTGTGCACCGTGGTCGCGGCGCCAAGGCCAAGGAGCAGATTCGCGCAGACTTCGGCGACCATGCCATCGGCCGCGTCGCGCCGGTGGACGCGATGATGTGGTGGGCAGTACTGCTCGGCATCTATTGCCGCCACACCGGCGATCGAAGCCTTGCTGCTGAGCCGGAAGTTCAGCGGGTCCTGCACGGCGTGCTGGAACTGACCCTGAGGGAGGGCTTCGAGGTGTTCCCAACCCTATTGGTGCCAGACGGCTCGTTCATGATCGATCGCCGCATGGGCGTCTACGGGCACCCGCTGGAGATTCAGGCGCTGTTCTACGGCATGTTGGTGAGCGCCATCGATCTGCTGCGCGACACATCAGACGTGCACGAACTACTCCTGCTGGCTGCCAAGCGCGCCAACATGCTGCGCAACTACCTGCAACTGTTTTACTGGCTCGACCACGATCGCCTGAACGAGATCCACCGCTACCGCACCGAAGAGTTCGGCAGCGGCAGCGTGAACATGCTCAACATCTACCCGGAGTCGATTCCCGAGTGGGCCGTCGACTGGCTGCCCGAGCGGGGCGGCTATCTTGTGGGCAATCTCGGCCCCGGTCGCATGGACTTTCGCTTCTTTGCGCTCGGAAACCTGCTCGCGATCCTGTTCGGCATCACCAGCTCGCACGAGGCACAGACCATCATGCGCCTCTACCAAGAGCGCTGGGACGACCTGGTGGGCAATATGCCTGCCAAGCTGGTCTATCCGGCCGTCACGGGCAAGGAATGGATGTTCATGACCGGCAGCGACCCAAAGAACGTCGCCTGGTCCTACCACAATGGCGGCAACTGGCCCGTGCTGCTTTGGCCCTTCGTTGCCGCCGCCATGAAGACCGGCCGTGGTGATCTGGCGCAGCTCGCCCTCGACGTCGCCGATCGCAGCCTGCCCCAGGCCGACTGGCCCGAGTACTACGACGGGCGCCGCGGCAACCTCGTCGGGCGCCGCGCGCACCTGAACCAGGTCTGGTCAGCAGCCGGCTACATCCTCGGCCACAAGCTAGCGGAAAACGAAGGCTTGCTGGACATGTTTCATGCGGTAGACCACCCACCCGCGGGCGGTAACGAGACGTCGGTGTGAGCCCGCCCGATAGGCTCCGACAGCCGTATTTTGGCGCGCCCTGATGTTATCGCTCACTTGCGTCACCAGATTTCCTCCAAACAACAGGCGCCATATCTTTCGAAAGCCTCCACCGCTGCAACTGATTTCGGTCCGTGATCGCACACGCGCCGCGGTGAGCGACTGACTGCCCCGGTCAGTCCGAGGGAGTCGATACACAGCTTCCAAGAGGTCAGCAAGCAGCATGCAGCGAACATCTCCTCGAACATCGCCCGGAGCATCCCTGGACCAGCTGGAGCGCTACTACCAGCAGGTGACCCGGATCATCCTGTCGCGCCAGCATCCAATCACCGGCCTACTGCCCGCCAGCACGGCCATCACGGCACACGGGGACTACACCGACGCCTGGGTCCGCGACAACGTCTACAGCATCCTGGCCGCATGGGGGCTCGGCCTGGCCTATCGCCGGCTCGATGAAAGCGACGGCCGAACCGTGCTGTTGGAACAGAGCGTGGTCAAGCTGATGCGCGGGCTGTTGATCGCGATGATGCGCCAGTCCGACAAGGTAGAGCGTTTCAAGCAGACGCTCGACCCACTCGACGCCCTGCATGCCAAGTACGACACCGGCACCGGTGACTCCGTCGTCGGTGACGACGAATGGGGGCACCTTCAGATCGACGCGACCTCCCTGTTCCTGCTGATGCTGGCGCAGATGACCGCCTCGGGCCTGCGCATCGTCTTCACCATCGACGAGGTCAATTTCGTCCAGAACCTGGTGCACTACATCGGCCGCGCCTACCGCACCCCGGACTACGGCATCTGGGAGCGCGGCAACAAGGCCAACCACGGAATCGCCGAGATCAACAGCAGCTCGGTCGGCATGGCCAAGGCCGCGTTGGAGGCCCTGAACGGCTTCAACCTGTTCGGCCAGGGCGGCGGCCAGGCGTCCGTGGTGCATGTGGTGCCCGACGATGTGGCACGCGCCCGCATCACGCTGGAATCCAGCCTGCCGAGCGAGTCCCTGTCGAAGGAGGTCGACGCGGCGACCTTAAGTGTCGTCGGTTTTCCGGCCTTTGCGGTGGAGGATGCAACGCTGGTGGACGCAACCATCGACCGGGTCGTCGGCAAGCTGGAAGGCCGCTACGGCTGCAAGCGGTTTCTGCGCGACGGCCACCAGACGGCCATCGAGGACCACGAGCGGCTGCACTACGAGCCGGAGGAGATGTTGCAGTTCGAGCACATCGAATGCGAATGGCCGCTGTTCTTCACCTATTTGCTGCTGCATCACCTGTTCCGTGGCAATGAGCCCGAGGCAAGGAGCTACCGCGACAAGCTGGAAGGTCTGTTGGTGGAGCGCGACGGCGATCTGCTCCTGCCGGAGCTGTTTCGGGTGCCCGCGGACCGGATCGACGCCGAACGCCAGGCCCCCAACAGCCAAACGCGCGAACCCAACGAGAACGTGCCCCTGGTCTGGGCGCAGAGTCTCTACATCCTGGGCGCGCTGATCCAGGATGGCCTGCTCGATGTCGCCGACATCGACCCACTCGGCCGCCGCCTGCAGGTGGGAGGGCACCGGGGGCGTCGGGTGCAGTTTGCATTGCTCGCCGAGTCGCCGAGCGTGAGGCGCCAACTCGACGACAAGGGCATCAAGGCGGAGACCCTCCGCGAGGTCTGTCCGGTCGAGATCTACGAGGCGGCAGCCCTGGCCGAGGCCTACTGCCAACTCGGCCGCAACCCGCGCCTCGGCCTCACCGGTCGGCCCCTGCGTCATCTGCGCGGCCTGGCAACCAGCACTGTCTACACCATGGAAGGGCGACAGATGCTGTTCCAGCCGCACTTCATGAATCGCCACGACTTCTACCTGGCGCTCGACAACGCCATGCTGGTGGAGCGGCTGAAGATGGCGCTGACCTATGTCAGCAAGCAGTGGGACCAGCCCGGCAGCCCGTTGGTCATCTTGGTGGTGAACGAGCGCATGCTGACGGACGACGGTCACATCGCGTTACTCGACTTCATGAACGCCTGCCGAGACGGCCTGGTCGGCGGCACACCGGTACAGCTCGGCCGCGTTGCGGGGTTTCTATCCACGGCTGGACGCGAGCGCATCGACATCCTGCATGGCTACCAATTCCCCGAAGACGCGGGCGAGCAGGACGACCGCCCCTGCCGCCAATTGCTGCCGATCGTGCAGGACCAGACCGACGCTGTTCTCGCGGCGACTCAATCAGCCCCCATCGACGCCCTGGATGACGATGCGCTGATGCGGCTACTGAGCACGCCCACGGATCTGCACACCCAGTTCGATGCCTTGCGTCTATTGGCATCCCGGCATGGTCTCGCATTCGACAGCGGGCTCCAGGACGTGGAGCATAGGCCGGCGCGCATCAGCGATCTGCTCGAGGAGGTCTACATGCGTGCCTGCGAGGCACGCCGCTGGGACCTGATCCGGCTCAGTGCGGCGGTACTGGGCAAACACGACATGAATCTAGAGGGCGCAGCCACCGAGATCGTTGTGCACCAGATCGCGCTCAGTGTGTCGCGCTCCTACAGCCGTCACTCGACCTTTCGCCGCCCCATGGGTGCGGCCGAGCTGTTGCAGGCCATCCGCCAGTTCAACCCCGATGATCTCCGCGCCCAGATCCTGACGCAGGAGCTGATCCTCAACCTCGGCCTGCTTCTGCGCTCGCACCCTGAACTATTCAGCGACATGACGCTGATCCGCACCGGCCGGCTGCTGCAATTGATCGCGGTGCGCCAGCGACCGGAGGCCCGCTTGTCGATCAGCGATGCGCTGAATGAACTGCTCGACCTGCCGCCGCACCGGTTCGCGAAAGGGATTCGGGACGTGCTGGAGCACTACCAGGATGCAACGGACTCCCTGCTGCAACGGGAGCTCATGCAGGTGTCGTCGGCTTCCAGCGGCATGGTCCGCGTGAACTTCGACACCAGCATGGACCCGGACCTCGCCGACGCCGGGGACTGGCACGAATGGCGCACCGCGCAGGGCAACCTCGCGCGCTTCAGCGACGGTTTTTTCGAAGGGGTTTGGGACATCGTCAATCAGAGCCTCGGCTTGGTCATCGGCGATCAGTGGAACCCCAAGCTGCGGCTGGACCACAAGCTGTGCGCCGACATGACACGCGGCGAGAAACTCTTCAAAGACCGCGTCACCCACATCCTAAACAAGACCCCGGCACCGGACAGCCTGCAACTCTACAAGGAGGCGTTGCAGGTCTTGATGATCGTGATGAGCAACAATCCCGAGCTGCGCATCGACGACACCCTCTATCTGGACGTCGTCATCGGCCATGCCGTGCGCCTCGCCTGGGAACAGCGTCATCCAGCGGAGGCGCCGGACTACGACCAGCATCGCGCCAAGGCCTGGAACGCGCTCTATCTCGACCCGCCGTCCGCCGTGGCGAACCATGTTATGGATGCGCTGGTGTTTCTGCTGAGCGGCAGCAACGGTCTTGCTGACGGCGGCGGGCGCGGATGAGCAGAGGCGGCTCAGGCTATCTGTCTAAGTTGTTTTAGGAGCGCTACGGAATCGCCGGGGGCGCAACCGTCGTCACCGCAGGGATCGCAGGCGACAGGAACCGGCCTAGATTGCTTGAGGTGGGCAAACGTTTGCAAACGGGTCGGATTTCGATGCGGCATCGGCCTGGCTTGAGGCGATGAAGGAAGCGCGCCACGGCAACTTGGAAACCGTAGCACTCCGCGACATCCAAGCAACACTTGATGCGGGCGTTTGAGCAGTCAGGACAATCAAAGCGCGATCTAAAGCGCCAAACAGGATTGCTGCGGGAAAGAATATTCTTGAAAACAACGCCCCTCTCCTCTCAGGAGCATCAGCGTATCGGCACATAGATGCGCGTCAGGATGTCGTTGCTGCTGGCAGCGGTGAGTGCGGCCTCGACATGATGGCCACCGTCAGTCACCGACATCGAAACGCTTCAACCGCACGTCGACTGGACACCGACGCCGCTCGAGCAAGGCACGCCTAAGCGATATTGGAGTACGTGGCTTCAGCCGCGTACGTGACCGACATCAAGCCTCAGTGCAGGCGTTACACACCCGCTCGACGCTGCAGAGGCGGCGACCAGCGGGCCGCTTCAGCTGACATGGCTCGGGCCCAACGGCCGGTCATCCGGTCCGGGACCACCCCATACGCACGCGAGCAACCGGCACGGTAACTTGGTCCGTGGTCGTCTGACGGCCAGCCGCGTCGGCACCGGAGTCATTCGCGCAACTTCGATCAAGAGTCTGACGTCGAGCGCAGCGACGAGCCTTCGTACGCGGCTGAAGCCACGTACTCCTGCGGGCGGGCCCGAGGCGCGACCTCGACTGGCCGTCAGTACCTTGGGGTAGACATGACATCCCTAGCTGCCCGTATCGCAGCTCACCAACTTACCGTACATTGGGCCGAGGCCACACACGCCGCGGTCGTGGGATCGACCGCATAGACCTCCAGCGATGGACGTTTGAGGTCCCAGGTCAGCTTGGCCATGCGCAGGTGGCCCATGATGCTGTACCAAGCAGGCGACAGAAAGTCGTAACTACCCTGCACCTCAGCGAGGTAATAGCGCCCGCCGCCAAAGCGGCTCATTGTGAACGGTCTGCGCGGGGTGCTCGGTCTCGCCGATGAAGCGGATCTGCAACCGATCCGCGTTCGGATCGAGGCGCGCGCGCAGCAGGATGAGTCCGATCTCGTAGTCTTTCTCGATGGCGGCGGTGATGACCGGCGCCAGGAATCGAAGCAGGAACGGCATGCGTCCGCGCATGGTCCAGAAGACCTCGGTGCCGGATGGATGCTCGACGAATTCCCAGGACACCGCGCTGCTGGACTTGAACGGCCGCGTGAAGACGATGCGCTGCTCGATGCGCTCCGGTGCCTCGAGACGCAGGTGCGTGATCCGCCCCGCGCCGATCAGCTCACCATTCCAGGCGTACCAACCCTCCTGCTGATCCGGGGCGTCGCTGTAGTCAAGCCGTGCGTCCGGCTCGTGCAGCAACCAGGGGCTCCAATCGCGCCAAGCGCGCAGATTACGGACATTGTTGAAGATCTGAGCGCGGTCGCGCTCGATCAGGAACGATCGCCGAACCCGGATCTCTCCGGACTGCAGCGCGAGATAGCCGAACACGGCGGCGGCAACGCCCACCGGAGCGCTCGGAGCAGATAGAACATCGTTCAGGGCCTCCGAAAGGGATCTGAAGGACCAGAGCTTACCTTGAAACGTGGCGACTGCCCCGCGCACTCGGGATTCGTTGTCGTTGTCATTGTCGTAATTCGGAGCGGCAATGTAACTTCAGTCACGGACACTTCAATGCCAGATCGACTCGTATCGAGGTTGACCAAACTCGGCCAGAGGATGCTTGCGGTCTGAGCGGATTCTTCCCTGTGCGGCATACTCGATTACGACAACGACAACGACAACGATCTTGTTATCCCCGAAGGCTCAGGTCGCCGGATCGGACTTGGACCCGCGGGTATTGAACGATACCCTCCACTGCTTCTCCTCGCCAGTGAGGGGGATCGCGATGAGTTCGAGGGTGCCTACCTCCGACACCGAAGCCTGTAACCGCACCGGCACCACTTCGCCCTTCTTGCGACCATCCGCGGGCAGGTTGGTCTGGATCTCTTCGATTTCCTCCAGCTCGTCGTCGGACCATTCCTCCAGCAGCTCTCCCACCAGGTCGTCGCGGCGCACGCTGGAGCCGAAGAAGCGAAAGCGCACCGGCTCGCCGATCACCAGGCCGAACTCCTGCGGCGCCGACACCGGCTCAGAGCCCTCTTCCAGGCCGAAGGGCACCACGCACAGCGCGTGCAGTTCCGGCTCCATGCCGGGAATGGCGGGCATGCTGCGCTCGACGCCGACGTAGTAGGAGTGGGAGGTACCACCGCGGATGCGGATACCGCCGTGCTTGCGGACATAGGAGTAGAAGGCGGCACCGCGGGCCACGGCGAGGTCGAGATCGCGGGCCTGCAGCAGGCGCGCCGGCGGCGCGTCCTCACTGGCGAGCCATTGATTGATGACGTTGAGCACGCGGTCCCGCAACGCCTGGGCGTTGAACACGCCGCCGTTGAACAGCACCGCGGTGGGATGCAGGAAGCTGGCCCAATGGGCCGGCTCGACGAATCCCTCCAGGTCCGCGGTGGCGCCCGACTGCTTGCCCAAAAACGCGGCCAGATGCCGGGTAACCCCCGGATCCTGGGCGAACGGCAAGCCGACCTTGGTCAGGGCCCCGCGGGCACGCTGGGCCGGCCGATCCGACACCTTGACCTCGGGGAAGAAGCCTTCGATCAGCGTCGCCTCGACCTCGGCGCGGGTCAGCTCGGTGCGGATACTGCCGCCGATGAGCTTGGCGCCGCGGCTCGGCACCACCAGCGGCACCGCGTCCAACGCCTCATCGGCGAGTAGCGCCTCCTTGGCTTGCCGGCAGCCGTGGGTGAGGGCCTGCAGTTGCCAGCGATCGAGTTCGACCCCGCCGGCCTTGAGCTTCTGCTTGACCAGGTGGG
Organism: uncultured Gammaproteobacteria bacterium; assembly: GCA_963698775.1. Taxonomy (GTDB): domain Bacteria; phylum Pseudomonadota; class Gammaproteobacteria; order Chromatiales; family Chromatiaceae; genus Thiohalocapsa. Next base: position 35,625 of record CAVOSE010000036.1, read on the forward strand.
CCAGAGTCAGATCCATGTTGTCGCCGCCGAGCAGGATGTGCTCGCCGACCGCGACGCGGGTCAGTTCCAGCGCGCCGTCCTGCTCAGTGACGGCGATCAACGACAGGTCGGTGGTGCCGCCGCCGACATCGACGACCAGGATGATGTCGCCGACCTTGACCTCGTGGCGCCAGCGGCCCTTGCTGTCGTTGACCCAGCTGTAGAGGGCCGCCTGCGGTTCTTCCAGCAGCACCAGGTGTTCGATGCCGACGGCGCGTGCCGCCTCCGCGGTGAGTTCGCGGGCGGCGGGATCGAACGAGGCCGGCACCGTGACAGTGACGTCCTGGTCCGCGAGCGCGGCGTGGCCGTGCAGACCGTTCCAGGCCTCTCGCAAGTGGGTCAGATAGGCGATGCTAGCGTCGAAGGGCGATAGCTGCGGGATCTCGTCCGGTACCTCCGGCGGCAGGATCGGCGCCTTGCGATCGACGTCCGGATGGCATAGCCAACTCTTGGCGCTGGAGACCAGACGAATCGGCGTGCTCGCGCCCTGCTTGCGCGCCAATTCGCCCAGCACGCGGCCCGGGTCGCTGGGCCAAGGCAGCGTCAGATCGCCGGCCTTGAGCTCGTCCGGGTGCGGCAGATAGATGAACGACGGCAGCATCGAGCGCTCCTCCACGGAGCCGGGGTCGATCAACTGCGGAATGTCCATCATCTGCTGGTCCACCTCCTCGCCTTCGCACTTGGCGATCTCGACAAAGGATAGCGCGGTATGTGTCGTGCCCAGATCGATGCCGATGGAAAAGCGTGATGTACTCACAGTTCCACCTCCGCGGCGGCCAGGATGCGGACGTCGCGACTGCTCGCGACCTTGGGCAGGCGCACGTCGACGGCACGCCAGCCGCGGTGCACCAGCGCGCCGGTGAACGGCGGATCACCGACCACGTTGCCGGTGGGCCGCACCGCCGCCGGATCGAAGCCCGTGCCGAGCGTGACGCGACTGCCCTCGGACTCGTCACGCACCGGCGCAATACTCAAATACTCGCTCATGACGTGCTGGCAGCCCTGATGCACCACCCGTGCCGCGGTGCCGATCTCCTGGTCTGAGTAACTGGTGATGTCTTCCTGCAGAAAATCGACAAACCGCCCCTCCTTTTGCAGCAGCCCCAGCAGCACCAACGCGGAATCCGGAGGCGCGTCCTGCAGCTTTGCAGCCGGTGCCGGCGGCGTCTCGACTTTGGGTTGCTTCGCCGCCGGCGACGGCAGGGTCGATGCACCGGCGATGTAGAGCTCGGTCAGCGCATGGGCGTAGCTCGGGTCGGCTAGCGCACGGACAAAACTATAGGTCGCGATCGGCGCGCGCTTCAGCACGATCCAGGTCTCGCGCGCTGCGACACCAAGGGCATGCCCGATCGCGGCCAAGACCTTGCGCACGGGCGCAAGCCGTTCCGACAACGACGGCTGCGGGTCGGTCATGGGGTCTGATCCTCCGGGAGTGGTCGGGAGCATTTCGTCAGGGCTCGGAGCATAGCTGGTTTACAGCAAAAGGCGCGGACATGGAGGACGGCGTCGGGCGGATCGCCGCCCTCACACCGCCAAAGCTCGTCATGATACCCCGTGGTGCGGTCCGGCTTCATCTCCGGCGCGCTTTGTGGGTCGGTCTTGCTTTGGCACATAGGGATCGCGGCGCATGGGTTAGCGAGGATTCGCCTGAGACCGAACAGTCGTGAGCGCCGGTCTAGCAAGCTTGGCAGCGATCGTCGTTGTCGTTGTCGTAATCGTCAACCCGACCAGGATTACGACAACAACGATAACGACAATGACAACGACGAAGGCAACTTTGACTCATCCGCAGGCATTCGCCACCCCCAAACAATCTAGGGGAATCAGGGATGGTGTCAGCATGACCATAGGTACCCGCCACTAATCCCCACGGTTCTCGATGCTGCGCCTGTCACCCCCGGCTTGGCATAATGGCGCTGACGCCAACCCCTAGGTCTTAACTCCGAGCCGCGATGCCGCACCCGCAAGCGCAAGCCATGACTTACCAAGCCGATCCGCTGTTCCTACCGAACTCCGCCGAGCGCGAGCACATGGTGGCCATCGCCGCCTATTACCTGGCCGAACGCAGGAGCTTTGCGCCGGGCGGCGAACAGGACGACTGGCGACTTGCGGAACGACAGATCGACCGCATGCTCGCCGCCATGACGCAGCAGGGCGTCGGGCGGCGCAAATTCGAGCGTACCGGCCTGCGCAATGCGCTGCGACTGTGGGCCGCGGACCCAGCCTGACGCAATCGCAACGTGCCAAGCATGGCAGCGAAAACGGACGCGTCATCTCAGGCGATAGCGCCGTGCAACAACCGTTAACTCGCTCGATCGTCGGCACCCTGAGCCTGCGGGTTCCTGGGCAACCGTTGCTCCAACAAGGCCTCCATCCGCGCCATGCGCTGCTCCATGGCCTCGGTATGCTCGCGAATCCAGTGCACCTCCCCGGCCTCGCCCTCACCGGTCTCCTGATCCATGCGTTCATGCTCCTTCTGGAGGGTCTCAAGCACGATGCCGATCATCATGTTGAGAAAGACGAAGGCGACGATGAAGATGAAGGACAGGTAGTAGGTCCAGCTCAGCGGGTGGACTGCCATGGTCTCGTACATGACGTCGGTCCAATCCTCGAAGGTAGCGACCCGGAACAGGGTCAGCATGGCAACGGAGATGTTGTCCCATAGCGTCGGGTTGATGTCATGGAAGACGATGCTGCCCACCGCCGCGTAGATGTAAAAGATGATGAACATCAGCAGCGAGACATAGCCCATGCGCGGGATGGCGCTGACAAAGGCGTTCAACAAGACGCGCAACTCGGGGACGATAGACACCAGCCGCAACACCCGGAAGATGCGCAGCAGCCGTCCCAGCAACGCCATCTGGCTCTCCTCGACCGGGATCAGGCTGGCGACGACGATCACGAAGTCGAACACATTCCAGCCCTGAGAGAAAAATCGCCGCAGGCTGCCGTCCGCGAGCATGCGCACGACGATCTCGGCCAGGAAGAACAGCGTCACGGCCACGTCCAGCACCTCGAACATCCGCAGCACGCCGGGCGGAAAGTCGTAGGTACTGGCACCGATCACCAGCGCCGAGACGAGGATGACCGCAATGACAAAGGTCTCGAAGAGCTTGTTGCTCCGCAGCGCGGCGAAGCGCGCCTGAATGTCGTCGAACTTGTTCACGGTAATACACTGGATTGGCGTAAAGGGAGGGCGGCGACGCTCGCCTCAGAGCGAGCGCCACGTTCGGCGCATGGCGGTGGACTCGACGGCAAATTCACCGCCGCCGACGAGGGAATTGGGGCTTGATGCAGGCAGCACAAGCCGCGGTTCGGTGATCGTACCGGTGGTGGGAAAAGGACTCGGTCAACGCCCCCTAGGCCCGCTCGACTGACCTATGGCCGTTCGCGCAATGTCCGAGTTCGCGGGCGCCAACACCCCTCTCACAGCGCCCGAACAACACCATCGGGCGCTTGGCACGAGCCGCGCGATGTCATAGACTCCAACCCGGAATACGACAAGAACATTTAGCGATAGAGAACCCACGACAAGGTATCGTGGGCCGATCGAGCCCTGCTACAGGGCCCGGTGCTGCTGCAGAGGGAGGACTCGCATGCCAGATCCCAAGACGGTGCGGAGCAGAAAGGGACGCACCAAAATCATTGTGCTCGCAATCCTGTTCATCACGGGCATCGTGTTCGCCGGGGCGTTCAACGCAGGCCTTGCGTACACCAACGAGATGGAATTCTGTGTGTCTTGTCACACGATGCAGACGAACTACAACGAATACAAGGAAAGCGCGCACTACAAGAACCAGTCCGGCGTGCAGGCCACGTGCTCCGATTGTCACGTCCCAAAGCCGTTCGTGCCGAAGATGATCAGGAAGATCGTGGCCGCAAAAGACATCTATCACGAGATTTTGGGCACCATAGACACCCCGGAGAAGTTCGAGGCACGCCGATGGACGATGGCCTCACAGGTTTGGGCACGAATGAAGGCGAGCGATTCCCGCGAGTGCCGCAGCTGCCACGAATTTGGGAATATGGATTTGTCTGAGCAGGGCCGTTCGGCGCGTAGCCGCCATGCCAAGGCCGAGGAAAAGGGCCAGACCTGCATCGACTGCCACACGGGGATCGTTCACCATGAGCCGGATGAGCCCGATGAAGAGGACAAGAGCTGATGGCCGGGCGCCGTAACGTAATAGCCGCTGCGGTGATCGTCCGTATCGCAGCCGCGTTGGTTTGGGCCGCGGCCCTGATGACCTGCGCACAGGCGGCTACGGGCGGCGCTGACGATGTCAACAAAGAGATGCGGCTCGCGGCGATGATCGGCGACACGGAGACCGTCGCGACGCTGCTCGACCGCGGCGCCGACGTCAACTCCGCGGGTACTTTCGGCAAGACCGCACTCATAATGGCGGTCGAGAGCAACAGCCTCGACACGGCCGCGTTGCTGATCGCCCGTGGCGCCGACGTCAACGCCCGCACGGTGGCCAGTTGCACCGCTTTGACCTTCGCCGCTGAGAACGGCCACATTGGCCTCACCGCGTTGCTGATCGAGCGCGGCGCCAACGTACATGATCGGACCCGGGCCGGCTGGGACTCCCTGATGATCGCGTCGCGCTACGGGATCGACCAGATGGTCCAACAACTCCTCTATCGCGGCGCGGACCCGAAGGCTTCCGATAAGGAAGGCCGCACCGCGCTGATGCAGGCCGCCGTCAACGGGTATAGCGGCATCGTCGATCTACTTTTGCAGCACGGCGCCGACATCGACGCGCGGGACAAACAGCGAGCCACTGCGCTGATCATCGCGGCGGACCACGGCCAGGTTGGTGTGGTGCGAACGTTGTTGGCACAGGGCGCCAATGTCAACGCCCGTGACGAACTGGGCGCAACCGCCCTGCTGTGGGCAGTTGGACGTGGCGATCCGACCATTGCACGGATTCTTCTGGAGCAAGGCGCCGACCCGAATCTTCAAAACGAGGACGGCTTTTCGCCGCTCATGGAGGCCGTCACCACTGACCACAATGAGCTGATCGGCATGCTGCTGGACTATCACGCCGATCCCAAACTGACCGATGGTGAAGGCCACACCGCGGCCGATCTGGCCAAGGCCAGCGGCAACCAGGAGGCCGTCACCGCATTGGTGCGACCCTGATTTCGACGGTACGCCGATTCGTGCACGGCGGATCAGGCGGCGGCGAAAATGGACCCGAGCGGCAACTTGCGGCCCCCCCGCTGCAAAGACCGCTACGCACCCATCGAGTGTTCGGAACCGCGGTGACCAAGGGTCTGCGGTCCGGCATGGCGGAGTATCTCTCTCCGCCCAAACCGAAAGCCTAAACATTCCTGAAGGAGGAAGTATGGCCACGCAAAAAATGAAACTGGCTCTCGTCGGCGGAGCGCTCGCCCTCGGTCTGTCGTCCGGCGCTTTTGCCGAAGGACCGACCGCAAAGATGCTCGCGGACACCTGTGCGGGTTGCCATGGCACGAACGGCAACAGCGTTGGACCCGCATCACCGACCATCGCCGCGATGGACCCTGTGGTCTTTGTCGAGACCATGGAGGCATTCCAGAACGGCGATACGTATTCGACCATCATGGGCCGCATCGCCAAGGGCTACACGGAGGAGGAACTCGAACAGATGGGCGAGTTCTTCCATAAACAGGAGTACATGCCCGCAAAGCAGGAGTTTGACCAGGCCATGGTCGATGAAGGCGCAAAGCTGCACGACAAGTACTGTGAAAAGTGTCACATCGAAGGCGGCAAGCCGGTGCCCGACGAAGAGGACTACTACATCCTGGCTGGTCAGTGGACGCCGTATCTGGAGTTCGCCATGAGCGACTTCCAAAGCGACCGTCGCATCCTGCCGAAGAAGATGGGCAAGAAGCTCAACGCGATGATCGAAGATAAGGGCGAGGACTCGGTAAAGGCCCTTTACGCCTTCTATGCCGCCTACTCCGATTTCGAGAGCAGCGACTCCGGCGATGACGACGATGACGACGATGACGACAAAGACAAAGACTGAGCCACGATCAGGAGGTGATTGAATATGACCATGAATAGACGTGATTTCGTCAAGACCACCGGTGCTGTTGCCGCCATCGGCGCCATCGGCCTGCCCAACATCGTACTCGGCCAGGGCAAGAAGGTCGTCGTCGTTGGTGGCGGCACCGGCGGCGCCACCGCGGCCAAGTACATCAAGATGGCCGACTCATCAATCGACGTCACCATCATCGAGCCGAACAAGGAGTACTACACCTGTTACCTCAGCAATGAAGTGCTCAGCGGCGACCGCACCCTGGACTCCATCAAACACGGCTATGACGGGTTGAAGGCCCACGGTGTCAACGTCGTACACGAAAAAGCAACAGGAATCGACGGTGAGAAGAAGGTCGTCAAGACGGAAACCGGTGAGTATCCGTTCGACCGCTGCATCGTCTCACCCGGCGTCTCGATGCTCTACGACAAGATCGAGGGCTACAGCAAAGAGGCTGCGGAGAAGATGCCGCACGCCTGGAAGGCCGGCGAACAGACCAAGATCCTGCGCGGTCAACTCGAGGCCATGGACGACGGCGGCGTGGTCGTCATTGCTGCGCCAGCCAATCCGTTCCGCTGCCCGCCCGGCCCCTACGAGCGCGCCAGCCAGATCGCCATGTACCTGAAGGAGGCGAAGCCGAAGTCGAAGGTGCTCATCCTCGACTCCAAGCAAAAGTTCTCCAAGCAGGCGCTCTTCACCCAGGGCTGGGAACGCCTGTACGGCTTCGGCACCGAGAACAGCCTGATCGAATGGCAGCCCGGCCCGGATGCCGCGGTGGTCAGCGTCAACCCTGACGAGATGTCGGTCGAGACGGGCTTTGGGGATGAGGTCAAGGGGGCCGTCATCAACGTCATCCCGCCGCAGTCGGCGGGCAAGATCGCCGTTGAATCGGGCCTAGCCGACGACAGCGGCTGGTGCCCGGTGGACAAGAAGAGCTTCGAGTCGACGTTGATGCCTGGTGTGCACGTCATTGGTGACGCCTGCATCGCCACTTCGATGCCCAAATCCGGCTATTCCGCGAACAGCCAGGGTAAGGTGGCGGCCGCCGCGGTGGTCTCATTGATGAATGGTGAAGATGTTGGCACGCCTTCCTACGTCAACACCTGTTACTCGATCATCGGCAAGGACTACGGCATCTCGGTTGCCGCGGTCTATCGCCTGAGCGAGGACGGCAGCACCATCGCTGGTGTCGAGGGTTCCGGCGGCTTGACGCCGATGGACGCGGAGCCCTTCGCGTTGGCCCGCGAGGTCCAGTACGCCTATAGCTGGTACAACAACATCGTCCACGACATCTTTGGTTAAGGACGAGGCAAGGTTTCGGCCTGTGCCGAATCCGGTATGAATCAGGGGGCCATTCGGCCCCCTTTTTTTGGTTGATCCTAAAAAGAGTAGTTCACCACGAAGAGCACGAAGAAGAAAGCGAAGAAAAAGAGACTCTTAAAGGCATGCCTCGCTGCCGCTTGGCTCACCCCCAGGGTGCAGGCGCAAACGTGCGTATCCTGCTGAACCCCTTCGTGTTCTTCGTGCTCTTCGTGGTTCAAACACCGGATCTAGGTCGATGGGTTGTGACTGGCGCCCTACCCCGACGTTTGGCTGTCGCTATCATTCGCCGTAGCCCCATCGCTGCCGCGTCACTCACAGCGCGGAGAGGACGCGACCGACAAACTACCGGCTGACGCGCTACCCGGCACCGACAGAGGGCCCGCAAGCCGCGGAGTCCGGCATCAGCCCCGTTGCAGCAGCATGCGCAGATCGAGCACAGCGGCGTTGGCCCGCGCGATGTAAGAGGCCAGCACGAGGGAGTGGTTCGCGACCCAGCCAAAGCCGTGACCGTTCAGCATCACCGGGCTCCACTTACGCATGGACGCCTGCTCCAAATCGCGGATGATCTGCTGCATGGAGACCTCGGCGTTCTTGTCCTCAAGGACGTCCGCGAAGTCGATTGAAAGGGCCTTCATCATGTGTAGCAGAGCCCAGGTGTAGCCGCGCGCTTCGAAGAAGACGTTGTCGATTTGCGTCCATCCGGTGCGCTCAAGGGTCTGCGCGGCAGGGGTACCGGCGGTCAAAGCCGCAGTCAACTCCTCATCACCGACGCTCGCACTCAGCCGCTGGCCGTAGCTGCCGAGCCGCTTCTCCACCACCCCAAGGTAGGCGCTCAAATTGTCGGCTCGCGTGTAGAATCGCGCGGTCTGATCGGTGCCCTGTTGCAGGGCCGCAAGGTAGTCTCGAAGTGCCCGAGCACCCTGCCGGTATTCCTCCTCGGCGGCCGGCAAAATCCAAGCGTCGGCGTCAAAGTTGAACTCGGAGTCCGCCTCTTTCAGCGAGAGATTCTCGATGGACTGCGTCTGCGAGCGGCTGAAATCGTTACGCATCGACCGCACTGTATCGCGCAACTCCGTCAACATGCCGTATTCCCAACTCGGCATGTTGTCCATCAGTATCCCGGGCGGCAAGACGTCGTTCTGGAGATAGCCGACGGGCTTGTCAAGCAGTGTCTCGGCAACTCGAATCGCCGCGGCCGTAGTCGCGGAACCTGGAGCCGGCGTAGCGACATCGTCACCCAGGATCTCCCGCATGTTGGCGGTGACGTCAAACTTCGCGGGCTGAAAGGAGGCCCAAAGGCCCAGTCCACCGATCAATAAGGCCAGGGCCCCGACCGAGCCGAGCAAGATGCTCACCCAAGACGGGCCGCCCGTTGCTTTCGACTGAGCAGCTTCCTCCTCCGCCGCGTAGGCAGCTTCCGGTGTCGGAACGGATGGTTCCGGTAACGGGTTCGGATTTCGCAGTGTGTCTGACGCCATTTGCTTCACCTCGTTCTCTTAAATGTCTGGCAGTGGTCGCGCGGCAGCCCGCGGGCCGCCATCCCATGTCCCGCAAAATTGAACCGCAGGCACCAAAAACAAGCGGGTCGTGGCCAGGAGGTCGTCTGGTGCGGTGGCTTGTCGGCGCGGCTTAGATCGCGACGATGATCCGACGGCCTCAGTGTAGAATGGGGAGAAAACTCGCTCAGCCAAAGGTTTTTGGTTTGCGCACAAGACAGTGGCGATCGCAGCAGCTGCAGGGCAAGACATGACGGCGCCTCCGTGCGAGATGAGTATTCCCTTCGAATAATTCCGAAAAATCGATGGGTTGCTTCCCGAGCATCGATTATTTCTTCACTTTTGCCTATGCCGCCACAACCTGGGCTGATGTACGGTATAGGGGAACCTCTTAGCAACAGGTCGGAGATATGTTGAGCAGCCCAACCCGCCGACCAAGCTTGCGCTCGGTGCTCGCCCGACTTAGCCTGTTTGTTTTGGTCTGGCTCAGTCTCGCTGGTTCTGATCCCTCGTCGTGGATCATCGGTGTGCCAGCCGTCGTGCTCGCAACACTCATGGCCTTGCGACTCGAAGCGCAGACATCCGAACGATCGCGCCTGCTCGGTTTTGTCCGGTTCGTGCCGTTTTTTTTGGTCGAATCGATCCGCGGCGGTTTCGACGTGGCGTCCCGCGTGATGCGCCCCCGATTGCGCATCGCGCCAGGGGTGCGCACCTATCCGCTGCGACTGAGCGGCCCGAACGCTCGCGTGTTCTTCCTCGACACCGTGAGCCTACTCCCGGGCACCCTGAGCGCCGACATGCGCGACGGACAACTGTTCGTTCACGCCCTCGACATCCGTGACGATGTCGATGCGTCGCTGCGGCGGCTCGAGCATCGCGTCGCGGACCTGTTCGGCGAAAACTTAGACGATGACACACCAGGAGAGCGCTTGGCATGACCGAACTGTTCCTCGCCGTCTCGCTCCTGTTGCTGGGGACCATGACCGCCGGTCTCGTCCGGGTCGTCATCGGGCCCACCCCCGCCGACCGCATGATGGCCGCCCAACTTTTGGGCACCTCCAGCATCGGAGCCTTGTTGCTGCTGGCGCCGGCGCTCGACATCCCGGCCCTCGTCGACGTGGCGTTGATCTTTGCGCTGCTGGCCGCGGTCTCCGTCGTTGCCTTCACGCGGCGTCGGGTCGAATCCAAGGGTGCCGATGAGGAGATCGCCTGATGGACGCCGAGCTGACGCAGCAAGCGCTGCACACTCTGTCCGCCCTGTTGGTACTCGGCGGCGGGTTTTTCTTCGTCGCCGGCACGGTCGGTCTTCTCCGGCTCCCGGACCTGTTTTGCCGGCTGCACGCACTGACGAAGGCCGACAACCTCGGCCTCGGGTTGATCCTGCTCGGGCTGATGCCTTTCGTGCCTGACGTCTTTTACGGCGCGAAGATGGTTTTGCTCTGGCTGCTGGTCATGGTCTCCGGCGCCACCGGAGCGCACCTGATCGCAAAACGCGCGCTGCGTGGTGATGGCGAGGACCCGCAATGAGCTTAGCCACCCTTCTGCTGCTGTTCGATCTGGTTCTGCTTGTCACCTTGCTGGCGCTGGCGGTGGCCGCGGTGACAAGTCCTGAGCCGCGCCGGGCGGTCATGCTGTTTATCGCCTTCGGACTCTGGTTGTCGCTCGTGTGGGCGAGGTTGCACGCACCCGATGTCGCCCTTGCCGAGGCCGCCATCGGCGCCGGCCTTGGCGGCGCGTTGATGCTGGCGGCGGCCCGTCGCGCCGCCAGGCAGCGGACGGATGCGGCGCGCACCGACGACGCCGAGCGCGTGGAGCGCCAGACGCCATGACCGCAAGCGCCCCTCTGTCCGAGAGCCAACGCCGCGATCTGAGGCTGTTGCTCGGCATATTGCTGGCACTGATTGGCGGACTGCTGCTGTGGGTATTCTACGCGGCGGTGGCGGCCGATCCGGGCCCGCGCCTGGCAGAACTTGCCCACGCCAACGTGCCCTTGTCCGGGGTGACCAATCCCGTCACCTCGGTCCTACTCAATTTTCGCGCCTACGACACCTTGATGGAACTTGCGGTTCTGCTGGCCGCACTGACGGGCATCTGGTCTCTCGGCCGGGCCGCGGCGCCATTCCAGCGTGCCGGCCCCGCACTGCGCGGAATGGTCGCCTGGATTGTGCCGCTGCTGATTTTGGCCGGCGGCTACATGCTGTGGGTCGGGGGCCACGCGCCTGGAGGCGCCTTTCAGGCGGGCGCGCTGTTGGGCGCTGCCGGTGTCATTTTGCGCCTTTCCGGCGATGGTAGCGCAGGCCTGCCGGACGAGCTGTGGCAGCGCTGGTTGATCATCGCCGGCGTGGCCGTTTTTCTGTTGGTCGGGCTCGCGCTCATCCAGGTTGGCGGCGGTTTCTTGAGCTTCCCGCCCGCGGTCGCGAAATGGCTGATTCTGCTCATTGAGACCGCGGCAACTGTTGCTATCGGCGCGACCTTGGCGGCCGCCTATGTCGGCGGCAGGCCAGACCCATGAAGCCAGTCCCCTTCGTTCGCGATTCCACCCAATGACAGCCCAATTTCTTTACGGCGGCGCCGGCATGGCCTTGTTCGTGCTCGGCGTCTGGTCCTTCCTGGTCCACGAGCCCCTGCTGCGCAAGCTCATCGCGCTCAACATCATGGGTGGCGGCGTGTTTCACGTGCTGATCGCAGTTGCCTATCGCGGCGGCGACACCGCCCCTGACCCGGTTCCTCATGCGCTGGTCCTCACCGGCATTGTCGTTGCGGTCAGCGCCACCGCATTGGCCCTCGCGCTTGGAGCCCGACTTGACGCCTTGAGCCAGACCGACCGCCGTGATGCCGGTTCCGCCGCAACGCGACCAGCCCCGTCCGAGCAGCCACGTGAATCCGCAGGAGGGCTTGCGGGTGACGCCTGACCTTCTGGCTTTCGCGGTAGCTGTGCCGCTGTTTGGTGCGCTACTGAGCCTGGTGGCGGTCAAGCGGGATGGCGAACGGATCATCGCCGGCCCATCGCTGAATACCATCGGGCTGATCACGGCGACACTGACCACCTTGATCATCATCGCGATCACGCATTCAGTCTGGGCGTCCGGCACGCTGCGGCTGGATATCGGCGGCTGGGGGGTCCCGCTAGGCATCGCACTCCAGGCAGACGGGCTCTCGGCGGCGATGCTGATCATGGCCAATCTGGTGGCCCTTGGCACCAGCGTCTACGCCACCGGCTACTTCACTAGCGGCGACAAGGCAGTCCACTTCTGGCCCCTCTGGTTGTTGCTGTGGGCCGCGCTGAACGGTCTTTTCCTAGCGGCCGACCTATTCAACCTCTACGTCATGCTGGAATTGCTCGGACTGGCCGCCGCGGCCCTCGGCGCATTGACCGGCACTCGCGACGCCGTCTCGGCGAATCTGCGTTACCTGTTGGTGGGACTGCTCGGTTCGATGACCTATCTGCTGGGCGTCGCGCTGCTCTACACCGCCTACGGCACCATGGACATGGGGCTGCTCGCCGATGCGCTTCGCCAGCCTGGCCCCATCGACGCCACCGCATTGGTGCTGATGACCGCGGGGCTGGCCCTGAAGGCAGCGCTGTTTCCGCTGCATTTCTGGCTACCGCCGGCCCACGCGAACGCGCCGGCACCGGTCAGCGCGGCGCTGTCCGCACTGGTGGTCAAGGCCGCGTTCTATCTCATCCTGCGCTTGTGGCTGGAACTGTTCGCGCCGATCGCGACCCCGGGCGCCTCGCTGGTGCTCGGCCTGCTCGGTGCCGGCGCCGTGGTCTGGGGCTCCTGGCGGGCGCTGCGGGCCGAACGCCTGAAGCTGCTGGCGGCCTACTCCACGGTGGCCCAGATCGGCTATCTTTTCCTGTTCTTCCCGCTGCTGGCCGCCACTCCGGACGGTCAGGACCGTGACAACCTGATCGCCGCCCTGGTGCTGATGGCGTTGACCCACGGCTTTGCCAAATCCGGTCTGTTTCTGGCCGCCGGGCTGGTGCAAAAGCACGCCGGCCACGATCGCATCGCCGAGTTGGGTGGCACCGCGCAACACCTGCCGGCGACGACCTTCGCCATCGCGCTGGCCGGCTCGTCGTTGATCGGGCTGCCACCGAGCGGCAGCTTCATCGGCAAGTGGTTGCTGCTCCAAGGCGCGCTGGAAACCGGCCAGTGGTGGTGGGTCGTGGTTGCCGTCATCGGCACCCTGCTGGCCGGTGCCTATGTGTTTCGGGTCCTGAGCCACGCCTTCGGACTCGAGCCGACACCCCGGCGCTTTGTCACCGACGCCCGCGCCGAGGTACCGGCGCTCGTGCTGGCATTGATTTCGGTAGCGGCGCTGGGGCTCGCCGCCGGCCCGTTGTGGACCCTGCTCGGTTTCGACGCCGGAGGCGCCACATGACCGGTTCCCTGGCGCTGTCTGAATCCATGGCGACCCTGCTGCCCGGCGCCATCGTGCTGAGTTCGCTGCTGCCCGGCATCTTCATCTTCCTGGTGCAGGAAGAGAGTCATCGACTGCGCACGGTGCTGAACCTGTTCGGTGCCGTGCTGAAACTGGTGCTGGTGGGTGTGCTGATCTGGGGTGTCTACCTGGGTCAGGTCTATGAGAGCCGGCTGACCATCGCGCCGGGCCTGGAATTGGTGCTGCAGGCGGATGCGCTGTCCGTCCTGTTCGTCACCCTGTCCACGGTCCTGTGGCTGATCACGACCGTCTACGCCATCGGCTACCTGGAGCATTCGCCGAATCGCAGCCGCTTTTTCGGCTTTTTCAGCCTGTGCGTATCCGCCACCGTCGGCATCGCGCTGGCGGGCAACCTGCTCACCTTCGTCATCTTCTACGAGATCCTGACCCTGGCCACCTACCCGCTGGTGGCGCACCGCGGCACGCCGGACGCCACCCGCGGCGCCAAGATCTATCTCGCCTACACCCTCACTGGTGGGGTGTCGCTGTTGATTGGCGCGATCTGGCTACGAACACTGACCGGGCCCGTGGATTTCATCTCCGGCGGCGTGTTGTCCGGCATGCCCGAGGCCATGCACGGCCAACTCATCGCGATCTTCGCGTTGCTGCTGGCTGGACTCGGCGTCAAGGCGGCGCTGGTGCCGCTGCACGGTTGGCTGCCGCAATCGATGGTGGCGCCAGCGCCGGTCAGTTCGCTGCTGCACGCGGTGGCCGTCGTCAAGGCCGGCGCCTTCGGCATCGTGCGCGTGGTCTATGACGTCTACGGCGTGACCTTTGCCGACTCGCTCGGGCTGCTGTCGGTATTGGCGGCGCTGGCGTCCATCACCATCGTCTATGGCTCGTACCAAGCGCTGCGTCAGGACGGACTGAAGAAGCGCCTGGCGTATTCCACCGTCAGTCAGGTGTCGTACATCGCGCTCGGGGCATCGATCCTGGGTCCGGTGGCAACCGTGGGCGGCCTGGTGCATCTGGTACATCAGGGCATCATGAAGATTACACTGTTCTTTTGTGCCGGCAATTACGCCGAGACCCTGGGTGTGCACAAGGTCAGCCAGATGGACGGCGTCGGCCGGCGTATGCCCTGGACCACCTTGGCCTTCAGCATCGGCGCGCTGGGCATGATCGGCATTCCGCCTATCGCCGGCTTCGTCAGCAAATGGTACATCGGCCTCGGCGCGGTGCAGGCCGGACAGCACTGGGTCTTGCTGGTGCTGGCGGCCAGCACGCTGCTGAACGCGGGCTATTTTCTGCCCATCCTTTACCGCGCCTGGTTCCGACCGCCGCCGAAGGAATGGCCCAAGGAGCATGTCTTCGGCGGGCGCTTCGAGACCATGGGCGCCCTGCTCTGGCCGCCCATCATCACGGCCGCGCTGTGCCTGATCGCCGGACTGCTGGCGGCTGCCCCGTTCAGCCCGCTGGAGTGGGCGGAGCTGATCGCGCGGCGGGAGTACGGGCTATGACCGCTCTCGGGTGGTTGTTGCTGCTGACGTGGATTTGGCCGCTGCTGCTGGCAGCCCTCGGACCGCGCCCACGGTTGTGGTGGCTGCCGGCGGTAGGCGCGGGGCCGGCCTTGGCCACCGCGTTGCTCGTCCCCGTCGGTACGACGCTGGAACTGCCCTGGCTGTTCCTCGGCACAACATTGGCGATGAACCCGCTCACCCAGATCTACCTGACCTTCACGTCGCTGTTGTGGCTGGTGGCCGGTGTCTATGCGGCCTTTGCGCATCGCGGCGGGGAGCACGCCGGCCGCTTCAATCTGCTGTTCCTGCTGGCCATGGCTGGCAATCTGTGGCTCATCGTCGGCCAGGACCTCTTCAGCTTCTATGTCGGCTTCGCGATCATGGGGCTGTCCTCCTACGGACTGGTGATCCACGATGGCCAGCCGGCGGCGCTGCGCGCCGGCAAGGTCTATCTGGTCATGGCCCTGTTCGGCGAGGTCTGCCTGTTTGCCTCCCTGGTGCTGATCGCGAGCCAGACCGGCACCACCGTGCCCAACGCCGACGATCTGGTGAAGCTGGACGGTCTCGCCATCGCGCTGCTATTGCTCGGCCTCGGTGTCAAGGCCGGCATGGTGCCGTTGCACGTCTGGTTGCCGCTGGCCCACCCGGCCGCCCCGATCGCCGCCAGCGCGGTGCTGAGCGGCACCATGATCAAGACCGCGCTGCTGGGCTGGATGCGCTTCCTACCGGTGGGCGCGGTGGCGCTGCCGGAATGGGGCGGGTTACTGTTGGCCGCCGGCACACTGACGCTATTGTTCGCGCTGCCGATCGGCCTGACGCAATCCGACCCCAAGGTGGTGCTGGCCTACTCCAGCATCAGCAAGATGGGTCTGATGATGCTGGTGCTCGGGTTGGCCCTGATCGAACCGGCATTGGCGCCCCTCGCGGTCGCCGGTATCGCCTTCTACGCCGCCAACCATGCGCTGGTAAAGGGCGGGCTGTTCCTCGGCGTCGGCATGCGCAAACATGCGGCGACGCACCCGCCCGTGGTGCAGGCGGCGGTGCTCGGCGCGCTGGTGTTTCTGGCACTGTCCCTGGCCGGTGCCCCGTTCACCAGTGGCGCCGTGGCCAAGTATGAGCTGAAGCCGCTCTTCGGCGCGCTGGACTGGGCCTGGATCGGTGCCGTCGTCGGCATCTCGACCTTCGGTACAACCTTGTTGATGGTGCGCTTCGTCTGGGTCAGCTACCGCACCGAGCCGCATCCGGAGCCGGGCTATCGCTGGCCCGGCGTCGGCTGGGGCGTCTTGATCGGCCTCGTGCTGCTGCTGCCGTTCGTCTTCGGTAAGCCCGCCGCCTGGGTGACCAATCTGGTCAACGTGCCTTCGGCCCTGCTTCTGGGCGTGCTGGTAGTGGTGTTCGGCCTGCGCCGACCGGGCCTGTTCGCGCCGCTGATCGGCCGCATCCCGCCCGGCGACATCCTCGGTCTGTTCACGCGCCTACAACAGCAGCTCTTCGGCGCCTTGCAGCGGATCGATCAACGCTGGCAGGTCCACCGGAATGCCTTCAACCAACGCGCCGTCGACGCCTTCGAGCGGGTCTTCGCCGGCCCCACCGGCGACTCCGAACGCAGCTTGCGCGAATGGCCAGTGGCGGGCGGCATCTGGGTCGGCCTGAGCACGCTGCTGTTGCTGTTCGTGCTCGCCGGGCTGCCGCCGGTTGCCGACACCGTGCCGGCACCACCTGCTCCCGATACTGAGCAGAAGCGCGAGCTCGCCTTACCGGTCGCCGCCACACCCGAGGTGACCGCAGCGCTGCGGGATGGCGAGACGGAGACGGATGCGGGCCTGATCGAGCCGGAAACCGATCCCATGTCCGAACCCATCGAACCCACCGAACCCAACGATCCATCGGCGCCAGACTTGGAGACGGACGCTACAGCGCCCGTGGCGGTTTCAACACCGACGACGACCTCCGCCACCCCCGAGATACCCGAACCACCGGTGTTTGTCGAACCAGAGCCAGTGCCGGCATCCGCGGTAGAAACAGCACCTGAGGTAGAACCAGCGGCAGCGCCGGAACCTCAAACGGACTCGGAGCCGGTCTCGCCCTGCAACCCGCCGGTCGACTACTTGTTCGCACCCGTCACGCAAACCGGGACTCCGCTGGCACTGACGCGCTGCGACGCCAACGGCGATCCGCTGCGCAATCCGTCGAGCAGTCGCGAACTGGTCAGGCGGGTGCAGCAGTGGCTCGACCAGAGTGGCTATGATCCAGGCCCGATCGACGGATTGATGGGACCACGGACCCGCTCGGCGGTTCGTCAGCTGCAGGGTGACAATGCGCTGACTGCCGATGGCGACATCAGCTTCGAGCTGCTGGATCTGTTGCAATCCGGCCCGAGCGAGAACGACTGAGGAGAGATGCGGAACTCAATCCGGACGTAGGTGCGAATTCAGTCGCACAATCAGCGGTTGCCATGCGACTGAAGTCGCACCTACACAGGCAGCTCGATCCATTGATTTTATTAAACTTACTTGATTTTACTGCCGAACTGAGGTCTATCCACGCCTGACACGCGCCGGTTGGTAAAACCAGCGCTCCCAGTGCTGGGTCAACCGTGGCTGATCAGGCTAGGGCGACCGCCGCCGGTGGGGACGCGCAGGCGGGTGCGGCAGGCGGGCGGCACCTCCAGCAGCAGCAACGCATCGGCGGCAAGGCCCAGCACCTCGCCGACGATGACGCGTACGACACCGCCGTGGGTGACGAGGAGCGGATTGGCGTCGTCACCGGCAAGCAGTTGTTGCCAGCCCTGTCGAACCCGTTCGCGAAAGTCGGCGAAGGGCTCGGCGTCCGGCGGATCGTAGCCCAACGGGTCGGCCCAGAAGCGGGACAGGTCTTCAATGGGGATCTGATCGGCGCGCAGCCCTTCCCAGGCACCGAAACCGCGCTCGCGGAAGTCCGGCATCGGCACGGACGGAAGCCCTCGTCGCGCCGCCAACTCCCGCGCAAAGGCGGCACAGCGTAACGCCGGCGAATGCAGGATGCGATTCCAACCGGCGCGACCGGCAGCGGCGTCGGCATCGGTGACGGCGCGCATCTGCGCCCAGCCCTGCTCCGCCAGCGGGTCGTCGTGGCTGCCGCGAAAGCGGCCACCGCCCTGCACCTCGCCATGGCGCAGCAGGTCGATAAGCCGATCAGCCATCGGCGACGCCGGCCTCGGCGAAGGTGGCCATGTCGGCATGCAGGGCACAGGCCAGACGCAGCAAGGGCAAGGCGACGGCGGCGCCGCTGCCCTCGCCGAGGCGCATGCCGAGGTCCAGCAGCGGACGCTGACCGAGGGCATCGACGACACTGCGATGGCCCGGCTCGGCGGAGGCGTGGGACAACAGCATCCAGCCCCCGGCTCCGGCGCAAAGTCGGGTTGCGGTCAGCGCGGCGACGGAGCTGATGTAGCCATCGACCAGCATCGGCACGCCGCGCTGCGCACAGGCGCAGTAGGCACCGGTGAGCGCGGCGATCTCGAGGCCGCCGACATGCATCAGCGCGGCAAGCGGGTCGGACAGGTGGTGCCGATGCAGCGCAAGCGCCTGCTCGATAACGGCCTGCTTGCGGGCGATGCCGGCGGTATCGAGCCCGGTGCCCGGCCCGGTCAGCACCACGGCGGGGAGGTCCAGCAGCGCGCAGGCCAGCGCGGTGGCGGCGGTGGTATTGCCGATGCCCATTTCGCCGCCGATGAACAGGTCGGCGCCGGCCTCGAGCGCACGCCCAACCGCTGCGCCGCCCTCATCCAGCGCGCGGTGCAGCTGCGCCTCGGTCATGGCCGGCCCGCTCGCCAGGTTGGCGGTGCCGGGCGCGATCACCGCGCTATGGACGTTTGGGTGCGCGGGCAGCGGCTCGACCGTCCCGAGATCGATCAGCTCGATCTCGGCGTCGAGTTGCCGGGCGAGCACACTGATGGCGGCACCGCCGGCGGCCATGTTGGCCACCATCTGCGCCGTAACCGCCTGGGGAAAGGCCGACACGCCGTCGGCGGCGACGCCATGATCGGCGGCAAAGACACAGATGCGCACCTGGCCCATGGACGGTCGCGCCCTCCCCTGCATGGCCGCCAGCCGCAGCGCAATCTCTTCCAGCCGGCCTAGCGCGCCGGCCGGCTTAGTGAGCTGGGCCTGGTGTTTGGCCGCGGCGTCGCGGGCGGCATGATTCAGTTCGGCGGAGGGCGCCTGGTACCAGTCGTTCATTGGGTATCGTTGATTCTGAAGAGAGCGTTTCACCACGAAGGAAACCGCTGGGAGGGCCGGTTTTCCAACCAGCGCATCGGGGGCGGTGACGTTGTTGGCGGCGGCAGGGCGCAGAAGCTGAAGCCTGCATCCAAGCGCCGACTGGAAAGTCGGCGCCCCCAATCACAGCGCCTCGCCCTTGACCAGCAGCGGCAGGCCGGCCACGGTCAGCACGACGCGGTCGCATGCGGCGGCCAGTTGCTGATGTAGGTTGCCGGCGAGGTCGCAGTAGCGGCGGCTCAGCGGGTCCAGCGGGATAACGCCCATATTGACCTCGTTGCCCACCAGAACCAGTTCGCCCGGCAGACGCGGCAAAAGAGCGAGCAGGTCGTCTAGCTCTTGCCGCAGGCGCGTCTCGTCTTCGCCACACAGCAGGTTGGTCAGCCAGAGGGTCAGGCATTCCACCAGCACGCAGCGGTCGTCCGCGCAGACATCGGCCAGGGTCGCGGCCAGTTGCACTGGCTCTTCGACTAGATGCCAGTCGCTGGGACGACGAACACGGTGGGCCTCGATGCGGGCCCGCATCTCGTCGTCGCCCGGCAGTGCCGTGGCCAGGTAGGTCACCGGCAGCCCCGACTCCCGCGCCAGGCGCTCGGCCAGGCGGCTCTTGCCGGAGCGCACGCCGCCGAGGATCAGCGTCGCCCGCGCGGTCGGGCCGGCCGGCATCAGAGTTCGATGCCCTTTTGCGCCTGCACGCCGGCATCGAAGGCATGTTTGATCGGCCGCATCTCGGTGACCGTGTCGGCGATCTCGATGAGTTCCTTCGGTGCGGCACGACCGGTAACCACCACATGCTGTTTCAGCGGACGCTCGATCAGTGCGTCGAGCACTTCGTCCAGCGGCAGCAGCCCCAGCTTAAGCACGATGTTGAGTTCATCGAGCACCAGCAGCTCGAGGGATGGATCGGCCAGGTAGAGCTTGACCTGGTCCCAGGCGCGGCGCGCGGTGCGCTTGTCCTGCTCCTGATCCTGGGTGTCCCAGGTAAAGCCGTCGCCCATGACCTGGTAGTCGACCTCAGGAAAGCGCCGGAAGAATGTCTCCTCGCCGGTCGAGAAGCTTCCCTTGATGAACTGCACCACGGCGACGCGCATACCGTGGCCCAGCGCCCGGGCGACCATGCCGAAGCCGGACGAACTCTTGCCCTTGCCGTTGCCGGTGAGCACCAGCAGCACGCCGCGGTCGTCGGTGGCGAGGGCGACCTTCTGGTCCACCAGGGCCTTGTGGCGTTGCATGCGGTCACGGTGGCGCGCTTCGCGATCGGGGTCGGATGTGGTCATGCTGTTGTGATGTCTTTCGTGGTGACTGGGATAACACGGGACTGCCGCATCGCGGCGATGCCTCCCCGTTGTCGTTGTCGTTGTCGAAATCGAAATCGGGGTCGGGATCGGCATCGAGTCACTCGCCAGCCGCTTCGATTTCGATAGCGATTTCGATACCGATACCGATACCGATACCGATCCTTGGGGCTCGGACCGAGCCCCTTCCTACGGCGTATAACGTAAGGTCACATAGAAGGCCCGACCAGGTTGGTTGTACCAGGCAACGGTCTCGTAGTCCTGATCGAAGACGTTTTCCAGGCGCGCCTGGATACGCAGGGCGTCGTTGAAGGCATAGGAGGCGCGCAGGTCCAGCAGCGTGTAGCCGTCGAGCTCTACGTTATTCGCGGCGTCGTCGAAGCGCCGGCCGGCGGCAAACAGGGTACCGCCCGCAGCGAACTGTCCGATGGCGCGATCGACGTCGAGGCGGAAGGTCTGTTCCGGCCGGCGTGCCAGCAGATTACCGTCGTAGGGCCCGTTGGACTCGTTGCGCGGGTCCAGCAGGGTCAGGTTGGCGCTGAGATCGAAGTCCAGCAACCGGCCCACCAACACGCCCTCCAGACCGCGGATGCGAGCCCGATCGATGTTCTCCGCGAAGAACAGCGGTGGCTGCAGTGCGATCAGATCGTCAACGTCGGTTTGGTAGATGTTCAGCGACCACTGCCACGGAACCTCGTTGGGATTACCCAACGCATCGAACAGCCCGGAGAAACCCAGCTCGGCGCTGCGGGTCTGCTCGGGCTTCAGGTCAGGGTTGCCACCAGCGAAGAACGGGTCGGCGGGAAAATACAGGTCGTTGAAGGTCGGCGCCGTGAAGGCGGTGCCGTAGGACGCCACCACCCGCAGCGCCGGCGAGAACTCCCAGCCCAACGCAAGGTCGCCGGTGGTATAGCTGCCGAACTGCTCGTTGTCGTCGTAGCGCAGGCTGCCCTTGACGCTGGCGGGGCCGAACCAGCCCTGGTACTGACCGAACACGCCGGTGTCGTCGCGGGAGTCGATGGTGTAGTCGGTGGTACTGGTGACGGTGTCCTTTTGATAGTCGACCCCCAGCGTCGCCAGATGCTGCTCGCCGATGGCGATGTCGTTCTGCCAGCTCAGCGTATCGCGTTGGGTGTCGAAGTCGCTGTAGAAGGTGCCGTCCTTATAGTTGCTCTGGTCGTCCCAGCTGCGCCCGGCGGCCAGCGTCATGTCCCAGTTGTCGACTGGTCGCAGATTCAGCTTGGCACCGAGCACCTGCTGCCGGTTCCGAGACTCGTTTGTGAAGGCGCCGTCGAACTCGACGTCGCTCTCGGCTAGAAAGTAGTTCAGGCCCAGACCGATGCGATCGTTGAACTCGTACCCGGCGCTGGCGCTGACGCCCTGGTTGGTATAGCCGTCCTTGTCTGGCTCATCGGTGCCGCAGCCGGCGAAGACCGGAAAGCCAATGCCGTTACAGCTGTTGAACCCCTCGGCCTGGTCAAAGTTGCCGCTAACGCTGAAACGTCCGCGCTCGCCGCCACCGGACAGTCCACCGGCAACACCAGCGGTGCCGTAGCGCCCCGCCGTGGTATTGAAAAAGGCCCGCAGCGGACCGCCGCCGCGGCGGGTGAAGACCTGGATCACACCGCCGGCCGCCTCGGAGCCATACAGGCTGGAACGAGGCCCACGGACGACCTCGACGCGCTCGATCTGATCCACGGGGATATTCTGGAACGCCGCCTGGCCAGTGGTGGCGGAGCCGATCTTGATGCCGTCCACCAGGAACAGCGTCTGATTGGAGTTGGTGCCGCGCAGATAGAGATCGGTCTGCCGGCCCGGACCGCCGGAATTGCTCATGGCAATGCCGGGCAACCCGCGCAGAATATCGACGGTGGTCAGCGACTGACGGCGCTCGATCTCGTCGCGGCTTACCACGGTGACCGGGGCCAGGGTCTGGTCGGCGGTCTCGGCCGTGCGCGTGGCGGTGACCACCACCGGATCGATGTCGGAGACGTCCTCAACCGCGGCATTGGCCAACGACGACAACGCAAGGGGAATCGGCAGCAAGACCGCCGACAGGGATGGGTACTTCATTGCGAACCTCAGCATGGCCCCCGCTCACCCGCGCGGACCAAGAAATCGGACAAAGCCGACGGGGATGCCAGGAGGACGCAATGACGAGGACTGCCGCAACCCCCGATGAAACTCGGGGCAGAATCAGTGGCCGCAGACACAAGCCGGCCCCGCCCTCCGCGGCACCGTGGAACTGCGCCAGGCCGATATCCGGGCTTGCGAGCGGAGGTGGATCAGCGCTGACCCAAGCACCACCAGGGGCTCGTTGGTCAGTCAGTCCGGCCGTGGGGCCGCGACGCCTTCCCATGACGCCCGGTTCGTCACGATGGCCCCCAAAAAAGGGGGCTCGGCATGAACCGGGAGGCCACAGTGGCATGCTGTCGCGGCTTAACTCGCCTACCGTTGCGGGGGCAGCGTCGGAGTCACCGCATTGCCATCAGGATGGCGATTGGGTTGGACCGAACTTCCCGTTTAACCCCGCCGATCTGCCAAAGCGCGGGGCACCTGTCACAAAGCCTGGCGATGGTAGGGGTTAAGCACAAGCGCGGTCAACGGCCGCCAACGCGGGTCGCTCCCGTTAACTGATCGAGGTCAAGACATCCGCCCAACTGCCCCCCAGATCGAACAACTCGCTTGCAATCCGTCAGGCGGACCAATTGCTCATCACAGGCTCGCGGGCGTCGTGCGTCGCACGAACAACGCGGCCCCGACGGGCCATTTCGCGATTTTAGCGCCATCAATGGCGTACAATTCTCGTCGGCACCGCGGAACGCCCAGCACAATCACGACGCACACCCATGCAAGAACTCAGCACCACGCCGAATCGCTCCAAGATACCCGAGACCGCGGATTCCAACTTCTATGTGGTTGCCGTCGGCGCGTCCGCCGGCGGCCTGGATGCGCTGGAACGCTTTTTCCGCGGCCTGCCGGAGAGCTCCGGCGCCGCCTATGTGGTGATCCAGCACCTGTCGCCCGATCACAAGAGCATGATGGGGAATCTGCTCGGCCGGCACACCAGCATGGATGTCGTCACCGTCGAGGACGGCATGTCGTTGGTGCCGAATCGGGTGCATTTGATCCCGCCCGCCAGCGTCATGAGCATCTCGCGCCGGCAACTGCGGTTGAGCCCGAAGAGTCCGCGCGGGCTGACATTGCCGATCGACCTGTTCTTTACCGCATTGGCGCGTGAGTTCGGTAAGTACGCCATCGGCGTGGTTTTGTCCGGCACCGGCTCCGACGGCACCCGCGGCGCGGTGGCCATCAACGACGCCGGCGGCCTGCTGCTGGCGCAAGAGCCCGAATCGGCCAAATTCGACGGCATGCCCCGCAGCGTCATCGCCACCAGTCTAGTAGACGCCATCCTGCCGCCGGAGCAGCTGGGGCCGCGGGTCATGGATCATATGAGCCATGCCCCGCGCCCGCGCATCCGCGCCGCCGGCGAGAGCATCTCCGTCGACCGCGAAAGCGCGCTGGAAGAGACCATGCACCTGCTCCAGCACCAGGGCGGCATCAATTTCCGCGAGTACAAGCCGGCCACGGTGATGCGGCGCATCGAGCGACGCATGCAGGTGCGTCATGTGCCGGACCTGGAGAACTACGCCCGACTGCTGGACGGCGACCGCGTCGAACTGAATGCCTTGCGCCGCGAATTGCTGATCCCGGTGACCAACTTCTTTCGTGATCCGCCGGCATTCGAGATTCTGGCGGAAACCGCAGTCGACGCCATCGTCAAGGATCGCGGCGAGAACCAGCCGATTCGGGTTTGGGTGGCCGGCACGTCCACCGGCGAGGAGGCCTACACCATCGCGATCCTGTTCGCCGAGGCCTTCGAACGCGCGCGACGCTGGCCGCCGTTGAAGATCTTCGCTACCGACGTCGAGCAGCACAATGTCGATTTCGGCAGCGCCGGCGTCTTTTCCGAGGCGATTACCGCGGAGGTCTCGCCCGAACGCCTGGAGCACTGGTTCTACAAGCGCGGCAACCACTTCATCATCAAGACCGAGATCCGTCAGAACATCGTCTTTGCGCGGCACAACCTGCTGGAAGACCCCCCCTTCACGCGCATGGACCTGGTCTCCTGCCGCAATCTGCTGATCTATTTCCGCAGCGAGGCGCAGGAGCGTGCGCTGCGTCGCCTGCAGTACGCGCTGGCCCCGGGCGGCTTCATGTTCCTCGGCTCCAGCGAGACCTTGGCGGCATTGCAGGGCGACTTCACCGCGGTCAACTCCAAGCACAAGATCTACCGCATCCTGCGCCACCTGTCGTTGCCGTTGGATGCGGGCTCATCGGCGCTGACCCGCCTCTCGGGCCAAACCGGGCGGACGCGCCGCGGGCACCCGGCAAGCCGGGCGATGACGGATGCCGCGGCCATCGACGCCGGCCAGGCGCTGCTGCTGCGCAGTTACTCTCCCACCACCCTGTTGCTGAACAGCAAACAGGAGCTGCTGCACGTGTTCGGCGACGCCGGTCATTACCTGCGCTTCGGCGAGGGCGCGGTCACGCTGGATCTGTCCAAACTATTGGCGCCCTCATTGGCGCCGGTGGCACAGGCGCTGCTGCACAAGACCGCTCGCGGCCAGGAGCCGCTGCGTTCCGACGTGCTGACCCTGGAACGCCCCAACGCCGAGCGTCAACGACTCCGGCTGGTGGCTCGCAGCGTCGAATCGGACCAGGGCGAGCAGCACCTGCTGCTGTCGTTCGAGCCGGAGCCGGAGCCTGCGCCAAATGGGGGCATTGCCGCGCGGGCCGGCATCGCCACCATAGACATGGCCCACGAGACCGGCGAGCGGGTCGAGACGCTGGAGCGCGAATTGGCCGCTACCCGCGAGAGCCTGCAAGCGACCATCGAGGAATTGGAGACCGCCAACGAGGAATTGCAGGCCACCAACGAAGAGCTGATGGCCTCCAACGAGGAACTGCAAAGCTCCAACGAGGAGCTGCAATCGGTCAACGAGGAACTCTACACGGTCAACGCCGAGAATCAGGAAAAGATCGAGATCCTGAACCGGCTCAACGCTGACCTCGACAGCATGGCCCGCGCAGCGGGCATCGCCACGGTGTTCGTCGACGCCAAGCTGCAGTTGACGCGCTTCACGCCCGAGGCGACCACACTGTTCAAGATCCGCGAAGGTGACCTTGGGCGACCCATCGACGACTTCACCAACCTGCTCGCATTCCCCGACTTCGTCTCGGAACTGCGCCTGACCATCGCCGACGGCAACATGATGCAGCGCGAACTCAAGGCCGCCAACGGGCGCACCTATCTGTCGCGCGTGCTGCCCTATGCCGTGCGGGAGAAAGACCCGCGCGGGGCGGTGGCGACCTTCGTCGACATCACGCTGCTGCGCGACGCCGAACGTCTGCAGGCAGTGCTCGATTCCTTGCCCGAGCACGTCGCGGTGCTCGACGGCGACGGCATCATCACCATCGTCAATCGCGCTTGGCGCGACTTCGCCGTCGGCAACGGCGATCCGCAATTGCAGCAAACCGGCATCGGCAGCGATTACCTCGCGGTCTGCGACATCAACGACAGCCCCGACGGAAGCTTCGCCGCGCGCGCCCACGATGGTTTGATCGGCGTCTTGAACGGACGCCTGCCGTCGTTCTCGATGAAATACCCCTGCCATGCCCCGGATCGAGAGCAATGGTTCCTGATGCACGCGGCGCCCATCGAGCACCCGAGCGGCGGCATCATCGTCAGTCATATCGACGTCACCGAGTGGGACGGCAGGTCGAGCGATCCGGTCGACCCGACCGACGCAGCGGATCAGACTTAGACCGACAATTGCCGTTCCGAGCACGGCGACGCACGAACACCATGCACAACAGCGACGACCCAGGCCAAGACGGAGCATCCGGCGAGCCGGACCAACTCGACGCCGCCACCACCGAAAGGCCTGAAGCGACCGCTAAGGAGGCTCTGCGGAGGCGCGCCCGGACGGCGTTGAGAGACGCCGAGTTCGACCTTGCCGAGCGGATCATTGCAGCCGGTGACCCAAAGCAAGAAGCGCTAATCGAGAACCTGCGCATCTATCAGGCCGAACTGGAGATCCAAAACGAGGAACTCCGCCGCAGCGAGCGCCAGGCGGAAACCGCCTTGACGCGTTTCATGGCGTTTTTCAACAATCTGCCAATTGCTGAGCTAATCGTCGACGCCAATGGCCTAGTGGTGGAGGCCAATCCCGAGGCGCGCAGCCTGCTCGGACTGCGCGATACCCGCTCGCATCAGTACTTTCTCGCGCGTCTGATGTCCGAAGACTCCCGCGGCGAGGTGATTCGCGCCTGGCAACGGCTCGCCGAGCAGCAGGCGACCGACCTGCTGGAGGTGCGCTTCCAACCCGCCGACGGCAGCAGCCTGATTGCCGACCTGCATATCGCGCGCCTACCATCGCCGGAGGATGGCGAGACCCGATTCGTCTGCGCCGTCGTCGACCGCACCGAGTCGATGCGACAGCGCGAGGCCCTGCGCAACGCCTACGATCGCCTCGAGGCCAGCGAGGAGCGTTACCGGGTGCTGGCGGATTTCAGCCCGGAATGGGACTACTGGCTCGGCATCGATGGGCTCTTTGTGCATGTCTCGCCGGCCTGCCAGGACACCACCGGCTACAGCTCCATGGAGTTCATCAGTAATCCGGATCTGCTGGAAGAGATCATTCACTGCGACGACCTGCCCCTGTGGCAGGCGCATCTCCGTGAACCGCTGGATGGCGATCGCGATCACGCGCCGCTGCAATTTCGCATTCGCACCCGCGACGGGCAGGAACGCTGGATCGAGCACGTCTGCGGGCCTGTGCTGTCCGAGGACGGCCGCAACCTGGGCCGCCGAGGCGTCAATCGCGACGTCACCTTACGCCAGAAGGCCCAGGAGGCGCTGCGCCGCAGCGAGGCGCTGCTCGACGCCACCGGGCGCCTGGCCCGTGTCGGCGGTTGGGAGTTCGTTCCAAGCACCAACACCTTGAGCTGGAGCCTCGTCACCCGTGAGTTGCATGAGGTCGACGACAACTTCGAACCGGACATCCACAACGCGCTCGCGTTCTACCGCCCGCGCGACCAAGAGGTCTTGCGCGCCGCGGTCGAGCATGCGCTTGTCGACGGCACGGCCTATGAGTTCGAGTTGCAGCTGCGTACGGCCAAAGGGCGCGAGATCTGGGTCAAGACCAACGGCAAGCGAGTGACCTATCAAGGCGGCGAGCATGGCCTGCGCGGCAGCATTCAGGACGTCAGCGCGCGTATCGAAGCGGAGTGCGCGGCACAAGAACGGGAGGTGCAGGCGCGCACCGTCTTCGAGAACACCTCAGAGGGGATCATCATCACCGACCCCGAGCGGCGCATCCTCGCCGTAAATCGCGCCTTCACCGAGATTACCGGCTATAGCGAACAAGAGGCGCTGGGCGAAACGCCAAGTCTCTTGCAGTCCGGCCGGCACGACGAGGCCTTCTACCAGGCGATGTGGGCGACCCTCGAGGCAACCGGCCAATGGCGGGGCGAATTCTGGAACCGGCGCAGCAACGGCGATATTTATCCCCAGCTGTCCACCATCAGCGCGGTGCAGGACCAGGCTGGACGACTGACCCACTACATCGCCGTGTTCGGCGATATCACCCAGCTCAAGCGCTCCGAAGAAGAACTCTATCGCCTCGCCCATCAGGACGCGCTCACCGGCCTGCCCAATCGCGCCTTGTTGCGCGCTCGGCTGGAGCAGTCCATCAGTCGCGCCCAGCGCGAGGGCTCCATGCTGGCGCTGCTGTTCCTGGACCTGGACCTGTTCAAGAGCGTCAACGACACGCTCGGGCATCCGGTGGGCGATGCCCTGCTGCAAAGCGTCGCCACGGCCATGGCGACCAAGGTCCGCGCCGCCGACAGCATCGCCCGGCTCGGCGGCGATGAGTTCGTCGTGCTGATGGAGACCATCGAGGAACCCAACGTGGCCGCTCAGTTGTCGCGTCGGCTCCTCGATGTCTTCGCGCACCCCTTTGACGCGGGTGGACGCGAGCTCTACATCACCGCCAGCATCGGTATCAGCATCTTCCCGATGGACGGGCAAGACATGGATGCACTGCTCAGCAACGCCGATGTGGCCATGTATCAGGCCAAGGAACACGGGCGCAACACCTATCGTTTCTTCGAGTCGGCCATGACCCAGGGCGCCATGGAACGGCTGCGGCTGGAGAATGCACTGCGTGGGGCGATGGCGCGCAACGAATTGCGATTGGTCTTCCAACCCCAGGTCAAGCTTACCAGCGGCTGCATGTATGGTGCTGAGGTGCTGTTGCGCTGGCACCATGGGGATTTGGGTGACGTCTCCCCGGGACAGTTTATCCCGATCGCCGAAGAACTCGGGCTCATCTGCGAAATTGGCAACTGGGTTCTGGAGGAGGCCTGCCTACAACTGGCGGAATGGGATCGAAAGGGTTTCCTGGTGCCGCGCTTGGCGGTCAATCTATCGGTCCAGCAACTGGAGCGCGGAGACCTGCTGCACTCCGTCCAAGCGATCCTGGCCCGCACCAACATCGCGGGCGACCGGCTGGAAATGGAAGTCACGGAATCCATGCTCATGCGCCATGCCGAGCAGGTCATCAGCAATCTCAATGCATTGCGCGACCTGGGCGTCACCATCGCCGTGGATGATTTCGGCTCTGGCTTCTCGTCGCTGAGTCAACTAAAGACCCTACCGATCAATCGCCTAAAGATCGACAAGGCCTTCGTCGACAACCTCACCCTCGATCCAAACGACGACGCCATTGCGCGCACGGTCATCGCGCTCGGGCGCGGGCTTGGCCTAGACGTACTCGCGGAGGGCGTTGAGACGGAGGCGCAGGCGGAGTTTCTGCGCCAGGAGCATTGCAGTGAAGCGCAGGGCTATCTGTTCGGACGCCCGATGACCTCCGCAAAGCTGATGGACTTAGACCGCCGTCGATGAACAAACGCGGGGCACATGCCAGTCCCTAGGGGTCCCCGCGGGCCTCGGCCACGCCGCCGCTGTATCGACTGCTCGCCCGGCTGCTGATGCTGTTTAACGGCGGCGATCGTCATCGGCGGGCTATTGGCCTATCTGTACCTGTCCAATCAGGCCAACAGACAAGCCGCAGCGGCATTGACGACCTTGGCGGATTCTGGCGCCCGCGCCACAGCCCATTGGCACGACGACGAGTTAGCCCGCGCGCGTCAGATGCAGGCAAACCCGGGACTCGCCCTGCCCGTTCTGCACCAACAACAAGATCTCTGATGAATACCTGGGCCAGACCTACGTTTGGGAGTTCCAGAACGCTGCCAACAAGCGTTGGTACCGCTGCGCGGACAAGGCCATTCGCTGGTCTGACTGGCGCATGGTCCGCTTCGAGGTCGCCGCAGATATCACCGAACAACGCAGCGTGAACCAGGAGCGCATGGAACTGGAAAAGCTCGGCGCCATCGGCCGGCTCACCGCCGGTGTCGCCTATGAACTGAACAACCCGATCATGGGTATGATCAATGCCATCCAGTTCTGTATCGACCAGACCGGGATGGATGATGAACGTCACGAGGTGCTGGCCAAACTGTCAATCGAGACGAGTGCGGCTCTCGGTCCGGTGCTGCTCCGGCCAAACTACTTTGAGCAGATAGTCATCAACTTGTTGACGAACGCCTCGGACGCAGTTGCGGACACGACGCGTAAGCAGATTCACATCGGCCTCGCCATGCAAGGCGATAAGTAGCGGATCTCAATCATTGACGACGACGCTGCCGTTCGCGGGGCCTTCCAGCTTGCACTGCGTGGGCAAGCGATTGAACTCCTGACAGCGGACGACGGCGAGACGGGCGCGCAACTGGCGATCGACAACGAGGTCGATCTGGCTCTACCTGGATCTTTGCATGCCAGGCACCGACTGTATCGAAACGCTGCGGCGAATCCGCGCTGTGAAGCCGGCGTTGACGGTCTCCATCGTCACCGCGTTCCATCGCGACTTCTTCGAGCAACTGGTGGAGGCGCCGGGGCCAAGGTCTCGACTTCCAGCTGTTGCGCAAGCCGCTGGATCGCCGCCAGATCATCGAGATAACAACCGGCATCTTGAAGGAAGCGGATCAGAACTGGTCGGGATAACGATACCGGATACGGCAATGACGACTGCCAGGGCGTCTCCTGCACCCCGGCATTCGCTGTCCGTGATTGCGGTGAGCGAGATCGGACCTATTGGGACCGATGCTTCAAGGCCGCCTGAGCCGCCGCCAGACGCGCCACGGGTACCCGCGGACCCGAACAACTGACGTAGTCGAGCCCGGCCTCGTCGCAGAACGAGATCGACGCCGGATGCCCGCCGTGCTCGCCGCAGATCCCCACGTGCAGCTCGGGACGGGCGGCCTTGCCCCATTCCACGGCAAGCTGCATCAGCTTGCCGACACCCTTGACGTCCAATACCTCGAACGGGTTGTCCAGCAGCACCTGGGCCTGGTTGTACAGCGGCAGGAACTTGTTCTCGGCGTCCTCGCGGGAGAACGAGAAGGTGGCCTGGGTCAGGTCGTTGGTGCCGAAGGAGAAGAACTCCGCCTCCTCGGCCAATGAACCGGCCCGCATGCAGGCGCGCACGACCTCGATCATGGTGCCGAACTTGAAGTTCACCGGCAGCCCGTAGGCCTGCTCGACCTGCTGCCGCAGCTCGTCCACATAGACCTTGACCGCCTTCAACTCCTCCACCGTGCAGACCTGCGGCACCTTGATCTGGGGTTGGACTTCGATGCCGGCCTTGGCGCACTCGGCGGCGGCCTCGAGAATGGCACGGATCTGCATCTTGTAGATCTCAGGGAAGGAGATGCCCAGACGCACGCCGCGGTGCCCGAGCATGGGGTTGGTCTCGTGCAGCGCACGGACCTTTTTCAGCATGGTCTCCTTCTTGGCGATGGCCTCCTCCACCAGCATTGGGTCTACCAGGCGGCGCAGGTCATCGAAGTCGTGGCGGGTCTTGTCCGGCGTATGCAACAGGCCCATGGCACCGGCCAGCGCGGTCATCCCGCGGGTGGACATGGCCAGGGCGCGCAGATCCCGAAGGTCCTGCTCCAACTGGTGCTCGTCGGGCAGGAACTCGTGGATGGGCGGATCAAGCAGACGGATCGTGACCGGGTGCGGCGACATCACCTCGAATAGTTCGCGGAAGTCTTGCCGCTGCAACGGCAGCAGCGCATCCAGCGCCCCCTGACGTTGTTCCGGCGTCTCGGCGACGATCATCTCGATCACTACCGGTAGGCGTTCGCTGGCATTGAACATGCGCTCGGTGCGCGCCAGGCCGATGCCGACCGCGCCATATTTACGGGCGTTGCGGGCATCCTCAGGGGTATCGGCGTTGGCCATGACCTTGAGTCGGGCCTCTTCATCGGCCCAAGCCAGCAGCGTGGACAGTTCCGGCGTGAAGTCTGGCTCCACGGTGGGGATGGCGCCGATGTAGACACGCCCCGAGGAGCCGTCGAGGGTGATGGTGTCGCCCTCCTTGAAGCTGGTGTCACCGACAATCGCCTCGCGCCGTCCGACGTCGACGCTGATACCCTCCGCACCCGCGACACATGGTTTGCCCATGCCGCGCGCGACGACCGCGGCGTGGGAGGTCTTGCCGCCGCGGGAGGTCAGAATACCCTGGGCCGCGAAGAAGCCGTGGATATCCTCGGGCTTGGTCTCCTCACGCACCAGGATGACCTTCTGCCCCAGGTCGCGACCCATTTGCTCGGCGCGATCGGCATCGAACACGGCAACACCCGAGGCGGCGCCGGGCGATGCCGGCAGGCCCTGGGCAACCGCCTCGGCCTTCGCGCTCGGGTCCAGACGCGGGAACAGCATCTGCTCCAGGCTCATCGGATCGATACGCGTCAGCGCCTCCTGCTTGCTGATCAGGTTCTCCTTCTCCATCTCCACGGAGGTACGCACCATGGCCTGGGCGTTCATCTTGCCGTTGCGGGTCTGCAGACAGTAGAGCACCCCGCGCTCGATGGTGAACTCGAAGTCCTGCACCTCCCGGTAGTGGCGCTCGAGCCTGGTACGCAGTTCGGCCAATTCCGCCGCCATTTGCGGCATCTCGACCTGTAGCCGGTCCAATGGCTTGGGGGTGCGGATGCCGGCCACGACGTCTTCGCCCTGGGCGTTGATCAGGTACTCGCCGAACAACTTGTTCTCGCCGGTACCGGGATTGCGCGTGAAGCCGACGCCGGTAGCGGAGTCGTCGCCGCGGTTGCCGAACACCATGGTCACCACGTTGACGGCGGTGCCGTTGGCCATCTCGGGGGTGATGTTGAACTGCCGGCGATAGTCCACCGCACGCTTACCCATCCAGCTGTTGAAGACGGCCTTGATGGCGATCTCCAGCTGCGTCATCGGGTCCTCGGGGAACGGCTTGCCGGTGTACTCCTCCACCACCTTCAAGAAGCGTTCGCTGATGTCCTTTAGGTCCGCCGCAGACAGGTCGACGTCCTGTTTAGCGTGGGCGGCCTTTTTGACCTCGTCGAACTCCTTATCGAACAATTCATCGTTCACGCCCAAGGCGACCTTGCCGAACAGCTGGATGAAGCGACGGTAGGCGTCATAGCTGAAGCGGGCGTCGCCCGTGGCGCGGATCTCACCCTGCAACGTCTCGCTGTTGAGGCCAAGGTTGAGGATGGTGTCCATCATGCCCGGCATGGACATCGCGGACCCGGAACGCACCGACACCAGCAACGGCTTTTCCGGATCACCGAAACCCTTGCCGGTCTTCTGCTCCAGGGCGGCCATTTGGTCGCGCACCTGGGCCATCACGCCTTCAGGTAGATCCCGGTTGCTGGTGTCGATGTAGGCGAGGCAGGCATCGGTGGAGATGACGAAGCCCGGCGGCACGTTGACGCCGATCTGCGTCATTTCGCACAGGTTAGCGCCCTTGCCGCCCAACAGCTTCTTGTTCTTGCCGTCGCCCTCGTCGAACGCAAACACCCACTTTGTTGAATCGGTCATGAGAAACAGTCCTCGGTTGTGTCTTGTTATCGTCTCTATTTCAACCGAGTTGCGCCCAGCTTCCAAGTGCGGCGAGTCAACGGATCGGCAGAATTCGGAGCACATCATCAAAAGGGGCTGATCGATGGCCAATCGTAACCCCGGGTAGAGCCATACCCTATTGTTCAAAGCGAACGTGACCGACCGCGGATCGGCGTCCTCGTCACCCTCGGGCAGGGCTCTCTGGTACGACTATTTCCCCGCCGACGGAGATTCGAGCACGAACATGGGCTTGCTCTCCGGGCCGACCCTGTGAGCGGCAGGGTCGAGCGCACGGTCGCTGAGGGACGGGCGGACGCGCAGCGACAGTGTCGACAAGTCCACGCGACGGGGCCGACGCTTGCCGAGTGCTCTAGAACCACCCGCGTTGCCGGCGACCGCCATGGCTGGTGTCAGCGAGATGCCGGTGATCTGACGCGCCTTGCTGGTGTAGGGCCCAACGCCCTTTTTTTGCAAATAGCTGGTCAATACGCGGTGGGTGTAGCGTTGGGTCTCTGCATAGGTCACGAAGCCATCGTGACGTTTCAGCGCTCCTTCGCCGGCATTGTAGGCCATGACAGCCTTACCGATGCCGTTGCGGCTGATCAGCCCTTTCAGATGCCGGGTTCCGACGCGGATGTTGGTCGGCGCATCGAACAGCGCATCCACCGAGGCAACGCCATAATCAGCGCCGGTCGCCGGCATGATCTGCATCAGACCGACGGCGCCAGCGGATGAGACCGCATGGGCGTTATAGCCGGACTCGGCCCGTACGACGGCATGCACCAGATCGTTCTCGATGCCATAGCGCTTCGCATAGCGAGCGATCAGCTTGTTGATTGCCGAGCGGCTCGGTTTCGGTCGGTTCGGTGGCCGCGGTAGCAGCCGAGCCGGTTCCGCCGTCTCGGTCGTTAGAGCATCCTTCTCGGCGGCAGTCGGTGCCGTGGCGCCCTCCTCCAGGCCAGTCGTGCGCTCTGCTTGGGCGACGGGCAACAAGCCGCAGGCGCAGAGCAAAAGAACACACGACGAAAATCGGGCATGATGTTTGAGTATCGTTCTTCGCATTGGTGATCCCGGCTGCCAATTACCCTGTTACAAAAGAGCGGTCGACGTTCGCCCTCGCGTTTCCGACCGACGAGCTTTGACATACCGCCGCGCTCTTTGGCTCCCGAGGCGCATACAATCCGGCTGGGCCAAGTCATCGCGAAATCGTTCTCTGGACCGCGGTGCCACCTTCACCTGACGCGGCATTCCTGATGCGTCATCCCTACACATCATCAGAGCGCCGCCTGTCGGTTCAGCCAAAAGACCCTCCGTGCCCATACATCCGTCCAGCGCAGCGTGGCAGCCCAGCGCCCTGCCGTCGCGCGTCCACACCTGTTCGATGGGCATGCCCGATCAGCTAGATCAGCTTGCATTGTGGAACGACACGACCCGAAAATGCCAGACAGTTATCCCGACCTGGCGGTAACCTTGACCAGCAAAGCCCCTCCGACTCCCAATGCAACGTCCGCGCCCCATGACCCAGGATACCGAAAACGGAACCCAGACTGGAATCCAGACTGGAATCCAGACTGGAGCTGGCACCAATGCCGACACCAGTGCCAGCAAGAGCGCCGACGTCAGTGACGGCACCGGATCCGCCAACGCGCCCGTCAACGGTACCATTGCCGAGATCGGGGAACGCACGTGCATCTATCACGACGGCTACTGGATCAAGTACTACGAACCGCCCCCGGAAGGACTGGAAGCAAAGAAGGCCTTGATCGAGGCGTTGACCCGCCGCTTGTTCAATCATGTCGAACATGGCATCAACATCCCGGGCATCCGCCTTGCCGAGGCAAAGGCTGCCTACGAAGCAGAGACGGACCCGGATCGCAAACGGGTCAATGGCGCGATGCTCGCCGGCACGATGTTCAACCGCGCCACCTCCATCTTTACCAAACTGGTGGAACTCAAAGCGGATGGCGTCGAGGTCGAGCCCGATGACGCGCTGATGAAGGAATGTGGCGACTATCTGCTCCAGGCGCTTGAACTCGGCCATATGGTCCGCCATCGCGGCGGCGACGAAGGCATCGACGAGCTCTGGGGCGAGCCGTTCAAGGCCTTCAGCCAGCCCATCGCCGCTTTCTACCAGAGTCGCTACGTCAAGATTGCGCTGACCATGCGTGACATCGACCGCATCACCGCGACCCTATCGACCACGTTCAAGGGCAGTTCTCAGGTTCCTGCCGTGGGACCATTGCTGACGGAGTTCGGTATCGCGGCCAAGCACAAGTGCGAAATCCTGCGCACCGACCCAGCAATCTTTTCCGTTTGGCCCGAGTTTGTCGTCGCCCGTGACCGACTGCGCAACATTCGCCCGGTGCTGCCCCCCGCGCCCTCGCTGATGGAGAT
Source organism: uncultured Gammaproteobacteria bacterium (assembly GCA_963698775.1). Taxonomy (GTDB): domain Bacteria; phylum Pseudomonadota; class Gammaproteobacteria; order Chromatiales; family Chromatiaceae; genus Thiohalocapsa. Next base: position 71,378 of record CAVOSE010000036.1, read on the forward strand.
CCGCCAGGCCCAAGACGGCAACCGAATCCTCAAGGCCGGCACCGCACTGGTCACCCACATCGTCAGGGCACGCGTGCCAATGCCGAAAAGTGCGCGTGAGTTGATCGATCACTGTGACCGCTTTCGCCGCGCGTACCTGGACCATCCCAGCGAGCAGCACTTTGGCGCGACCAGCACCGAAAAGGCCCCGCCGACCGGTTAACACAGGGTGTCGCGCCCCGTTCCGCGCTACTGCCGCGTGACCGATGCGCGGGAGCCGCCGGCCCGACATCAGCACCCTTGAGCGGCATTGGACAAGCCGCACCACTCCGGTGCGATGGATACCGCCCGCGCACCAGCAGGACCCGCCGTTCCGCCCACATGCGATCTAGCCTGACGGTCAGGTAGGGCGACCTGTGGCGCCAGTGGTCCCTCCGATCGCTCCGCTCCACCTGCCCCAGGCCAGCGCAAGTTTCCGCGCCTATGTCGGCACGTATGTTGCTGTCCGTACGCTTGAAACAAGAAATCAAGAGGACGACAGCATGGGCGCTGAACTGGTAGACCCAATCGCCGAAACCCGCGTTCGGAGCATCTTCAATCACGACATCATGAATTGCACCGCCGATGGCGTGGTGGGCAATCATCTCTACTCCGGCCGCGCGCTGGCCGCAACCATGCCCGGCGACGTCATCCAACTTCACCCTGGTCTCAAGACACAATGGCCGGCGATCCGCGAACACTACCAGCGGGTTGGATTGCGGCATACGGACGCGGTGGTCTGGGATACCGGGCCGCAGGTCCTCAGCGATCACCCCAAGCACGCCGTCTCGGTGTTTTTCTTTGGGGCCAATGAGCATACAGCGCGCCCGGACGCTGCATGGTTTCGCATCGTCGAGACCATCAACTCGAAAAATGCCTTCATGGATGCGGCGCATCGGCTGGGCGTGCCGGTGCCGCTGACGCTGCCGTTCGCGGCGGTGGCGGACATCACCGACGCCGACATCGCGGCGGCACCCTATCCCTGCTATATCAAGGCGGCCGTATCGGTATCCGGCGTTGGCATCTACCGTTGTCAAGACGCCGCTGAGCTGCGCGAGGCCATCGGCCATTTCGCGCCGAGTACACCGGTCCAGGTTCAGCAAGAGGTCGTCGCCGAGACCTTCCTCAACATGCAGTACGAGGCAGATGCCGAAGGCGTACGCCGGCTCGCCGCAACCGAGCAACTGCTGGACGGATTCGTCCACCAGGGCAATCGCCATCCCGCGCGCTGCGAGCCATGGGAGGTGGTCGAGCCGATGGCTCAGTGGCTCCACCACGAAGGCATGAGGGGCGTGTTTGCCTTCGACGTCGCAGTCGTCGAAGACGACGGCGCGACACGGCACCTGGCGATCGAGTGCAACCCCCGTTTCAACGGCGCATCCTATCCCACCGCGGTGGCACATAAGCTCGACATTGGCCATTGGTTGGCGCGCGCGTTCCAGACCAAACACCGCGACCTGGCCGCGATCGACCTCACCGGCATCGAATATGATCCGGCCACCGGCGAAGGGGTTGTGCTGGTAAACTGGGGACCAATCCTGGTCGGCAAGCTCCTTGTGCTGCTGGCAGGCGAGCCGGCGACGCAGCAGCAGTTGGCCAGTACCCTGGAAGCACGCCTCTGAGGGAAGCATCCCTCCACCTCCCTGACTGCGCGCCCGTTGCGTGCTGTGCCGGCGCGACGCCGGATCAGCGGTATCGCCGCGCAATACCGCCCCGGTCCGCGGGGTGAGCACTCACCAAGCGTGTAGGACAAACGAGCGCCACAGCCCGTGCAAGAACAACTATGACGCAAGACAGTTTCTCCGTAATGGTGCATGGCGGCGCGGGCGCACTCGACAACGTCAACGACGAACGTACCGCCGTTCGCTACCTTGAGAGTATTCGCGTCGTCCTGGAACACGGGCGCGAAGTGCTCGCATGCGGTGGTACGGCGGTGGAGGCGGTCGAGGATTGTGCATCGCTGCTGGAAGATGATCCGTTGTTCAATGCCGGCTGCGGCTCGGTGCTGAACGAAAACGGCAAGGTAGAGATGGATGCCGGCATCATGGACGGTCGCGATCTGGCCGCTGGTGCGGTCGCCGCCATCGGCAACATCGCCAACCCGATTCAGCTCGCGCGGCTGGTCATGGACGGCAGCGAACATGTGCTCTTGATCGGCGAAGGCGCCCTCCACTTCGCCCAGCATTGCGGCATGAAACTGACGCCGGACCACTACTTCTTCACGCCGGACCGCATCGAGCAACTCGAACAAGCGCGTCTGCGCGGGCGCATCATGCTCGACCACGATAGCGAGGGCGATGAGCAGAAATACGGCACCATCGGCGCCGTCGCTCGCGACCGTAACGGCGATCTGGCGGCGGCGACGTCCACCGGCGGTATTGTCAACAAGCGCATGGGTCGCGTCGGCGACTCTCCCATCATCGGCGCCGGCGTCTACGCCGACAATGCCACCTGCGCCGTTTCCGCGACCGGCTATGGCGAGGAATTCATGCGTGTGGTGTTTGCCAAGACCATTGCCGACGCCATCGATTTCCGTCAACTCGACGCCCGCGGCGGCGTCGAATTCGGTATCGACTTCCTTCGACGCAAGGTCAATGGGCGTGGCGGCGCTATTTGCATCGACCATCAAGGTAACTGCGCCAGCGGCCTCACCACCCCAAAGATGATCCACGGTTGGATCGAGCACGGTGGCGAGACGGTTTGTCGTTTTTGATCTGTTCGCCGGCCCGCGCCAATCCACGCCCTATCTACACAGACCGCCGGCCCGCCGCTTGGGCAGCGGACTCAGTCTGACGCGACCAGGTTGATCCAAAGCCGACACGCTCTCCTATACTGCGGTGACCGATAGCCTCTTTGGCGCGCGCGTTTCCGACTCGGGGGAGCAAATCGCCGATGTCTAATCCAACCTTGCTGCGACAGCGGCTTGCAGCGTTGTTTTTGCTGGGACTGCTGTTGTGGTTCTCACCACTGGTCTTGCGTGTCAACCAATCCGGCAATGTCTTCGGCATCCCGATTCTCTACCTCTACCTATTCGGGGTGTGGGTGGCGATTGTGGCCGTGGCGGCGTTGATCCTGTCCCGCCGCGGACATGACTGAACCGGCTTTAGGCGTGGGGCTGTTCTCGACGCCCGTGGTCGTCGGTGTCTCCTTCGGGTATCTCGGGCTGCTGTTCGCAATCGCCTGGTGGGCCGACCGGCGGGCGGCGCAAGGCCGCTCGGTCACCGCACATCCCACGGTCTATGCGCTGTCGCTAGCCGTCTACTGCACGGCCTGGACCTTCTACGGCAGCGTTGGCCGCGCGGCGGAGGGCGGCATCGGCTTTCTCCCCATCTATATCGGACCCACGCTGATCGCGTTGCTGTGGGGCTCGCTGCTGATCAAAATGGTGCGCGTTGGCAAGGCTCAGCGCATCACCTCCATCGCCGATTTCATCGCATCACGTTATGGTAAGAGTCAGGCGCTGGGCGGCCTGGTAACCATCATCGCCGTGGTTGGCGTGATCCCCTACATCTCGTTGCAGCTGGAGGCCATCGCCCGTGGCTTCACGATCCTGCTGAGCCATCCGGACTTTCAAACAGCGCCCCAGAACAACCCATTCTGGCAGGACACGGCCCTGATCGTCACGCTGGTACTCGCGGCCTTCACCATCCTGTTCGGCACCCGTCACCTGGACGCCAGCGAACGGCACGAAGGGATGGTGGCGGCGGTGGCCTTCGAGTCGATCATCAAACTGACCGCCTTCATGGCGGTGGGCATCTTTGCAACGCTCGGGCTGCTTGGGTTCGGCGGCCCCGACCTCCCCCCCGCTGCCGGCAACGCAGCGGCCAGTGTGCTGCTGGAGCCGACGCTGCCGCCCTTCCAGGACTGGGTGGCGATCAGTTTGCTCGCGGCCTTCGCCGTGATGCTGCTGCCGCGGCAGTTTCAGGTGACCGTGGTCGAGAGTAGCAGCGAGCAGCAGATCCACCGCGCCATCTGGCTGTTCCCGCTCTATTTGCTGTTGATCAACCTGTTCGTGATTCCAATCGCGCTAGCGGGTCTGCTGACCTTTCCGGATGGGACAGTGGAGGCGGACACCTTTGTATTGACACTGCCGATCGCGTTCGAGCGACCCTGGCTTGCGTTGGCCGCGTTCATCGGCGGCCTGTCCGCCGCCACCGGCATGGTCATCGTCGAGACCATCGCGCTGTCGACCATGGTCAGCAACGATCTGATCCTTCCGCTGCTGCTGCGTCGCTGGCGCGGACGGCCGCTGCATGCGGACGTCGGCCGAATACTGCTGTTGATCCGCCGCAGCGCCATCATCGCGATCCTGTTGCTCGGCTATGGGTACTACCAGATCGCGGGTGACGCCTATGCCCTGGTCAGCATCGGCCTGATCAGCTTTGCCGCCATCGCCCAGTTCGCGCCGGCGGTGATCTGCGGGCTGTATTGGCGCGGCGGGACCCGAGAGGGCGCGGCCGCCGGCCTGCTGGCGGGCTTCGCCGTGTGGATCTATACGTTGCTGCTGCCGTCGCTGGCAAAGTCCGGATGGCTACCACCGGTGTTCCGGGATGGGGGCCTATTCGGCATCGAGGCGCTGCGGGCACAGGCGCTGTTCGGCCTAGCCGGTTGGAATGAGATCACGCACTGCCTGTTCTGGAGTCTGTGCGCGAACATCGGCGCCTTCGTCCTGGTGTCATCGCTGAGGACACCGAACGCGGTGGAAGCCGCCCAGGCCAGCGCCTTCGTCGACGCGCTGCGCCGGCGCACCCTTACCGGGCTGCCGTTGTGGCGCGGTCGCGCCGAGATCACAGAGCTGATGCACCTGTCTGATCGCTTCCTGGGGACCCGGCGCACGCGCCGGGCCTTCGCGAACTATGCCCGTTCCCGCGGCAGCGCCTCGATCGAAGACCTACCCGCGGATGCGGAGACCGTCGAGTTTGCCGAGAACCTGCTGTCCGGCGCCATCGGCGGCGCCTCGGCGCGCGTCATGGTGGCATCCGTAACCCAGGAAGAGGCCCTGGGGCTGGACGAGGTGCTCGACATCCTCGACGAGGCATCCCAGATTCGCGCCTACAGCCACGAATTGGAGCAGAAATCCCGCGAACTTGAGGCGGCCACCGCGGAATTGCGCGCGGCCAACCTGCGATTGACCGAGCTGGACCGGCTCAAGGACGACTTCATGTCGTCGGTTACCCACGAACTGCGTACGCCGCTGTCGTCCATCCGCGCCTTCTCGGAGATCCTCTATGACGACCCGGAAATCGAACTCGCCGAGCGTAAACGCTTTCTCGGCATTCTGGTCAGCGAGACGGAGCGCCTGTCGCGGCTGGTGAACCAAGTGTTGGACCTGGCCAAGATCGAGTCCGGACATGCGGATTGGTGCATCGAGGACGTTGCGTTGGCGGAGACCATCGAGCAGGCCATTGCCGCGACCGGCCAGTTGCTTGAAAAGCGCAGCATTCGTTTACAGCGCGATCTTCCAAGCGTGCCGCTGATGGTGCGCGCGGACCGAGACCGATTGGTCCAGGTGCTGGTGAACCTGCTCTCCAACGCGGCGAAGTTCGCGCCAGCGGAGGACGGGCTGATCCAGGTGACACTCACCGCGGAGGCCAACCTCGTGCATGTCTGTGTCGCGGATAACGGACCCGGCATCCCGCCGAACGACCTGGAGCTGATCTTCGAGAAATTCCGCCAGTCCGCAAGCGGTGGCGAGAAACCCATCGGCACGGGCCTCGGACTGCCCATCAGCCGACGCATCATCGAGCAGCTCGGTGGACGGATCTGGGCTGAAACCGGGCGAGACAAAGGTGCTAACCTCTGTTTCGAGTTGCCCTTACTGGAGCCGGGTGGCACAACCCCGGCCTGATGTAGCCTGTTGCAGCCTGACCTGCCGCTCCGGCCAGACAACCGCCCGACCTTCGGGGAACATGGCCGGATCGCGGACTCTGAAACCACCCAAAGGCAGAACGATGAGCAAACGCGTACTGGTCGTCGACGACGAACCGAATATCGTCATCTCGCTGGAGTTCTTGCTCAAGCGTGCCGGTCTGGAGGTGCTCACGGCCCGCGATGGCGAGGCCGGACTGGCGCAGATTCGCGCCGAGCATCCAGACCTGGTCATCCTGGATGTCATGATGCCCAAGCTCGACGGGTTTGCGGTGCTCGACGCAGTGCGAGGGGACCCCCAGTTGCGGTCGACACCGGTATTGATGCTGACCGCCCGCGGCCGCGACGCGGACCAGAAGAAGGGCCTGGCGTTGGGAGCGAACGCCTACGTTGCCAAGCCCTTCTCGACCCACGAACTGGTCACGACAGTACAGGAGCTGTTGAAATGAACAGCGAGTCGAACCAGAGCGCGAGCGCAACCGAGGCCGCGGCGGGCGATCACATGGCGCGGGCGCCCCTGCGCGGACTCACGCACCAAAAACCCCTTGTGCTGCCGCCCGAGACCAGCCTGCGCGAGGTGTTGTATCAGATTAGCCAGGGTCAGGAAGACGCCGCCGTCATCGCCGACCCTGACAGCGGGCTGGCGCTGGGCCTGGTCACGCTGCGCGATCTGTTGCACGCGATCAGCTTCGAGCACGTTGCGCTCGACACCCCGGTTGCCGCCTACATGACCGGCGCCCCGCTGACGCTGGCGGCCGATGCGTCGATCCACCGCGCCAAGGTACTGATGGCCAAGCGCGGTGCGCGGCACCTGCTGCTCAGCGAACCGGACGGACGCCTTTGTGGGCTAATCGATCAGGCGGATCTCCTCGGCCTGCGGGGCAACGGCGCCGAGGCATTGGTCGAGACCATCGCCGCCGCTCGCGATGTCGACGCCATGCTGCGGGCGGCCGACCAGGTACGACTGCGCGGCGCGGAACTGTTCCGCGGCGGTATGGGTGTCGAGGCACTGTGCCAATGGATGTCGGGCCTCAACGACCTCATCGGCATACGCGTCTGCGAACTGGTGGAAGACGAGTTTGACCTGCCCGCGGTGTCTTGGTGCTGGCTCGTGTTCGGCTCCGAGGGACGCCTGGAACAGACCTTTGCCACCGACCAGGACAATGGCCTGTTATTCGTCCCGCCCTCCTCTGAGGCCACAGAGGACGTGCGTCAGGCGTTCCTGCCCTTCGCCCAAGCCGTCAACGAGGCCCTGCATCTCTGTGGCTTCGAACGTTGCAGCGGCAAGATCATGGCCGGCAATCCCGACTGGTGCCTGAGTGCCGACGAATGGCAGGACCGCTTCCGCGGCTGGTTGCGTGTGCCAGACCCCGAGGCCCTCTTGCACGGCACGATCTTCTTCGACTTTCGACCCCTGTATGGCAGCTTTGAACCCGTGGACCGGTTACGCGCCTGGCTGGCTAGTGAGGCGCCGTCGAATCCACGCTTCTTTCGCGCCCTGGCGGAACAGACCCTGGCCGTCTCACCGCCGCTGGGGTGGGCCGGCCAGTTCAGCTACGACCGCAACCGCGACTTTCCCCACAGCATCGACCTCAAGCAGCAGGGCGCACGCCTGTTCACCGACCCGGCCAGACTCTGGGCCTTGCAATGTGGCGCCTGGTCCACAAGCACCGCCGACCGCCTGCGTGCCGCCGGTGCGGCGCAACAGCGGCCAGCAGAAGAGATCGCCGCCGAGATAGAGGCCTTTCACCTGATTCAGCGCTTTCGCATCAACCAACAACTTCAGACCAGCGACCACGACGCGGCCAACCGGGTCGACCCCAACGACCTCAACGAGCTGCATCGGCTGATGCTCAAGGAGGCGTTTCGGCAGGCGAAGAAGCTCCAACTGCGGCTCAGACAGCAACTGGGGCTATGACCCCCCGGCCCCAGCAACATTATCCGCAACTCATCCGCAGTTTCGTTGTTGTTGTCGTTGTCGTGCGAATGCTCGATTACGACAACGACAACGAGCAAAATCCTCTATCCCGTTTTGGATTTCGGCTCTGCCGGGCTAAGAGGTACCGCTACCAGCGCCAGTCCTAGCGCTGGTTCCAGTACTGCTTTCAGCACTGGCCGCAGCCAAGGTCTTGCGCAGATCGGTCTCCATCTGTGTCAGTTCGAGCGTGGCCGCGGCACGGGCGCGCTTGCCCTCGTCGGCGATGGCGAGGCTCTCTTCGATGGTCTCGATCAGGGCCTGATTGGCGCGCTTGACGGTCTCGATATCGAACACCCCGCGTTCGATCTGTTTGCGCGCCTCCAGGTTGGCGGTCTTGAGGTTTTCGGCGTTGGCGCGCAGCAGGTCATTGGTGAGATCGGTCGCGGCCTTGACCGTTTCAGCGGCCCGCCCGGAGCGATAGATGGTGATGGCTTGGGCCAACTGCTGGCGCCACAGGGGCACGGTGTTGACCAGCGTGGAGTTGATCTTATTGATCAACCCCTTGTCGTTCTCCTGCACGAGCCGGATGCTGGGTAGCGCCTGCATGGCGACCTGACGGGTCAGGCGCAGGTCGTGCACGCGCCGTTCCAAGTCGTCACGGGCGCTGCGCAGGTCGCGCAGATTCTGCGCCTGCACCATGTCCTGCTCATGCTCCACCTTCGCCGCCAGCGCCGGGATGGTCGCGCTGTCGAGTTCCACGAGCTTGGCGTCGCCCGCGGCGATGTAGTGCTCCAGCTCGCGGAAGTAGGCCAGGTTGGCATCGTACAGGCGGTCGAGCGCGGTGACGTCGGTCAACAATCGCGTCTTGTGCCGCTCCAGGTCCAGCGTGATGCGGTCGATGTGATCCCGAACGTCCTCGTACTCCTGCAGGAAGCGCACGATGGGCTTGCCGGCCCCGAACAGCCTGGACAGAAAGCCTGGCTTGGCGTTCGGATCCAGCGCCTCGACGTCGAAGCCGCGTAGCGTCCCCACCATCTCGCTGAGCGACTGACCAGCAGGGCCGGAGTCCTTACTGCGCACGCCGTCAAGCATCTGGTCGGATACCGCTGTTAGCTGCTGCTGGGCACTGGCGCCGAAGTGCATGATGGAGCTGCTGTCGGTCAGGTCCAGTTCCGCAAGCAGACCCTTGATCTCCAATTGCTCGGCGGGCGGTGCATCGGCGAGCGCGACGATTTCACCGACCCGCGCTTCGCTGGCTGGCGGCCTCGGCGCCGCGGCCAGGGCTGGAGCGAGCCTGGACTCGCCAGCTGCGACCGGGCTAGACGGGTCGGCGGACTGCGGCCTTGCGGTGGAATTGAGCTCTTTCTCGGTCATCGTCGGCTCCTCAGGGCCAATAGGTAACGACGCGCGGAGCGGCCGTGAAGGCCGTCTCGTCATGGACGTCGATTCTCCCATGTTTCACGCGAGAAAGAGCGGTTCGCGGTCGTACTATCGACGACGACCTCGGATTGTCCCTCAGTGACACCCCCGGCCCGCTATTTGCGGCCGAATATGGGATCATCGCAACAGCCATTCCCGCGGTTGCGATTGGCCGCGATGATTCCGCCCATCAGGAGGTTCAACAAACTATGCCTACCCGTCACTCTCCGGCGTTGTTTTTACGCCTACTCTGCGTCATCGGTCTGGTCTGCGTAACGACGACGGGCGCCTTTGCAGAGGGGAAAGTCGAATCGGCAACGACGCACGTGGCCCATGATCTCGAACAGGCGGTCGCGAAGATGCAGCCGGTGGTCGAGCGTTATGGCTATGCCGGGGTTGCCGGCGCGGTGTCGGTGGAGGGCTTTGGCATGCCAGCGCCCGGACAGAGCATCTTGATGGCCGCGACGCTAGAGGCCGCCCGGGGTCATTTGCACATCGGGCTGTTGCTGACCTTGGCCGTGCTGGCGGCCGTGGCCGGCAACAGCCTCGGCTACGTGATTGGAAAACGCGGCGGTCGCCCACTGTTGCGTAAGCTGCGCGTGAACGAGGCCCGCGAAGCAAAGATCGCTGCGTTGTTCGAGCGCTACGGCGGCGGATTCGTCCTATTGGCACGTTTCCTCGACGGTCCTCGTCAGCTCAACGGCATCGTCGCAGGCGTGTTGGAGATGCGCTGGTGGGTCTTCACCACGTTCAACGTACTCGGGGCCCTGCTCTGGGTCGGCATCTGGGGGCTGGGCACCTACTATCTTTCCGAACATGTTGTCGCGATCGAGACGGTTCTGCGCCGGATAAATCCTTGGTTTGCGGGGTTCGTCGTCGTCGGGGTGCTCGCGATCCTCGTATACCTCTTCGTTGGTCGCGGGCGGACGGACGACTAGGCGTGCAGGACCCTCGCCGCGACGGCCGGCAGCAGTCCGCCGAGGGCGGTGTTCCCTTACAATTTCCCGCCCTCCCGCATCATTGTGGCCAGATCGTCGTACACGGAAACCCAGGCCGCGCGTGTCGCCGGTGTGAAGGCATCGCCGAGTTGCTTTTCTAGGGTCCAGAACAGGGCATCGGCCAGCTTTTCGTAGTCTCCGTCATCCACGCCGTAACCAGAGTGGCGTGCGCCCATCATTTTGATCACCCGGTCCAGGGGCTCTAGGTCATCGAGGGCATCGACCGCCTTGCCGATCATGCGCATGAGCTTTTCACCCTGCTCGTCGAGTTCGCCCTTGAACAACGGGCGCACCTCGGGGTAGGCCTCGAACAGGCGGCCGTAAAACATGTCGGCGGCCTGATCCGAGATCGATGCCATGTCGGCCCAAGACGTTCGGACCAAGGCAATTTCTTCCGCGTTCATCGAGTTCTCTCTCCGGTGATGTGTGGAACGGGCGGCCCGCGACCGCCCGCGCTCCGCCGCAACCTCAGCCCACGGCGGACGCCCTATCGATGCATGGCATTTTAGCATCGACATCGCTTCAACAACCGCATCTCTCCGACAACCGTCCGGTTCCGCTGGGCTCGAATGGAATGGCGGGATTGCCAACCCGGGGCCTCGTCGACTGTGAGCATTGCTCGTTCGATCAGAAACTGTAGCGCAGCGCCGTCCCGAGCTTGATGGAACTCAGCGCGACGGGGTTGGAGAAAGCCATATAGTGCCCGAGACGAACGTCTGGTCAATTCAATTGCCACGGTTGTTTTGGTAGGTGGTGGCACGAAGCCCT
>CAVOSE010000037.1:0-12080 GCA_963698775.1 uncultured Gammaproteobacteria bacterium
CTGATCGACCCTTGCCAGGGATCAGATCGCAGTCCCAAGCATGCGGCGCCGGATCATCCGATCTTTGCGATGGAGACGACGCGATGGTCCAGACTCTGCGAGTCTGGTGCCACCTCCGCGCCCAGCGCGTCGACATATTGTTCCACCCGCACTTGGAGGGTACCCAGCTCGGGGGCATGGATCACGCAGCACCGGCCACCTTCGTCGATCTGCGCATTGAGCAGTGCATCGCGCATCAGGGAGACCGAAGGGGCCGGCCCGTCGGTGCTGTAGATGGCATCATTAAGCATGATCGCAGCATGGGAGTCGACCCGCAGGGTGCAGCGTGCATCTGGATCAGCCATCAGCCGCGTGCTCCGGAATGAGCGCGTCTTGCCGACGCTCGAGCCCCATTGCGGGGCAAGCTCGCGCAGGAACCCGACTAGCTCCGGGTCGGTCGTCAGCGCGCCCACCACGGCACGCACACTTTTCTCGTCATCGGTCGGGGTCGCATCGTTGCTCATGGCATTGCCTCGTCAGGCAGGAGTCGGTGTTGGGAATTGGGCCAGCGAACCACAGTCGGCAGCCGGGTTAGGTTAGCCCAACTCTCGGGGTAAGCGCGACCTTGACCCGAACGGCTCGCTCCGTTCCATCCCTTCTCGATGCGTGCGCCGTCATCGGTCGAACGGCGCAAAGCGGTAGCTGGCCCGGACCAAAATCTTCACTTTCGAAGCACCACTGGGTCGAGAATTGTCTATCGGTGCCACCTCTTCCGGCAGCAACCTACCCAGAAGAGACCCTGGTCCTCGGAACGGCGATGGCAGGAATCTGGGCGGTAGCGGCCACTAGGCCCCGCGTTGCGTTCGTCACCGAGCGGCGCCTGAACCGGATCGATTCACCACCCACCCGTCATCGATCCCCACGCCTGAGACCCAGCCGCCTGGGACGATGCTCCCGACCCGATGCCGGACTGGGACCTCTTCGGCCAGCCCGAGCCTGACTTCGAATTCGACCAGAGCGTTGCCTGGTAACCGCCGTCATCCGCGGGCGGGGGCGCAGCCGCCCCTGTGCGCAACCCGTCAACTGTCCCCCGGAGTCGCGTTCGAGCCCTCGGAAGAACCGCATTCTGCGCCAATCATGAGGCCACTCAGCGCCCGGATGGCGCCTTGACCGATCTTCGACCCACCTCTAGCCTCACCACTCCAGCGTTGCTAAACGCGCAGACGCGGTTGGATTTCTTAGCCGTTGATCCGTTATTCGGTATCCGTTGCCCGGCGTGGACAACGACACCAATGATCCAAGCTGGCTCGCATTTCGCGCTTAGCCGGACAGGACTTCACCGGCATCCGCGTCGCTGCGTGGGCTTGGCCCTGGACCAGCATCTCCAACACAGCCTTACCGACGAAGGCATCGCCGCTTGGCTGGATCAGATCGTGCCGCAACTCCTCGCGCCTAGCGCTCAGACGGCGACAGCGACTCGAGCAGTGTGACGATGTCGGCCGGTTCCTGGCGCTTGGTGTAGTCAGGATCGACGAACGCGTAAGCGACGGTTCCGTCCGTCCGCACCACGTAGGTTGCCGGCATCGGCAATTTGAAAGAACGGTCGCCGTTGTATGCCGGGATATCGATGCCGATCTTCTCGTAGATCGGCCGCAGTGCCTGGGGCAGCTCGAACACGAGACCCAGTTTCTCGGCCACGAGGTTGCCGACATCGCTCAGGATGTCGATCGACACCGAGTGACGCTCGGCGGTCACCCGCGCCATCTCTGGCGTTTCGGGCGCCATGCCGACCAGGCGCGCGCCCTGCCCTTCGATCTCTGGCAGCAGGTCATGCAACGCCTTCATCTCCATATTGCAATACGGACACCAGCCGCCCCGGTAGATATTCAGCACCACCGGCCGGTCCTGGAGATAGTCCGAGAAGCGACGGCCCTCTCCATGCTGATTGGGCAATTCGAAATCCGGGAAACTATACTCCTGCCCCGACGGCACGGTGCTGGATGCCGCTAGCCGCAAGATCAGTCGTGGCCTTAGCCATAGCCTCCAGTATTTCCGCCGGCACACGCTGTGCCTTGGCTGCGTCGTACTCGTTGATCGCCTGTGTCAGTGCACCCATCGTCTTTGCGCTCCCAAGTTTTCTTGAACGATTGATCAAATACAAGCTAGCTCATTTTGAGCGTTCATTTAAGAAAACTTGAGCGATCATTCAAGAGTCGGTAATCTTTTGTCGTGGCCGACCGGAATCTGACGCCTCGTTCGTTATCACAGTGGACTTTACATGGCTCGACACGCCGAATTCGATCGCGATCAGGTGCTTGAGAGCGCCATGCAGGCATTCTGGGAGCGTGGATACTGCGCGACCAGCGTCGCCGACCTGACGCAGCGAACCCAACTCAAGCCCGGCAGCCTCTACGCCGCGTTTGCTTCGAAACAGGGACTGTTCCTTGCGGGGCTGGAACGGTACGCGGCGGCCAGCCTGCGGCGGGTTAACGAGACTCTGCGGCGCGGCCACTCGCCATTGCATGGCATCCGCCTTTTCTTCGATGAACTGGGAGAGCGACTACCCGAGGCCACTGCGGGAGGCAGCTGTCTGTTGGTCAACACGATGGTCGAGCTCGCCCGGCACGACGACCTGGTGCAACGGCAGGTCGCTGCCCACCTGGGGGCCATCGAGCAGCGCTTCTTGCAGGCCTTACAAGCTGCTCGAGACTGCGGCGAGTTGGCGGCGCAGCACGATATTCAGGCGCTCGCCGCGTTCTTGATGTCGAGTATTTGGGGAATTCGGGTCTTGGCGACCTCGGGCGCGAACGGCGAACGTATTCGCTCGGTAACCGCTCAGGTCTCGGGCTACCTCGAACAATTGTCAACTGGCGCCTAATCGAGCACCGACCGGCCTGGATGCGGAGCCTTGATGTCGGCGCGCGGAACGAAGAGGCTGAACGAGAGGGCGCCTGGCCGCGCCTATTTCAGAGCCAAGATGCTCGAACACGTCCAGGACATATGCCGGGTCGATCATCGCTGGAACTCCCGCTGAGCCGACAACCACCCCACCCGATCACTCAGGCCGTTCGACGAGTGGCCTTCGTGCGGAGTTCTTCATCAATACATGAGCGCTAGCGGTATTTGCGGCGCTGGAAGACCGCTACCGGGACGCCATCGGCCGATTGGCACGGCACTGTTCACAACGGGATGCCGCCGTGACCCGCCCGGTTCATCGTGGACACGTATCCTTTCGGCGTTACAGGCTATCTCGACGAGCGATCGCGTCGTGCCACCCATCGATCCCGCCTTCCCATCAGGGGCCGCCGCATGAGCCCAGGGCGCATCGATACCATCGATCCCGGTAGGGGTCACCACCTCGCGCGATTCACCTGGATCGCGGCCGCGCTGCTTGCGCTTGGCACACTCGCCTTTCTCGGCATCGCAGACGAGGTCATGGAGGGTGACGCCCTCCAACTCGACCAGCATGTTCTGCTGGCTCTTCGGGTGTCGGGCAACGCGGACGATCCCATCGGGCCCAGGGTCGAGGAAATCTTTCGGGACTTCACCGGACTCGGCGGAGTGGGCGTGCTCGGTCTCCTGACCGCCGCCACGCTCGGCTATGTGATGCTTATGGGCCAGCGACGGACAGCGCTCTACCTGGCGGTCGCAATCGTCGGTGGCTTGCTGGTCAGCGTGGCGCTCAAGGCCGGCTTCCATCGGCCACGTCCGGACCTCGTCTCGCACGGCGCGATGGTCTACACGTCCAGCTTCCCCAGCGGACACTCCATGCTCTCGGCCATCGTCTATCTCACGGGAGGGGCCATGCTGGCCATGCTGCACCGGCGCCGTGCGGTTCGGGTGTACCGTCTTTGCCTGCGCGTGTCTGGCCACCCTGCTGGTCGGGATCAGCCGCGTCTACCTGGGTGTCCACTGGCCCACCGATGTCCTCGCGGGCTGGGCCGGGGGTGGCGCCTGGGCGGCAATGTGCTGGCTGGTGGCCAGGCACCTCCAGATCAGGAATGGGCTCCATTGGCGACTTGAGCGTCGGAGTACGGGGCAGGATCTCAGACCGACGAAGAGATCAAGCTGACACCGCCTGGCTCAGGCTGCCGTTTCCCCCAAGTGTTAGGATCGATGTGGGAGGGAAAAAGGGCTCTGACCCCTTTTTTGGACCTTGCCCTTTGAGGACAGAGCGCGGATCGGGGCGGGCAGCCGCGCCAATCTCCGTGCGCAGCCTCGAACCCGACGCGGTTAAACTCGGGCTTTCGAACGTCAACCGCTGTGCGGTAATCAACTCGGCTCGCACGAGATCCGTGCCGGGTGCCGCCCCGCCTCGCTGAACGAGCGGCGCGCCGTGAAGCCAACGCCTACCACAACAATACCGAGAGCCCGCCCCATGAGCTTAACTTACCGGACCGCCCCCGACCGTATCCCACACTGGATCGACGGTCGGCCACATGAGGCGAGTGGCGAACGCTCCAGCGAGGTCTTCGATCCGGCGCTGGGCGCCGTCGCCCGCACCGTCGGGCTCGCCTCCGAGTCCGATGTCGAGGCGGCGGTTGCGAGCGCCGCGCAGGCGCAGGTCGCCTGGGGTGAGATGGCGCCTCAGCGTCGGGCGCGGGTATTGTTCAAACTACAGGCATTGGTGGAGCGCCATCGCGAAGACCTGGCGCGGCTGATCACGCGGGAGCACGGCAAGACCCTGCCGGACGCCCTTGGCGAGGTGCAGCGCGGTCTGGAGGTGATCGAGTTCGCTTGCGGCGCCCCGCAGCTGCTCAAGGGCCAGTTCTCGGACAATGTGGGCGGCGACATCGCCAACTGGAGTCAGCGCATGCCGCTGGGCGTGGTCGCCGGTATTACGCCGTTTAATTTTCCGTTTATGGTGCCGATGTGGATGGCGCCGGTGGCCATCGCCTGCGGCAACAGCTTTATCCTGAAACCGTCCGAGCGAGATCCTTCGCCGTCGCTGCTGACCGCCGAACTGTTCCGCGAGGCGGGGCTACCGGACGGAGTCTTCAATGTGCTGCAGGGCGACAAGGTCGCGGTTGAAGGTCTACTTGCCCATCCGGACGTACAAGCCGTCAGCTTTGTCGGTTCCACGCCCATCGCGCGCCACATCTACGAGACCGCGGCAAGGCACGGCAAGCGCGCCCAGGCCCTTGGTGGCGCCAAGAACCATATGGTGGTGATGCCCGATGCCGACCTTGAGCAGGCGGCCGATGCCCTGATCGGCGCCGCCTATGGCTCGGCCGGCGAGCGCTGCATGGCCATTTCGGTTGCGGTGGCGGTCGGCTCGATCGCCGACGAGCTGGTCGCCAAGATCAAGGCGCGTGCCGAGAAGTTGAACATCGACGACGGCGAAGCGCCGGGCGCCGACATGGGACCGATCGTCAGCGCTCAGGCGAAACAGCGCATCGAGGACCATATCGCTGGCGGGGTCGAGCAGGGCGCCAGCTTGGTGCTGGACGGCCGCGGTCGGGTGGTGCCTGGGCGCGAATCCGGCTTCTTTCTCGGCGCCACGCTTTTCGACCAAGTCACCCCGGAGATGACGATCTATCAGCAAGAGATCTTCGGCCCGGTGCTCTGCGTGGTGCGCGTCGACACCCTAGCCGAGGCCGTCGCGCTGACCAACGCGCATCCCTTTGCCAACGGAGTCGCTTGCTTTACCCGCGACGGTCGCACCGCGCGGGAGTTCGGGCAACGGATCAAGGTCGGCATGGTCGGCATCAATGTCCCCATTCCCGTGCCCATGGCCTGGCATTCATTTGGCGGCTGGAAGCAGAGCCTGTTCGGTGATCATCACAGCTACGGGGAAGAAGGGGTGCGCTTCTACACCCGCTACAAGAGCCTGATGCAGCGCTGGCCGGACAGCGGCTCCAAGGGCCCCGAGTTCGTCATGCCGGTCAACTGACGCGCGTTCTGGATTGCTTGAGGGCGACAAATGGTTGCAGATGAGTCAAGTTTCGACGCGGGCTAGGACCGGCGAGGGTCCTCGAAATCGGGATCGGGATCGGGATCGGGTCGCTTGCCACTCGTTTCGATTTCGATAGCGACACCGATCCGATCCGATACCGATACCGATGATCACGACTCGTCGGTCTGAGGCGAAGCCTCGCTAGATATGGGGTGAGATTCATGAAGGACTTAGGCACATTCGATTACGTAATCGTCGGCGGCGGTGCCGCCGGCTGCGTGCTGGCCAATCGGCTGTCGGCCGATGCCGATATCAGGGTACTGCTGTTGGAAGCCGGCAACGACGAGCGCTGGATTTGGACCAAGATCCCGGTCGGCTACCTGTTCTGCATCGATAACCCACGCACGGACTGGTGCTATCGCACCGAGCCCGAATCCGGCCTCAATGGCCGCTCCATCGTCTACGCCCGCGGCAAGGGGCTGGGCGGCAGCACGCTGATCAACGCCATGCTCTACTTGCGCGGCCAGACGCGTGATTATGACGAGTGGGCGCGGCTGTGCGATGACGACGGCTGGTCCTGGCCCGCGGTATTGCCGCTGTTCAAGGAGGTCGAGGACTCCTGGCGGGGCGCCGATGACCACCACGGTGCCGGCGGCGAGTGGCGGGTCGAGCAGCAACGTCTGTCGTGGGACGTTCTCCAGCGCTTCGCCGAGGCCGCAACCCAGGCAGGCATCCCAGTGAGCGCGGACTTCAATGGCGGCGATAATCTCGGCGTCGGCCACTTCGAGGTCAACCAGAAGCGCGGCACGCGCTGGAGCTCCGCGCGCGGCTTTCTCGACCCAGTACGCTCACGACCAAACCTTGAGATCGTCACCGGCGCGCTGTCGGATCGGTTGTTGATCAACGGTCATCGGGTGCAGGGCATCGAGTTTCTTCAGGCCGGCGAGCGTTGCCGGGCCAGCGCCCGTATCGAGACCCTGCTCGCCGCCGGATCCATCGGCTCGCCGGCCATCCTGCAGCGCTCCGGCATCGGCGACCCCGACCTGCTGCGGCCCCTGGGCATTCCGGTGGCGCGCGCCCTGAAGGGGGTCGGTCGCAACCTGCAGGATCATCTGCAACTGCGCAGCATCTACAAGGTGCAGGGCATCAAGACCCTCAACCAAAGCGCCAACAGCCTCTGGGGCAAGGCGATGATGGGCCTGGACTATGCGCTGTTTCGGCGCGGTCCGCTGACCATGGCGCCGAGCCAGCTCGGCCTATTCGCGCGCTCCAGCCCCGAGCTTGAGACCCCGGATCTGGAGTACCACGTGCAGCCGCTGTCGCTGGACCGATTCGGCGAACCGCTGCACCGCTTCCCTGCCTTTACCGCCAGCGTCTGCGATCTGCGACCGCGGTCGCGCGGCAAGGTCGAGATTCGCGATGCTGATCCGCGGAGCGCCCCTTTGATCGCTCCAAACTATCTGACCGATCCCGCCGACCGCCGCAAGGCCGCGGTTGCCCTGCGCCTGACCCGGCACATCGTCGCGCAGCCGGCGCTGGCCCCGTTCCAGCCAAGCGAATATCTGCCTGGCGCCGAATGCGTCAGCGACGAAGAACTAGCAGTTGCGGCGGGTAACGTCGGTACCACAATCTTCCACCCGGTCGGTACCTGCCGGATGGGCCGTGCAGATGACCCGACCACGGTCTGCGACTCCCGGCTGCGCGTGCATGGCTTGCAGGGTCTGCGCGTGGTCGACGCATCCATCATGCCCCGCATCACGTCCGGCAACACCAGTTCGCC
Organism: uncultured Gammaproteobacteria bacterium; assembly: GCA_963698775.1. GTDB lineage: Bacteria > Pseudomonadota > Gammaproteobacteria > Chromatiales > Chromatiaceae > Thiohalocapsa. Next base: position 7,656 of record CAVOSE010000037.1, read on the forward strand.
AACGATTATGATCGCTGCGCGCGGCGCTCAGATGATACGAGAGGATCGGAAACCATAAAGCAGCATCCCCAGCGGACGACATCCTGCTCGGCGACGCCGGTGGAAAGATCATGGTCACACCACCTTCCTGGATGCCAAAGCGGCATCAAAGAACAACTTGAAGCTGCTTTACCTGCGCCGTTGGATCGTGGAGCTGGACCTGCGCAACATCGAAACCACCCTCGGCATGGCACGGCTGCACAGCGCGACGCTCAAGCGGCCAAACCCCGGCCGCGCAATTCTTTGATCTGGTCGCGGATGGCTGCGGCGCGCTCGAACTCCAGATCGCGGGCGGCCTTATACATATCCTTTTCCAGCGCCTTGACCTTCTTCGCCATCTGCACCGGCGTCAGGTTGGCGTATTCCGCGATCTCCTCGGCGACTTTGGCATAGTCGCGGGCCTTCATCGGTGCGCCGGGGGTGTGCGCCTCCAGGATGTCGGCGACCGCCTTGACGATGGTCTGGGGAGTGATGCCGTTGGCGCGGTTGTGCTCGATCTGCTTATTGCGGCGGCGTTCGGTCTCGTCGATGGCGCGGCGCATCGAGCCGGTGATGCGGTCGGCGTAAAGGATGGCCTTGCCGTGGGCGTTGCGGGCGGCGCGGCCGATGGTCTGGATCAGCGAGCCCTCGGAGCGCAGGAAGCCCTCCTTGTCGGCGTCCAGGATCGCGACCAGCGAGACCTCGGGCATGTCCAGTCCCTCGCGCAGTAGGTTGATGCCGACCAGCACGTCGAACTCGCCCAAGCGCAAATCCCGAATGATCTCGACGCGCTCGACGGTGTCGATGTCTGAATGCAGGTAGCGCACGCGCACGCCGTGCTCGCCGAGGTAGTCGGTCAGGTCCTCGGCCATGCGCTTGGTCAGCGTGGTGGCCAGTACGCGCTCGCCGACGGCGACGCGCAGGTGGATCTCGGAGAGCAGATCGTCCACCTGGGACAGGGCAGGGCGCACCTCCACCTCCGGGTCGACCAGGCCGGTGGGGCGGACCACTTGCTCGACGATGGCGCCGGAGTGCTGGTGCTCGTAGTCGCGCGGCGTCGCGGAGACGTAGATCACCTGCGGTTGCTTGGCCTCGAACTCCTCGAAGCGCATGGGCCGGTTGTCCAGCGCCGAGGGCAGCCGGAAGCCGTAGTCCACCAGGTTCTCCTTGCGCGAACGGTCGCCGCGGTACATGCCGCCGAGCTGCGGCACGGTAACGTGGCTCTCGTCGATGACCAGCAGGGCGTTGGCGGGCAGGTAGTCGAACAGGGTCGGCGGCGGCTGGCCAGGGCCGCGACCGGACAGGTAACGGGAGTAGTTCTCGATGCCGGAGCAGTAGCCCACCTCCACCATCATCTCCAGATCGAAGATGGTGCGCTGCTCCAGGCGCTGCGCCTCCACCAGCTTGTCGTTGTCGCGCAGCCAGCCGAGGCGTTCGCGTAGCTCGACCTTGATCTGCTCGACCGCGTTCAGTACCACCTCGCGTGGGGTGGCGTAGTGGGTCTTGGGGAACACGGTGTAGCGGGGCACCTTGCTGCGCACCTCGCCGGTGAGTGGGTCGAATAGCGACAGCGCCTCGATCTCGTCGTCGAACAGCTCCACCCGCACCGCCTCGTCGTCGGACTCCGCCGGGTAGATGTCGATGACGTCGCCGCGCACCCGATAGGTGCCGCGCGACAGCTCGATCTCGTTGCGGCGGTATTGCAGCGCGGCGAGCCGGCGCAGCAGCGCGCGCTGGTCGATGAGTTCGCCGCGGGACAGGTGCAGCACCATCTTCAGGTAGGCCTCCGGGTCGCCGAGGCCATAGATGCTCGATACCGAAGCGATCAAGATGACGTCCGGCCGCTCCAACAGGGCCTTGGTGGCGGACAACCGCATTTGCTCGATGTGTTCGTTGATCGAGGCGTCCTTCTCGATATAGGTATCGGAGGCGGGCACGTAGGCCTCCGGCTGGTAGTAGTCATAATAGGAGACGAAGTACTCCACGGCATTGTTCGGGAAGAACTCGCGCATCTCGCCGTACAGCTGCGCCGCCAGGGTCTTGTTCGGCGCCAGCAGTAGGGTCGGGCGCTGCACTCGCTCGATGACGTTGGCGATGGTGAAGGTCTTTCCGGAGCCGGTGACGCCGAGCAGGGTCATGCCGGCCTCGCCGTCGTCCAGTCCCTCCGTCAGGCGGCGGATCGCTGCGGGCTGGTCGCCGGCGGGTTGGAACGGACAAACGAGCTCGAAGGGCTTAGTCATGGGCGGCCGGGTTTCTGTGGCAGTTGAAATGACGTGATCCGTAGTGTCCAAAGCGCGGGCTTTGAGTATTATTTGGGGCCGACCGGCAAAAGCCAGGTTTGGCGCGGGCGCTGCGCGTGTCGGGGTGCGCCGTCTTTCCAGCGTCCATGACTTCAGCATTCAACCAGGGATCTAGAACCACGATGACCATCAAGCTTTCCGCCCGCGTGCAGTCCGTCAAGCCTTCGGCGACCCTTGCCATCACCGCTCGCGCCAAGGAACTCCGGGCGGCCGGTAAAGATGTGATCGGCCTGGGTGCCGGCGAGCCGGATTTCGACACCCCGGACCATATCAAGGAGGCGGCCATCGCCGCCATCCGCGACGGCTTCACCAAATACACCGCCGTCGACGGCACTCCGGAGCTCAAGCGCGCCATCATCGCCAAGTTTAAGCGCGATAACGACTTCGACTACGCGCCGGAACAGATCCTGGTCTCCTGCGGTGGCAAGCAGAGCTTTTTCAATCTGGCGCAGGCGGTGCTCGACCCGGGCGACGAGGTGGTCATCCCGGCGCCCTACTGGGTGTCTTATCCGGATATGGTGCTGCTCGCCGGCGCCGCGCCGGTGCTGGTGCACGCGGGTGCGGAACAGCATTTCAAGATCACGCCAAATCAACTCAAGGCGGCGATGACGGGCCAGACGCGGCTTGTCGTCATCAACAGTCCATCGAACCCCACCGGTATGGCCTACACCCGTGAGGAACTGGCGGCGCTGGGCGAAGTCTTGCGGGAGTTCCCAAAGACGCTGATCGCCACCGACGACATGTACGAACACATCCGTTGGGATACCGACACGCCCTTTGTCAACATCCTCAACGCCTGCCCGGAACTTGCACCACGCACACTGGTACTGAACGGCGTCTCCAAGGCCTACTCCATGACCGGTTGGCGTATCGGCTATGCCGGCGGCCCTGAGATGGTCATCAAGGCCATGAAGAAGGTCCAGTCCCAGAGTACGTCCAACCCCACGTCCATTTCCCAGGTGGCGGCCCAGGCCGCGTTGGAAGGCCCGCAGGCGTGCATCGGCGAGATGCTGACGGCCTTCAAAGAGCGGCACGACTTCGTCGTCGACGCACTCAACCAAATCCCCGGCGTCGAGTGTCTAACCACCGACGGGACCTTCTATGTCTTTCCTAAGGTGCAGGGATTGATCAAGCGTCTCGACGGCGTCCACAACGATCTGGACTTGGCGGAGCACTTGATCGAGCAGGCGGGCGTGGCGCTGGTGCCCGGCTCGGCCTTCGGGCTCAACGGCTATGCGCGCATCTCCATCGCCACCGGTCGGCAAAATCTGGAACAGGCGCTGCAACGCATTGCCGACGTCGCTGGTTGACTCGACCGACAGACGGCAATCAGCAATCGGCGATTCGGCTGTTGTTTGAACCTAGCGAGCGAGATGGCGCGGCGTGGGCGACGGATGACGGATGGAGGCTGCCCTTGGAGAGACGGCGACACAAACAGCAGGCGCGCGGCGCCATGATCGGCTTCACGCTGATCGAGTTGATGGTGACGCTGAGCGTGCTGGTCATCCTGCTCACGGTCGGGGTACCGCAACTGGCCGCCCTGGTTGGGCACAACAGCCGAACCGCCGAGGTCAATACCATGATTGGCCATCTGAACTTCGCGCGTGCCGAGGCCATCATGCGCGCGAGCGAGATCGTGCTCTGTCCGGTCCGCCGGGGAGATCCGGCGACCTGCACCGAAACGCCCTGGTCGGACGGCTATGCGGTGGTCGATCCGCAGACCGGCGAAGCGCTGCGCTACCAAAAGTCATCCCATCGCGTTGCCATTCGCCCCACCCGCAACTTCGCCGATGGCGTGACCTTTCAAGACGACGGCTCCGTGCGCGGTGCCGCCGGCGGCAGCTTCCATTTTTGTACGTCAGTCGGGAGCGTTGAGCCGCGTCGGCTCGTCGTCAGCGGCGTCGGACGCACGCTCGTCAGTGGGGACGCGAGCTGCTCCGGCAGCGGCTAGGAAGATCGATGTCTGGTGCGTCGATAGGCAATTTGGTGTTGACCAATCCGGCGATGTTCCCGTATTATAACTGGGCTTGAGTTTATTCCCCGATAGCTCAGTTGGTAGAGCAACTGACTGTTAATCAGTGGGTCCGTGGTTCGAGTCCACGTCGGG
>CAVOSE010000038.1:0-87007 GCA_963698775.1 uncultured Gammaproteobacteria bacterium
ATCAAAACAACGACCTAGCCTGATTTCAGGCTAGGTCGTTTTCTTTTGGGTGGAACTACAGGTGGGACCTAAGATACTCGGTGGGACTAGGCCACCTGTCGGTTAAATGGGTCGACACGGACATCCTTAACCGAGCCCGCGATGCAAAATCTCCTCTTTGTGCTGGCCGAAATATCCGAGCTCACACATGAGCTTAACCAAGAGCCTCGCCAATAGCCTGCTAGCGCTTCGTCACCGAGGCTTGTCTGCCCGGCTACGCTAGACACGCTGACATCTTCGTAGCCAGAGCAACTGCCGGAATCGGCTGCGCGGTTTGACATTGTCCGTCGCGAACCGCCCAACCATAGACCCGACCGCCCTTGAAGGCGTCATCCTGAACGCCTTTGCCGGGCTCGAAGAACCACGCTCTGCCCGGAAACCGAAGCAAACTCCGTACCGGACTAGTGTGCGGTCTGGTTTTTCGTCAGCGTGACATCCTTTACAGCCTGATCGCCGGTCTTTGAGGAATTCCCAGGGATATAGTGACAAAAAATGTACCCCAGTTCGTTGCCGTTGTCGCTGTGCGCTGGGGAACACGCCAGAAAGCTTAATCCGTAACCTCCTAAATCGCCAGCACATCCAGCCAGTCAATCCCCTTGGCGCTTGCTGGGATAGGCATCCTTGGGACCCGGATGCTGACGTGCAGGTGCGACAGCCTGCCAGCAAGCACCTCGGCAGCATGTTCTCCGCGCCCCGACTCATCTCGGTCAACCCAGACCGTGAGCCGCTCAACCTCGGCAGGAGGCTGTATGACTTTGCCGGGCGAGTCCCGAGAATGGCTAAAAAGTGATCAATAATTGGCTGAGACCGGCGCGCTACGCTGAATTTTGTCATTTTGGGATCCGACAAAACTGGCAAGATTCGAGAAGGAGCGCATTGAGAACCTACCTCGTACAGCCTCCTGGGCTGAAGCTCTCCAGCAAGTGGGAACTGGCAGCGGCCCACGTAGCTACGCCTGTGACCCTCTGCACCGCCAGCGCAGTCTTCGATGCCCGAGCTTGTTCGCAGCGCCTAGACAACGCTTACAGAGCCAGAAACGCCCGCGCCAGGAAAGCAGCCATCTGGTCGCGCTTCACGGGCTCGGTTGGGCAGTAGTTTCCATTGCCGCAGCCGGTGGTGATGCCCAGTTCTGCAAGCCGTTTGATGTAGCCGCAGGCCCATGACGTTGCCGGAACATCAGCGAATGGAGCGTCACCGCCGCAATGGTCTGCTGGCGGTTCGCCTTCCATCGCCCGCACCAGGAATGCCGCCATTTGCTCGCGGCTGACCAGGCCGTTCGGGCAGTAGTTTCCTGCCCCGCAGCCGGCGGTGATCTGTAACGCCAGGAGTCGTTTGATGTAGGCGCAGGCCCAACTGCTGGCAGGCACGTCCCGGAAGGGGGCGATACCGCCACAGCCCCCTGGGGGTGGCTCGCCTTCAACGGCGCGGACGAGGAATGTTGCCATTTGCTCACGGGTGACGGGGTCGCCGGGGCAGTAGTTGCCGTTGCCGCAGCCGGTGGTGATGTCGGCCACGGCAATCGCCGCAATGTAACTCAGCGCCCAATGATTCCCCGGCACGTCCGCGAATACCGTTGGATCGCACTTGTTGCCGATGCCGTCGGCGTCCGCGTCCGCTTGATCCGGGTTCGCAACCCACGGGCAGTTGTCGTTGCCGTCGGCGACATGGTCGCCGTCCGCGTCATTGTCGACGGTCAGGTTCAAATGAACGAGTACCGCGTCGTGGTCGCTGGCTTGTCCTGCTGTTGCAGCAAACTCGCTGTTCAGATGGACCACGTCCACCACCGCGCGTGCGGCCAGACCCGCGCTGACAAGGACATGGTCGAGCGCTTGGGCGTTGCCCTGATAGATGTAGCTGTAGCGCTCGTATTCGGGCAGCGTGTTTGTGAGGTTGTGCAGGCCGCTCGCCTCAAGCGCCAGTAGTGGCGAGGCGAACGCGAACTCGTTGAAATCTCCGAGCACGACCAGGTAGGCCCGCGGGTCAGCGACGAGTCGATCGGCGACATAATCCCCTATCGCCTGCGACTGCGCTTGCCGCAACTCAAGCGAGCCGTTCACGCTTGGGTCTTCCTGACGTGCGGCAAAATCCTGTGCGACCCCCATGATTGGCGCCGAGCCACCCTTCGAGGTGAAGTGGTTATTGATGACGGTCACTGACTCGCCATCGAAGTCAAACGTCGCCAGCAACGGCAGCCGCGCTTGCTCGAATGCCTCCCCGGATGCCTGACTGCCGATGCTGTGCACAGAGCCCGATCGCAGTGCGACTCGCGCCGCGTTGTACAGATAGGCGGTGCGGATATTGGCCCCCGGTTGCCCGCCGCTGGTGTTGTCCCTGATGAAGGGGTTATCGAGAACGGTATAGGTCGGCCCGCCCGCCAAGGCGATGGCATCGGCCAGTGTTTGCAACGTGATGCCAGCACTGATGACGCCATCGTCAGCGCTGCCGGAATCGTCCTGGATCTCCTGTAACCCAATGATGTCCGGCGCATGCAGGTGGTCGACAAGCTGCTGGGCAATCGCATCGAAGCGTCCGACCGCGACGTCGGTATCGCCGTCGCTGTCGTTGGGGTCGAGATTGAGCACGTTATAGCTTGCGATGCGCAATGTACTCTCGGCACCGGGCAGCGGGGCGACTTCGGGGGACAACGCTCCAGTGATCACCGTTGGGCTGAAGTCAGCGGTCGGAATCAGTTCGAAGTCGCCAAAGCTGTAGCTGATCACACCGGTTACCGCGCCGAGCCGGTCGCCAGCGTTGAGCCTCGGCATCGAGAAGCCGGAGATGGTGCTGTCGGCATCGATCTGCAGGCGTTCCGGGTTGAAGTCCATCGGGGCGATCGTGAGCGTGCCGCGCAGCGACAGCCCCGAGGCACCGGCCGCCTGGTTGGTAACCGCGTAGAGTTCGCCAAAGCGGTTGGTTCCGGTCACGGCGATCAGGTCCTCGGCACGCACCCGCATCCCTTCCAGGCTTTCGAAGAAGTCGAGTCCGTCGCTCAGTTCGTCGAAAACGGTGAAGGCATCGTCATCAATGCTCGTGATGGGTAGTGACCGGCCGCCGCTGCCTAGGCGCTGTGGCGCCGGTAGCGGGTTGCCCGTTGACAGCACGCTCACCTGTACGTTGGTCAACTCCGTCGTCGGCAGGCTGCCGCTGCTGGCGCCGCCGGGAAAGTACTCCATGACCAGGCCGGTCACTTCGGCGGCGTCACCGACGCTCACCGCGGGTGGGCTGGCGGTGTCCACAAAGATCCCTTCGGAGGTTGCTGGGCTGCCGTCGTCGAACGGGTCTTGCAGGTAGAATCCATTGGAATCAATAGCAGTCACGATGCCGCTGGTGCGAACCGTTGCAGAGGATGTGAACGGCCCGGCGGGGAGTGCGGCGAAGTACGCCGCTACCGTCTGACCTGACCTCAGGACGAATGGCGACACATGTCCGGCACCCTGGATCTCGGCGATGGCGGCATCAACGGCAGTGGCCTTTCCAATACCGGGGTTGGCAGCGCCGAAGGTGGCGATTTCGGGGCTAGCGGTAAAGCCGCTGAAATCCCAACCACCCGCGTCGATGGCGTAAGCCGTCGTGCCCGCTGGGTCGTTGACCGCAAACCAGTCACCATAGCTGCTGTCGCGGAAGATCAGGGCCGGTTCGTCGCCGGTGAAGGCGAAGTCAGCGCCGCCGAGTTGGGTGCCGTAGAGCCGGGCACCGCTGGCGATGTCAGGTATGCCGATGGCATCGAAGACGGCGCCGAAAGACGACAGATTGTCGACGATGCCATCGTTCGTGGCGTCTATGTCTGTGCTGCCAGCTGCACCAGTGAAACGGTCCGCGAGAACGATGGTGCAGGAGGGATTCTCCAGATCGGGGATGCTGACAACCAACAGACCGTTTGCGTCGAAGGTGCCAGATATAAAGGTTGCCCGATCCACTTGTCCTGGAGCTGTCGGGTCGCCCTCGATCGACAAGAGCACGCCAGAGAACGCCTGCCGCGGTGGACCGGACAGTTCGACCTCCTGCGCCGCTGGATCACTGCCGGTCGGGTTCGGTCGCAGTTCGTTGAGCAGTTGTGCCCAGCCGCTCTGGGCGGCTAGGGCAAGCGCGCCGACGAGCGTGAGGCGCAGTAGGCGAACCGGGGCGACCCGGTAGTGGAGTGTTCGCAGGCGATGATGGAACACGAGTGCACCAAACGTGGTGGGTAGCGACTAAGCGCTGTGGGCGAGGCCGTTTCTGCGGGACACGAGCCCCATGCGCTCATCATGGCCCATCCACCACCGATGTTTTGACGACTGCTTCTCAGTTTCCCGAACTGACCGAGCTCCAGATCGTGAAAGGGTGCGGGGCGCTCACAATTGGGGGAGGCTTCTCCGGCGCCATCGGCCATGCAAACCGGCATCCGTGACGGTACGAGGCCTTCTTCGCGAATCGCGACCCATAGAGGAAAACGGGAAACGCGAGCCGTCCCGGATAGATCAACAGAGACCTGGGTGGTCGCATCAATCGTCCAGTGAGATCAGCGGATTGCGCGGCGGTTGTAGGTGCGACTTCAGTCGCACAGAGTACACTGATTACGCGAACAAGTTTGCCCCTTCACTCGCGGAGCAACTGCCAGTTCTTGGATCAACGGAACGAGGGCACGCAACGACAACGGGCGACGCATTAAGGCGATTTCTGTCAACTTTCATACCATCTGACTTGTCTTGACGCCCGCCTTCGGTGTCGGGCTGGCGGTCACATAGCTTGCTATGCTCCCGCCAGCCCTCCTAGAAGGCGAACGTCAATCCTGCGTCATCTGGTATGAAAGTCTCCGGCAATCGCCTAAGCCGTTGTTGGTTCGGCTGGGTGAGGTGCAGAGGAAGGTAGTCACGGATGACCGCAAGGCCCGCGGGCTCAGCCCGTAAGAGCTTGCGTTGCTGACCGATGGTACGCTGTCCAATTGTCGCATCAGCAACGTCCAACCGGACGTCCGTCGCCCGAGCGTCCAAGCCGCGCAGCCTCTTGTCGCTGCGCTCGGCTGGTGCATGGCGAAGGGTTTGCCCGGCCTGTGCGGCCTACCACGTGACCTACTTCCGGTTTCGGCCACAAAAAAAACCCGCGGAGAACCGCAGGGTCTTGTTTTTGTTGGTGCGCCCTGCAGGGTTCGAACCTGCGACCACCTGATTAAAAGTCAGATGCTCTACCAGCTGAGCTAAGGGCGCATTGTGACAAGGCCAGACATTGTAGCGAACTCGATCCAGTTTCGGAAGCTCTGCGAAGTCGTTTTCTAACCGGCCTTCTGGTGCGGCCCGGAATCGGGGCCTTGCTTAGCGGTAGGCGGTGGGGTCTGGCACCCCTGCATTCCGGAAGCCTTCGGCGCGCAGCCGGCAGGAATCGCAAACCCCGCAGGCGCGGCCCTGATCATCGGCTTGGTAACAGGAGACGGTGAGTCCGTAGTCGATGCCAAGCGCTACGCCGCGGCGAATGATGTCGGCCTTGCTGAGGTCGATCAACGGGGCATGAATTTGAGGACCGCGGCCCTCGACCCCGGCCTTGGTCGCGAGACCGGCAAGCTCCTGGAATTTCGCGATGAACGCCGGCCGGCAGTCGGGATAGCCCGAATAGTCGACGGCATTGACGCCGACGAAGATGTCGGCGGCGCCGATGACCTCGGCCTGACCTAGCGCAAGCGCCAACAGCACCGTATTGCGAGCGGGTACGTAGGTCACAGGAATGCCTTCAGTGGGCTGTTCCGGCACGGCGATTTTGGGATCGGTGAGGGCTGACCCCCCGATCGCACCGAGACCGATGGGCAGGATGACATGGTTGGCGATACCCTGAGCCGTGGCAACTCGGCGGGCGGCGTCGAGTTCGGCATGGTGACGTTGGCCGTAGTCGATACTCAGCGCGTAACAGTCGAAGCCCTGTTCGCGGGCAATGGCGAGGGCGGTTGCGGAGTCGAGCCCGCCGGAGAGGAGGACAACGGCCTTGGATTGGTCGGTCATGGTACGGTTGGCTCTCACTGTTGTCGGCATGCATCGGTGCAATCGATCGAACGCCAGATTGTCGCAGCCGTGCGGAGTCGCGTCGACAGCCCGCGTCTGGTGATACTGTGCAGGCCGCGCCGCCGAATTGGCCAACAACTGGGGCCGACGCGATCCTGTGACGTCTCTCGCGAGTGTCATGCACGGACAACGGAGGCGCGTTTTGGCTGATAATGCCTTATGGTCAAGGCAACCTTGGCCGCGCGGGCGCCCGCGATGCCTGAATAGGAAAGGAGAGTTGTCATGCCCAGACCCGGATTTGTGAGCTACGCCATCGTTATGCGCCTACTGACGATGTCCATCGTCTGGTTGAGTCTGCTGATCTGGTTCCTGAACGCTTATCGCGCTGGTTGCGTGACCGCACTGGCCGTGTTGGCGCTGCTCGGCTTGGTGCTCTTGGCTGCCGGCATGGAAAAATCGTTGCTGCGTCGACGCGCGCTTTTCCAAGAATGCATGGCCGAACAAGATCGATTGTTCGACCTGTTCCACAATCGCTTGGTCATGACGTTGTATCGGGCGACCTCCGCACTGTTTCTCGGATTGATTCTGCTGGCTAGCGCGCTGACCTTCGAGCCGAGACAGTGGTCCATCCTGTTCGTCGACGTACTGCTCATGGCCCTGTTGCTACCGCGATTAGCGAGGAGCATGGGCGAACAGGTCCACGACGAGTATCGCTATGCGCTGGCGCGACAATGGGGCATGTGGTTCAGCGTGGCGTTACTCTGGGGCGAGGCGATCATGGTGCTCACGTTGTCGCCTCCAGAAAATTACCTGGGGCAACGTTGGCAGGAGGTCGTCACCTACGGCGTGTCGCAGTCGGACGTGCTTTGCCCCCAAGTGGCGGATCTGACGAACGTTCTTGCCGCTGCCCAGGCGTTGGCCATGTGGGCAGTTCAGAACGCGAGCCTCGTCCTCAACGACCCAACGCAGGCGGTGATGGTATGGGTCGGCTTCGTCAGCCTGTTCGGCTTGACGTTTTTGGTGGCCTGGGCCTTTAGCCAGGCGCTCATCGGCGTGATGGCTCGTCCTTGGGAGGTGTGGAGTCTGTCGGCGATGCCCGCCCCAATGCGGAATCCCGCCCTGCCAGCAGGCCGGAAGTCAGACGCGAAGCAGGATCATGCTTGATCTTCTGGCGGCATTTTGGGACAGGAGTACCAAATCGGATCACTGACTCAGAGCCTCGGCTGAGCGCCTTGGCCATCGCCGGAGAGCAGTCAACGTAGCTTCACTCAAATCCCGTCATGCCCTGCATCGACCCGTCCATAAGCCAGTCGCCGTTTGACGTCGCCCGATGTTTCGTCGGTGATGATCCAATCCTCTGTGTCGAACCCCTCGGCGCCGGCCTCATCAATGCGACCTACCGGGTCGATACAGCGGGTGGCAGCTTCGTGCTGCAGCGGATCAATCACAAAGTGTTTCCGGTGCCGGAGCACATCATGTCCAACCTGGCGCGACTGCACGAGCTGGCGAGCTGCCGCCCAGAGCTCGGTGTCAGACTCGCCGCTCCGCGCCTGGCGGACGATGGCTCGACATTTTTTCGAGCCCGCGACAACGGCATCTGGCGCATGATGGAATACCTGTCGCCGAGCCGGACCCTGAGCGGGGTACAAAATCAGGAGCAGGCGGCGGAGATTGGCCGCCTACTGGGCCGCTTCCATCGGCTTGGCAGTCAACTCGATCCGCGCGACATGCAGGTCACTTTGCCAGGCTTCCACCACACGCCAGGCTACCTGGCCGCGTTGGACCAGGCGCGGGCTCAGACACGGAACGCCGTGCCAGATCAGACGGCGGCATCCACACTCGGCACCGGAGCCGGCGCGGAAATCGATGACGCCCTGGCATTCATGGAATCGAGAAGGGCGCTGGTGCACGTCCTCGAGAATGCCCTCGGGAAGGGGCTGACCAAGGTCCGCGTGATCCATGGCGATCCGAAGCTCGACAACCTGCTGTTCGAGCAGACCAGCGATCGCGCCCTGTGCCTGATTGACCTGGATACCGTCCAGCCGGGGTTGGTTCATCACGACATCGGCGATTGTCTGCGATCCTGCTGCAATCGAGCCGGCGAAACCACGGAGACCGGCAACTCGGTGGCGTTCGACATCGACGTTTGCAGCGGCATCCTCGAGGCGTACGGCGAAGAAACACGGGGCTTGCTGAGTCCCGTGGAGGCGGCGCTGATTTACCCGAGCATCCGGTTGATCCCGTTCGAACTCGGGCTGCGTTTTCTGACCGACCACATGCGCGGTGACCGTTACTTTCGCGTGACTGCACGAGGCGACAACCTGCGCAAGGCGTTGGGACAGTTCGCGCTGGTGGCGGACATCGAGCGCAAGGCGCCATTGATCGAAGCGATCGTCGCGCGCAACTTCCGTGCCGAACGGTCCGCGGACGCGCTCCGCGGCGACGCTTAACGCTGACACAGACCCGTCCCTGCGGCCCAGCTCGAGGCCGCGACAACGCAGGACCGACGAGGATGAAACGATGACGGATGACGAACAGGCACTGACGCGCACCATCGGCCAACGGCTTCGGGCCTTGCGGCAAGGCCGCGAGCTCAGCCTGCAACCACTCGACAAGGACGAATGTGAATTGGTGCAGGCATTTCGGAACACCGACCAACGCGGCCGCGACGCGATCCTCTCCATGGTCGAACAGCAGGGTCAGGAGCCCTGAGCATCAGCCTGACCGCACCGGCAATTCCAACAGGCCAGGGAGGCGCGGTATCTCGCCGAACCCAGCATAACTCTATCAACCCGGGGGCAATAGGATGGACAAGTTCAGGCTCGCAGGCTTACTGACCATCGTCACCATTGGCGTCTGCGCGCTTCCCCGCGCCCTATCCGCGACTAGCACCGATCCACTGGCCGCCTTCGTGTTGCTCGGACAGACCGATGCCGGTGCCCAATTCGCACTGGCGCGAGTTATCATCGACAAGGCGGGCGCGGAGTGCCCATCCCTAAAACCCGCTGCCGGAGACGGCGATCAGTGGCCGATGACGCCGCGCGACAACGCCGACAAGGACAACTTCGACGTGACCGTCTGCGAGGCCTTATACCCGATGGACGGGTCCCGGATGGACCTTGACGGCACCTCCATACGTCTACCCCCTGTGCCCGCTACCGTCTCCCGTGTCGTGGTGTTTGGCGACACGGGCTGCAAGCCGAAAGAGCAGGAGGATTGCAAGAGAGCCAAGGACTGGCCCTTCCGCGAGATGGCCGACGCCGCTGCCAAGGCCGACCCACCCCCAGACCTGATTCTGCATATGGGAGACTACAATTATCGGGGCACGCCAGGCTCGATCAGCATCGAGCAGGCCAACGGCAAGACGGAGCGGGTGCGCGTCTACGACGCCGGTGACAACACCCCGAGCGTCACCTGCACCCTCGCCGGTCCCTACCACGGCCAGAATAGCGTGGGCAGTGACACCCCCGACTCCTGGAAGGCTTGGAACGACGACTTCTTCACGCCCGCCGCCAAGCTCTTGCGCACCGCCCCCTGGGTCTTTGCCCGCGGCAACCACGAATTGTGCAGCCGCGCGGGTCCTGGTTACTTCTACTTGCTAGACCCCGGCTCGGCGCTGGTGCATGGCAGCGGCGGCCAGCAGATCTGCCCGCCGGCGGAAAACAGCATGCCCCTGATCTTTCGCCAGCCATACCGCGTCGACCTAGGCGGGCTGTCCGTGGTCGTGCTGGATTCCGCCAATGCCTGCGATCAGGGTAGCCTGCATCAGTCGCACTTCGATGCCCAGTTCAAGCAGATTCAGCCACTGGTCAGGGACGCTCCCGCCGCTAACGCCGTCTGGCTAGTGAGCCATCGGCCCCTGTGGGGCCTGGAGAAGCCCCGCACCCACACCCCCAAGACGCAACTCGACGCCTCCGGTCAGAACGCCATCATCGACCAGACCCTGGAGACCGCGTTTGCCAACTATCCCGTTCCCGAAGCCGGTCCACTTGGTGCTTTCCGGACACATGCATCGTTTCCAGACCATCAGCTTCGATCCCCCACGGGTACAACCAGACCAACTCATCCTGGGCAACGGCGGCGTCGCCCTCGCCGAGAACTTTCCGCCGGGCCCCTTCTCGGTTGCCATCGGCGATGCGACCGCGGTGGGCTTCGGCCTCAGCAAGTTCGGCTATTTGGAGGTCGCACCCACCGGCGGCGGCGCATGGACGGGACGCCTGCTCGGCCGCAAAGGCGAGCTGCTCGCGCGGTGCGACTCCAGTCAGCGATCCAAGGCGGGGATTTGCGCGCCAGCGGGTAGGTGATCCCGGAGCAACTGCCGGACTTAGGATCATCCGTGCGCCCTGCGACGAGCCCGCCGACCGTGGGCGATACGATCGCGCCACCTGCGCGGTGCGCCGATGCCCCGCGGTCTCAACAACGCGCTGGCGGAGCGAGCGCAGGGCATTGCGTTCTGTGCCTAGGTGTCGGCGACGCGGTTCTGCATCCAGGGCAGAGGCAATTCCTAGGGCTGGCACTTCCCGAGGATCGTCAGGGATCTTGGTTTTGTGGGCGTGACTAAGAGCGGTCAGGCACAAAAAAGCCGCTCGAAAGCGGCTGATTTTGTTCGCGATGTTGGTGGCTACGGCTAGATTCGAACTAGCGACATCGGCATTATGAGTGCCGCGCTCTAACCAACTGAGCTACGTAGCCGGAGCCGAAAAGTCTAACTGCGGCATTCCTATGCGTCAAGCGATTGGTCCATCGGGCGATCGCCGCGGTCCACCGCTCCCGGGGTCGGTGAGGAACGATCGGTCCGTGGTACAAGCGGCGATCCATGCCGACGACGAGCTGAGGCGCCGCGTGGCGTTTCCGCGGCTTAGTCGACGCCTTAGTCGAAAAGTGACAATTGCTGCCCCGCTAGCGCCGGTCGTCGAAACTGTTCCACGCTCAACTGCCAAGCGCTGTCCTGCCGGCTTAGGCCCTGTTTGCGGATGGCTAGTCTGAAACGTTGTTGGAGTAGTTCGGCAACCGGCCCGGTGCCGGATAGGCGGCTGCCGAAGTTGGCGTCGTTAAGGCGTCCGTCGCGGCATTGGCGGATCAGGTTTAGCACTTTGTCCGCACGCTCAGGGTAGTGCTGGAGCAGCCAGTCCTGAAACAGGTCTTTGATTTCCAGTGGCAGGCGAATCAGTAGGGCGCCGGCGCGGCTGGCACCGGCCTCTGCTGCCAGAGCAACGATGCGTTCCATGTCCGTATCCGTCAGGCCTGGTATCAACGGTGAGACCAGGACCCCCACGGGGATACCGGCGGCGGCCAGATCCGCGATCGCGCGGAGGCGTCGCCTGGGGCTGGCGGCACGGGGTTCGAGGATGCGCGCCAGTTCGTCGTCTAGGGTCGTGATCGAGATCTGCACGGCGCACAGTTGGCGAGCGGCCATGTCCGCGAGCAGGTCGCGGTCGCGCAGCACCAGCGCGGACTTTGTGGTGATGGCGACTGGATGGCCGCAGTCCGACAGCACCTCGAGGATCTGTCGCGTGATGCCGAGGCGCCGTTCGATCGGCTGGTAAGGGTCGGTGTTGGCGCCGAGCACGAGTGTCGCCGGGCGATAACCGGGTGCGGCGAGTTCGCGGAGCAGTTGCGCGGCGGCGTCGGGTTTGTGGAACAGACGTCGTTCGAAGTCGAGCCCCGGCGACAGCCCGAGCCAGGCGTGGGTAGGCCGTGCGTAACAATAGATACATCCATGCTCGCAGCCGCGGTACGGGTTCACGCTGCGGTCGAAGGGGATGTCTGGGGAGTTGTTGTAGCTGATGGCGCGTCGGCTGTGGTCGATGCCGAGTTCGGTCTTCGGGGCGGCGACGTCACCGTCAAAGGTTGCCTCCTGCCACCAGCCGTCGTCCACCGCTTCTCGCCGGTGCTCGGCGTAACGGCTGTCCGGGTTGCTCGCGGTGCCGCGGCCGCGCAGCGCGCTGCTTGGCTGATTGGGATCGGTCTCGTTGTGCATCGGGATGCGTCTCGCAGAGGCTTTGGCTATAGTTTGCCACGAGGGCGTCGAGACCTTCGCCGACGCCCATACGCACGGCATGCTGGTGACGGTGCCGGACTGGCCGGCACATCCGGTGTGGGTGCGTCAGTCTTTGGAGGTGCGGGGTAGCCGCATCGAGCCCTAGTTGGAGCAGGTTGCGGTACACGCCTTGGTTTGGCACGTGCGATCATCAACCATGGAACATCGCGTCTTTGTCTACGGTACGCTGTTGCGTGGCGAGCTCAATCACGGATTGCTGGCGGATTCCGTCTATCTCGGCACGTATCGTACCGAACCTCGCTTCACGTTGTATGCGCTCAGCGGCTATCCGGGATTGGTGGCCTCCGGCACGACCGCAGTCAGTGGCGAGGTCTACCGTGTCGATGAATTTGGGCTGCGCATACTGGATCAGCTGGAGGGCTATCCGCGACTCTATGGCCGCCGGCTGATGCCGACGCCGTTTGGCCGTGCCTGGGTTTATCTTTATCGCGGGGCGGTCAGAGATCGGCCCGTGATCCGTTCCGGGGATTGGCGGGATTTGTCGCGACACGCAGGCGGACTGCGCGCCGCGGCGATCCGCAACCAGCCTGACCCGAGCGATACCAGCCGTCGGCAACGGTCGACAGCGCATGATTGAAACCGGCAAGCTGCCGGCGTTACCGGAGAACAGTTAATGTCTGACGAACAAGGCCGCTTCACGATCCATCTGGAGCAGCGTGAGGGCTATGAGATCAACGTCCGCTTCGACTGGAAGCGGGCGGCAGACCTGCTCATGGACGAACCGCCGCCGCTGGGCGAGCAGTCCGGACCCAACGCATCGCGACTGCTCGCGGCCGCTGCCGCCAACTGTCTGTCGGCCAGCCTACTGTATTGCCTTGCGAAAGAAGAGCCGCCGGAGAACAGTCTGCGTGCCGAGGCCACCTGCATCCTGGTGCGCAACGACAAGAAGCGGTTGCGTATCGGCGGGTTGGAGGTCAAGTTGATCGCCGGCGATGCGCTGACTAGCTCGCGGCGCTTCGACCGCTGCAAGGATCTGTTCGAAGACTTTTGCGTTGTCTCCGCGAGCATCCGCGAGGGCATCCCCATTGCCGTGACGGTGGTGGACGAAGCGGGCAATCTATTGCACAGCGCCGATTGACTTGATGGGGCGAGGCGCTGCTTCGAAAACCGGCGCTCCCAAGAGGCATCGGTGCGTCGCTTTAGCTTGACATGAGTACCAAATAGCATGGCATTGCCGGCAACTGAGACGGTCGGGACTCTCGATGAGTTGCCGTCGGCGCTGTCGCGGCTGGGACTTGCGCCGCCGCGCCCGGTGCTGGTCTTGGTAGGTGGCGCCTCCGGGCTGGAGAGGGTCGTCGCGGACGGGTTGCTGGTGTTGTTTCGCGATCGGCTGGCGCCGCTACTCGATCAACTTGGCGCCGTCGTCGTGGATGGCGGCACCGATGCCGGGGTAATGGCTCTGATGGGGCAGGCGAGGCGGGCGGCGCGGGCTCGATTCCCGTTGCTGGGCGTTGCGGCTCGCCACACGGTGCGCTTGCCTGGTGACCAGGCGGCAACGGGCGCGGAGCTGGAACCGAATCACAGCCATCGGCTGCTGGTGCCCGGGCGGAACTGGGGCGATGAGATTCCGTGGATGACTGCGGTGGTCAACCACCTGGGAGCCGCTGGCGCCCGCGCGACGCTGGTCGCCGCGGGTGGACGCATCACCCTGCTGGACGTCGAGGCCAGCCTGGCGGATGGTCGCCCTACATTGCTGCTTGCTGGCAGCGGTGGCACCGCCGATGCCATCGCTCGTGCCAGCTCCAGTCAGCGACACCCACTCGTCAAGGTGCTGCCCCAGTCCGGCGGTTGGCGGGGGCTCGCGGCTGCACTGACTCGGTCGCTGGCCGGTGGCGCGTCGCCGGGACCTGCTGTGGGGCACGATGTTTCGCGCGCCTGAGGTCTTGATTATCGGCAGCGGTGACCTCGCCGATGCCACGCAGTCCGCGTTGCGGCGGCATCGGCGCGTGCGGCGTGTTCAGGCTGTCGGCGGCATTGGCGCGGGGTTGCGCGCCGGATCGACGCTAATCCTTACCGCCGGTGTAGAGCTGGAGCGCCTGATGCCCTTGCTCGCTTCGGATGCCAAGCCACGGGATCGCTCCCCGTCGCGGGTGTTGCTGCTATCGGATTGCGGCTCACGGGTGTCGATGCCGGCTTCGGCCGCCGAGGTCGGGGCGCGTGTGCAATTCATCGATATCGAACGCAGTGCCGCACGTTCGTTGCTCGCACGCTGGCCGCTGCACTTCGGCTTCGATCCGCTGTTTGGGCAGCAGGTGCACCTGATCATCGCCGGGCGCACGCCGTTTGCCGATGCCCTGCTGGTGCACGCGTTGCGACTGGCTCACTACAGCGAGCTTCAGCCCGTGATGACGCTACTGTGCGAAGATCCCGCGGCCTGGGAGCGGGATTTTTCCGCCGCGCACCCGCAGGCTGGCGCCTTCAGTCGCCTGCGTTTTCGCCGCTCCGAGCAGCCGCAGCTGGCCGCCGAGGCGCCTGTGACGGGGGTCGTCGTGTGCGCGCAGCCGGCGAATGCCGGACTTGCTCTGGCCGACGCGCTGGCACGCACCATCGCCGCGGAGCAGGGCCTATCGCCCGCGATACTGCTCGACGTCGGCGATGCAGCACCCGCCGGCAGTTTGGATGATTGGGACGGTCAGATCCTGCCGTTCTCGCAGCGCCCCATGGTGCTGACGCCGGAGGTGTTGCTGGACGGACAGGGCGATGAGCTTGCGCAGGTCATTCACGAACACTATCGCGATACCAGTGCCGCCCAAGGGCGTGACCCGGACACCGAACCCGCGTCGCGACCTTGGGCCGAGTTGGCCGACTCCTACCGCTACGCGAACCGGCATCAGGCCGATCATCTCTGGGCCAAACTCGCGGTGACCGACTGCCGCGCGGTGCCGGAGGACCTGGTCGAATCCTTTGCCTTTGCCCCAGCGGAGGTAGAGCGGCTTGCGGTCATAGAGCATGCTCGCTGGGCGGCGGACCGCTATCTGGACGGGTGGAGTTACGCGCCGCGGCGCGACAACGCCCGCAAGCATCATCCGCAGCTGATCCCGTATGCCGACCTGTCGCGACCGATGAAGGACCTGGATCGGTTCGCCGTGCGCCTGGTGCCGGCCCTGCTGGCGCGCTCCGGCCTCGGACTGGTGCGTATGCTCATCGTCGGTGTGGCCGAAGCGGCAACGACGGTTTCGGCCGGGCGGTTGCGACCCTGGGTTGATCAGGTGTTGCAGCGCTTGCTGGCGCGCTACCCCGACCGCGGTCTGGT
This sequence comes from uncultured Gammaproteobacteria bacterium, assembly GCA_963698775.1. GTDB lineage: Bacteria > Pseudomonadota > Gammaproteobacteria > Chromatiales > Chromatiaceae > Thiohalocapsa. The sequence goes on from CAVOSE010000038.1 coordinate 15,320, forward strand.
GATCGCGGCAACCCTGGCCGATCCGACCTCGCGCCTTGTGGCTCGGCGCGCGCTGCGGCTGGCCGATGCCGAGCTGTTCCTGCTCGCTCCCCGACCGCTGTCTACGGTACTGGCGACGCAGCCCGATGCGGACGCCCGACGCGACCTGCTGTCGCTGGTTGCACGCGCGGAGCGGCGCATCCCGTTGGCGGCGGAGGGGGCGCTGGAGCGCTGGCTCGCTGCCCGTGCCGAGATCCTGGTGCGATTCGACGAGGCTCCGGGGGAGTCGGGCCAGGAAGCGGTTGCGCGCAAGCAGGTACGGGTCGATCCCGACCGCGGACTGGCCTGGAATTTCGAGTACTGAGGCCGGCCTTGACTTCGCGCCCGCGGGGCTTACCATGCGCGCTCCTTATCACCACCGGTTCGGTCGCATCGCGCGGCAGGGTCGGTTCGTTTCGGTTTCAGCGAGGAATCCGTCGATGAGCAATATCCACTTCGTCGGGGGCGAAAAAGGCGGTATCGGCAAGTCCGTGCTGGCGCGGCTGCTGGCGCAGTATCACATCGATCGCGGATTGCCGTTCTGCGTCTTCGACTCGGACCGTTCTCACGGCGCCATGCTGCGTTTTTATGGCGACTATACGACCCCGGTGGCACTGGATGCCTTCGACAGCGCGGACCTCATCATGGAAACGGCGCTGCAACAGCAGCAGGACGTCATCGTCGATCTCGCGGCGCAGACGGCGACACCCCTCTTTCAATGGATCGACGACAACGATCTGATGTCGCTGGCCATGGAGGAGGGCGTCGGCATCGTGTTCTGGCATTTGATGGATGACGGCGCGGACAGTATCGCGTTGTTGCGCGGCATGCTCGATCGGCGAGATGCCGGCGAGCACCTGGTGGCCGTGCGCAACCATGGTCGTGGCGGCGATTTTGGTCCATTCGACCGCTCGTCGGTACGCGCCGATGCCGAGCAGGCCGGCGTGCGGCTGATGGATCTTCCGGCCCTGCACGAGGCGACCATGCGTAAGGTCGATCACCAGGCGGCCAGCTTTTGGGCCGCGGCCAACAGCCGCGATGGTTTGGGGCTCATGGACCGCCAGCGCGTCAGGGTGTGGTTGCGTAGGGCCTATGCGCCGCTTGATCAGATGGCTGCGGCATTGTTCGTCGCCCCTGCAGCGTCCGAGGAAGCGGCGCCCGAGATGACGCCGACCTATGATTCCGCGTTCTAAAGTCGGTAACGATAACCAGTCAACTGTTCGGCCGCGTTTTGGCAAAGAAACCCGATGCCCAGAGTCGATACCGATAGCTTCTACCGCAACGCCCTAGCGAGCTACGGGCACAACGCCGAAGGCGTGCATTGGGCCTCCCAGCGCACGCAGCAGGCGAGGTTCGAGGCGCTCCGACGCTTTCTGCCGTTGGACCTCTCGGATCTGACGTTGGTGGATGTCGGGTGCGGACTCGGCGACTTCTACCAGTACTTGGTCCATCAGCGCGATCGGCCCAGGCGCTACATCGGTATTGATGTGGTCGCCCCAATGGTCGAAGCGGCCGCCGAGCGCACCGGATGCGAGATCTTGCAGCGCGACGCCTTGCACGATGCGCTGCCGGGCGCGGACTATTACGTCTGCAGCGGCGCGATGAACACCTTGACGCGGGAGGAAAGCGAGCAGTTCATTCGTCGCTGCTTCGGCGCGGCGACGCAGGGCTTCGTGTTCAACTTGCTGAAGGGCCGCCAGCGGCCGGGCGTGTTCAATCATTGCATGCCAGACGATCTACGACCCCTCGCCGCGGAGTACGACATCGAGCCCTGCTTCGCCGAAGACTACCTGCCCGACGATTTCACGGTTGCGTTCTTGCGTTCCCCGTCGGACTGACGCCGTTCGGCCGCGATGACGCCGCGCGGAAACGGGCTCACATGGTTGTCGGCATTCACAATCGCTCCCGTGCTCGCCTTGCTAGGGAAAGACCGTACGCTACTGGTGGGAAACTGCGACAGCCGTTTCGATCTGCTAGACTGCCGGCCACTTTTAAGCTGACCATTAGGAGTCGCTCATGGCTGTTATCGAGCTGACGAACGAAAATTTCGAATCGACCATCACTGACAGTGCCTTCGTGCTGGTGGACTTTTGGGCGCCTTGGTGTGGTCCCTGCCGTTCCTTTGCGCCGGTCTACGAAAAGGTCGCTGGTGACCATGAGAACATCGTCTTCGCCAAGGTCAACACCGAGGACGAGCAGCAGATTGCCGCCCACTTCCAGATTCGTTCCATCCCGACACTGATGATTTTCCGCGACCAGGTCATTATCTTCTCCCAGGCGGGTGCACTGCCCGAGGGGTCGCTGCGCGATCTCGTCGCCAAGGCGGCTGAGCTGGACATGGACAAGGTACGTGCGGATATTGCTCAGCAGCAAGAGAGCGGGGCGGCATGATCATCGCCGACGCGGGCTCACACTCCTGAGTTAGCGGCTGAGTTCGCGCGGGCTCAACCGCAGGGTTGGTGAATCCCGGTCGGTGCCCCGTTGAATGCCGGTCCAATTCCAACGATTCTCCTTAGCGCTTTCTGACCTACCCCTATGCAGGCGTCGTTATTGCATCTGTCACGCTGCGACCTGATCGGCGACAACCCAAACGTCGGCGATCTGATGGGGCTGTGCGAGGAAAATTATCATGCACTGAAGCGGCTGGCGCCGGATCTTCGATCATTGCGCGGGCCCTTTGTGTCTGGTGATGAAGGTGGCGCTGATCTGCTGCTGGAAGTGCGTGAGCAGGCACCGTTCACGACCATCTTTCGGCTCACGCATCTGTTCTCGGCACCGCAGGACGTCGGTTGCTGGCGCCCCGACCCGGATGCCATGCTGCGTGCATATCATGATGCCGGTCAGGTCGAAGTGCTCGATTTGCGGCAGACCGCATTGCCGGTGTTCAACCACTACCGCTCTCCGGCGCTACAGGCGAAGTGGAAGGCCAATCTGTTCGTCGCCAAGTGGCTCAGTTATTGTCTATCGCGTGGCCACCGTTTCCCGCCCGTAAAATGTCAGTCTGCCCTCAATAGTCAAAGGGAGCTGACACCCCTGCCTTGATTGAACGGCACTCTGATGGCGCCGTCGATTGTCCGCCAGATCGACGCTGATACTGCGTGATGTTGCCCCACGGCCCTTGCCGGGCCGTTTCAACCCCTTGACGCCGAGATTTAGCGCGTAACCAAGACCGGGAACATTGCCGCGCCGGGGTTGACGAAGTGCAGAGGTCATCGGGGTCCCATGCTCGATGCCCTTGGACTTCCGACCCATCCCTGGTCTCGGCCCAGTCTCCGCGGAACCATGTGCCAAGCATGGCCCGAAAAAATGGCCAGCTAAAAACGACAGTTGGAAAAATTCTTGACGAATTTTCTTGACTATCGCGAATCTAAAACCAACTAGGACACTGGGAAAAGGCCGACAATCAAGGCGTACCACCATGAGACTCTCAACCAAAGGTCGATATGCGGTGACGGCGATGCTGGATCTGGCGCTACATTCCGGCAAAGGACCGGTCACGCTAGCCGACATCTCCGTCAACCAGGGCATTTCTCTGTCCTATCTAGAACAACTATTTGCAGCGCTGCGAAACAAGCAACTGGTGCGGGGTATCCGCGGACCCGGGGGCGGTTACTACCTCGGCAAAAATGCGGCGGAAATCTCCATCGCCGATATCATTTGCGCTGTTGACGAATGGGTGGAATTCACCCGCTGCGGCGGCCGCGAAAACTGCCGTGACGGTCAACGCTGCCTGACCCACACCCTCTGGGACCAGCTCAGCGATGAGATCTTTACCTTCCTCAGTGAAATCTCGCTCGCGGACTTGGTCGAGCGGGGCCAGCGTCCTGCGAAGTCGAATTCAGCCGATGAGTTATTGAATCGGAAGCAGAAAGCCGCTTGAACGGCAGAGGTTGGGAGCGCCGACCTTCCAGTCGGCGTTTCACACCACCAGGCCGGATACGCTTGGCCGCGAGTCGATTGCGGCCCTCGTCACCCTCGCGGGCGGCACCTAGGGCGGCGCCGCTCGCTATCTGATCATGCTGCCGCTCAGGCAACCTGGCTAGGTGTCTGGTGGCTGAACACATGTCGCTCATCTGAGTGGGGCTGCCGGCGCGTAAGCGAATCGCAGCCCAAACCCCCCCCGCTATCCAAAATTCGCCCTCAGAACGATCACGAGGACGCACCTTCTCGGCTGGCGAGCGTCGCCATGTGCGATCCCGCCGGGGCCGGGCTGCAACTCGGCAAGACCTCAACTCGGGCCCGCGATATGGGCAGACCGTGACGCGGGTCAAGGATTAGTCTCGCTTCTGAAGCAAACGGGGCAATGATGCTATGCTTCGACGTCCGTTGTCGCGAAATGCGAAGACAGTCACGGGCTTCCGGCCCTGCGGCAGCGGCCACCGAGATCGTAGATCATGCCAGCCAACACCGATGCTTTGCTGACCATTCAAGACCTGGTCCGTTGGGGCGCCTGCCGTTTCGTCGAAGCACGCCTCTTCTTTGGCCATGGCACCGACAATGCCTTCGATGAGGCGATCTGGCTGGTTGCGAGCGCCCTCCACATGCCAATCTCACGGATCGATGGCTATCGCGACTGCCGCGTCACGGCCGACGAACGCGGCACCGTGCTCGCGTTGCTGGAGCGGCGTATCAACGAACGCCGGCCCGCGGCGTACCTGACGGGTCAGACCTGGTTCGCGGGCTTGGAGCTCGTCGTCGATGACGCGGTCATGATCCCGCGCTCGCCACTGGCAGAGCTGATCTGCGACGGCTTCGAGCCTTGGATGGACCCGAGCAGGATCGGCCGCGCGCTGGACCTGTGCACCGGCAGCGGCTGTCTCGGTATCGCGTTGGCCGCCCATCTCCCCGACGTTGACGTGGACCTGGCGGATGTCTCGCCGGCGGCTCTGCGCGTTGCCGCCCGCAATCGCGCGCTGCACGGCCTGGACGATCGCGTGCGCATCATCGAGTCCGATCTATTCGCCGGCATCCCCGAGCGCTTTTCGGCCCATGGGCTCGACACGGCCTATGACGTCATCGTTTCCAATCCCCCGTATGTTGGTGTTGAGGAGATGGAGTCGCTGCCGGCGGAATATCGCCACGAACCACGACTGGCGCTGGCCGCCGGCGAGAACGGGCTCGACTTGGTGCTGCGCATCCTCCGCGATGCGCCGGATTATCTCGCCGACGACGGCATCCTCGTGGTCGAGGTCGGCAACACTGCCGAGGAGTTGCAGCATCGGTTTCGTGACGTGCCCTTCACCTGGCTCGACTTCGAGCGTGGCGGTGAAGGCGTGTTTCTGCTAAGCCGTGAGCAGCTGGTTCACGATCACCCGAAGTTTTCGGAGGCCGTGGCGGACCTATGAGCCTTAGACGGACGAGAGCGACAAGCACAGGGCGACGGGCAAAGAGCGCCGAACAGATCCCATTCCACACCTTGTTGAAACAGATCAATGAGACCCACCGCCGTGGGCTCGAGGTAGATGAAGACGATGCTTGACACCACCACCCCCACCAACGGCGACAATGACGCCCATCGGCCCGCCAACCAGGGTTCCACGCCCATCGCCGGGCAGGCCGCCGATCAGCAGACCGTATTTGATCTGGATCTGATCAAGCGCTACGACCAGAGCGGCCCGCGCTACACGTCGTATCCAACCGCGGTGGAGTTCGACCCGGCCTTTGATGCCGAGCGTTACGCCCAGGTCTGCCGGGACAGCAACGCCAGTGGGCGCCCGCTGTCGCTGTACTTCCATATCCCATTCTGCGACACGGTCTGCTTTTACTGTGCCTGCAATAAGATCGCGACCAAGGATCGCAGCATGGCGCAGCCCTACCTGGACCGCGTCTACAAGGAATTGGCCATGCAGTCGGCGTTGTTCGACGACAGTCGCGTCGTCGAGCAACTGCACTGGGGCGGCGGCACGCCCACCTTCATCAGCCAGGCGCAGATGCGCGAGCTGATGGACCAGACACGCAAGCACTTCAAGCTCGCCGACGACGAGCACGGCGAGTTTTCGATCGAGATCGACCCGCGCGAGGCCCGCGGCGACACCGTCAAGCTGTTGCGCGAGATCGGCTTCAACCGTATGAGCTTGGGCGTGCAAGACTTCGACGATCGGGTGCAAAAGGCGGTCAACCGCATCCAGACCGAGGCAGAGACCATGGAGGTGCTGCAGGCCGCGCGCGACGAGGGCTTCCGCTCCATTAGCATCGACCTGATTTACGGCCTGCCGTATCAAACCGTGGAAGGCTTCATGGCCACCCTGGAGCGGATTATCGAGGTCAACCCGGACCGGCTGTCGGTGTTCAACTATGCCCACTTGCCGAGCCGCTTCAAGCCCCAGCGGCGCATCGCCGACGACGATCTGCCGCGTCCGGAGGTCAAGCTTGACATCCTGCAGGCCACCACCGAACGTCTGACCAACGCCGGCTGGCTCTACATCGGCATGGATCACTTCGCCCGCCCCGACGACGAGTTGGCCTTGGCGCAGCGCGACGGCACCCTGTATCGCAACTTCCAGGGCTACTCGACCCATGCCGACTGCGATCTGATCGGCATCGGCGTCACCTCCATCGGCAAAGTCGCCAACACCTACGGCCAGAACCGCCGCGAGCTCGATAGCTATTACGAAGACATCGACAGCGGCCGGCTGCCGGTCTTCCGCGGCATCGAGCTGAATCGCGACGACGAACTCCGGCGCGATGTCATCACCCGGCTGATCTGCAATTTCCGGCTGGACTTCGCCGACGTGGAACGGCGTTGGGAGATCGACTTCAGCGACTATTTCGCCGACAGTCTGCCCAAACTCGACGGCATGGTCGGCGACGGTCTGTTGGAGGTCGACGCCACCGGCATCCGCGTGCTGCCCAAGGGGCGGCTGTTGATCCGCAATATCTGCATGGCCTTCGACGCCTATCTGGCGGCCAAGCAGGGGCCGGTGGGCTTCTCCAAGGTCATCTGAGGCGCGCTCTGTGATGGGGTCGACTTCGAGCGCCGGCGCCGTCCCGCATGAGGACGTCGGCGAGACAGGGAGTCTTGCCGGTGGCGACGGTGCCGATCTGCCGGCTCTGTTTCGCCGCAGCGCTGCCGCCCATTGCGATGCGCCGGCCATCTTCGCCGATGCAATCACCTGGACCTATTCGGCGCTCGATACGGCTTCCGACGGTGTTGCTGCATCTCTCGCCGCGCGCGGCGTCGTGCCCGGCGAGCGCGTCGCGCTCTACTGTCCGAACGGCGCCGAGTTCGTTGTCGCCTATCTCGGCATCCTCAAGGCCGGCGCCATCGTGGTGCCGATCAATCTGCTGCTGAATCCTCACGAAATCGGGTTCATGCTGCGCGACGCCGGCGTGCGGGGGCTGTTCTTTCACGCCGCCTTTGCCGAGCAGGCTGCCAAGGCCCTGGCCGATGCGCCGGTCGTCCAGTGGCGGATCGGTATCTGCCTGGAGCACGACAGCGGCGCCGCCGATGACTATCTGCACCAGCTAATCGAAACGAGTCCGGCGGTGCCAGTGCAGATTGATCCTGCCAACGCTGCCGCCGTCATCCTCTATACCTCCGGCACCACCGGTCGGCCCAAAGGCGCGGTATTGACCCACGCCAACCTGGCCAGCAACGCCCGGGCGGTTGCGGAGGCGCTGGACCTGGAGCCCGCCACCGATCGCCTGCTGGTGGTGTTGCCGATGTTCCATGCCTTTGCCGGCACGGTCGGCATCTTGACGCCGCTGCTTGCCGGCGCCGCGCTGGTGCCGGTGCCGCGCTTCGATCCCCAAGCTATCACTCAAGCCGTCGACACGCACCATGCAACCATCTTTCTCGGCGTGCCGAGTCTGTATGCGGTGCTGATGCGACTCAACGACGCCCAGGTGGCGGAATGGCGCAGCGTGCGCCTGTGCATCTCCGGCGGCGCCGCATTGCCGCTGGCGCTGCTGCAGGCATTCGAGCAACGCTTCGGGGTGCCCATGCTGGAGGGTGACGGTCCCACCGAGTGCGGACCGGTGACGGCGGTGAATCGACCGGAGGGGCCGCGCAAGCCTGGATCCATCGGTCCGCCGATTCCCGGCGTCGAGATGCGCATTGCCGACCCTGCGGGCAACTGGCTGCCGGATGGCGAGCACGGCGAGGTCTGCGTGCGCGGCCCCAGCGTGATGCGCGGTTATTGGAACCTTCCGGAAGAGACCGCTCAGAGCTTCTTTGGCGATTGGTTCCGCACCGGCGATGTGGGCTGGCGCGATGCCGACGGCTGCTTCTACCTGGTGGATCGCATCAAGGACCTGATCATCAGCAACGGCATCAATGTCTACCCTCGCATCATCGAGGAGCAACTGGTGCGGCATCCCAATGTTGCCGAGGCGGCGGTGGTGGGCGAGCCGCATCGCATTCATGGCGAGATCCCGATCGCTTATGTCACGTCGGCGCTCGAGCAGCGGGCCGACGCCGCGGAGCTGAAGGCCTGGTGTCGGCAGCACCTAGGCAGCCACGAGATCCCGCGCCGCATTGAGGTGGTGGATGCGTTGCCGAAGAATGCCGCCGGCAAGATCCTGAAGCGCGAACTGCGCCGTGCTGGCGAGGTCGAGCGTGGCGTCGCCGACCTTAACGGCTCCACAACCCCGGAAAGGTGAAAACGAATATGTCCGAGTCGTTGCTGACCCTGGGCTGGCGCGAATGGGTCGGTCTGCCGACATTGCAGCTGCCGGCGATCAAGTGCAAGGTCGACACCGGAGCGCGCACGTCCGCGCTGCACGCCTTCGAGGTCGAGACCGAACGCCGTGGCGATGTCGAGATCGTCTGTTTCGCGGTGCATCCGGTGCAGGATCGCGACGACATCGTCGTGCGCTGTGAGGCACCGTTGTTGGAGCGACGCACCGTCACCGACTCTGGCGGCCATCGCGAGCAGCGCTGCGTGATCGTCACTGATCTGATGGTGGCGGAACAGCGCTGGCCGGTGGAGCTAACCCTGACCGACCGCGACACCATGCGCTTTCGCATGTTGCTCGGACGCACCGCGTTGGCCGGGCGTGCCGTCGTTGACCCCCAGCGCTCCTTCCTGACCGGTCGACGCACGCCGGATTATTCTGCGATCGCCTGACTTCGGCCTGCACGCTGGCCCTTCTTGCCCCAGCCTCCGCTGGCGGGAAACCAATCTACGGCAGGCAGCGCCGGATTTTCAACCGGCGCTCCCCGTATCGCCCCGGCACCGACTGTGCGGGGCGGTTGGCTGCTGTGGATCAGAGACCGGCGTCGGCGCGCAGCGCGTTGGCCTTGTCGGTGCGTTCCCAGGTGAACTCCGGCTCGCTGCGGCCGAAGTGGCCGTTGGCGGCGGTGGCGCGGTAGATCGGGCGTAGCAGGTCGAGCATCTGGATGATGCCCTTCGGCCGCAGGTCGAAGTGGGCGCGGATCAGGTCTTCGATGCGGCCCTCATCGATCTTGGCGGTGCCGAAGGCGTCGACGTGGATCGAGACCGGCTGCGCGATACCGATGGCGTAGGCGAGCTGGACCTCGCACTTGTCCGCCAGCCCAGCGGCGACGATGTTCTTGGCCACGTAGCGGGCGGCATAGGCGGCCGAGCGGTCGACCTTGCTCGGGTCCTTGCCGGAGAAGGCACCGCCGCCGTGGCGACCGACGCCGCCGTAGGTGTCGACGATGATCTTGCGCCCGGTCAGACCGCAGTCGCCGACCGGGCCGCCAATGACGAAGCGACCGGTGGGGTTGATAAAGAACTTGGCGTCCTTCGCTAGCATCGCCTGGGGGATGACCGGGTTGATGATCGTCTCCATGACTGCCTCTTGCAGCGCGTCGTGGCTGATCTCTTCGGCATGCTGGGTGGACAGCACCACGGCCTCGATGGCGACGGGGGTGTTGCCCTCATAGCGAACCGAGACCTGGGACTTCACGTCCGGGCGCAGCCAGTCAAGCTCGCCGGACTTGCGCACGGTGGCTTGGCGCTTGGTGAGCTGATGCGCGAGTTGGATCGGCATCGGCATCAGCGCCTCGGTCTCATTGGTGGCGTAGCCGTACATCAGGCCCTGGTCGCCGGCGCCCTGGTCGAGGTCGATGCCGGTGCCTTCATTGACGCCTTGGGCAATGTCCGGCGACTGCTTATCCAGCGCGATCAGCACTGCGCAGGCCTTGCCGTCGAAGCCCATCTTGCCGTCGTTGTAGCCGATATCGCAGATCGTGTCGCGCACCACCTGGGTGTAGTCGACCACGGCCTTGGAGGTGATTTCACCGGAGACGACCGCCATGCCGGTATTGAGCATGGTCTCGCAGGCGACGCGCGAGGTCGGGTCCTGGGCGAGCAGGGCGTCGAGGATGGCGTCTGAGACGTTGTCGGCGACCTTGTCCGGATGGCCCTCGCCCACGGATTCTGACGAGACCAGGTAACTGCGTGCCATAGAGGTTCCTTCGGATTCAGATTGAAAGTGGCGGGTTGTCGCGTTGTGACGGCAATCGACGCACTGGGGGCTGGAAATCTGTCGTTGGCGCCGACCTGCCCATGTCGGGGAGATGGCGGCGTGACGGTTGTGTGATGCGTTTCGGGGCGCGCCCCATTTCGGCGCCGAGCAACCCTGAGCGGCGTTTGCGGGGGCGCATGATACCGCAATTAAGCGGGCCGATGCGCCGGCGATTCAACGGCTGGCTGGTGTTCGGCAGGTCTTGCCGAAGTGACCACTAGCGAGGCGCCCCTCAGGCCGACGAGTCGCGATCACGGGGATCGGTATCGGTATCGGTATCGGTATCGAAATCGATATCGTAGCGAGTGACTCGATCCCGATTTCGATTTGGATGGGCCGCGCCAGTCCGATGCCGCATCGCGGCTTCACTCATCTGCAAGCATTTTCCGCCCTCAAGCAATATAGGCCCGGACAGGCAGCGGCCCACGCGCTCAGGCGAACGAGGCCACCAGTCCGATCGTCAGCAGCAACAACGCCACGGCCAAGAGCCGATAGTCGCGCCACATGGGCACCGTGGACTCCGGGCGCGTCATTGCCCAATGCCAGACGCTCTGCGGATCGGGTGCCGTCGTCGCCGGCCGCAGACGGGCGCTGACGACGAAGATCAGCGCGCTGACGGCAAACAATAGCCCGGCCACCAGCGTGAAGTGCAGCGTCAATAGATCACCCAGCCAGAGGGCGAACAACAGTGCGGACAGGGCGTGGCCACCCATCAGTGTCGCCAGGGCGCTGAACGGGCCGGCCCGGCGCGAAAAGGCGCCGAGCAGGAAGACCGCCGCCACCGGCGGCACCAGGTAAGACAGCGCCGTCTGCAGATAGTGGAACAGTCCCTCGAAGTTGCCGATCAACGGCGCGATGGCTGCCGCCAGCAGCATGAACAGGCCGATGGCGGCGCGGCCGATCCAGGCGACGGCGCGCGGGCTGAGTCCCGGACGCATGGGCTTGATGAAGTCCAGCGTCAGTAGGGCCGCGGCGGAGTTCAGCGTCGAGTCGATGCTCGACATCAACGCCGCCGCCAGCGCGGCCAGGATCAGGCCGGACAGACCGGCCGGCAGGACTTCCGCGATCAGCGCTGGAAACACCTGATCGCCGTTGGCCAACGGCGGCAGGATCAGGGTCGCGATCACCCCCGGCAGCACCATGATATACAGCACCGGCAGCTTCAACAGGCCCGCCAGCAACACACCAAAGCGGGCGTCGGCGATGCTGCGGGCGCCAAGCACGCGTTGCACGATGAATTGATTGGTACACCAGAAATAGAAGCCGAGCACCGGCACACCCACCAGCGTGCCGAGCCAGGGCAGGTTCGGGTCGTCCAGGGGCAGAAACAGCGATAACTGCTGCGGCGGCGTTGCGGCGACCACCGCGGACCAGTCGAAGTCGATCCGCGCAAAGCTGAACCAGGTCACCAGCACCGCCCCTACCAACAGGATGCTGCCCTGCAGCACGTCGGTGTAGACTACGGCCGCGAGGCCGCCGGCGGCGGTGTAGGCGGCGGCCAGCGCGGCCAAGATCAGCGCCGCGGTGAACAGGTTCAGCTCGGGTACGAAGGCGGTCAGCACCAGCGCACCGGCGAACAGCGTGCCGGCGGTGTCGACGACGATATTGGCGAACAACGTCAGCGCCGACACATAGCGGCGTGCACGGCGATCGAAACGACGCTCCAGGTACTCAGGTACGGTGCCGATGCGCGCGCGCAGATAGAGCGGTACGAAGACCAGCGCCATTAACACCAGAATCGGCGCGGCCATCCATTCATAGTTGGCTACCGCGACACCCCAGCTATAGGCGGCCCCGGCGAGCCCGATTAGAGTGGTCGAGGAGATGTTGGACGCAAACAGCGAGAGACCGATCGGGAACCAGCCGAGCCGCCGGCCAGCCAGGAACAGATCCTCGCCGCTGTGCGTGCGGCGGGCGGTGACGACGGCGATGCCGACCACCAGCAGGCCATAGCCTGCGATAATCGTGAGATCCAGCTGGGTTAGTTTGCTGGGGTCCATGGTGATGATCGGCTTTGATGGGGCGGGCTAAGGCGATTTCTGTCAAATCTCAACCAGCTGACTTGTCTTGACGCCCGCCTTCTGTGTCGCGCCGGCAGTCACATAGCCCGGCTATGCGACCGCCGGTGCTTCTTGAAGGCGAACCTCAATCCGGCGGCGTTCGGTGGTTCATCGAGGTCGGTCCACACGGCTCTCATGGCTGTTGAGCGGTTTGTTCCATGCTCGCAAGGTGGCCCTGCAATTGCTCTAGGTGCTGCTCCGCCAGCGCGATGTCCTGGGCGTAGCGTGTGTTCATGACCTTCATCTCCTCGATGAGGGTATGGTCCGCCATTTCCGCCGCCACGAGTTGTTCCGGGTCGAGGTGGGTGCCCGTTGTTTGGCCGGGCCTAACCGCTTGGATCACGGCATCGCGATTGAGGCGTGCCTGCAGCTCCACAAGTTCCGCATCGCGTTGTTTGCGCAGATCGCTGACGCGGCCCTCGGCGCGGGCGATGGCGCGCTTCAGTTCGACGCGGTTGATGAACGCGTCGGTCTGGGCATCTGCCGCGTTTTCCGCGGCCAGGCTTTTGCCCTCGCGTTCGACGTCCTTGGGGGAGCTGTAGCCGAGGAACAGGCGCCGCTCGACACGCCCGCAGGGCTTGTCCGAGAAGGTTTTGACACCGTTCTCTACGCACTGGTAGGCATGTAGTCCGGCCTGCTCCGCGTTTGCCCCTGCGCATGCAAACGCGCCCAGACAATACAGGGCCGTCGGCCAACTGAGAACTGGATGCGTCGTGCGCGGACCGCTCGCGGCGGGTGTCATGGCCTTCCAGGTGCCATCGCTGCCGGTGCGCGACGCGCCGGGGCTGGTTTCGGCTCGGTGCCGGAACCGTTCTCGCGCCTGCTTCCCTGCATGATCCGCCGATTGGCCCGGGCTTGGCGACGGTCCTCCCGGTGCCTCCCTCGGGGTGCCGTCGTCCGAGCCGTCGCTACCAAAGCGCCGCTCCAAGTAGGCGATGATGTCGGTGGACTCGTACAACCAGCGCGTGTCGCCGCCCTCGTCGATGCGCAGGCAGGGTACTTGAACCTTGCCGCCGTCGGCGGCCAGCGCGGCACGATGTTCGGGATCGTGCTGAGCATCACGCAGCTCGATGGGGAGGTTGAGTCGGTGGATCGCGCGGCGGGTCTTGATGCAGAACGGACAGGCGAAATACTGATACAGGGCCATCGACCGGACTTCGATGTCGACGCGGCGTTGCACCTCGGGCGGGCGCGCCATCGGCGTCGGCCGTGTGGCCTGATCGACAAACGCGACCGCGCGCCCCAAACCTTCGCGGACGATCTTCAGCAGCATGGCGTTGTTTCCGTTGTTGAGGGCTGTGCCCAGGAGATATCGATTCCTTGGCCATCCTGGCCAAAAAATCAGACGAAACACGAAAACGCGGTTTCCGCGTTTCTTCATTTTAAAGCGCTTAGGCGCTTGAAAATGGCGGGGGGTCATGCCCCGCACGGGAAACGCTGTTAAAGCAGCGTTTCCCTAAACGAATGCGAATTGTCGCCGGATGGTCCCGATCGCCGGCCTCTCAACCACAAGCCACAATAGGGTCGGGCGGAAGGCTGGCTTTGCAGTGCTTTGCGGGCACTCAAATAATCAGCGCCCGCCCCGCGGGCTGGTATACCCTGCCGTGGGTGGTCCGCGAGCGTCCATGGCGCGGCGCAACCCCGAACAATGAAGCGAGTGTTTCATGACAAGCGACTGACAATGAGGCCAGTTGCGAACTGCGACTCTGGGCTTCCGCGCGGATTGCTGGCCGGGTGACCAATCAGTCAGGTTGTTCGCTAGACTCGATGGGTATTTGATGATTGTACGACAAGAAAAGCTTACGCCCCGAACGCTGCGTCTGTTTTTTGTGATCTTCCTCGGCATCGGCTCCGTGATGGGTGCCCTCTCGGCGATCCTGTACCGTGTCGAGGTTCAGACCTCTATGACCTCCGCGGCGGATCGGGAGCGCTTTAGGTTGACGCTGATGAATTGGCCATCATCCTCTCTGAGGTCGGTGGCATCGGCGCCGCGCAGTCCCTTGGCGCGAAGCTGATTGCAGTTATCAGCGCTCCCATTACTTTAGAGCGCGGCACGGTGTGCGTCGGCGCCAGTATTGGCGTGGCCCTCTATCCAGACCATCGCAGCACGAGCGATCAGGTGCTCGCCTGCGCCGACGGCGCGATGTACGTGCCAAAGAGCCGGGGCAATGGTGTCTGCCTCGCGTCGGACCTCGATGAGGTGACGGCCGTGGGCTGAGTCATGGCCGCGCAGTGTGTTTTATCAGCACCCGCCAGGCTGCGAGCTTGGCCTCCATCGGCATGCCGGCGTGGGCCGGGCTGGTGGATGGCAGTCGGAGCCGCGGCAGCTGCCGGTGGGCCTGGTCGAGGTCGGGTAGCACCCGGCGGCGGAATTCGCGCTCTGCGGTGCCGCCGTTGAACGCGATGCAGCGAATGCTGGGATGGTCCTCGAACAGCGCTGCGAAGTCGTTGACCTGAATGCTGTCCGGGCGAATGTTCGCATCGAGGCTGCCGTGGCGTGCGCAGCGCGCGATTACGTCCCAGACCGCAATGTGATTGGCCACGAGGGCCTCGGCGCGGGTCGCGTAGTCGCTGTCCGACGGCACCGATAGCAGTTCGCACAGGATCGGCCAGAAGGCATTGCGGCTGTGGCCGTAGTATTGACCGAGCCGCAGCGATGCCTCCCCCGGCATCGAACCCAGGATCAACAGACGCGGCCGCTCGCCGAGGATTGGAGGGAAGGCGGACTTTAGCACAGCAGCCATCGAATCAGCCCATCAGGATCGTGATGACGCCGGCGAGCATCAGTGCACCAGCTGGCAGGCGCGTCCGCAGCCCCGTTTCATGGAACAGCAGGGCGCCGTAGAGGATGCCGAACAGCAGGCTGGTGCGCTTAACCGCGATCATGTAGGCCACCTCGATCTGCTGCAGTGCCAAGAAGTGCGTGTAGACCATCAACGCGTTTACGGCCGCCACGGCGATGACCGCGCGCGGGCGTCGAAATAGCCGGGCCATGATTCGCCAAGGCGGATTGCGGTCGCCGGGCCCTCTGCCACGCTGCACCGGCAGCGCGAAGACCAACGGCATCAGTAGACCCAGGGCCAAGAAGTAGAAGGCGCCGAACTGCTGTGGCGGCATGTAGTGCAGGGCCGCCTTGCCCATGGTGGCCGTCAGTGAAAAGATCAGGGCGACGACCAGCATCATCCGCGAGCCCGGTTCCCACAGGATCGCCCTCAGTGGCGTCAGCCAACTGCGCCAGTCGTCCCGCCGGGCGTGCGCGGCGTTCAGCATCCAGGCGCCGATCACCACAAGCACGACCCCGAGCGCGCCCTGCACCGTGACCTGCTCGCCGAGCAGCAGATACGCGACGCCGAGCACGAAGACCGGCGTGAAGGCCAGGTATGGCACCGTCAACGACAGCGGGTGATCGCGGATCGCGGCCATGTACAGCAGCATCGCGATGATCTCCAGCGGCCACAGCAGGAGCATCCAGCCCCAAAATGCCGCCGGCAGCGACGATAGTGCCGGCAGTCCCGCCAGCATCGGCAACAGCAACACCGCGCTCAGCGAAAAGCGCACCAGCGCCAGCTCGCGGGCCGAGTAGCCCTGCAGCCAGGCCTTGGTGGCGGCGTCGGCCGAGGCGAGGCTGAAGGCGCAGATCAACGCAAGCGGAAACCAGTGCATCAGCGTCGGCGCAGCCCACCGTCGCTGCCCGTCGGGGTGTCAGTCGTCGCGGACGACTGTGGGGTCGAAGTCATAGCCAAGCAGTTCG
Source organism: uncultured Gammaproteobacteria bacterium (assembly GCA_963698775.1). Classification (GTDB taxonomy): domain Bacteria; phylum Pseudomonadota; class Gammaproteobacteria; order Chromatiales; family Chromatiaceae; genus Thiohalocapsa. The sequence continues at coordinate 31,583 of CAVOSE010000038.1, forward strand.
ATGTCGCGGGCGAAATGGCGTGCGACCAGTTCGCGGCTGGCGTCGTCGTAGTAGCGGCGATAATCGTGCGCGCGGTCCGTCGCACGGCGCCGGTGGGGCAGGGTGATTGTGTTCAGACCGATGCGTTGGCAGGCGGTCTGAAAGTCTTGCTCCAGTTGCTCGTAGCGGCCGATGAAGTCGACGACGATGTGGCCGTGCAGGTCGATCAGATAGTCCGTCTGCAACTCGATGGAGGTGTCGACATGGAACTGGTACGGGCGCTCCGGGTCCAGCTTCCAGCGCAGGAAGTCGGCGAAATCGTCGTGCCCGCCCAGGAATTGCGGTCGCTCGCGCCGGATATGATGGAACGAACTGACTTGTAGATCCCACGGGTTGCGGACGAACGCGAACTTGAACAGCGCGTCGAAATATTCCCGCGGCAGCAACTCCTTGGCGGCGACCACCTTGGCGTGGCGCGGAAACTTGGTACCGATGCGGTGCCCGCTCAAATGACTGAAGCGGCTGCACAGAAACATGGGCCAATACCAGGGATCGGCCCAGCGCCGTGCCGCCAGGGCCGCGCGCACGCTGGTCCCTCCGGTCTTGGCGATGTGCACGAACAGAAAGCGGTATTTGGGGGAGAGCAGCATGGGGCGGGATTGTAGCCCGAGTCGATCTGCGGCGCGTCACGCGACGCGTTGAATCAGCTCGACCTCCGCGCCGGTAGCGTCCGCTGCAAGCTCCAGTTCGTACTTGGCTTATCGTTCCAGCTAACGGAGCAGCCGACTCTGCAGTCAGGCCATCCTGGTCTGCTGACCTCAGGGCTGTCTGCCCTGACGACAGACGATGCCAAGGTGATCGGCCGGAACGATGATTAAGGCCTCCTGCCGCTATACTGCCCGAGGAATCCTCATCCAACGCAATCATCGTCTCACCGGAGTTCGCACCATGCACATCGGCACACCCCTGTCCCCCAACGCCACCCGCGTCATGCTGCTCGGCGCCGGTGAACTTGGCAAGGAGGTCGTCATCGCGTTGCAGCGACTCGGCGTCGAGGTGATCGCGGTCGATCGCTATGCCAATGCCCCAGGGCATCAAGTGGCCCACCATGCGCACGTCATCGACATGGCCGATGCCGTTGCGCTGCGCCGACTGATCGATGCCGAGCGTCCGCAGATCATCGTTCCCGAGATCGAGGCCATCGCCACCGATGTGCTGGTGGACGTCGAGCAGGCCGGCCTGTGCGAGGTCATCCCGACCGCCCGTGCCGCGCGGCTGACCATGAACCGTGAGGGCATTCGCCGACTGGCCGCCGAGGAACTCGGCCTGCCGACGTCCGCCTATGGCTTTGCCGACGACTTCGCCGAGCTACAACGCCATGCCGAGGCGATCGGCTATCCATGCATCGTCAAGCCGGTCATGTCGTCGTCCGGCAAGGGTCAGTCGCGGCTGGAGTCCGCCGCCGACCTGCAGGCCGCCTGGGACTATGCCATCGCCGGCGGTCGCGTGAACCAGGGCCGGGTCATCGTCGAGCAGGTGGTGGAGTTCGATTTCGAGATCACGCTGCTCACCGTGCGCACCGGTGCCGACGCCGCGCACATCCAGACGCATTTCTGCGACCCCATCGGTCACCGTCAGGTGCACGGCGACTATGTCGAGAGCTGGCAGCCGCAGCCGATGAGTGCCGCGGCGCTGGAACGGGCTCAGGACATCGCCGGCCGCGTCACCGGCGCCCTTGGCGGACGCGGTCTGTTCGGCGTGGAGCTGTTCGTGCGCGGCGACCAGGTCTGGTTCAGCGAGGTGAGCCCGCGCCCGCACGACACCGGCATGGTGACCATGGCCTCCCAGCGTCAGAGCGAGTTCGACCTGCATGCACGCGCCATCCTCGGCCTGCCGGTAGACACCGGCCGCGACGCCGTGGCCGCCAGCGCCGTGATCTATGGCGGCATGGACGCCGTCGGCATCGCCTATGACGGCTTAGCCGAGGCCCTTGCGGTGCCGGAGTCGGACCTGCGTCTGTTCGGCAAGCCGGAGGCCTTCACGCGCCGGCGCATGGGAGTAGCGCTTGCCCGCGGCGCGGATACCGATCAGGCACGCGAGCGCGCCGTGCGGGTGGCGGAGACTGTCGCGACGCTTGCGCCCTAGTCTGGGAGCGCCGGCCTGGAAGCGCCGGCCTGGGGGCACCGGTTTTCCAACCGGCGCTCGAGATTGCCCTGCCGCTGCTTTGCCGTGTTGGGTCGGCGCCGTCGTGCTGCAGCCAGAATCCAGAAGCTCACATCGATAATTTCACCAGATCAATGGATTACGCACCCAGCGTGCGACTAAAGTCGCACGGAGGCCATTGGCTAGTCGACAAAATTCGCAAAGGTGCAACCGCCGGATTTTGGTTAGTGGGTGGCTTGGCTGATCCGCGCGGATGCTGGATCTCTTGCGTGTTCGGGCGCCATGCTAGGGACAGAGCGCTGGCAGCGGCTGGCGGAGAAGGGCGTCCCGCCCCGCTCGGGTAACGCGGATACATGAGCGTTGCCCTACAGCAGACCGTCAATAGCGGCGCCGGCGAAGGTTGCCCGGCGCCGCCAGCGAGTTATTGATACTTCTCGCAGCCGGCCTTGTCTTCGACCGCATCCAAGAACATCGCGTGGTACCAGGACACCTCTTTGCCACAGATGTGGTTGAGTTTTACAGAATTGGACTGGCCTTTAAAGAAAAGCGCTACTCCAACGATCAAGATGCCGAACAGAAACAGCAGGAACAGAGATTTCATCAAGGTTTCTCCACAAGTAATGGCCGGTCGGCCGGTTCCGTCTCGATCAGGCAATCGTGAGCAGAGCTAGTCTTCAGGCTCCCTGCCCATGCCCGGTGCTGTACCGGGCGCTTACGAGGTGGGCGATGCCACGGTTCCTTTCGGCCCTTCCACCGACGATCAAATCGACGGGTGGCCGGGCTGGCTCCCCCTTGCCGACGAGCGGGCTATCTGGAGCGCTGTTTCCTCCCGTCGATGCCCGACACCCGCGGTTGCAGAGGCGCAACACTGGGATCCTCCGCGGAGTGGAGAAACAAGGGGCCAATGACGTGAGGTTACAGATCAATACTGAGCCATAAGATAACGCAGATCGACAGGCTTGTGAATAACCATACCGAGAACAAGGCGCAAGAAGATGAGGCGGTAACAGCGGGAAGCTGATGTCATGCCAAGCCAATGGAACAGATTCTTCATTCCGGCCAGAATGTTCTGCTTATTTGACCATTTTCTTTGGTCTTTCCGGCTATCGCCTGGAAAGTCATAGGCCTGTCCACTTTCCCAAACTCACTTCACTCAACTTCGATAATCGGTGCAAGCCAGTCGTAAATCCGACGCATGCCCCGGCGAGCCAGTCCTGATGCGCTAACATCTGCCTGGCGAGCCGTGTGCACGACAGCCGCACGCCAGGTTCGCAGTCCTTCGCCGGCGTGGTCGCCGAGGTGTCCGGCGAACTGAATGAGTATGTCACGCCCTCGCCGCCTGGCATCCCGACGCCGCCGGCCGTGGATCTGATCGACGATGCGTGCCGACTGCGGCGATCCGGCCAGCGGGCTGCTGCTGGCTCCAGGTCCCAAGCAGCAATCCGGTTCGCTGGCGGATCGAGAGATCGAAACCGGGCTTGCAAACTGGGAGAGCACCGAAGTTCTGACCGGCCTCGCCGTGGGCGATCAGGTGGTGCTATCGCTGGATCGCGACGGCGTCGAGGCGGGCGCGCTCGCTGCGTGGTGTCGCGTCTAACGCGGGCAGGGCGGCGTCCAGGTGCAGATAGGTTCGCCGGCCAATGGTCTTGCCCGGCATGCTTGTTACACGATTATTGTGACGAACCGTCGCTGAAATCCCCGCCCATGCGCATCACCAGGCATCTTCCGCCAGATCCATGTAACGCTGCATGCTGGCTAGCCAGTCCGGCATGTCCTGCTTGATTGTCGTCTTCAGATTCGCGAGCGCCGCGGGTTCGACCATTCCTTGCTCTGAAAGAAAGGTATAGAACTTTTTCAAACTAGCGGCATTGCTCTTGATGCTAGCGGCGTTGGACCACATCGCCTTGCGAATAAACCAGTCTCCGAGAAATTCAGCGACCTGATCACTCCCGTCTCTTGCCGCGACTGCATCGTAGTACAGCAGGTAGTGATTGACATAAAAATCGATGTTCGAACAGTGCTGCCGGATCGTCGTGTGCTTCAGACCGGCGGCCGCCAGCCAATCCGCAAACGCGGATAAGAGCTGCTTGTTTTGCTCGATGAGTGCGTCACGATCGTTTTCAGGATCCGCTTCACTAGACATGCTGATCTCCAAGAAAGGATTGAGCCCTTGACCCTTGTTGGCCCTGCGGCGAGCACCTTTATACCGCCCGTTGTGGCCTGCAATTCTTCGCCCGCCCATTTTGCCCCAGGGTGCTGCCCTGTATCGCCGCGGGTGCGAGGGGCCGGCGGCGACCGAGACGAGCGGACGTGCGCCTCGTCCTATGGGGCCGGGGGACGGTTGGGATCGGTCGGGGTCACTCGCTGCTGTCATCCCCGCTTCACGGGTTGGTCAATTGCTGACCAATCTGCTGCGTTGTGGCTGGCGCTCAGCGACTTAGGCCCGTTTCCACCAGGCTTATGCACAGGTGTTGCACAGTCGCTGGGGATAAGGTGATCGTGCTCGTTCCCAAGCCGACTCATGCCTTGACGGTATCAAAGAATCAGCCAGTTAGGAATGTTGGCCAATCATTGACCAATGTGACGGCGTATCGTATCCGCTCAGTGGCTTGGCTCAATAACGCACAGGTTTATCCACAGGTGGCACACATCGGATGTGGGGCGTTCGTGCGGGGGATGGGCTGCTTGCGAACCCCGTGGATCGAGACACCGGTGAGCAGGTGCGCGCTGCCGGCGAAGTCGTTGGTTCGACGTCGGACTGCCTTCGCATGGCTCATCGGTCGTCGCCGGCCTGGCGAATGGTCGGGGTCAGTTCCACCGTGACCTGGTCGTTGCCGATCCAGATCTGGCCGCCGTCGAGCGTGCACTGGATCTCCATGCTGCGCTCCACCAGTGCGGTCAATGCCTGAACCTCGTCTGGGTCCAGATCCAACACGCGCAGGTTCTTCAGGCGCTCAAGGCCGCGACTGTTCTGCTGCCACCAGAGGTCTGCGGCGCGGCCGCCATAGTTGACCACCACCACGTTCCGAGCGCGCCCGCAGGCCTGGCGGAGGCGTCGCTCGTCAGGTTGTCCCAACTCGATCCAGCGCTCGATCTCTCCGCTCAAGCTCCGCTGCCACAGGTCCGGCTCGTCGTCGGTGGAGATGCCCTTGGTGAAACTCAGTTGCGGGTCGGCGAACAGGCAGAAGGCGAGCAGGCGAACCATCATCCGTGCATCGGTCTCGGAGGGGTGGCGTGCAAGGGTGAGCGTGTGCTGCTCGTAAGCGTTGCAGCCAGCGTTGCTCGTACTCCCGCAGCGCATCGCCCTGCAATAACCGCTCGCGCACCCGATAAAACAGCTCGCACAGATCCTCGCTGAACTGCACCGCGCTCGCCGAGGGCATCAGCTTCAGCAGGTCGAAGGCCTCCACGCGGTTCAGCTGCATCGGTGTCGCCGTCGCCAGCAATAGCGTCCCGGACTGGCCATACAGGATATCGCGCAGTTCCTGATACAGCTTGTTGAAGCGCGGCATCTGGGCGTTGTTGTCCGGCGACTGCCGGCGCGCCTTGTGCGCTTCGTCCACCAGCACCAGGTCGGTGCGCGGGAACTGCGCCAGCAGCCGGCCCCCGCGGCGGTTGATGATCAGCCCAGTCGAGATGATCTCCAGCGGGGCGTCGAACAACTTGCCTTTGCCGCTGATCAGTTCGCGCAAGCCCAGCTCGACCCGTTCATCGCCCGGTAGTAAAGGCGCCAGCCGGATCATGGCTGCGCGCAGACGCTCGTTGAAGGTCGGCGTCAATGCTCCGTCGGTTGTCTCCGCCACCTCCCGCGCCTTGCGCCTGCGGCCTTGCTCCATCGGCGTGCCGTCGATCTCCTGCAGCGGACCCGCGTTGTCGGCAATGGTGACCAGGCGCTCCTTGACCGCATCCGGCAACGTCAGGGTGCGGATATAGGCATGGTTACCGGCCCACAACGCCTCAAAGCTGGCGCGCTTGTGCCTGAAGAGCTTACGGTTCCAGTCGATCCAGGACGGCTGCACCGTGATGTTCTCGGCATTCAACGCCAGCGCCGTCAGCGACTCGTTCAGCGAGCCGGAGATGAATAGGGCCTCCTGGTCGTCGCTGAAGATCGCCCACTTCTCGTGCAGATAGCCATCTTGGGCATAGTCTGGCGGCCGCGGCGTGCCCTGCTTGCCGTGCACCCGCAGGCCAACGCGCAATTCCAGATACCCGTTGGCGACCATCCAGGCCAAAAGCTCGACGCCGCGCTGGATCGCGGCCGGCCATGCCTGCGCCACCGAGAGCTGCGGCAACAGGCATGCCACCGCGCGCGCCTGATCGCCTTGCAGCACCGCCGCCGCATCTTTTGGGTCGAGCTGTAGCCCCACCACGAAGCGTGCCTTACCGCCCTGCTCGACAAAGCGCGAAAACCCCTGCGAGGCCGCGGCGAGCGAGCTGGAGGTGAAATACCCGCCACCCGGTCGTAGCGCAGCGCGCGCGACAGCGCCGGGATGTAGAAATCGTGCAGGATGTCGACTGGGCGGCCATCGTCGCGCAGGTCCGAGGTGGCGTAGCACTGCTCCCACGGGTAGGCGCGCAGGCTCGGCTTTGGTGCCTCTGGCATTGCGTCAAGCCCCTTGAGCGGCAGCGCGGCTATCCGGCGTCGGCCGGCGGGTCGGCGGAATCGAGGCGCTCGGTCACCAACCGATGCAGGGCTTCGATACGCGCGATGAGTGCTCTGCGATCCAGCGGTTCCAAGTCGAACGGCGCGTGCCTAATGTCTCGCATAGACGGATACTCCTTCACGCAGCGAGCGACCGATGACGTGGTTCGGCGACTCGCGCCAGGTATCGATCTCGTCGCGGCTGTACAGCAGGATGTCCACTGGGATTCGAATGCCGTGCAAGGCGCGACGGACTCGTCGCAGCTGGTCCTGACGGCTGTGCTCCGCGGTGAATGGGTTGTGCATGATGACCATCAAATCGAGGTCGGAATCGGCTCCAGCATCACCCCGGGCGCGGGAGCCGAACAAGATCACTTGCTCGGGATCGACAGCAGAGATGGTCGCCTCAACCACGGCGCGCGCGGTCTCGTCGAGTCCTGCCGACGGCTCGGCGCGCGTATCGAGTCGCTTGATTGGCCGTGCATGTTGCATGGGCTGTGTGCTCATCTGGTCGCTCCTGGGGTGGGCGTCTATTCCATCATCCGGGCCATCACCCGCGTCGGTTAGAGTTCATCGTCGATCAGCAACGCCTCGCGCCGCAACACGTCGTCGTCGCACTCGTTGGCCCAGACCTTGAGCAGACCGCGCAGCGCCGCGTTGTCGAGCTTGCCATGGGTCCGCAGCGCGTTGCGGGCGGCGACGATACCATGTTGAGCACGCTGGCGTTGCGTTCTGGCTCGTCGAGATAGTCGTGCGCGAACTGGTTGCGGATGGCGCGCAGGCGCGGCCTTGGTGATCTGTCCGTCGGAATGATGATCAAGGCCAGTCGGTGTTTTTTGAAGTGGCGTATTGATTGCCTGACTCGATCGACACTCACGGAGCATCACGTCCATGTCGCAAACACGTTCGGCGCCACGACCGCGCCGCCTGCTCCAGCGCACGATGCCGGGTCTGTTCGCGCTGGCGCAGTATCAGCCGGCCCGGACGCGGCGACCTGCATCCTGGTGGCGGCGACCTTGGCGCCGTTGGCGGGCGGCGATGTGGAACGGTACACCATGCTGCTGTTGGGGCTGACGCTGATGACCGGGTTACTGTACGTGCTCGCGGGACTGGGTCGGCTCGGGATCATGGCCAATTTCTTGTCGCAGCCGATCCTGACCGCGAAGAGCTTTGCCCGCCGCAATGGCTACAGCATCGATGCCAATCAGGAACTGGTCGCCTTCGGCGCGTGCAACCTGGCCTCGGGGCTGGCGCAGGGCTTCCCGGTTACCGGTGCCGATTCGCGCACCGCGGTGAACAACGCTATGGGCGGCAAGACCCAGTTGGTGGGCGTGGTGGCCGGCGGCGCGATGCTGCTGGTGGTGATCTTCATGACCGCGCCGCTCGCCTTTGTGCCGACGACGGCGGGGGTGCTGTTACTGGGCGTGCTGCCGGGCGTGTTGTTGGCGGTCGCGCTGTCGCTGATCTGGCTGCTCAGCGTGGGTTCCCGTCCGAATGACGCGGTGCTGGGTCGGGTCGCCGGACGCAAGGGCTTTCACAGCACATCGGACTACCCCGAGGCGAAGACGCTGCGGGGCCTGCTGCTGTATCGTTTCGAGTCCAATATCGTGTTTTACAACGCCGACTACTTCAAGTCGCGGGTGCTTGCCGTGGTCGCCGCACAGGAGCCGCCGGTGCGCTGGGTGGTGATCGACGCCAGCCCGATCAACCCGGTCGATGTGACTGGTTTGCGCAAGGTCGACGAGCTGCGCGAGGAACTCGCCCGAGCGGGCGCGACGCTGGCCGTGGTGCGGATGAAGCGTTACCTCGAGCGTTTCTTCGAGCCGGGTTTTGTCGAAGCGCGTCGAGCGGCGAGCGAGGTCCAGCATTTCGACTCCGTGAAACTCGCGATCAATGCCTTCATCGCGGATCAAAAGGCCCATGGGGTGGACCTCGGCGGCACATTCAGCGAGGATCAGGCCACGCTCTCGACGGAGTGGAACAATGCCATTGAGCCGCCCGCCGACGATGAACCGTCTCCGGTTCCAGCCTCGCCGGCGTCTGGCGGGTGATGCATCCTGGTGGCCAAGACGACCTGCTGGTGGAGGATTCGAGAGGGCGCATGTCACGCTCGGACCCTGAGTCCGCGGGTGTCTTAGGGTCTGCTTCGCGGACCGTTCGCGGTGGCCTGATTGATGACGGAGGCCGCTTTCCCCTAACCCGTCGCCGCACTGTGCTGACGAGTTTGCACCGGCCATTTGACGAGTGACAGACCATGGATCTAGCCCTCCGCGCCGCTGAATCGATGTTGGTCATGATGACGCTGTTTGGTGCCGCGCTCGCGCTGCGCAGCGCCAAGGTGCTGACCGAACAGCATGCCGGCGTCTTCGCCAAGGCCATCACGCAGTTGGTGCTGCCGGCACTGGTTTTTGGTCATTTGGCCGCGCATCGCATCAGCTTGGAGATGTTGGAGGGGCCCGCGCTGATGTTCTCCAGCAGCGTGCTGCTGATGGTGCTGGGCTATGTCGCGGGGCGCTGGGTCTTCCGGCTGCCGCGGCCGAGCCTGGGCGCGGTGGTACTCTGTACTGGTTTCACTTCCGCGGCCTTCCTTGGTATTGCGCTGGTCGAAATCGTGTATCCGCATGACGGCGACATGGAGGAGACCGTGTTGATCGCCGAGCTGGGCGTGGGTGTGCCCGTGTTTATTCTCGGCCCCCTGATCGCGGCCTATTTCGGTGTTCGCGATGACGGTGAGGCCTTTTCGATCGTGCGGGGGTTGGTTGCCTATCTGCGCTCGCCGATCTTCATCGCGATCGTCACTGGCCTGCTATGGGGTGGGCTGGGCCTGCCCACGGGCGGGAATTTACCACTTGATGTGTTGTTCGGCGTCTGCAAGCAACTCGAAGGTGGCCTGGTTCCGCTCGTGGGCTTGGCGGTGGGGCTGATGTTGCGTCCGCTGCCCTTTGTCAAACTCGCGCCGCTCATCGTTTTCGTCGGAGTCGCGCAGCTGATCGTGCAGCCGGGCTACCTGGCGTTCAGCTCCGACCTATTGGCCTTGCAGCCGATGCAACGCGAGTCCCTGCTGCTGCAGGGGGCGGCGCCGGTGGCGACGCTGCCCGCGATCTTCTGCCGCGAGTACAACTGCGATGCCCAACTCGCGGCATCGTTGATCCTCGCCACCACCATCTTGGCCATGGGCTCCATTCCGTTGACTGTGGTCTGGTTCGGTTAAGGCGATTTCTGTCGAATCGGTGTGGCTTCGGCTGAGACTGAACCACTCGGCGCCGAGGAGGGCGTTGTCTTCGACGCCCATGGTGCGCCAGATGCGAGAGGGCTCGACCGTGCCGGAGGAGCAGGCGGAGACCCGGAGCCTACGGCGTGCTGCGTGCACCTGATTTCGCAGAACTGCGTCAGCAATTGTTTAATCTGACCCCATTCAAAAAGTATTGACCTGATAAATAGTGTGCATTTATAAATGAGGGGCATGAATCACTAACTAGAAGTCTGGAGGACAGCATGTCGAGGAAACATCCCATCGTTGCGGTGACCGGCTCGTCCGGGGCGGGTACCAGCACGGTTAAGAACGCTCTGGAACGCATCTTTAAACGGGTTGGTGCGCGGGCGGCCTTGATCGAGGGAGACAGCTTCCATCGCTACGATCGGGCGACCATGAAGACCGAGCTGATCAACGCCAAGGAGAGTGGTCGGAATCTGAGCCACTTTGGGCCGGAGGGAAATCTCTTCGACAAGCAGCTGGAGCTGTTTCAGAGCTATGGCAAGTCCGGTACCGGGCTACGCCGGTTCTACGTGCACAACGAGGAAGAGGCGGTACGCCATGAGTGTGAGCCAGGCACCTTTACGGAGTGGGAGCCGATCCCGCCGGATACCGACCTGCTGTTCTACGAGGGGCTGCACGGCGGCGTCGTGGATGGCGACATCGACCTGTCGGCGGAGGTCGATTTACTGATCGGCGTGTGTCCCACCATCAACCTGGAGTGGGTGCAGAAGATCAGTCGGGATACGCGCGAGCGGGGCTACAAACCCGACGACGTCAAAGACGTGATTTATCGCCGCATGTACGACTACATGCACTACATCCTGCCGCAGTTCTCGAAGACCCATATCAATTTTCAGCGCATCCCGGTGACGGATACGTCGAACCCGTTCTGTGTGACGGAGATCCCAACCGCGGAACAGAGCCTGGTGCTGATCCATTTTTTGAAACCGAGACCGAACGTCGAGTACAAGATCAACCTCAAGGGGCTCATCGACAACTCGATGATCACGGGCTTCAACACCTTGGTGATCCCTGGCGGCAAGATGATGTATGCGATGGAGCTGATCTTGACCGACCGGATACTGGAACTTATGAAGCGACGCGGGCATCTGGGTGAAGACGCCGCTTGAGCCTGTTACGCGCGCGGCCCACGCGGTCTGCGGAGTCGCGTCGGCGCCAGCTCGCATGACACCCAGGCCTTCAATGCGTCGACTGCGCGCGTTCTTTGGCCTCAGCCGCCATGCGCTGCTGGCGGCGGATGGCCTGGTCGCTCAGCGGCGGGTCGACACCGGCACCCCGTGAAATGATCGAGAAGGTATTGCCCGTGATGTAGTCGATCGCTTCCAGGGCGCCGCACGAGACATTGGAATATTCCAACCGCCCGTCCGGCTGAACACACTTGTAGATGACCGGGGGACCTGCCGCGGCCTGCGCTGAGGCAAGCATCGTAATCAGCACCGCCGTCAGCAACGCGCGCGTGCGGAGTGATCTATGGTTTGTCATTTGCGCTGACTCCTGTCGTTGAGATTGGCCGCGCGCGGGCCGCGCCGGACCAATCTCGGTTTCCCTCAGCTTGCGGTATGCCCGCGCTCGCGTCTGTGCGTTGGTGCAAGGATTCGGCAGTTGCCGCTGCGGCCGTGGCTGTGGTCTCGCATCTGCCCGAGTGCCGGGGGCGGTGGACCCTTTGCCCTCACTCCGTTGGGACAATGCGCAAGAGTTCGCCGTCGGCCTCGTCGGTGAGGACGTAGAGCCCGCCGTCCGGGCCTTGGCGCACGTCACGCACGCGGCTGCCGATGCCGAGTTTTTGTTCGCCGACCACGCGTCCGCCTTCGACGTCGAGCCGGCGCACCTGCTGGAACTTCAATGCGCCGCTAAACAGATCGCCGCGCCATGCGGGGAATTCCGATCCGGTATACACGGCCAGTCCGCTGGGCGCCTTGGACGGGGTCCAGACCACGACCGGGTCGGTGACGCCGGGGCGCTCGGTCTCGTCGGAGATCGGGGGACCCCAGTACTCCATGCTGTAGGTGACTTCGGGCCAGCCGTAGTTGTTGCCGGCCTCGATGAGATTCAGCTCGTCGCCGCCGCGGGAGCCGTGCTCGTTGGCCCAGACGCGACCGCCGGCCGGGTCGTAGACCATGCCCTGAATATTGCGATGACCGTAGCTGTAGATCTCGGGCTTGGCGTCGGGCCGGTTCACGAACGGATTGTCCGACGGCGCGCTGCCGTCGTCGCGCAGTCGCAGCACCTTGCCAAAGTAAGTTCCGAGCTTCTGTGCCTGCTTGCGGACGTCATCGCCAGCGAACGAAACCGGTGGGTTGCCGCCGTCGCCGATGCTCATCAACAGCGTGCCATCCGGCAGCCAGACGATGCGTGAGCCGAAGTGCTGGCCGCCGCTCTTGCTATCGGCGTTCTCGAAGATCACCTCCACATCGGTAAGACGCATGCCGTCGAGCCGGCCGCGGGCCAGCGTGGTGCGGTTGGCGTCACTGGTGCCGGCGGCGTAGGTCAGGTAGACCAGTCGGTTCTTGGCGAAGTCCGGATGCAGCGAGACGTCCAGCAGCCCCCCCTGGCCACAGTTGGCGCAGATCTTCGGCAGCCCGGTGATCGGTTTCGGGTCGAGCTTGCCATCGCGCAGCAGGCGTAGCCGGCCGGGCCGCTCAGTGATCAGCGCGGAGCCGTCCGGCAGCCAGGCGATGGCCCAGGGGTGGACCAGCCCGTCGGCGACGACCTCCGCACGCCAGCCGGTTGCTTCCGGTACGTCGGCACTCGGCTCGATGGAACCAGCCTGGGGCGAGCAGCCTGCCAGCGCGAGTGCCGCGAGGGTGGCGAGCACGGCATTGCGGCCGCGCCAACGGCCGATCGGGCGCCTGTTCGAAACGGTGGTCGAATGCATCATCGTTGCGCTCCTGGGATCTATCGGTATCGAATCGCATGCAGTAACAGTGGTGCCGAATCGGCCCCTGCTGCAAAGCAGAATCAGGGCGAGGCCACCAAGACTCCAGTCCGTTGGGTGGCCGACCGTTGATGACCATTCTCACCGTGGGAGCGATTTGCAATCGCGACGGCCACGCGAATGGGGTCGCCTTGGATGCCTTATGGCCGCGTCAGGGCCGGAAGCGTTGCGGCCAGCAGCACGGCGACGAGGACTGGTCCGAAGGGTTGATCCAACGCCAGCGCCAGGGCGAACGCGGCAAGATAAGCGACGATGCCGATCAGTGCGCACAGCGCCATGGTCCAGCGCCAGCCGGGGGCGATGCGGAACGCGAGCCAGGCGGGGACGAAGACCAGCGCGAAGGCGCCCATGAGCCCGATGCTGGCGGTGCCGACCGCCATGCCGGTGGCGGCGAGTAGGTCGAAGCCCAGGTGCCAGCGCCAGGCGGGCAGACGGTTGGCGCTGTCGTGGCGGGGAAACAGCCGCGCCCGCAGCAGCCGGGGGGTGAGCCAGGGCAGCAGGATGGCGGCGATCAGCGCGAGCAGTGCGGCGGCGACCAGATCGGTGACACCGGCGAAGTAGAGTTGGCCCTCGATTAGGGCGTGACCGACGGCATCCCCGAGCCCAGTGTTGGCACCGAGCAGCAACAGGGCCGACCAGCCCGCCAGGATCATGAACACGTAGACGGCATTGCCGCGCGCCCCGAGCAGTGCCTTGGCGCCACCGCCGATGACGGCGGTCAGTGTGCCGCCGGCGACGGCGGGCAGCCCAACGGCAAGCCCGGCCAGGGCGCCGGCCGCGGCGATGTGGGCCAGACCCAGGGCGGCGAGCCATTCGTCGCGTAGCATCAACAGTGCGCCCAGCAGTGGCAGCACGGCGGCGATCAGCAGACCGGTGATCAGCGGCAGTCGGAACAGTGGATCGAACAAGAGGTTCAGGTCCATCAGGTCGCTCCAGGACGTTGGCAAGGGCCGTGAATTCGCAGCATTGCCGTTAGCCGACCTGCACCACGCGCGAACAGGTCGCGTCGATGAAGGCCCGCTCGTGACTGACCAGCAGCACCGCACAGTCCGCGGTGCGGGTTCGCAGCATGTCCGTCAGCAGCTCCTCATGGCTCGGGTCGAGGTTGTTGGTGGGTTCGTCCAGCAGCAGCAGGTCGGCGCCGCCGGCGAGGGCGGCCCAGACCCGCAGCAGTTGATATTGGCCGCCGCTGAGGCGGTCGATGCGTTTGCCGACGATCGCGGCCAACGACGCCGGCAGGTCGTGCTGGGCCGCGCCGGCGACGCGGAGCAGTTCGTTGCCGGTCAGCGGCAGCGCCTGCAGCGACGCCGGTTGTTGCTCCTGGTAGGCGAGTCGCAGACCCGGTGCGCGTTCGATCCGGCCCTGGAAGCAGCGCGCACCGTCGGCGATGGCATGCAGCAGTGTCGACTTGCCGGCGCCGTTCGCGCCCCAAAGACCCAGCACCTCGCCGCGGGCGACGCTGAAGGACAGCGGCCCGACCACGGGCCGGTCATAGCCGGCCACGAGATCGTGCACCTGCAGCAGCGTGCCGTCGACGACGGCGCTCATCGGCCGGTCGCGATGGCGTCGACCCAGCGGTCGATGTGGCGCAGCCAGCCGTCGCCGTCGGCGCCGACGGGCGGCTCCAGCGGCAGTTGCCGTACCGGCCAGCCGAGTTCCGCGGCGAGCTTGCGCGGGGCCTTGGGCGACTGGTACGGCGCGAACAGGATGATGCCGTTGCCACCTTGGAGGTTGCCCAGTTGGCTGGCGAGCTGCTTGAGCTGCCGGCCGCTGGGGGGCACCCCCGGCACTTCTTCGATGGTGCCGAGCAGCGGCACGTTGAAGCGATCGAGCAGGTAGATGGCGTCGCGATGGTAGAGCACGACGCCGGGTGCGCCGTCGAGCTGCTGCTGCCAATCGACCATGCGTTGTTGGACCTTGGCGCCAAAGGCCGCGGCGTTGCGGCGATAACGCTCGGCGCCGGACGGGTCCAGCAGGGCGAGACGCTCGGCGAGGGCATCCGCGATCTGCATCATGCGACCCGGGTCCATGTCGACATGCGGGTTGCCGACTGGGTGCACGTCGCCACCGGCGCGGTCCGCCGCACCGCCGACGTCGAGCAGCGCTACCTGCGCCGCCGCCTCGAAGTAGCCGGGCTGACCCGGTTGGATGTTTCGGTTGGTGGCGCTGTTGATCGCCGCCGGCAGCCAGCCGGACTCCAGCTCGGCGCCGAGCGCGACCAGCAGATCGGCGTCGCGCAGGGCGCGGATCATGCTCGGTTTCGCCTGCAGAGAGTGCAGGTCGCGGTCGGGTTCGGCGAGCACGGTGATGCCGTTGTCGGTGCCGGTAAGTTCGCGCACCAGCGCGCCCATGCTCGGCGCCGTGGCGACAACGTCCAGCGCCAGGGCTTGGGTCGAGAGCAGCCCGGTGAGAGTTAGCAGCGACAGCAACCGGCACAACGCGGCAGCCTTGCCTCGTCGCCGTCGCGATTGCAAATCGCTCCCACGCTTGTGGGAGCGGCTTTCAGCCGCGGTGTGGCTGGGCAGAGATCCGTGGTCGTTGCCGTCGCGATTGCAAGTCGCTCCCACGGGGGTTGCGAGGGCGCCGTTGGTCGCGTTGATGTTGTTCAGTAGGGTCATTGTTTGCTTACCGATGCGCTCAGAAGCCATGCGAGCCATGGCTGCCGAGGCTCATGAGGAATTGCAGGTAAAAGGCGTTGAAGCGCTCTCGCTCGACCGGGCTCGACGAGGATGTCGTTGTAGGCATACTGGGCGCGCAGTCGCGAGAATTCCGACAGGCTCCAACTCACGTCCAGCGTCCAGCGATCGGACGCGCCGAAGCTCTCGTTGACGCCGCCGCTGACCTTGTTGGTTAGGCCGAGCACGTCGTAGCGCAGACCCGCGGTCCACTTGGGCGCGAAGCCGTAGATGGCCTGGGCGTAGAGGCCGTCGGTGGTGTATTTGCGGCTGCTGCCGATCGCCTCTTCGTGGGCGCTGGCGCGCACGTCGAGGTCCTTGATGGAGCGCAGATACTCGCTCTGGAACTTGACGTCGCCCTTGCCGTGGGCGCCGCCGCCGTCGTACTTGTAGACCAGATCGATGCCCCAGAGGTCGGCGTCGCCGGCCAGGCCGGTCTCGTGGAGCGTGTCGACGACGGTGTCGGCGAGGCTGTGGTCGGCAAGCCCGTCGCCGTGGTCATGCTCGTCGTCGGCGACCACGTCGTCGGCGTGCATGTGCGTCTGCACCAGTTGCTGCTGATTGGCGTGGGCGTAGGAGACGCCGAATTGCAGTGCGTGGTTGCGGCCGATGTCCGGGGCCATCTTCGCGAATGCCGTCCACAGTTGCGGGCCGTCCTTGGTCTTGCCAAGGTTCAGCTCCGCTTGTTCGGCGTCGCCGACGGTGGCGCCGAATACCTCCTGGTCGCCTGTCAGCGCCTCCATGCCCACCAGTGTGTAGACGGGCAGCGGCGTCAGCCAGGTGAATTGCAGGCCGGTATCGTTCAGGCCGTGGTCGCCGAGCAGATTCAGATAGGGCAGATTCTGGTCGACGAAGTCCCATTGATGCGGATGCTGGCGATTGATGTAGCCGAAGTCGCTCAGGAACTTGCCGCCCTTGATGCGCAGGCCGTAGGGCAAAGAGCGGGTCTGAAACCAGCCCTCTTCGAGATCGACATTGCCGTCGCCGTCGACGGAGAGATACAGCGACGCGTCGAAGTACGGATCGACCGTGCCGGAAAAACTGAGCTCGGCCTCCTGAAAATTGAAACCGTTCTCCGTCATGCCATAGGAGTGGTCGTCCTCTTCCGCATGGGCATGGCTGCCGCCGGCGGGCTGGTAGGCCTCGCCCACCAGTGTGGCGCCCTCGCCATCGATGTCATCCTGGTAGTAGTTGCCGTTCAGAATCACAGAGATCTGCGGATTGAAGGCATTGCCCGAGCCAAGGCTGCCGAAGACCGACTTCGGTGATTCGCCCGTGTTGGCACCCATGACCGACGGCGCGGTCATCGGGCGCGATTCGGCGGGGTCGCGGGCGGCTGGTTCGGGTGCGGGGCGGGCGGCCGCGCGCTCGGCGTTGGCGAGGCGTGTCTCCAGCTCGCCGATGCGCGTCTCGTACTGGGCCTTCATCTGGTCGATCATCGCGCGCAGTTCGGCGATCTCGGCATCGGCGGTGGCGCGCGCCGCGAGTGGAAACAAGAGGGCAGGGGTCAGCAGCGCGGTCGCTGCCGCGCGCTGAAATGGTCTATAGGACATGCAAAGTGCTCCGATCGAGCGGATGGGATGCCGCGGCGGTCAAGGCCCGACAGCCAACGGCTATCAATGCCGGAGGCTGCGTCGGTCGCGCGGCGTCGAGGTTAGACGGTAGATCGGAGCGGGACGGGCGGTGCGCGTTGGGTCTGGGCGCGATAGGGCCGCAGCAGCGGCGCCTGGGGGAGGCTGGCCGGGGCCAAGATTGACCGTGCCAGCGTTCGTTCGATACCCAGTGCGACGGTCGGGAGCGGCGCGCCGTGAGTCGCACTGGCCGCGCATAGCTCGCACTGGAGATGCACGTGGTCCGTATCTGGGTCCGCGTCAGGGTCCGGCAGGGGGTCCAGATGCTCAAGCTGATGCAGTGCCAGCAGCAATTGTCCCAGCAGCAACAATGCGCTGGCCAGCAGTGCCGGCTTGCGTTGTCGCTTCGGGTTGGAACTGGCTAGGCCGGGCAGGATCATCGAGGCGGTGCGCAGCGGTGGGAATGACGACTTGGCTGTTGCCGGAGACTGCAAGATCGTGGTCATACAATCCCGAGAGCTTACCTGGGAACAGCTTTTGTTATATTGTAACAGGGCGCACGTAGGGTAGCACGTTGCGCTGCGGGAGCACAGCAATTCCAAATTTGCCCTGAACGTAGCGCTGATCTGGCGAAATTTAGCCCGCCACGGCCGCTCTTACGGAGCTGAAGCTCCGTACTCCAGGCGAAAAACTGGCCAAGTCAGTGCATCGACCCTCGCGGGTGTCGCGTCCTGGACTCGCCGGATCTCGCGGAGTCGCCTGAACAACCGGCGTCGGCGCTGTCTCACGGTCTTTCGAGATCGATGGAACCATTCGCTTGGCGGTGCCAGATCAGCAATGAGCGCAGGTCCTCACCGGAGAGCGGGTTCTGGAGCCCGGTTCGGGCATCGCCACGGACGCCGGCAAGCAGCCGCGCGACGAATTCCAGTTCCGGCGTGGCTGCCGCGTCCTGGATCAGGTTCCGCGCCCGGTTGATCCTGGCCATATCCGGTAGTAGTCCCCTCAGCGGTAGCGTCGTCGTCAGCATCATTGA
This sequence comes from uncultured Gammaproteobacteria bacterium, assembly GCA_963698775.1. Classification (GTDB taxonomy): domain Bacteria; phylum Pseudomonadota; class Gammaproteobacteria; order Chromatiales; family Chromatiaceae; genus Thiohalocapsa. Next base: position 49,858 of record CAVOSE010000038.1, read on the forward strand.
TCGGCTGCACCTCGGATCCCCGCGGGCGCTCGCTCTAAAAGACCGAGCAGCTTGTAGACCAGCAGTGCGGCGGCGAAGTCGTATGCATGGAAGTCCGCTAGCGGGGCAAGCTCCATCAGGTCGAACCCTACGATCCGGCGCTGAGCGGCCACGGATGCGAACAGGTTAAGGGTCTGATACCAGCCTAATCCACCCGGCACCGGTGTGCCTGTCGCCGGAAACACGCTGGGATCGATGCCGTCCACGTCGACGGTGAAGAAGACTTGGGACGGGAAGTCGTCCGGCAGTTGGATCTGATGCACCTGCTCGGTCACGAGCGCCTCGGCATCGAGGTACTTTAGGCCGAAGTGCCGCCGGGCCTCGATCTCCTCTTCGCATAACGCTCTAACCCCGAGTTGGAATACAGGGATGCCGGCCTCGACCACCCGACGCATGACGCAGGCGTGACTGAAGGGATCGTCCTCATAGCGGTCGCGCAGGTCGGCATGGGCGTCGATCTGCACCACGCCGAAATCGCGCATGCCCGCGCGCAGGTATCCTTGGATGACACCATAGGTCACGGTGTGCTCACCGCCGAGGACGACGGGCGTCTTGCCGAGCGCGAGGATTTCCTCCACCGCGGTGCTGATGCGCTCCAGCACCGCTTCCGGCTCGCCTCGGACGTCGACCGGAGGATGCGTATAGAGTCCGGCCCGACCTGGCGTTCCGTGCCCGTCCCAGAGCTCGAGTTGCCAGGATGCCTTCAGAATCGCCGAGGGGCCACGCGCGGTGCCGCTCCCGTAGGAGACGGTGCGCTCCCATGGGACTGGCAGGACATGGAAGCGTGCCTGCTGCGCCGGAATCGGCGGCAGCTCGGAACCAAGAAACGCAGGATAGTTGTTGAGATCAGTGGTCATGCGGTTAAGAGAGACGGTCTCTAAAGTCGGCGTAATCGAAGGTCTTGATCAGGCGCAGCGCGTCGGTGTCGGAGTTCCAGAGGGCGATGGCAGGCAATGGCACGCCATTGAAGGTCGTGGTCTTGACCATCGTGTAGATCGCCATGTCTTCGAACATCAGACGATCGCCGATCCGCAGCGGTTCAGGGAAGCTGTAGTCGCCGATCACGTCTCCGGCTAGACAGGATGGCCCACCAAGCCGATACGAATGGGCCAGTTGCCCCGGCTCGGCCGCGCCACCAATCGCCGGTCGGTAAGGGCCTTCGAGCACGTCGGGCATGTGACAGGTTGCGGACGTATCCAAGATAGCGATCGGCATGCCGTTGTGGGCGATATCGAGCACTTCAGTGATCAGTACGCCGGCATCCAGGGCAACCGCTTCTCCGGGTTCGAGATAGACCTCGACACCGTAACGGCGACGGAATGTGCGGATTAGCTCGATCAGCCCATCCACCTGGTAGTCGGGGCGCGTGATGTGATGTCCACCACCGAAATTCATCCACTCCAGGCCATCGAGCCAGCGGCCGAAGCGTGCCTCGACCGCCCCCAGGGTGCGCGCCAGCGGCGGCAGGTCCTGTTCGCACAGGGTATGAAAATGCAGGCCGGTGATGCCGTCGAGCGACCGACCCTCGAAGACCGCGGCGGGGATGCCCAGCCGTGAAAACGGCGCGCAGGGGTCGTAGAGCGGATTCCATCCCTCGCTGTGCTCGGGGTTGATGCGCAGCCCGACACGCAGGCCCGGACGCCGATCCGGCGCCGAGTCGATGAGCGGGCGAAAACGCTCCCATTGCTCGAACGAGTTGAACACGACATGGTCCGAGATCGCGATGATTCGCCGCAGGTCGGCCTCGGTATAGGCCGGCGAGTAGGTGTGTACCTCCCCGCCGATCTCTTCGCGGCCCAGACGTGCCTCGTGCAGCCCGCTCGCGCAAGTCCCGGCGAGATAGCGCGAGATCAGCGGCGCCAGGGCGAACATCGAGAAGGCCTTCAACGCCAGCAACACCCGGGCGCCGCTCTCGCGCTGGACTCGGTCGAGGACCTCAAGATTTTGCCTTACCGCTGCCTCGTCGACGACGAAGCAGGGGGTGGGCACGCGCGCGGGATCGAGCCGCGCGAAACGCTCGCGATTTGGGCGCGTCATGTCCGCGGCTGCTAGCCCAACGGCTCGTCGAGCGTGCTGATCTGCCAAGGCAGGCCGTGCTGATTGAGGGCCTCCATGAACGGATCGGGGTCGAACTGCTCCATGTTGAACACCCCCTCGCCGCGCCAGGTGCCGGTGAGCAGCATCTTGGCCCCGATCATCGCGGGTACGCCGGTGGTGTAAGAGATCGCCTGGGAGCGGACCTCGCGATAGCAGGCGCCGTGGTCACAGACGTTGTAGACATAGACCACCTTCTCTTCGCCGTCCTTGAGACCACGGGCAATACAGCCAATGCAGGTCTGGCCCTGAGTCAGTGGGCCGAGACTCGCTGGATCGGGCAGAAGCGCCTTGAGGAACTTGAGCGGGATCACCTCATGACCCTCATACAGCACGGGGTCGATGCGCGTCATGCCGACGTTTTGCAGCACCTCGAGGTGCTTGAGATAGTTGTCGGAGAAGGTCATCCAGAAACGCGCGCGTCGGATCTCCGGGAAGTGCCTTACCAGCGATTCCAACTCCTCGTGGTACATCAGGTAGATCTTGCGCGGGCCGATACCCTCGGGGAAGTCGAGTTCGCGGCTGACCGAGAGCGGTGGGGTGCTGCGCCAGTCGCCGTCCTCCCAATACTTGCCCGGCGCGGTGACCTCGCGGATGTTGATCTCCGGATTGAAGTTGGTCGCGAAGGCCTGCCCGTGCTCGCCCGCGTTGCAGTCGACGATGTCCAGCTCATGGATTTCGTCGAGCAGGTGCTTCTTGATATAGGCGGTGTAGACGTTGGTGACGCCGGGGTCGAAACCGCTTCCGAGCAGGGCCATGATGCCGCGCTCGCGGAAGCGCTCTTGATAGGCCCACTGCCAGCTATACTCGAAGCGGGCCTCGTCCGGCGGCTCATAGTTTGCGGTGTCGACATAGTCCACGCCCGTGGCCAGGCAGGCGTCCATGATGGGCAGATCCTGATAAGGCAGCGCGACATTGACGACCACGTCGGGCCGCACGCGCTCGATCAACGCGGTCATCTGCGGGACGTCGTCCGCGTCTACCTGGGCGGTCTCGATGGGTCGATCGAGCTGGGCGGCGATCGCATCGCACTTTGCCAGCGTCCGGCTGGCCAGGACGATGTCCGAGAAGACCTCCGGCACTTGCGCGCACTTGTGGGTCACCACCTGTCCGACGCCGCCGGCGCCGACGATCAATACCTTCGCCATGCTGTTGTGCTCCAATTCAGTCATCGCATCGAACAAACGCCGATGCCGTCGGCGCCTAGCTGGGCGCGCAAATATGCCAGCGTGCCGCGACGACTCAGGCGGGCGACGGCAGGGCTGGTGAAAACGGCGTTGCGTGGAACTGGGCCTGCGCACAGGCTCTACGCAATGCCGTCGATGCTATTTCTCGAAATAGGTGTAGCCGCGCAGGCTTGCGCTGAACTGCTCCAGGACCTGTTGACGCTCCGCGGCCGTGATCCTTCCCGCCCTGACCGCCCGCTCAGCGGCGTCGCGGAAACGCTCGTGCATCACCTTGGGCTCGTACTCCACGTAACTGAGCACGTCCGCAATGCTGTCACCGTGCATCTCCTTGACGAAGTCGAAGCTGCCGTCGGCATTGATCCGAACACTCACCACATTGGTGTCGCCCATGAGGTTGTGCAGGTCGCCCAAGGTCTCCTGATAGGCCCCGACCAGGAACACCCCGAAGTAGTATTCCTCGTCGTCCTTGAGGCGGTGCACGGGCAGCGTGCGCTGGATCTGGTGCGCGTCGATGAAGCGGTCGAGCTTGCCATCGCTGTCGCAAGTGATGTCAGCGATGATGGCGCGCTGCGTCGGCGTCTCGTCGTGGCGGTGGATGGGTGTCACCGGGAACAACTGATCGATCGCCCAGGCATCTGGCAGCGACTGAAAGACGCTGAAGTTGCCGTAATAGATGTCGGCAATCGTCTCAGACAATCGCTCAAGCTCCGTTGGGACCGGCACGCCCGACTCCAGCACCCGGGAGAGTCCATGCATGATGCGCAGGAACAGTTGTTCCGCGATCGCCTGTGACCGAACGCGGATCTGCCCACGGCGAAACAGGTCGCGGATCTCGTCCAGATAATAGAGGGCATCGTTGTAGCACTCCTGCAGCGTGCTCGGGGAGATGGCCTCATAGACCTCTTGCAGCGCGTGGATTTGCGGGTGCTCGTCCGGCGCGACCGGCGTCGGGGCGCCTTCGGGCTCGAAGCGGGTCACGTCCAACACGTTGAACAGCAACACGGACGCGTAGGCGACGGTCGCGCGTCCCGACTCGGTGACGATCACCGGGTGCGGTACGTCAACGGGGTCGAGGGTGGTCATCACCGCCTCGACCACGTCGGCGCAGTATTCGTTCAGCGAATAGTTCTTGCTGTGCGCGTGGTTTGCATTGGAGCCGTCGTAGTCCACGGCGAGTCCACCGCCGAGATCGAGGTAGCCCATCGGTGCGCCTTCCTGCACCAGATCCGCGTAGTAGCGACAGGCCTCCACCGCACCGCTGCGGATGTCGCGCACGTTGGGGATCTGAGAGCCCAGGTGATAGTGCAAGAGCTGCAGGCAATCAAGCATGCCGCGCGCTTTTAGCGCATCGACCACATCGATGAGCTGGTTCGTCGTCAGTCCGAAGATGCTGCGGTCGCCGCTGGTCTCCATCCACATACCGCCCACACGTGAGGACAGCTTGACGCGCACCCCGATCCGGGGGCGGACACCAAGGGCCTCACTGCAGCCGAGTACGGTCGACAGCTCCGACGGAGACTCGATCACGAACACACAGTGATAGCCGATCTTCTGTGCCAGCAGCCCAAGCTCGACGAATTCCCGATCCTTGTAGCCGTTGCAGATGATCATGCCGTCGCGGTTATTCATCATGGACAGCGCGATGATCAGTTCGGCCTTGCTGCCGGCCTCCAGGCCATGCCCGTAGCAGGCCCCGAAACGCGCAATCTCCTCGATCACCTGTCGCTGCTGGTTGACCTTGATGGGGAACACGCCACGATACTCGCCGCGGTAACCCAGCCGCGCTATCGCATCGCGGAAGCTCTCGTGCAGACGCGCGATCTGGGCGTCGAGCAGGTTCTCGATGCGCAGCAGGACGGGCATCTGCAGCCCGCGCTCGCTCATCCCAGAAACCATGTCGAGCAGCGCCACGGCGACCTTGCCGTTAGGCGTGTCCACTGAGACCGTGACCTTCCCGTCAGTGGACAGGCCGAAGTAACCCGCACCCCAGTCGCGGATGCGATAGCGATCGACCGTGCCGGCGGGAACCGTGTCGTGGGGCGTGAAGCCGGAGTGAGGAATGGATCTGCTCAAGCTGGTGTAGCGCGTCGCGTGGTCGCTAAGTCGTTGGGGTCGCGGATGATGCGCCAATTTGGCCCGTGCCTCAAGCAGAGCGGAGGATCGAGGCCGGATGACCCCGATGGAGAATTCCGATGATCGTCGCAACCTACGGCGATGTTGCAGGTCGCAACAGGAAGGTTTTTGTCATCGAGCCGGGTTCTTCGCCGTGAGTCACACCATTACACCAGGCCGGGCGTTCGCCCCGGTCCAACTCCTGCTTTCCCTGATCCTGTCGGCTTCCGTGCCTGCCACGGGCCTCGCGTCAAACCCAGTTGTCCTCGCGGAGGTCAAGCGGGAAACCATGGCGGAGCAGGCGACGCTGACCGGCACCACGGTGCCGACCCGCCGCGCCGAGCTGTCGCCGAAAGTGGACGGGCTGGTGACGGAGCTCTTCGTTGACGAGGGCTCGTTGGTGCGGCAGGGCGATCCGATCCTGGTATTGGACGACCGGCTTGCGGCCCTCGATGTGACCGCTGATGAGGCACGCATGCAGGAAGCGGAGGCGAGCCATCGCGACGCCGTCCGCGTTCGAGACGAGCTGGAGGAGCTCAAACGCGGCCGGCATGCGTCTAAGGCTGAAATGTTGTCCGCGGAGGCGCAGGTGGATCGCACCGAGGCGTTGCTGGCGGCGACGCGCGCGAACCTGGCCCGTTCCCGCGAGCTGCAGCTCCGTCATCGACTGTCGGCCCCGTTCGACGGCATGGTGGTGGCGAAGCAGGCCGAGGTGGGCGAATGGGTCAAACGCGACGAGGCGGCGGTGGAGCTGGTCGCGCTTGACCGGCTGCGTATCCGTGCGACCTTGCCGCAAACGGCCTATGCGCGGGTGCGCGGCGGTGCCGCGGCCCAGGTGCGCTTCGACGCGCTGCCGGAGCGAGTCTTTACCGGCGAGGTGTTTGCCCGTGTGGCCCGCGGCGATGAGCGCAGCCGGACCTTCCCGGTGCTGATCGATCTGCCGAACCCGGATCGCTTGTTCGCGCCCGGCATGTCCGCACGGGTCTCGGTGGACCTGGGCGCCGGTGACGCACCGCCGGCGTCCGTGCTGACCGTGCCGCGGGATGCGGTGATCCTGAAGGCCGACGGCAGCCGGCAGGTCTGGCGCGTGCAGGTGGAGGATGGCGAAACCAAGACCTATCCGGTGAACGTGACGGTCGGCCGCGCCGCCGGCGACCGCTTGGAGCTGTTGGACGCGGATCTGGCCGAAGGCGATCCGATCGTGCTGCTCGGCAACGAGCGCCTGAAGCCGGGCCAGACCATCGAACCACGCGACGCCGTCGAGCCCACGGACGACGTCGCTCGGGTTGCGCGCTAGCGCGACCGCGGACCGCCGCGGCGACAAACGATCCACCGAAGCCAGACCCAAGACGCCGCTTCATCGCACCCAGCCCTCGCCGGTTTGAATCATGTTCAAGTTCGCAATCGACCGCCCGGTAATCCTGACCGTCGCCGTCCTACTGGTGACCTTGTTTGGGATGCTGTCTATCTTCAACGTGCCGGTACAGATGATCCCGGACCTGGACGCGCGCATCATCACCGTCAGCACCCAATGGCCTGGTGCCGCGCCCCAGGACGTGGAGAAGGAGCTGGTGGTCGAGCAGGAAAAGTACCTGGGCCGCATCCCGGGTCTGGAGCGCATGGTGTCCACGGCGCAGACCGGCAGTGCCGAGATCGAGTTGGAGTTCCCGTTTTCGGTGCCGGTGGCGGAGGCGCTGCTGAACGTAAACAACGCTCTGTCCCAGGTGCCTGGCTACCCGGAGAACGTGGATCAGCCCAGCATCAAGGCCGAGGCCTTCTCCGCCAACGCGTTTATGTACTTCCGGCTGATGCCGGAGTCCGGCGCGTTTAGCGAGGAGGACATCGTCGCGCTGCGGGACTGGGTGGAGGAATACGTGGTGACACCGATGGAGCGAGTGCCCGGGGTCTCTAGTGTCGGCATGCGCGGCGGTGCCGAACGCCAGGTCCGCGTCTACGTCGATCCGGTGAAGCTGGCCGAGCGCGGGATTCGTTTGACCGAGCTCAGAGACGCCATCCGCGCCCGCAACCGCGACGTCTCCGGCGGCGATCTCGACAGCGGCAAACGCCGCTACCTGCTTCGCACCATCGGCCGCTTCGAGAGCGCCGAGGAGCTTGAGGACCTGGTGATTGCCGAGCGCGACGGTGCCTTTGTGCGTCTGCGCGACGTGGGCCGGGCCGAGCTCGGCTACGCCGAGGTGCGTAGCTATGCCTACTCCGAGGGCAAGCCGATCCTGGGCTTCGCGGTCAGCCGCCAAGTCGGCAGCAATGTCATTCAAATCAAGCGCGACATGCTGGCGCGGGTCGCGGAGCTGAACCAAGACCTGCTGAACCCCAAGGGCCTGAAACTGGTGCGTACGGCCGACGACGTGGTCTATGTGACGGACGCCGTCGACGTCGTGCAGCGCAACCTGGCCATCGGCGCCGGGCTCGCGGTGCTGGTGCTGTTCCTGTTCCTGCGCTCGGTTCCGGCAACCCTGATCGGGGCGATAGGGATTCCCATCTGCACCATCGCGGCCTTTCTGGGGCTATTGATCACCGGGCGCACCATCAACGTCATCTCGTTGGCGGGCGTTGCTTTCGCGATCGGCATGACGCTGGACAATAACATCGTCGTACTGGAGAACATCTATCGGCACATGGCGAAGGGCAAGGAACGCATGCAAGCGGCGCTGGACGGCGTGCGCGAGGTCTGGCCGGCGGTGCTGGCGTCGACGCTGACTACGGTGGCGGTATTCCTGCCGGTGATCTTTATCAAGGAGGAGGCCGGGCAGCTGTATTCGGATATCGCCGTGGCCATCTCCGCGTCGATCCTGATGTCCATGGTGATCGCCATCACGTTGGTGCCGGCCGCGGCGGGGCGTTTCCTGACCCTGCCGCTGCCGCGCAAGCGCGAGCCGCTGTTGAATCGCTTTGGTGCCGCCTTTAGTGCGCTGGTGATGGGCGCGGTGCATTGGATTTGTCACGGGCTGATCCGGCCGCTGTTGGTGATTGCGCTGGTGCTCAGTGCCGCGGGCGCGATCATCTGGTGGCTGACGCCGGATGCGGAGTACCTGCCCGAGGGCGAGGAGTCGAAGATCTTCACGCTGATGTTCGCGCCGCCGGGCTACAACATCGACATGATGCGCGAGGCCTTCCAGAAGGTCGACACCGAGTTCTACCCCGCCGTGGGTCAGGACCCGGCGCTGTTCGCCGCCGGCGACACCGAGGTGCCGGGGCTGAACTTCACCATCGGTTTCGCCAGCGAGCGCTTGGTGTTCGTGGTGCGCGAGGCCACCGACCGGCGCCAGACCGAGGCGTTGATGGACGTCGCCACCGCTAAGACCCGCGAGCTGCCGGGGCTGTCTAGCTTTTCCAGTCGCGGCTCGATCTTTTCCGGCAATTTCGGCGGTACGCGGGCCATCAACATCGAGATCAGCGGGCCGGACCTGGTGACGCTGTTCGCGGCCGCCGCCGAGGTGCAGGCCAAGGCGAAGACGCTGTTCGATAATCCGCGCGTCAAGTCCGAGCCCTCGAACCTGACCCTGGGCCAGCCCATGCTTGAGGTGCGCCCGGACTGGGAGCGCGCCGCGGAGCTCGGCATCGCGCCGGCAGATCTGGGTTACACGGTTTGGGCCTATTCCGACGGCGCCTTCGTCGACGAGTTCTTCCTCGACGACGACGAGATCGACATCTTCCTGTACAGCACCGCGGGCAACATCGAGCGCCCGCAGGACTTGGAACAGCTGATGCTGTTCGCGCCAGCGGGGGGTGTCGTGCCGCTGTCGTCGGTGGCACGGCTGGCCGAGACCGTCAACACCGAGACCATTCGCCGCGTCGACGGCGACCGCACCATCACCATGAGCATCATCCCGCCGCAAGACGTACCGTTGGAGGAGGGCGTGCGCCGGGTCAAGGACGAGATCATCATGGGCATGCCGGCCGCTGGCGAGTTGCCGGCGGGTATCGATCTATCGCTGAGCGGCGCCAGTGATCGCCTGGAGGCGACCCGCGACGCGCTGGCCGGCAATTTCGCGGTGGCCCTGTTGATCGCCTATCTGCTCATGGTGGCGGTGTTCAGCCATTGGGGCTGGCCGCTGTTGATCATGACCAGCGTGCCGATCGGCATCAGCGGCGGCATCGCGGGACTCGCGTTGCTGAATTGGGGCGGCGCCTATCTGGACCGGATCGGCCTGTATCCGATCCAACAGTCGTTCGACATGATCACGATGCTCGGCTTTCTGGTCTTGATCGGCACCGTGGTCAACAATCCCATCCTGATCGTCGAGCGGGCCGTCGCGAACCTGCGCGAGCGGGGCATGACCCTCATTGACGCCGTCGCCGAGGCGGTGCGCATCCGCTTGCGGCCCATCATGATGTCCACGGTCACCACCGTGGCCGGGTTGTCGCCGCTGGTATTCAATCCGGGCGCCGGCACTGAACTGTATCGCGGCCTCGGCGCCATCGTGCTGTTCGGGCTGCTGTTCAGCACCCTAGTGACCCTGACCTTCATGCCGGCGATGTTGGCGCTGACATTGCGCTTCGTGCGCCGGCGGCCCGTGGCGGCGCCCGCTACCGCCGGCGCGAGCGGGGCTGGCAGCGGGTCGACCACGACAGTCTGAGCAGGTGGCGATCAGATCGCCGGCCGTAGGCTGTGCGCTCCGGCATAGGGCATCGCGTTATCCCCAGGTGCTGTGTGGTACCTGTGGATAAGGCTGTTTGCGTTTCCGCTAAGCCGCTGACCGGGGAGCGGTGCGCGCCGGATTGGTCAATCGTTGACCAATGATCGTAAGCTGTTGATTGGCGTATTTGCTGTTGCTGAATCGGCGAACTCGCCGTACCGACTGCGCTGGCGTCTGTTAATCTGGAGGGTCAATCGAGGCCACCAAAGTACCCTATCCCTTGTCCGTTTTGATCCAAGATCCGCGCCGGCCGCTCGTGCCCCGCCGCTGGCCCGGGCCGGGGCTCGCGTCGTTGCCAGCCCTTCTGCCGGTCTTGCTTCTGGTCGGACTGCTGGCCCTGTTGTTGGCATTTGTCATGGCCTCCCTGTGGCCTCGTTGGCAGCCGGATGCGCGCTTCGTCGTCGCGGCGCCTCTGCTCGAGACGCGCATCGTCGGTGACGAGTTTCCGAAGCGGTTGATCGACCCGATCGGCCGCGAGTCGGTGTTGCCGGCGCCGCCGCGGCGCATCGCGTCCGCGGTGCTGGCGGCTGATGAGATGCTGGCCGCGCTGGTGCCGCCGGAGCGCGTGGTCAGCGTGACCTTCTATGCGGACAACCCGTCGCTGTCCGCCGCGGCCGGTGCCTATCCCGAGGCCATCCATCGCAATCATGGTCGGATCGAGGAGTTGTTGGCGCTGCAGCCGGATCTGGCCGTGGTGGCGAGTTACAACGACGCGATGACGGTGCGCCTGCTGTTGCGCAGCGGCGTGGCGGTGGTGCGTTTGGCCGATGCCGCAAGCTTTCAGGGCATTGGCGCGGCCATTCGCACGCTTGGGGCAGCGCTGGGTGAGTCGGCCCTGGCCGAGACCTTGGTGACGGATATGCAGCAGCGACTCGACGCGGTGCGACAGCGCGTGGCCGGGCAGCCGTCGCCACGCGTGCTGTATTACGCGCTGGGCGGCTTCACGGCCGGCAAGGGCAGTCTGGTGGACGAGATGATCACCGTTGCCGGCGGCCATAATGTGGCGCGCGACGCCGGCGTCAGCGCCCATGGGCGCATCAGCGCGGAGTTGGCGATCGCGCTGCAACCGGATGTGTTGTTGGTCAGTGGTTGGCAAGACGGGCAGGCGCCAGCCGAGGCCGTGTTGTCTGGGCAGGCCGCCTGGCGCCAGGTGCCGGCGATCCGCGACGGGCGGGTCCATGTGGTGAGTGGGGCTTGGCTGACGTCGGTGTCCCAGGACAGCGTGCGCGGCGTCGAGGTGATCGCGGAGTTATTACATCCGGATGCGTTCGATGCTGCGGACTGAGGCGCGCCGGCCCCTGTTCCTGCTGAGCGGTGGCGCGCTGCTGCTGCTGATGTTGGCGGCGGTCTTGGTGGGGCCAGCGGCGATCTCGGTGGGTGACCTGTTCAGCGCGTTCTTGGAACCGATGTGGCCGCTTGGGGCTGACGACGCGTCGAGTGCGGCGCGCCACGGCTGGCAATCGGTGGTGATCTGGCAGGTGCGTCTGCCGCGGGTACTGACCGGGGCCATGGTCGGTGCCGCGCTGGCCGTGAGTGGTGCCGTGCTGCAGGGCCTGTTCCGGAATCCCTTGGCATCGCCGAGCGTGCTTGGCGTCGCCTCTGGTGCGTCGCTGGGTGCCGTGTTGGCCATCTTTTTCGGTTTGGCCGCGACGCAGGTCTGGGCACTGCCTTTGTTCGCCTTCATTGGCGCTTTTCTTACCCTATTGGTGGTCTATGGCATCGCCACGCGGGGCGGGCATACGCCGGTGGCAACGTTGTTGCTGGCCGGCATCGCTGCCGGCGCCTTCAATGTCGCGATGAGTTCCTTCGTCTTGGCGGTGGCGCTGGAGAATTGGGAGGTCGGTAAGTCCATTGTCTACTGGACCATGGGTGGGCTGGAGGGCCGCACTTGGGACCATGTGTTGTTGATTGTGCCGTTCCTGGTGTTGGGGCTGGCGGTGGCGATGGCCTATCCGCGCGATCTTGACGCCCTGCTGTTGGGGGAGACGCAGGCCGCGTCGGTGGGTGTCGACGTGATGCGTACGCGGCTGGTGTTGCTGTTGGTGACGGCGCTGCTGACCGCCGCGGCAGTCGCGGTGGCGGGCGGTATCGGCTTCATCGGCTTAGTGGTGCCCCATATCGTCCGGTTGCTGACCGGGCCGCATCATCGCTTATTGCTGCCCCTGTCCGCGTTGGTCGGTGCGCTGGTGCTGGTCGCCGCGGACCTAGCGTTGCGGATGCTGTTCAAGTCCAGCGACATCCCGCTCGGTGTCATCACGGCGGCCTTCGGCGCGCCGTTCTTTCTGTTCTTGCTGCTGCGGCAGCGGGGACTGGTGTCGCTGTAGGTCGCGGGGCGCATGCTGCCATTGCTCGAAAAGGCTCCGATGCAAGTGGTCGATCCGGACGTTCCGCTGCTGCAAGTACGCGGCCTGGGTATGGACTTCGGCAATGGGCCGGTGCTGGATGGTATCGACCTCGACCTGCGGGCTGGCACGATGGTTGGGCTGATCGGTGCGAACGGTGCCGGCAAGACCACGTTGTTGTCGTTGTTGATGGGTTTGTTTTCGGCCACGACCGGCGAGGTCCGTGTCGCGGGTCGGCCACTGTCCAGCCTGAGCCGGCGCCGCCTGGCGCGGGTTATGGCGCTGGTGCCGCAGGATCTGGAAATCGGTTTCGCGTTTCGCGTGCGCGAGGTGGTGGCGATGGGTCGCTACCCCTATCTGGGTCGATTCCAAGTGGCTGGCGCCGCGGACTTGGCGGCGATGGAGGCGGCGATGGCCGTCACCGGCGTGGATCTGCTCGCGGATCGCACTATCGATACCCTGTCCGGCGGCGAGCGGCAGCGCGTGCTGATCGCCCGCGCCATCGCGCAACAGACGCCGGTGGTCCTGCTCGACGAGGTGACCGCCAATCTGGACCTGAGCCATCAACTCGAGGTCTTGGAACTGGCAGCGCGGATGGCTGCCGAGGGCCGTTTGGTGGTGGCGGCCATTCACGATCTGGCCATGGCGTCGCGCTATTGCGACCGGCTCTTGTTGCTGGGTGACGGGCGCTTGCGCGTGGACGGTTCAGCGCGGGACGTGCTGACACCGGCTCATCTGCGCCGTTTCTTCGGTGTCGATGCCACGATCGACGACGCCCCCGGCCACACTGGGCTTGTGATCACGCCGCGGCTCCCCCGAGGCGATGGCTGATCGTTTGGACGCTTCCAGGAACGGAGTGCACTCCCGCGGATGCTATCTATGCTTAAAGGCAACAAAAAAGGCCGGAACGGAGCGACCCGAACCGGCCTTGTTTTTGCCCGTCCGTGACGGACGGGCAAGATGGGATGGTGCTTACCAGCGACCACCGCCGCCGCCACCACCGTGACGACCGCCGCCTCCGCCACCACGGTCACTGCGGGGCTTGGCCTGGTTGACGCGCAGCGGACGACCCTTCAACGGCTGCTCGTTCAGCGCTTTGATCGCCGCGTCTGCCTCGCTGTTGTTGGGCATCTCGACGAAGCCGAAGCCCTTGGACTCTCCGGTGAACTTGTCGGTGATCAGATTGGCGCTCTCGACGTCGCCGAAGGCGGCAAAGGCCTCGCGCAGCTCGTCCTGGGTCACGCCGTAGGCCAAATTGCCAACGTAGATATTCATCAGTCAGGTCTCTCTAGTAGCACGCATCGTAGGGAAAATAAAACCGCCGCCCGGCCGATGCGTCAACCGGGTGGCAGTCTGGCTTGGCGGTGCATGCACCGCCGAGTGCTCTGTGCGAGGTGGAATCGCCAATATTCAAATGGAGGGTTGATTGGGTTCGCTGGACTTTGGTGCGGCGCCCCATCATTTCGCTCAACGCCGATAACTTTTTTTCGGAGCATACACCCAACTTCTCGCCGTTGAAAGGGGAGAAAACCATGCGTGCATCCGGCCCGGGCGCGAAGCCTTGCGAGTTGATGCGTCAGTGGATTTGGCTGTGTGCGCCGCGAGGGCGGGCCGGTCGCCGGTGTGCCGGGCAGGAGGCCCGTCTTCCGGTCATTGATGAGGCGGTACGCCCGAGCGCTGTTCCACGCGGTTGATCAGGTCGTCGATTTGGTTCGCCTTTTCTGGCGCGAGGCGCTTTGCCTCGCCAAGGGCGGCCTTGGCGGCACCGAGTCGGTTGGAGTGCAGATAGGCGATACCCATGCCGATGAACGCCGACGCGTTGTTGGCGTCGAGGCCAATCGCCTGCTGGAATTGGCCGATGGCGTTGTCGTAACGCTGGCCAAGCAAATAGGCGCCGCCGAGGCGGGTATGTGCGAGGCTGGAGTTTGGCTCTTGCTCGATGGCTTTGGTCAGCGTGGCGATCGCTCCATCGATGTCGTTGTTCTGTAGTTGCAGTTCGCCTTGGCTAATCAGCGTTGCGGTGGTGATAGCAGACGACTCGCCAGCGAGGACTGCACCGGTCAGTAGTGACAGTGTCAGGGCGGTGATGAGGCGGAGGGTAGTGCGCATACTTGGCTCCGGTGTGGGCTCCCGTCCGGCTTGCCTTCTGGGCGGTTGCGGCGATCGATCCGACAGGAGGTCGCTTGGGCGGGCGTGGTTACGAGGCATTGGCACCGCGTCCTCGGCAGCCGGCCCGTGCGGGTCCGGTTGCCGAGGTGGGTGCATCGGGCCAGGCCGCGGCTACTTCAGCGCACCCTTGCCATAACGGGCCTCAAAGCCCTTGCGCACCGTCTCGAGCTGCTCCTTGCTCATGCCGTTGAAGTACCAGTCGTGGCCCTCGATGGGCTTGAAGTGTTCCTCAAGCAGCGCGACGGCGACGGCGTCGTTGCCGTCTTTCTCGATCACCACCTCCTTCAGCTCCGGTATCCACTTGAAGTAGGTGTGCTGGGCCACTTCGTACATGCCATGCCACCAGGTGTAGTCCGGGCCGCTCATGGACGCACCGTGGCGGGCGCGGCGGCCCTCGTGATGCCAGATCTCCCACCAGGTCCACTCGATCTTGTCGTCGAACGGCGCCGGCGTGATGTAGCCCTGCTCCTTGAGCTGACCCATGACGGCGGCAATGGGCTTGGCGAACTTGTCGTTGTACAGATGGACCACGTTGTCGAACTGCTCGTAGTGGCCGTCGATGACGCTCTGCTCATGGCAGCCGTAGCAGACATCTTCCATCTTGCCGCGGCGGTCCTTCCAGGTCAGCACTTCGACCACGGTCGAGCCCTTGGCGGCATCGCCGACGGCGGGGATGTCGCTACCTTCCGGGACATCGAATTCGTTGCCGTCCTCCAGCTTGACGAGGTTGATCTTGGTGGAGATCGGCGGCCGCAGGGTCCAGGAGATGCGTTCGCCGACGTTGTGGGTGCGCTCTTCGTTGGGTGCCGCGCTCATGTGGCAGGTGGCACAGGTGGGGGCGGCGGAGTAGTCGATGCCGGCGACCCACTTGTCCGAATCCAGGTTCATTTCGTCCACCATGGCGCGGTAGATGATGCCGTGCTTGGACTCGTTGTAGACCTCGATCTGCGGATGGTCGGGGCCGACGTGGCACTTGCCGCAGGTGTCCGGCGTGCGCGCCTGCGCCTTGCTGAAGCGATGCCGGCCGTGGCAGGCGGTGCAGGAGCCCAGACTGCCGTCCGGGTTGATGCGGCCGATGCCGGTGTTGGGCCAGCTGCCGGGGGTCGGGCGGCCCTTGTTCTTACCCTCGGTGACGAATTCGAGCTCGCTGCCATGACATTGCTTGCAGCCGGCATTGACGGCCGCCGGTCCGCCGATGACCTCACCGAGGAGATTGTCCAGAGAGCCCAGGATTTGCCCCGCCTTGGCATGATGCGAGCCGTCCATCTGCTCGAACTCGGTCTGGTGGCACTTGGAACAGTCCTTGGGTGTGACGACGATGGAGATGAACTGCTCCTCGTGGCGGAAGGCGTCGATGTCGCTCTCCTCCGCCTGGTGGCAGTCGAGGCAGGTCACGCCGTTTTGGCCGTGCTGGCTGTGGTTCCACTCCAGATACAAGCCGGGGTTCTCGGACATATGGCAGTCGACGCACTCTTGCCCCTCGGGTGCGCCCCAGTCGACGCCCGGTTGCCCGGCGGGACGCACCGCGCCGGCATCGGCCGCGAATAACAGCAATAGCGCCGCCAGTGTTAGATACCGTGACATAGCGCCCACGATGGCAAGGGTGGGCCCTCGGCTCGAATTCGACATCTTGCACTCCTCCTGTCTGGTTGCTCAGCAAGCCCCGGCGTCTCGGGTGGTGACCGGGGTGATCGTTCTGCCGTGTTTCACGCGTTGGTCATCGGCGTTGCGACGACCGACGCCGTCGCCGGCTTGGGGCCAGCTTGGCGCCAGTTAGGTTACCGGTTTGGCTTGGGCCCGCGTTCTCACCACAGCGCCCACCAGGTCTAAACGCGACACGGCCAGTGCAATCTGTAACGAGCCGTGTGACGCAACCTTGATTCGCATCAAGACTGCCGACGGATCGTGCTTCCGTTGCGCTGGATCAATCCCGGCCTGGGCCACTTGATTCGGGTCAAGGCCATCGACCGAAGGGGGCCGCATAGTCCGCGCCGGCAGCCGACCACAGCGCCGTGCCCTGTGTCCAATGGGTGCCGACCCTTATGTCATTTTCTTCGTCGATCGAGGCCAGCATGCACTGCAACCAATGTGAACAGACTTTTCGTGAAACCGCCTGCGTCAACGCCGTGGGTGTGTGCGGCAAGGATGAAGACGTCCAGTCCCTGCAGGAGACCCTGCTCTACGGGCTCAAGGGCATGGCCGCCTACGCCGCCCACGCCCGGCGCCTCGGTAAGCACGATGAGCAGGTCTCGGCCTTCATCGAGGAGGCCCTGTTCGCGACCATGACCAACGTCAATTTCGACATGCAGACCCTGCTCGGCTTCTGTCTCAAGTGCGGCGAGATGAATCTGCGCGTGATGCAACTGCTCGACGAGGGACACATCGAGCGCTTCGGTAAGCCGGCGCCGACCAAGGTGACCGAAGGCACCAAGGCCGGCCCCGGCATCCTGGTCACCGGGCACGACCTGTTGGACCTATGGCACCTGCTGCAACAGGTCGAGGGCACCGATATCAACGTCTACACCCACGGCGAGATGTTGCCGGCGCACATGTACGCGAAGTTCCAGGCACATCCGAACCTCGCCGGTCACTACGGTAGCGCTTGGCAGGAGCAGAGGAAGGAATTCGCCGCGTTTCCGGGGCCGGTGGTGGGCACGACCAACTGCGTGCTGATCCCGCCGGAGAGCTACAAGGGCCGGCTGTTCACCACCAATGCGGTGGCGGTGCCGGACGGACAGCACATCGAGGACGGCGACTTCTCCCCGGTGATCGCCGCGGTGCGCGAGTGCGAGCCCTGCGTCGACCGGGTCACCGGCGAGTCAACGGTCGGCTTCCATCGCACCGTGCTGCTGGACCAGGCGCAGACTATCGTCGACGCGGTCAAGGCCGGCCAGATCAGTCGCTTCTTCGTCATCGGCGGCTGCGATGGTGCCGAGAAGGGTCGCAACTACTTCACCGACTACGCCCTGGCGACCCCGCCGGACTCCTTTATTCTGACCCTCGGCTGCGGCAAGTTCCGCATCCGCGAGCACGACTATGGCGAGCACCTGGGCCTGCCGCGCCTGATGGATATGGGCCAATGCAACGACGCCTACGGCGCCATTGCGGTCGCCGTGGCGCTGGCCGAGGCGTTCGAGTGCAGCGTCAACGATCTGCCGCTGACGCTCGTGATCAGCTGGTTCGAGCAAAAGGCCGTCGCGGTGCTGCTGACCCTGCTGCACCTGGGCGTCAAGGGCATCACCCTGGGCCCGAAGCCGCCGGCCTTTATCAGCCCCAACGTGTTCAAGATCTTGCAGGATACCTACGACCTACGTCTGACCGGCAACGATGCCGCAGCGGACCTGCGGGTCGCGGTCGGCGCCTGATCGGGCGGGTCGGGCCTCGCTGCGCGAGACGCGGCTTTGGAGCGCCGGAACGATCGGTCGACAAGGACGACAACGACGAGCGCAGATCCTGTAGATACAAGGGCGGATAAGCGCAGCGCATCCGCCGCCGGGCTAAATTGTTACTCAGGAAGCTCATCCAGCGGATCAAGCGTCCATGAAGCAAAAATTCTTCGCCATCCCCGCCATCCCCGCCATCCCCGCCATCGCGCCGCAGGCCGCGAGCGCGTGCTCCGTGGTGGCAACTGGTACAGCAACGCCCGGTGGTGCCGGTCGGCGAACCGCTACGCCAACGAGCCAGGCTACCGCGACCAGCGCTTCGGCTTCCGTCTTGCCCGAGGGCCTTCCCCCAGGTAGGCAAGCAAGGCAGGAGGCGCGGGCTCGGCAGGCGTGGCTGCCGGCGCCGGAGCGCCGGCGGCTGCGCCTGCCGTGCCTGCGCCGGGGCCGGTCGGCAGCTACCAGCACGGCGATGCCTCAGACCGACGAGCGCTCGGCGCCCGCTTTGCCCTGGTCGCGAAGCTTCAGCTTCGCGACCCCCGCGGCGAAGCTCCAGCTTCTCTGGTTACGAAGCTCCAGCTTCGTAACCCCGCCCGGAAGCTCCAGCTTCGAGAGACAGTCCCGCCGGTTGCTCTCTGGCGATTGACGCCAACTGCTAGCGGGACGGGGTTTGCCTTCGAGCAGGGCCACTCGGCCATCGATTTGGCCGAAACCTGCGTATCGCGAACTTGACGGCAAGCTCGGGCAGCGGATAGCGTTGCGACCAATATCCTATGCCTATTGCAAGAGACGACATGCAGGCCAAGCACGACATCTACGAGACGGACTACGCCGCCTGGATTGAGGGTCAAGTGGCCTTGCTTCGCCAAGGCAAGTTCCATGATCTCGATACGGCTCACCTGGTTGAGGAACTGGAGGCGATGGGAAGAAGGGAACGCAATGAGCTTGTCAGCCGCCTCATCATTCTCATCGCGCACCTGCTCAAGTGGCGGTATCAGCCTGAGCATCGCACGTCGAGCTGGCGTGGGTCGATTGTTGAGCAGCGTGTTCAGCTCCTTCGTGAGTTTCGCCTGAGTCCAAGTTTGAAACCGTTTTTCGCGGAAGCCGTCCAGTTGGCTTATCCCGATGCCCTGCGGATCGCAACCAAAGAAACCGGTCTCCAGGCGGTTGTCTTCCCGGCGGAATGTCCCTTCCACGAGCCCGAGCTACTTGATGAGGATTATTGGCCGGATGCGCCCCCGACCTGATGGACCCTGAACCCAAGAACGGCGCACGGGGTTGCGACATCCGAGCTCGGCGCCAGGACAATAGGTACGGTGGGTGTGCTCTGCCGACGCACGCGCTGGGCCCGATCGCTGAATGGGCGCGATCTCTGAACAAGGTCCGCCCTCCGCGACGAAGCTCCAGCTTCTCTGGCTACGAAGCTCCCTAGCTGGACTGGGCTAGCGGGACGGGGTTCGTAACCCCGTCCCGAACGTTTCAAGGCTCGCGAAAGCGACCATCCGTGGCGCCGTTGTCCTTCCCGTCCTTGCCGTTGTTGTGGTCGTTGGCTAAGACCGCCAGTCGAAGCGGATCGCAGCGTGCGTGCCGGTAGTCGAGAACGCCGCCAAACCGCCAGCCAATGCGTCAACGACGGATTGGTATACTCCGCGGCTGAATCTTGGCGGGACGCAGTTATGGCGGCGGGATCTTGATTACCGATGATGCCTACTGACTTAAGACGGGCGCCGCTGTTGGCTGCTCTGAGCGATGCGCAGTTGCAGCGGGTCATCGCCCATGCGACGACCTTGGCGCTTGATGAGGCGGAGTGGTTGTTCAGTCAGGATGATCCGGCCACTCGGTTCTTTTTTGTGCAGTCAGGGCAGATGCGGTTGTTCCGGCTGTCGCCGGACGGCGATGAGAAGGTCATCGAGTTCATCGGTGCGGGGCAGACCTTCGCCGAGGCGCTGTTGTTCATGGGCACCGGACGCTATCCGGTGTGCGCGGCGGCCTTGAGCCCGGCGCGGTTGGTCGCGATCGACGCGGCGGACTTTGCCGCAATGTTGCGTGAGTCACCGGAGACCTGTTTCGCGCTGCTTGGCGACCTGAGCCGGCGGTTGCATGCGCTGATCGCCGAGATCGACAGTCTGACGCTGGTCTCCGCCACCGCCCGCGTGGCCCGTTGGCTGCTGGCGCGGTTGCCGGCTGACCAGGGCGCAATGGCTCTGGACGTGCGCAAGTCGGTGCTGGCCTCACGACTGTCGATCCAACCGGAGACCTGGTCGCGCATCACCCGGCGCTTGGCGGAGAACGGCGTGATTGCCGTCGACGGGCAGCGCATCCGGCTCTTGGATCGCGCGGCGTTGCAGGCGCTGGCGGATGAGGTCGATTCCTCGTAGACCGGCGGCTTGGGCTAGACTGAGGCGGAACGCAAACCGTCCACGAGCGAGCCCCGATCCGACCATGTGCTATCTCTGCTATCGCCTGTTGCGACTCGTCGTGCTGCCGCTGTTGGCCCTGATCGGGCCGATCGCGTCCTGGGCGGACGAGGCGCAGCCCCCGCGCCGATTGGTGATCATCGACGGTGCCGATTTCTTCGGGCTGGACTACGACACGTTGCAGGACGTGACGCAGGCGCAGTGCGAGCAGGCCTGTCTGGGCGATACCCGCTGCGGCGCCTTCACCTTCAATCGCAACGCGGGTTGGTGCTTTCTGAAGCGCGGCCATGGTCAGTTGCGTGCCTTCGATGGCGCGGTCTCGGGGCGCATCGTCACCGGCGCGCCGGATGCCGCGGACGCGCTGGCCATGCGGCGTTCCGAGCTGGCGTTCCTGCCCAGCGGCTATCGCGACGAGGCCGACGGGCTGCGCGAGCGCGTCGCCGCGGCCGGGGATCGGCTTCGACGGCAGCTTCGATCAGATCGTCGCCGATGCCCGCGCCGCGTCGCTGGCGGGTAATCCATTGCGCGCCGGCGCGCTGTACCGGGTCGCGCTGCGGTTGGCGCCGGACGATCCAGGCCTGTGGTTGCGCCTGGCCGATGCCGCGTTGGCGGTGGACGGCAACGACTGGAAAGTGCGCCAGCGTGCGCAAGAGGAGGCGACCGGCGCTGCCGTGAACGCCTATCTTCAGTCCAGCACCGTGCAGCAGCGCGCGACGGCACTGGCGACGCTGGGCCGCTCGCTGGAGCGGCGCGATGCCTGGCGTCCGGCGATCCGCGCCGAGCGCGCGTCGCTGGCGCTGGTGGACGACGCCCGGCTGCGCGCGCATCTGGACGAACTGGTCGCCGAGCACGGCTTTCGCGTGGTCGACCACAGCATCTCGTCGGATGCGCGCGACCCGCGTATCTGCGTCAAGTTCTCGGACCCGCTGGCGCGGGACGGCGCGAACCTGGCGGACTTCATCCAGCTCGATCGCAACGACCTGGCCATCGAGCCCGAGGCCGAGCAGATCTGCATCGACGGCGTGCGCCACGGCGAACGCTATCGCATCGTCGTGCGCGCGGGTCTGCCCGCCAACGACGGCGAGCGTCTGGCGAAGGCGGTGGAGCTGGAGGTCTATGTGCGCGACCGCTCCGCCGCGGTCCGTTTTCCGGGTCGCGCCTACGTGCTGCCCCGCGGTGGCGATGCGGCGCTGCCGATGGTCACCGTCAACACCGAACGCGTGGAGGCCGAGCTGTATCGCATCGGCGATCGCGCCCTCGGTGGCTACGTCGCCGACGAACAACTGCTGAAGCAACTGTCGCAGTACGACGCCGCCAATATCGCCGAGCGCCGCGGCGAGCGGCTCTGGCAGGGCCAGGTCGAGGTCCGCTCCGAGCTCAATCGCGAGGTGACCACGGCGGTGCCGGTGGGGGCCTTGCTGGGCGACGCCGGGGTTGAATCCGGTGCTGGTGCTGGCTCGGGTTCTAAACCGGCCGGCATCGGCCCCGGCGTCTACGTGCTGACGGCAAGGCCGCGGGATGTCGACGAGGATGACGCGCTGGCCACGCAATGGTTCGTCGTCTCGGACCTAGGGCTGACCGCGCTGGACGGCAACGACGGCCTGCACGCGCTGGTGCGTTCGCTGACCAGCGCCGGCCCGGTCGCCGACGTGCGCCTGCGGCTGGTGGCGCTGAACGAGCAGGTGCTCGGCGAGGCGGTGACCGATGCGCAGGGCTATGCCCGCTTCGCGCCGGGCCTGCTGCGCGGCAGCGGCGGCAACGCGCCGGCTTTGCTGACCGCGGAGACCGCCGACGGCGACTACGGCTTTCTGGATCTCAAGGCGAGCCCGTTCGACCTCAGCGATCGCGGCGTCGACGGCCGCCCGGCACCGAAGCCGCTGGATGTCTATCTGGTCAGCGAGCGCGGCATCTATCGCCCCGGCGAATCGGTGGCGCTGACCGCGCTGGTGCGCGATGCCAAGGCCGATGCCGTCGCTGGCGTGCCGCTGACCTTCGTCGTGAAGCGGCCCGATGGCGTCGAGTTCCTGCGCCTACAGGTGCCGGATCAGGGTCTCGGCGGGCACGGCCTCGACCTGCCGCTGCTGGCCGATGCCATGCGCGGCACCTGGCAGGTGCAGGTCTATGCCGACCCGAAGGGCGAGGTGCTGGCGCAGTTGCCGTTCCTGGTGGAAGACTTCGAGCCGGAGCGCCTCGACTTCTCGCTGAAGAGCACCGCCGATGTGCTCGACCCGGCCGATCCGCCCGCCATCAATGTCGATGCACGCTTTCTGTACGGCGCACCGGCGGCGAAGTTGTCGGTGGAGGGCACGCTGCGGGTCGAACCGGCGGACGGGCTCGCGGCCTGGCCGGGTTGGCGCTTCGGGCTGGTCGATGAGGAGATCCAGCCCGTCAGCCAGCCGATCCCGAGTGCCGAGACCGATGCCCAAGGCCGCGCGCGCCTGGGTCTGACGCTGCCCGATCAGGCAACCCCGAGCCAGCCGCTGCGGGCCAAGATCGACGTGCGCGTCATCGACGGCAGCGGTCGACCGGTGGAGCGCGATCTGACCCTGCCGATCGCCGATCGCCGGGTGCGCATCGGCATCCGCCCGCTGTTCGAGGATGCGGTCGAGGAGGGCGGCAACGCCGGTTTCGAGGTCATTGCGCTGGATGCGGCCGGCGAGCGCCCATCGCGCTGCCCGGGCTGCGCTGGACGCTGTCGCGGGTGCAGACCTCGTATCAGTGGTACCAGACCGACGGCGACTGGAAATTTCAGCCCATCGTCAGCCGTGCGCGGGTCGCCAGCGGTGAGCTGGACCTAACGCGCCGACGATCCGATCGAATCGGCGAATCGCATCGAGGCCCGCGTCGACTGGGGCGGCTATCAGTTGGAGGTCGCAGCCGTCGAGACGGATGCGGGCCTTGGCGCCACCGGCGTCGTCCCCGCCAGCGTCGGTTTCGAGGCCGGCTGGTATGTCGCACCCAAGGCCTTCGACACGCCGGATGCGCTCAAGGTCTCGCTGGACAAGGCCGAGTATCGCATCGGCGAGACCGCCCGCGTGCGTCTGGAACCGCGCTTTCCGGGGCTGGCGCTGGTGATGGTGGTCGACGACGGCATCGTCGCGATGCAGCCGGTCGAGGTACCGGAGGCCGGCGCCACCGTGGAACTGCCGGTCACCGCGGACTGGGGGCCGGGCGCCTACATCACCGCGGTGCTCTATCGCGGCATGGACCTGGCCGCCCGGCGCATGCCCAAGCGCGCCATCGGCCTGCAATGGGCCGGCGTCGACCCCGAGCAGCGACGGCTGGACCTGAGGCTTGAGGTCGCCGACCGCGGCAAGCCGCGCGAGCCGCTGCAGATCGGCGTCGACATCGGCAACCTGCCCGCTGGCAGCGAGGCCTTCGTCACCGTCGCCGCGGTGGATATCGGCATCCTCAATCTGACCCGTTTCGATGCCTGGGCGCCGGACGCCTGGTACTTCGGCCAGCGCCGACTCGGGCTCGCCGTCCGCGACCTGTACGGGCGGCTCATCGACCGCATGCAGGGCGAGCCCGGCCGCCTGCGCACCGGCGGCGACAGCGGCCCGCAGATGCAGTTCGACGGCCCGCCGCCGAGCGAGGCGTTGGTCGCCTTCCATTCCGGCATCCTGCGCGTCGACGATCAGGGCCGCGCGACGGTCGCATTCGACCTGCCGGACTTCAACGGCAGCGTGCGCGTCATGGCCATGGCCTGGTCCGCGGACGGCGTCGGCCATGCCGCGGACGATGTGCTGGTGCGCGACCCGGTGGTGATCTCGGCGGCGATGCCGCGCTTCCTGGCCCCCGGCGACCGCTCCCGCATCCTGCTGGAACTGGCCCATGTCGAAGGCCCGGCCGGGCAGATGGAGGTCGCGCTGACCAGCAACGGCAACGGGCTCGTCATCGACAACGACGGCACGCCGATGCCGGTGGATGTGCCCGACGGCGGACGCGTGCAAGTCAGCCTGCCGGTCCAGGCCACCGCCGTCGGTGACAACGAACTCCAAATCACCTTGGTCACGCCGGACGGCCTCGAATTGACCAAGACCCTGGTGCTCGGCGTGCGCAACCTGGAGCCGCCGGTCTTTGAGACCACCGCGACCCTGCTCGAGCCCGGCGGCGCCGCATTGACCCTCGACAGCGGCCTGCTCGACGCGGGCGGCGGTTTCATCCCCAACGTCGATTTCACCCCCGGCAGCGGCGCCTGGCTGGTCTCCATCAGCGGCGCCGGCGCCATCGACGTACCGGGCGTGCTGCAGGCGCTGGACCGCTATCCCTACGGCTGCGCCGAGCAGCTCACCAGCCGGGCGCTGCCGTTGCTGTATCTGGATCGGGTCGCCGTGTCGGCAGGGCTTGCCTCCGATCCGGCGCGCGACCGATGCCGACGATGCCGAGGTGGAAAAACGCATCGACGACGCCATCGGCCAGCGTGCTCGGGAACCAGTCCTCCCGCGGCGGCTTCGGCCTCTGGGGACCGGGCGACAGCGACCTCTGGCTGGACGCCTACGTCACGGACTTCCTGACCCGCGCCCGCGAGCAGGGCCACGCGGTGCAGCAGACCGCCTTCGAGCTGGCGCTGGACAACCTGCGCAATCAGCTCGGCTATGCCGCGGACTTCAAGCACGGCGGCGAGGGCGTCGCCTATGCGCTGTACGTGCTCGCCCGCAACGGCCGTGTCGCCATCGGCGACCTGCGCTGGAACCTGGAGACCCGGCTCGACGCCTTCGCCACGCCGATGGCCCGCGCCCAACTCGGCGCCGCGCTGGCGCTCTACGGCGAGCGCGAACGCGCCGCGACCGCCATGCGCTCGGCGCTGGCGCTGTGGCAAGCAACGCCCGCGAGCAACGCCGACGGCTGGCGCGCCGACTACGGCTCCCCGGTCCGCGACGGGGCCGCACTGCTGACCCTGGTCGCCGAGACCGACCCGACCGCCATCGACCTCGCCGACCTGGCTCAGCGCCTGGAGCAGGCATGGAGCCAGACCGACTACGCCAGCACCCAAGACCAGGCCTGGATGCTGCTCGCCGCCCACGCGCTGATGGACGGCGCCGCCAAACCGCGGCTCAGCATCGACGGCAGCCCGCACGACGGCCCCTACTATCGCCGTCTCGACGAGGTCGACCTGGCCGCGGCGGCGCTGCGCATCGCCAACGCTGGCGACCGCCCGGTCACCGCCATGGTCACCGCCACCGGCATACCGCTGAACCCGCCCCCCGCGGGCGGTAACGGCTACGTCATCGAACGCGCCTACTACGACCTCGAAGGTCGCGGTGTCAACCCGTCACGGGTCGAGCAGGGCGCCCGCCTGGTCGTGCTGCTCAGCATTCGCGCCGACGCCCCCGAGGCCGCACGCCTCATCATTGACGACCCGCTACCCGCCGGCTTCGAGATCGACAACCCCAACCTGCTCAACGCCGGCGCCATCGACGGCCTGCCCTGGCTCAACGTCGTCGACGAACCCGCCCACGTCGCCTTCCGCGCCGAACGCTTCGTCGCCGCGCTGGAACGCGGCAGCCGCGACCCGACCCGATTCCAACTCGCCTACGTGGTGCGCGCCGTCTCGCCCGGCAGCTTCGTGCACCCGGCCGCGACGGTGGCGGACATGTACCGCCCGGCACGGCGGGCGCGGACTGAATCCGCGAGGGTTGCTGTCGTTGAACCGGATCATTCGGAGAGTGGGCGCCAGTGATGCGCTGATCACGTATCCGTTCAGGCCTCCCGTCCAAATCGCCCGATCGCGATGGGCTTCGTTGCCCTGCCCGTCCTAGATTGGTTGGGGGCGTAAAATGTTTGCAGATGAGTCAAGTTTGGATGCGGCATCGGACTAGCGAGGCCCATCGAATGGTCACGACTCGTCGGTCTGAGGCGAAGCCTCGCTAGGCAGGCATTATTCGTCCTTGGTGCAACCGGATGCCGTCGTCCCACGGCAGGCTTAGCATCGGCCGTTATACTGAGTAGCGATGTCGGCGGGGACTTGAGGGTAGGACAGGCGCCGCCGTGCTGTCGGTCTGTCCTTCGTACTGAGACAAGATGCGGGAGGCTCTCAACATGACCGACCCTAATCCGGAATCGGGCCTTATCCGATTGCGCAAATGGATCTGGAATTCCTGGTTGCGCGTTCCCTGGCTGATCGGCTTCAACGTTGGTGGTGCGGCTCTATTGGTGGGGGTGTTCGCGTTCACGTCGCAGGGTCAAGACCTGCTGCGCATCTCCGCGGAGCGTGGTTTCCGACTCGGCGATCTCAGCGCCGTGTGGAACCTGTTGTTCTTGGTCGGCACGGCGCTGGTGTCCTTCTCGTTCTGGTATAGCGCGCGCCTATTGCTGGGGCGCGATTATCCCGGCTACCCGTTGGATCGGCGCTATGCCGCATTCGGTCGGCGCTGGTGGCCGCGGCTGGTCGGTACGGTGGTGCCGGCGGCGATTGGCTGGACCTTTCTCGGTATCGGCTCCACGGTGCACAGCAGCGAGGCCCTGCTCGGCTGGTTATATCTGGGCATGGCCGCGCTGCTGCTGTTGTTCTATGTGCTGCGCCGCTGGCTGTTCGGCGTCGCGGCCGAGGACATGATCGAAGACCTGCGCGCCGATATCGATCCGGCGGACCGGTGGCGGGTGCGCGTGATTATGCTAGCGTCGTTCGCGCTGCTGTTGCTGTTCATGCTGGTGCCGGTGCTCTTGCCGCAGTTGCTTGGAGCGCCGGCCATCGCGGTGCTTGGCGTTGGCGGCATTTGCTTGTTCGGCACCGGTATCCTGACCTACCTACCGATGTCGCGGGGCATGCCCGCGGCGACCCTCAGCGTGCTGCTGCTGGCCCTGGTGGCGGGCATCTGGAACGATAACCATGCGGTACGTGTCGCCGACGATGTGATCGTCTCATCGGGTCGCCCGACACCAGTCCAGCGACTCGACACCTGGCTCGACGCACGGCCCGCGGAGCAGGCCGAGCGCACGTCGTTGCTGCTCGTCACGGCCTCGGGCGGGGGTATCCGAGCCGCCTATTGGACGGCGTCGACGCTGGCCTACTTGGAGCAGAAATGGGGGGCGGCGGTGACCGATCGGCTGTTTGCGCTGAGCACGGTCTCGGGTGGCAGCCTCGGCGCCGCGGTCTACGTCAGCCTCAAGCGTGCGCAGCTCGACCGCGCCGACAGCGAGGGTCTACTGGGGCCGGCGCGCCGAATGCTGGGCCAGGACTTTCTGTCGCCGGTGGTTGCCGGCATGCTGTTTCCGGACCTTGCGCAGCGCTTTTTCCCGATCCCGATCGGCTTAGCCGATCGGCAGCGTTTTCTGGAGCGCTCGTGGGAGGTGGCCTTTGCCGACGATGATGCTGCGGGTCTTTTTCGCGGCCCGTTCCAGACCCTGTATGACGGCCCCAACGGCGAGCGGCTGCCGAGCCTGCTGTTGAACACGACCGCGGTCGACAGCGGTCAGCGGGCGGTCATCTCGAATCTGAGCGTCGGGGGGTTGCCCCAGGTGATCGATCTACTGCTGCCTCGCTATCAACTCGGCGCGATCCGCACCAGCGCGGCGGCGGGTGCCAGTGCCCGCTTCACCTATGTCAGTCCTGCCGGCAGCGTGCGGATCGAGGACGCAGCCAAGCTACGGCTGGTCGACGGTGGCTACTTCGAGAACTCGGGCGCGGCGACGATGGCGGACCTGCTCGCCTTGCTGGCCCAGGCCAAGGCGCCGATCAAGCCGGTCTTGTTGTTGATCCGCAACGATCCGGGTGCCCCGGATCTGTGCCGTCGCGGCAACCCGGGGGCAGCGGAGCCTGCCGGCAGCGACTTCAATGCCACCGTTAGCGAGGTCGGCGCCCCGATCGAGACCCTACTGCATACCCGCGACGCGCGCGGGCGACTGGCCGAGGTCAAGGCTGCCCGCCTGGTCGAGGCCCTGGGCGGTGACGTGATCGAGGTGCCGCTGGCAGCCGTGTTGCGCAGCGAATTGGACGCGGTCGGTGCCGACGAGGCCGCTCGGGCAGCACTGCGCTCGAGCTTTGTCGAGCCGCCGCTGGGTTGGTCGTTGTCACAGCAGGTGCGCGAGGGGATGGACGCGACCCTGGATCAGGAAGACGGCGGCCTCAGCCTGCAATTCAAGCACCTGGCCGTCGCCCTCGGTATCGAGCCCGGCACGGTGCCGCCCTGCGTCAAAGATCCCGAATGATGTTCACCCTATCTGCCCGCCGCTGATGCGGCGGGCCTTGCTGCGCGGGGCCTACTGGACCGAATGCCTGCAGCAGGTCCGGGACCGGGATCTTGCTGGCAGCCGGCTGCCGTGGGTCTGGCGTCCTGGTGCACATACGGCCCGCTCGCGTGGCTGCTGCTACCAAGGCATCCACTTACCCATGCGCTCCATGGTCGATCCCATGCTGTGGGTTCAGTAACACTTGGTTGCAGTACGGACACCGACCGTCACACTTCCGCGCAGCCTCGACATTGTCTTTCCATAAGTAAACGCTAATATATAGGCATGATTTTCGCAAAGAGAGTTTTTGCCATGTTGTTTCCCACTTTGATCGCCGGCGGTTTTAGCCTGGTCATGGCCGCGGCCCCGGATGCGGCGGCCGAGCAGGTTGCCATGGCCCAGCAGAACGACCCGCTCATCCAGAGCTCGGCGGTGGCGCTGACGGAGGCGGCTATCCCAGCGATCCCGAGCGATCTGTTTCCGACCGAGGCGATGGCGGAGCAGTTCGAGGCCTATCTTGCCTGGACCAAGGAGCAGGGGCTGAGCCGGTTAGCGGCGTTTGAGCGCCTGAGCCAAGAGCAGATTCACTACTCGCCGAACCTGTCAGTGGAGATGCCGCTGCCGACCTCGGAGATGGCGGAGCAGTTTGCGGCCTATCTGCGCTGGACGCGGGAGCAGAAGCTGAGTCGGTTCTACGCCTTTGCGCAGACCGATTTCGATTGATCGGGATTATGGTGCGGGGCAAATGATGTTGTTTCTGAACAATTCTTAGCGAGGCTTTGCCTCGGACCGACGAGTCGTGATCATCGGTATCGGTATCGGTATCGGTATCGGTATCGAAATCGTAGCGATTGGCTTGATCCCGATTTCGATTTCGAGGAGCCACGCCAGTCCGATGCCGCATGGAAACCTGACCCATCTGCAAGCATTCGGTGCCCCCAAGCAATCTACTGCTTCGCTGCAAAAATGCCGGGACTAGCCGCGCTTGTGGGAGCGATTTGTGATCGCGACCGCCGCGACGGGGATGGTCGCGACTACAAGTCGCTCCCACAGCGCCGAGGGTCTCTGCAAAGGTATCGGAACTTCCGCCGCGGTGCACCAAAGACCGGCCTCCGTCGGTCGGGCTTCAGCCCGACGACGGCCGCATCGCATGCGTGAGTTGAGCTATAGGTCGCCGGTGGCGCCCGCTTCCATGATCGAGGCAATGTTGTCTCGCACCAATTCCGCCTTCTCCAGCAGTTCTGGCGTCAGGTTGGCGCTTGGAATCACCTTGCCGAGGTCCAGCGTGACCAGCCAAGCCTGCCCCTCGCCGTCTTCCATCAACGTGATGCGGCACGGCAGATAAGCCGAGAAGTCGGGGTTGAACGCGACCATGTCGTTGGCGATGCGCGCGTCGCAGAACTGGAAGATCTCGATGCGCTTGCTCTCGACGCCCATGGCTTCGAGTTCCTTGTATAGCGGCAGATGGGCGACTAGCTTGAAGTTCAGTGAGTTGGCGCGGAGCTTCATGGAATCGACCGCGTCGTCCATGCTCACGTCTTCCGCCAACGGCATCTTCAGCACCGTATCGGAGATCGAAAAGCCTTGCGCCAAGAGGGTCAGCGGTGCCAACGCGATAGTCAGCAGCAGGGCGAACAGCGGCAGGGATTTACAGCGCATCGGATTGTCACTCCTCTCGTGCCCGCCGCGATTCGGCGGGTGTTGTTGTCGGGGGCAGGGGTTCGGCCCCGGCCCGATTTGATATAGCGTCCGGTACCGCCAGGAGGCGAGACCGCACCCCCGTCATTGTGCCGGTTCGAGCGCGCGGTGCCAATCGCTGAAATCACTGATCTGGCGCAATGTCCTGGCGACGCTTCACCCCCAATTCCACCACTGTTGAGGCGCGCGTGCCTGAAGTCCGTATACTGATCGCGCTCGGCCAACGAGGGAAACGCTGATCTACCAGTGTTTCCCTTGCGGGGTAGGATGCCCCGTCTGATTTTTGGCTAGGAGGGCCAATGAATCGGTATCTCCTTGGCACCGACCGGGCAGCACCATACTGAATCCGGCAGCGCGAGCCGGAGCGGAGGAAGAACAATGGATCAACGCTACCAGGCGCTGTGCGATCGACTCAGCGCCCATCAGGCCGTCGCGGTGGCATTTTCCGGTGGCGCGGACAGCACATTGATGCTGGCCACTGCCCGCAATGCCCTCGGTGCGGATCATGTTATCGCGCTCACCGCGGTGACGCCGTACATGGTCCGCGAGGAGATTGGCGATGCAATCGGTATCGCGGCGGAATTGGGCGTCCGCCATGAACTGGTCGAGATGGACATGCCCGAGGGCATGGAGAGCAATCCACCGGATCGCTGTTATCGCTGCAAGCACGGGATGTACGGCCTGCTGCGCGCGCGGGCTGCCGAGCTCGGTTTTCAGATCTTGCTGGATGCGAGCAATATCGACGATCTGGACGATTTTCGCCCAGGACTGCGGGCAACGCGCGAACTCGGCATCGGCTCCCCGTTCATCGAAGACGGCATCGGCAAGGACATGATTCGCGGTGTGTCGAAGGAACTTGGTCTGCCGACTTGGCGCAAGCCAACCAATGCCTGTCTGCTGACCCGGCTGCGGTTCGACGAACGCGTCTCGATGGAGCGTCTGCAACAGATCGAGGAGGCCGAGCGCTTTTTGAGCGCCCGCGGCTTCAACTGGGTGCGGGTGCGCAGCCATGGCGATCTAGCGCGCCTGGAAGTGGCCCCCGACGAGCGCGAGCGGCTGCTGCAAGATGCAGATGCCATCCATGCAGGTATCCGCGCGTTCGGCTTTCGCTACGTATCGGTGGACCTCATCGGCTATCAGTTGGGCAGCATGAATGAGCCCGTCGACTAGCCAATCGCGGCCAGCTCAGCCGAAGGTATAGTGTTTTTCGACGGCCTGAGTGATGGCCCAGGTGCACGACATTCCCGCCGGGAAGGTGATCAGGTCACCGCGGCTGAAGGCCTGAGGTTCGCCGCCTTCTGGCGTCACCGTGAAACGGCCGCGAACGATGTAGCAAGTCTCCGACTCGCCGTAGGTCCAGGGGAACGTTGACGGCTCCTTTTTCCAAATCGGCCAGTCCTCAACGCCAAGCACATCGAGCTTGGCTGGGGATGGCTTGTGTTCGCAGAGGATCTCTAAGTCCGACATGGGTTGGGGCTCCTTAAGGTCGTCGGTATTGTCCGCGGTATGCATCGTCCCGAGCCGAACACCGACCTGGACGAAGGTCTGTTGCTGTGCCGTTCAGCGCCCGTTGTGCTTGGGTGTGGCAATGCGCCGCCAGAGCCGGCCGTCGTGCTTAGTCAGGTCGCCGGCGGCGCAGGGGCCCCAGGTGCCCGCGTCGTAGTTGGGGAAGTCGCGGGGGGGCAGGGCAGCCCAGACGTCGAGCACCGATTGTACGATTTCCCAGCCCTTTTCGACCGTGTCGGCGTGCTTGAACAACGTCGCGTCGCCCTTCATGCAGTCGTAGATCAGGGTCTCGTAGCCGGTGGCGGGCTTGTTGCCAAAGTAGTCCTCGTAGCAGAAGTCCATGTTGACGGTGCCGACGCGCATGGTCGGGCCTGGCACCTTGGCGCTAAAGCTCATCTGGATGCCCTCGTTGGGCTGGATGCGCAGCACCAGCATGTCCGGCGTGACATCCTCGACATCGGTGTTCTGGAACATGATGGTGGGCGCCTTCTTGAACTGGATGGCGACCTCGGTGTATTGCGCGGTGAGGCGCTTGCCGGTGCGCAGGTAAAAGGGCACGCCGGCCCAGCGCCAGTTGTCCATGGTGAGCTTGATGGCGGCGAAGGTCTCGGTGTGCGACTTGGGGTCGACGCCCTTCGACGAGCGATAGGCCGCCACCTGTTCGCCGTCGGGCATGGTGCCGGCGCCGTATTGGCCGCGCACCGCGTGGGTCAACACCTGCTCCGGGGTCAACGGCGTGATGGCATCGAGCACCTTGTTGACCTCGTCGCGCAGGGCCTTGGCCTCGAACGAGTTGGGTGGCTCCATGGCCAGAAAACCGAGCAGCACCAGCAGGTGGTTCGGGATCATGTCGCGCATGGCGCCGGCTTCTTCGTAGTAGGCGCCGCGATGCTCGACGCCGACCGACTCGGCGACCGTGATCTGCATGTGGTCGATGTGGTTGCGGTTCCACAGCGGCTCGAAGAAGCTGTTGGCGAAGCGGAACACCATGATGTTCTGGACTGTTTCCTTGCCCAGATAGTGATCGATGCGGTAGACCTGGTCCTCGTCCATGTTGCGGTGCAGGTCGTTGTTGAGTTCGATGGCGGATTCCAGGTCGTGGCCGAAGGGCTTTTCGATGATTACCCGGCGCCAGTCGTCCTCGGTCTCGTGCAGCAGCCCGACCTCGCCCAAGTGGTCTGTCACCGGCCGGAACATGCTCGGCGGCACGGCCATGTAGAACAGGTAATTGCCCTCGGTGTCACGCTCGGCGTCGATGCGCGACAGGCGCTCGCAGACGTGCTCGTAGTCTGCCCCGGAGAGCATGTCGATCTTCATGTAATGGATGCGCTGCACCAGCCGGTCCCAGACGTTCTTGTCGAAGACCTCGCCGACATGGTTGTCGATCTGATCCGCCATCAGTTCGCGAAAGCTGTCGTCGTCGAGATCGAGCCGGTCCAGCCCGAGCATGGCGAAGCTCTCAGGGAGAAGCTCGGCGGCGCACAGGTGGTACAGCGACGGGATCAGCTTGCGCTTGGTCAGGTCGCCGCCGGCGCCGAAGATGATCATCACGTTGGGCGGTGCCGGCGCGGCTTGGGCGAAGTCGGTTTGGGTCAGGGACATGGTCTGGTTCCTGTTGTTGTGCGTTGGCGTTGTTTGGGGGCGCCGACTTCTAGCGAGGCCTCGCCTAAGACCAACGAGTCGTGATCATCGGTATCGCTATCGGTGTCGCTATCGAAATCGAAATCGAAACGTGCGCCAAGCGACCCGATCCCGATCCCGATCCCGATTTCGAGGATCCTTGCCTTCGCCGGACCTACGCTGCGTCGAAACTTGACTCATCTGCAAGCATTCGGCGCCATCAAGCGATCTAGTCAGGACTCGGGCTTTTCGTGGTGGCCGCCGAACTGATAGCGCATCGCCGACAGGATCTTGTTGGCGAACTCGCCCTCGCCGCGAGACGTGAAGCGCTCGTACAAGGCGGTGGTCAGCAGCGGTGCCGGGGTGCCGGTCTCGATGGCGGCTTGACAAGTCCAGCGGCCCTCGCCGGAGTCGGACACGCGGCCGCTGAACTGCTTCAGGTCTTGGTCGCCGAGCAGCGAGATGGCGGTCAGGTCCAGCAGCCAAGAGGCGACGACGCTGCCGCGGCGCCAGACCTCGGCGACGTCGGCCAGGTCGATGTCGTATTGATAATGCTCCGGGTGCTCCAGCGGCGCGGTCTCGGCGTCCACCACGTGGTCTTGGCGACCGACGCCGGCGTGCTTGAGGATGTTGAGGCCCTCGGCATAGGAGGCCATCAACGCGTACTCGATGCCGTTGTGGACCATCTTGACGAAGTGTCCGGCGCCGCTTGGGCCGCAGTGCAGATAGCCCCGCTCGGCAGTGCCGGGTTCGCCGGAGCGCCCCGGCGTGCGTTCGATGTCGCCGATGCCGGGGGCCAGCGTGGCGAAGATCGGGTCGAGGCGCTGTACGGCCTCGGTGTCGCCGCCGATCATCAGGCAGTAGCCGCGCTCCTTGCCCCAGACGCCGCCGGAGGTGCCGCAGTCGAGAAAGTGGATGCCGGCGTCGCGCAGCGACTCCGAGTGGCGGATGTCTTCCTTGTAGTTGGAGTTGCCGCCGTCGATGATGGTGTCGCCCGCCTGCAGGTGCGGTTTGAGGTCGGCGATGACCCGGTCCACGACCGCCGCCGGCACCATAATCCAGGCCGCCCGCGGCAGCGTCAGCTTGGCGCAGAAGTCGGCCATGTCCGACGCGCCGGTGGCGCCCTCTGCAACCAGCGCCGCGACGGCGTCGGCGTTTTGGTCGTAGACGACGCAGTCGTGGCCGGCGGCCATCAGGCGCTGGACCATGTTGGCGCCCATGCGCCCGAGGCCGATCATTCCGAGTTGCATGCTGGTCACTCCTCTCTAGTCAGGTGGATCATTGGTGGCGATGCGTTGCGCGAGTGCCTTCGCATTGAGCACGGGATTGAAGCGTTTCGTTGTCGTTGTCGTAATCGTGGTCGGATAGTCGACAACGACAACGACAACGACAACGACAACGATAGCGATAGCGATATCGCCAATGCCAAGTTATCGCGATTCCAGCACGACGACACTGCGTCCGGCGACCCGCAGCTTGTCGCCGTGGACGAGCTGCTGCTGATCCAGGCCGTGCACCGATGGGCTCGCCACGGTATCCACCGCTAGGTGCCATCGGCGGGCGTCGATGCGCGGCAGCGCGAACTCCAGCGCGTCGTCCCACATGTTGAGCATGATGTGGAGATGTTCTTCGTCATCGTCCAGGCCCGCCAGGGTAAACGCGAGTGTTCGGGTATTGTCATCGCCCCAGTCGGGGGCGTTGAGGCTCTGGCCGTGCCAGGTGATGTCCGGTATACCGCCTGCGGCGTCCGGCTCTCCGGTCAGGAAGCGATCGCGCCGCAGCGTCGGATGCCGCCGGCGAAAGGCGATCATGGCACGGGTGAAGTCGAGCATGTCGCGGTTGTCGTCGGCCAGGCGCCAATCGAACCACGACAGGGCGTTGTCTTGGCAGTAGGTGTTGTTGTTGCCGGCCTTGCTGCGCAGCACCTCGTCGCCCGCAAGTAGCATCGGCACACCCTGGCTCAACATCAGGATGGCCATGAAGTTCTTCGCCTGGCGCTGGCGCAGGACCAGAATGTCCGGGTCGTCGGTGGGACCCTCGACGCCGCAGTTCCAGCTGAGATTGTGGTTGTGGCCGTCGCGATTGTCCTCGCCGTTGGCGGTGTTGTGCTTTTCGTTGTAGCTGACCAAGTCGTTCAGCGTGAAGCCGTCGTGGCAGGTGATGAAGTTGATGGCGTTGGCGGGTAGCCGGCCGCGTGCTTCATACAGGTCGCTGGAGCCGGCGATGCGCGTGGCCACGTCGGCGATCAGACCCTGGTCGCCGCGCACGAAGGCACGGATCACGTCGCGGTAATGGCCGTTCCATTCCGCCCAGCGAAAGCCGGGAAAGTCGCCGACTTGATACAGCCCGGCGGCATCCCAGGCCTCGGCGATGATGTGGGCGCGACCGAGCTCCGGCGACAGTTCGATGGACCAGAGCACCGGCGCATGATGCTCCGGCGTGCCGTCCTCGCCGCGGGCCATGGCGCTGGCGAGGTCGAAGCGGAAGCCGTCCACGTGCATGTCGTGGGCCCAGTAGTGCAGACAGTCGATCAGGTAGCGCGTGACAAGTGGATGATTGCAGTTGACGGTGTTGCCGCAGCCGGTGTAATCGCGATAACGGCTGCGGTCGGCGAAGTCCAGGTGGTAGAAGATCTCGTTGTCGATGCCGCGGAAGTTCATGGTCGGACCGTCGGCGCCGCCCTCGGCGGTGTGGTTGAAGACCACGTCCAGGATGACGCCGATGCCGGCACGATGCAGCGCCTTGACCATGTCGCGGAACTCGTCGCGGGCGCGCGCCGGCTCGCAGGCGTAGTGCGGGTGCGGTGCAAAGAAACTGTGGGTGCTGTAGCCCCAGTAGTTCGACAGGCCCAGGCTGGCGGTCTTGGGCGGCACATCTTGCACGTCGAAGGCCATGATCGGCAGCAGCTCGACATGCGTGATCCCCAGCGCCTGCAGGTATGGGATCTTTTCGATCACGGCCCGGTAGGTGCCGGGGTGTTCGGTGTCCGCGGACGGGTGTCGGCTGAAGCCGCCGACGTGCATCTCGTAGATGATCGCGTCCACCAGCGGCATGTGGCAGTGCGTGGTGCCCTCCCAGTCGTAGTCGTCGCGTACCAGTTGCGAGCGCATCGACGTGGCCAGGTTGTCGCCGGGCAGGCAGGCGCGTTGCCGGTCCCAGAGCCGGTCGCTGACGGTGCGGCACCAGGGGTCGAGCAGCAGCTTGTCACGATCGAAGCGGCACCCGCTGTCGGCGGTGTCGTTCGGGCCGTCCATGCGCCAACCGTAGAACACGCCGTCCGGCAGGCCTTCCACCAGGACGTGCCAGAAGAAAAAGGTGCGGTGGACCTTGGGGTCGAGCTGAATGGTCAGAAAGGGCTCGATGCTGTCGTCGCGCTCGAACAACAGCAATTCGACCGCCGTCGCATGGCGTGAGAAGCAGCAGAAGTTGACGCCGCCATCGATGAAATTGGCCCCGGAGCGATCCCAGTCGCCGGGTTTGATGGGATAGGTGGTAGATGACATGACGGCTCGGATAAGGTGGCGAACGCATTGACACGATTTGTGGGGGTGGCGGGCCATGGCACACGGCGGTAACCCGAGGCCAAGCCTAACCCGGAACGGCCTCGTCGTGGTAACCGCGATCCGCGTAGGTACGTCGCCCCCCCAGCGGCCCGATCGCGCTCGCCGGCCGCTTTTGATGTTGCCACTACTGGCTCAAGGGTGCTGGCGCCCCAATCTCCTTGACGATGTTAGCGTCGATCGGCCCCAGGTCTAC
>CAVOSE010000039.1:0-83284 GCA_963698775.1 uncultured Gammaproteobacteria bacterium
GTAGATCTGGTCGCCGGCGCTGTTGCCATCCTGGTCCAGCCCCGCTATGCCCTGCTGGGTTGCGCCCAGCAGATTCGAGAACGCCGCGACGTTGAGCGTATCCGAGGACGAAGCGTCCAGATCGCGGGCAAGGGTGAGCACCGCGTTGTAATAGACGATGCGCCGCGGCTTGCCGTCTGCCCCGGCATCCAACGGCCCGCTGCCGAGGCGTCGCAGGCTGCTCAGCTCGACGGCATCGGCGCCGAGGGCCTGGGTCAGACGCTGTTCCACGATCTGCGCGACGCGCGTCTCATCCGGGGCCTCGGCGCAGCCGGCCGTCAGCAACCCAAGCACGCAGACGACCAGGACAAGGGCGATTCGGTGAAGATTACTCATGCTCAGAACCCAAACCAGGGCAACGCCAGAAAGCCCTGGATGACCAGCGCGTTGCAGATATCGATCAGGAAGGCGCCGATGATCGGCACCAGCAGGAAGGCCGTCGGCGAGACGCCGTGGCGGCTGGTCACCGCCTGCATGTTGGCGATGGCGGTCGGCGTGGCGCCGAGCTGAAAGCCACATTGGCCGGCGGCGATGACGGCCGCATCGTAGTTGCGGCCCATCACCTGGAAGGTCAGGAACACCACCAACAACACGGCCAGCACGGCTTGGGCGGCGAGGATGACCAGAATCGGCAGGGCCAGGTTCACCAGTTCCCAGAGCCGCAGCGACATCAGGGCCATCGCCAGGAACAACGACAGGCCCACGTGCCCCACAAGTCCACCGTGGGTCCGTTCACGTGGTAGACATTGGTGAGGTCAGGTCGTTGCGCACGACGAAGCCAACCAGCAGGAACGAGACGAAGGTGGGCAGGGTGATGCCGGGGAACCAGGTGCTGGGCCTGAGCCCACCGACGCCCATGCACAAGATGAAAATGAGCATGGTTTCGATCAAGGATTCCGGGCTCAGCGGTTGACGCTTGTCCTCTGGCACTGTACGGGGCCGTGCAAGGTCCGGCGTCTTCGTCGGGCTGCAGCGTATTGCGGCGGATCAGCCATTGGCGACCGGCCCGCCGAGCACGCCGCCCAGATCAGTCCGAAGGTGGCGCAGGCCATCGCCATCTCGATCGTACCTTGGAGCCCGTTGAAACGTCGCCGAACATCTCGCCGTAGGCACGCCGGTGCCGTGTCCACCGGTCAACGTGATGAGCCCGCCAACAGTCCGAATAGCGGGTGCATGTCGAGACCGTTCGCCATCGTGACGCCAGTGACATTTTGCAGTATCAGCGCGAGTAGCAGTGCCGCGAGCAAACCAACAGCTTGGGCCCGCCTTTGGCGAGGGTGCGCACGTTGGCGCCAAGACCCACCGTGGAGAAGATCAGCATCAGTGGCGTATTGAGCCTCATGTCGAAGGTCAGCTCGGCGCCGGTCCCGATGGGCGTAGCGTTAAGCTGATGGCAACGCAGACCACCGACCACCGGCTCGGGGATGTTGTAATAGGCGAGAAAACCGATGCGTCCGATCAGCCATCGGCCGACGAGCAGGACCAGGATGGCGCTGACCACGGTGAGCGGCAGCGCGGACTCCATTTTCATGGCGTCAGACTCCTCGGGGTAGTTCAGCCAGGCGGTGCGGTGACCTCAAGACCTGAAACTATCGCAAAACCCCGCGTCAAGCCAACATCCGATTGCGCTCCAAGTGCGCCCGGACCGCCTGCTGACGCGACGCCGACCAGGGCACTCTGCGGCCAAGATCGCGTATTTCCGCTCCGGCGCCTCGGAGCCGCGAAAACTCACTGTGGGAGCGGCTTGCAGCCGCGATGAGGCAACGCAGGCAACCGCTGCAGTTGCCATC
Organism: uncultured Gammaproteobacteria bacterium; assembly: GCA_963698775.1. Lineage (GTDB taxonomy): Bacteria > Pseudomonadota > Gammaproteobacteria > Chromatiales > Chromatiaceae > Thiohalocapsa. The sequence continues at coordinate 1,830 of CAVOSE010000039.1, forward strand.
GCGTTTGCAAATCGCTCCCACGTTCCGAGGGGCGGGCGGCAGCCGGCGTGGGACCGCGCAGAGATCCGTTTTAAGAATCAGCCTGACCGGCCAGAGGGAGCCGAGTGCGAAGGGCAACACGATCGGATGTTCCGCCGTTTCGTCGCTCGGCGGCGCCAAGCGTATCCCGCAAGCATGTGTCAGGTTGTTCGGAATAATCGCGGCTTTGCGCCCGAGGTTCGTCGTCCGTCCTTATCGAAGCATTGTTTATCGAGCCGCACGACATGCCGGACACCGATGATTGGCAGCGGCGGTTGCGGGGTGCGCTGGTCGGTATCGGCCTCGCGTTTGGGGCCGCCGCGTTTGCTGCCGATCCTCTATCCGGTCTCCGTTGACGATCACACCGACCGGCGATGCATCGCTCGATCAGGCGATCGCCGATGCCTCGCCGCTTGCCGAACTGCGGGAGCGCGCGCCGGTCGGCCCGTTCGCGTTGCTCACCCGTGCCGAGTCCGACGCCGCGCGTTTCGACCGCGTGCTGCGCAGCTTCGGCTATTACGACGCCCTCATCCAGACCTCGGTCGCCGGGCGCGGCAGCGACGACCCGGCCCTGCTGGGCATGCTCGAAGCCATGCCGCCAACGCGGCGGTGCCGGTCAACGCCATCGATCGGGGGCCGACCTGGTATTCGGTCGGCCTGGTCCGGCTCGACGGCACGGTGCCGGAGAGTGCACGGGCGGCGTTCGCGCTGACCCCAGGCCAGCCCGCCAGCGCCACCGCCGTGCTGGCCGCCGGGCAAGCGGTGCTGGACGCGCTGCAGGAGGATGGCTTTGCGCTGGCGCGGGTACCGCCGCCGGATGCGCTGGTCGACCACGATACCCGGACCATGGATGTCGTCTATACCGCGGAACCCGGCCCCCGCGTCACCATCGGTCCGATCTCAATCATCGGCCTGACCCGGCTACGCGAGGACGCGGTGCGCCGTCGTCTGGGTCTGACGCCGGGCGAGCCGTTCAGCCCGAGTCGGCTGGAGGCGGCCCGACGCGATCTGCTGGCATCCGGCGTGCTGGCCTGGCGGTTCACCGCACGGTGCCTGATGCCGACGGGCGCCTGCCCCTGACCCTTGAGGTCGCCGAGCGCCCGCAGCGCGTGGTGCGTGTGGCCGGCTCCTTCTCCAGCGACGAAGGTGCCACCTTGTCGACCTCCTGGACCCACCGCAACCTCTTCGGCAGCGGCGAGCAGCTTACCCTGCGTGGCGATGTCGGGCAGTTAGCCGGGAACCAGGCGGATGATTTGAGCTGGCTCGTCAACGCCGCCCTGCGCATCCCAGATCTCTGGCTGCGCGATCTCGACCTGCGACTGGACCTCGGCGCGGTGCGGGAAGACCTGGACGCCTACGACCGCGACGCACATACCGTTGGGGTTGCGCTGGAGCGACGCATCAGTTCCCGGCTATCCGCCAGCGCCGGGCTCGCCTACGAGCGCGCACGGATTAGTCAGGACGCCCCGCCGCAGGACTATCAACTGTTCTCTCTGCCGTTGAACCTGAGCTATGACTCGATCGACAACCCACTGGACCCGTTACGCGGCGTGCGCACCACGGCACAGTTGAGCCCGACGCGCGTTCTGGAAGGCGATGCCGACGGCTTCGTGCTGGCGCGCCTAGCCGGAGCGGGCTATGTCGATCTTGCCCCGCTGATCGCCGACGAGGCCGGCGCGGGCCGCTCCGTGCTGGCCGGGCGGCTGGTGCTCGGCAGTATCCTCGGCGCTGCCGCCGACGAGGTCCCGCCGGACTGGCGCTTCTATGCCGGCGGCGGCGGTTCGGTCCGCGGTTATCCCTTCCAGTCCATTGGCCGCGCACGCCCCGGGCAAGCCGGCAGGCGGCGACGGCCTGCTGGAGGCGGGGCTGGAACTGCGCCAACGCTTTGGTTTGCACTGGGGCGGCGCTGCCTTCGTCGATGCCGGGTCAGTCTCCGAGAGCGCCGTTCCCGGCAGCGGCGAGCTAGCGATCGGCGTGGGTCTGGGCGTTCGCTACTTCACACCGGTTGGGCCGCTGCGCGTCGATCTCGCGACACCGCTCGATCCGAGCAGCGGCGATGCGCCGGTGCAACTCTACATCGGCATCGGGCAGGCCTTCTGACCATGCAGCGACTGTTGAACCAGCTGTGGTTTCTCTTCGTGCTGCCGATGACGTTGGGCGTCGTGTTGTTTCTGGCCGCCAACACCGAGACCGGGCGCGGACTCATCGTGCGCGGGATCGAACAGGCAAGCGGCGGGCAGGTGAAGTTGTCGGGCTTGGGCGGCGTGCTGCCGTTGGCGCCGCGGCTGGCGCACCTGGAGCTGCGAGAAACGCGGACGGCACTTGGCTCGAGATCGACGACGCGGCGCTCGCTGTGGATGGTGGACAACTACTGCGCGGGACGCTTGCGATCGACACCCTGTCTGCCCGCACCCTGGTGTTAAGGCGCCTGCCGGTGTCGCAAGGCGCCGCTGCCGAACCGCTGCAGTTGCCACTGCCCGTGCAGTTGCGCAGCCTGGCGATCGCCGCGCTGAATCTCGATGCGGTGCTGCCGGGTGCGCCCATGCTGACCGTCGCGGGTAGCGGCAGCCTCAGGGGCGTCCAGGATGGAGAGGCGAGTCTCCTGCTCGGAACGCCTGATCCCGACGATGGTTATCATCTGGACATCGCCCGCTTGCACGGAAACTACCGACTCGCTCTCGCCATCGCCGAGGCCCCCGGCGGACTGCTCGTTGGGTTCGCCTCAAAAGCTGGACTACAGCTGCCGACACAACTCGGCGCCTGGCGTGCGGATGTCACGGCTGAGGGACCGCAGCAAGCTCTTTCCTTCAACGCAACCCTAGACGCCGAACCACTCCGAGTCAGCGCCGAAGGAGTGCTCGACCTAGGGGGCGCGGCGGAAGGCCGGCTTCAACTGGACGCGACCGGCGAGCTGGCGCTGACTGAGGCGCCGGGGCCGATACCGGCGTTACTTGGTGCGACGGCCCCGTTCAGTTTGTCCGTGCACCGCGCTGGTGACGCCTGGCGCGTGGCATCGGCCCGGATCGATGGCGCTGGCCTCAAGGCCAGCGTCCAAGGTGGGGCCGGACGCGATGCCGTCGATCTGACCTGGACGCTGGACCTGTCCGATCTCGGCCTGCTGGCTGCGGGCTGGTCCGGACAAGCGCAGGCCAATGGCCTTGCCATCGGCCGACCCGGGGCGCCCGATCTCAGCGCAGACCTGGAGATAGCAGCAGGCCTGACCGGCAGGGGTTCTGGTCGCCTGCGCGGGCGTCTTAGCGCTCGGCCAGCGGAGCCGGTCGGCTCGCTTGACCTGACAGGGGATTGGGCCGGGCAACCGGTTGCGATCGCCCTCAAGGCCGGCCGCTCGGTGTCCGGCGACCTGAACCTGTTGCTGCGCGACAGCCGCTGGGGCGAGCGCCACAGCATCCGGCAGTCTGCGCCTGCGATCCGGGGCGAGCCTGCCCCAGGGGGAGGTGCGACTGCGGATCGAGAACCTGACCGATCTCGGCCCCTTGCTGTCCCTCACGGCCGTCGCGCCCTCGGTGACCGATCTGGCGGGCCGCCTCAGCGCGCGCGTCAGCTTGACCGAGCAGGGGGTCGCGCTGATCGAGGCCGCGGGAAACGGTCTGACGCTGCCCGGCGCAATCCAAATCGAGACGTTGCTGCTGGACGCCCAGATGACCGAGCCCCTGGGGGCTGCCGCAACAAACGCAACGCTCCGAGTCGGCGGACTCTTGGTCGGCGCAATCACCGGGGATCTTTCGCTGACCGCGCGTGGCACCGCAGCCGCGCTCAGTCTAGCGGCCGATTCGAGGCTGGTGACAACCGTCGGTCCAGTCGGCCTGACGGCAGCCGCGCGGCTGAGTGCCCCGACCCGACAAGTGACGCTCGATCGAATGGAGGCAACCTTAGGCGGCGAGACGCTCCGCCTGCTGTCGCCAGCGAATCTGAATCTGGCCGATGGTCTCGCGGTGGATCGACTCCGATTGGGGCTTGGACAGCAGCAGGGGATGATGGACATCACAGGGCGTTTGACCCCTGTGCTCGACCTGGACGTTTCCGTCGCCGGCCTATCGCTCGGTCTGGCTCGACAGATGGGGACGGAACTCCCCCTAACCGGCAAGCTGGATGCACAGGCGCGGCTGACCGGGGCGCCGACGGCCCCGATTGGCACCATTCGTCTCCAGGGACGAGGCTTGCGGCTCACCGAAGGGACGGGCCGAGGTATCCCGCCGGTCGAACTCGACGCATCGGCGAATCTGAGCGCATCCGCAACGGAGCTCGACGCGACTGCCGAGACTGGGACAGGGACGCGTCTGCGCCTGCTAGGCCGGATCAGTGGCCGACCGTTCAAGCCGGGTACGCTGGCGTTGCGCGCCGACGGACGGGTCGATCTCGCGCTGCTTGACCCGCTGCTGGCCGGCGGCGGGCGCCAGGTCAGCGGACAGGCAATCCTCGCGACCGCCATCACCGGCACCTTCGCGGCGCCGCGTCTCGATGGCAGCTTGCGCCTGTCACAGGCGGCCCTGCATGATCGGACCCTGGGCCTGGCGCTGACCGATATCGACGGCACGCTGGCGCTGGCCGGCGATACCCTGCGCGTCGAGCAATTCAGCGGTAGGGCAGGGGCCGGCAGCGTCGCGCTCAGCGGCAGCGTCGGGTTGCTGGTGCCGGGGCTGCCGCCGGGGTTGCCCGTGGATCTGCGACTCGTCGCGCGCAATGCGCGGCCGATTCAGTCGGACCAGCTCGAGATCAAGGGCGACGCCGACCTGCGGTTACTCGGATCGGCGACCGAGCGCCCGACCCTGAGCGGCAAGCTGCTCTTCAGTCGCGTCGACATCCGGTTGCCGGAGCGCCTGCCCGCCGGCATCGTCTCGTTACAGGTGCGCGAGCGTGGTCAGAGACGCAGCGGGAATCCAGCATCCACGTCGTCCGCGGCGGTCTGGCAACCGGAGCTTGGACTCGACCTGCTTGTGTCCGCACCGCGCGCCGTCCAGGTCCAGGGCCGCGGGGTCGACGCGGAGCTGGGCGGCGATCTGCGGGTGCGCGGAACCCTGGCGGACCCCGCGATCGACGGCGGTCTGGACCTGGTCCGCGGCCAATATCAACTGGTTGGGCAGACGCTGCGCTTCACCAGCGGCCGGCTCGGATTCGACGGCGCGGCCGGGCTGGACCCGACGCTTGATCTGGAGGCGCGGGTCACCGTGGCTGGTAGCACGGCGATCCTGTCCGTGCTCGGCACCGCCGGCGCACCGCGGATTGCGCTGCGGGGCGAGCCCGAAATGCCCCAGGACGAGGTCCTGTCCCGGTTGCTGTTCGGGGTCGCCGGCGGACGTCTGTCGCCGCTGCAGGCAACCCGGCTCGGGCTGGCGGCGGCCTCGATCTCCGGCATCGGCGACGTCGGTGGTCTCGGGGTGCTGGAGCGAGCGCGCACCGGTCTGCGGCTAGATCGCCTGTCCATCGGAACCGATGAACGGGGCGACGCAAGCCTCGAGGGCGGGCGCAATATCACCGAACGCATCTACCTCGGGGCGCGTCAAGGTGTGCGGACGGGCGAGCCTCAGGGCGTGGCGCGGATCGAGGTCACACCGCGAATCAGGCTAGAAGCGGATGTTGGTGTGACCGGGGGCACGCGGGCGGGCGCCGCCTATGAGCGTGAATACTGAGACCTTTCGCGGCAACACAAGGGCCGATACATCGGCGAAGTCCAGGCGACCGTTATGGACCGACTCGAAACGCCTCGGCGTGCCGCTCTTGGAATTTGCGAAAGGTACTGACAAAGAAGATACTTCGTTAGTATCCGGTCACGGGAGGTCAATACATGCCAAAGCAAGCCGTTTTTACCATGAAGTTGGAACCTGAGCTGCGCGCCGAGTTCATGAGAGAGGCCGAAGCCGTACATCGGCCGGCGTCGCAGATACTCCGCGAGTTGATGCGCGAATTCGTGCAACGCCAACGCGAGGCGCGGGACTATGACGAGTTTCTAAGCCGCAAGGTCGAGGCCGGTCGCCTCTCCATGCAAGCCGGGCAGGGTCGGTCGAACGATGAGGTCGAAGCCGAATTCGCTGCGCGACGCACCCGAGCGACGACCCAATCGTGAGGGTTGTTTGGACACCGGAGGCAGAGCAAGATCGGTTTGACATCTGGGACTACATTGCTACGGACAACCCGCTCGCGGCAGCCAGGATGGATGAGATTTTCAGCGACGCGGCAGAGAGACTGACAGCGCATCCGATGCTTGGTCGTTTGGGCAAGATCGCTGGCACCCGCGAACTCATTTCACATGAAAACTACCGTTTGGTGTACGAGCTCGACGGCGAAACGGTATGGATCCTGGCTTTAGTTCATGCGGCTCGTCGGTGGCCACCCGTGCGTGAGAAATCATAGCTGGGGGCTTGTAGCAGGTGGAAAATGGAAAAGGGGCCAGGCTCAATTAAACCCGCCAACAAACGGATACACCCGAATACATTCACGTCGATCTGTCCAATTACTGCCGAATCGTTGTCCTCACCGGCGCTGGGATCTCCGCTGGATCGGGCCTTCGCACGTATCGAGGGGTTGACGGCGCGTGGGACGAGTATGACGTTGAGGAATACGGCCACATCGATTCCCTGACCCACTCGCCCGAGGAGACATGGCGCCTGTTGGGACGAATGCGCGGGCCTGTGCTGGCCGCGAAGCTCAATGCAGCTCATCTGGCGTTGGCAGAATGGGAGGCCCGCCTGGCGCCCCACCAGGAATTCTTGATCGCGACCCAGAACGTTGATGGACTGCACCAGCGCGCAGGCAGCCGAAGCGTCGTCGAAATCCACGGCAATATCATGTTTACCCGGTGCAGCAGCCATTCGTGCGGCCTTGAATGCTATCTTGATGAAGACGCCCACACGGACTCGGTTCCAAGGTGTCCAAAATGTGATGCTGTGCTTCGGCCAAACATCGTTTTCTTCGGAGAACAGATTCCAGCCTTGCCTGGTTGGACAGTCAAGCGCGCGCTGCGGGACTGCGATCTCTTCATCGCGGTCGGAACGTCGGGGATCGTCACGCCCGCGGCCGACTACGTCAGAGGGGCCGAGTACGCCGGCGCCAGGACGATTCTGGTCAATCTGGAGCCCATGGCGCCCGCCAATCCAGCATTCAAGCAGCAATATCTTGGCCCAGCCGAGAGCGTCCTTCCTGAACCGCTTGCGACGGGGCCGACCGCCGGTCCCAACTAATCCCGCCCGGGAAAACAGACTCAGGTCTTGCACTTTTCGCAAGAAACAAGCCCCGCGCACGCATCTGGGTTGGCAATCCGACCGCGTCGATAGGCTGTCGCGCGCCGCTGTCCTCGTTATGCGTCGGCGCGGACGGCGTAGACATCACCTGAGTTGGCCGCATGGGGCAGGTGCTCGAGCCAGGTGCCGATGGCGACCGCGTCGAGCCAACGCGCGTGCACCAACCTGCCACTTTCTCCCAGCGCTACGTTGTAGCGATAGCCGCCGAGCCGCTCGCATTCAGCCAGCGCTTGCAAGGCGACGCGACGCTGAATGGTTGTGAATTCGAACGACAGGGTCTGGACCGGATGATTCAGGCCCAGCAGCACCTCGGCCTCCAGGCCCTCAACGTCGATCTTCACGAATCGCGGAAGGCCGAAGCGCGCGACCAGCTCGTCGAGCGTTGTACAAGGCACCTGGATCTGTGCTTCCCAACGCTGTTCCCGCCAACCCTCAGCGCCGCGCGCGGCGGCAATGAAAGCGTCCGAGGCGGTCGCGACAGTCGGGTTGTCGAGGTTCAGGTGCAGGTTGACCGTGCCCTCGCTGGCACCGATCGCCGCCGCAATGATCTCCACGTCGGGGTCGCGTCCGAACAGGAGCCGCAAGGTCATGGCCAGGTGCGGTTGCGGCTCGACGGCCACCACGCCAACGCCGAGCCGGCGCAGGCTAGCGATTCGGTCACCGACATGACTGCCGATGTCGAACGCCAGATCACCTGCGCCGACGAACCGCGCGTGCAGCCGATCCAAGCGCTGGCGCCGCTCGTGTCCGCCCCCGTAATACTGACGTAGCGACCGCCCGACCGCGAGCCAGCGCCGCAGCGCGAGCGGCAGGGCTAGTCGGGACAAGTCCAAGTGCGTCCTCCGGCATCGGGGATGTTCACGCGGCCGGCTCCGGTGCCGCCGCAGCCGACACCACCGTCGCGCTTTCTTGCGCTGCCGCGAGAGCCGAGATCAGCGGAGCGCGTCAGTTCTTGGTCCCGGACCATCCGCGCTAGCCCGCTCCGCGCCGACTTGGAGGGTAGCGATAGCGGCTTCATGCTAGTCAAAAATTGGTATCGATCGCTGGCGCTGCCGGCGAGGCGCGCATCCAACGACGCTCCCGGCGTGGTTGCCGGCTGGTGGAACACATTGGCTTTTCCCGCGTTTCTTCGCGTTCGCTCCGCCTGATTCACGCTGGCATGTTCGGACTGGCCGCCTGATTGAACGATTCGGTGTGAGCAACTATATCAGGCCGCCCGACAGGGTCGCTCGGCAGGGATGGCCTTTGTTTCCGACGCCGCGCCCATCAAGCGGATCTTCACGGGTAACGATGAGCCGCAACGGCCGCTTCGATCTCTAAGGCGATTGCCAGAAAATCCTGTACCAGATGACGCCGGATTGAGGTTCCCCTTCAAGGAGCACCTGCAGGAGCATAGCCGAGCTTTATGCCTGCCGGTGCGACACAGAAGGCGGGCGTCAAGACAAGTCAGCTGGTATGAGATTTGACAAAAACCGCCTAGACCCGCGACAGCAAGGATGGACAACAGTTCTGCCGGCTTAGGAATCCGCCTCAGGTTGTTCGTCGCTCGGCTCGGGCTCGATGCTGGGTCCCATCAGGATTGCCAGCGGGCGCGTGTGCGGGCTCGCATCCAGCGCGATGATCAACGCCGTGGTCAGCGGTACGGCCAGGAACATGCCCACGGTGCCGAACAACCAGCCCCAGAACAGCAGCGCGATAAAGACCGCCAGCGTGGAGATGCCAAGACCCTTGCCCATCACGCGGGGCTCGATGACATTGCCGATCAGGGTATTGATCACCAGGTAACCGGCGGCGACCAACAGCGCGGTGGAGAAACCGGCCTGCACCAGGGCAAGCAAGACGGCCGGGATCATCATGACGATATTGCCAACGACCGGCACGAAGTTCAGGAAAAAGGCCAGCACCGCCCAAAGGATGGCGAAGTCGATACCGAAGAGCTTGAGCAGTAGCCAGACGCAGACCGCGGTGGCGAGGCTGGTCAGGGTCTTGATCAACATGTAACGGTTGATGTTGTCCAGCAGCCGCTGCAGTCGCGCCTCGCCGGCCTCGGTGAGATTGAATGCCGCCTGCAGCTTGCCTGGGATCGCCGGCACTTCGAGCAGGATGAAGATCACCGTCAGCAGGACCAGCAGACCGGTTGCGAAGAAGCCGCTGGCATTGGACAGCAGCAAGCGCACCCCGGCGGAGACCTTGCCGGGGTCCATCAGGTCCGGCACCGCCTCGCGCGAGCCGCTGACGCCGACCCCCTCCAGCCATCCGCCGAACTCGTCGCTTAACAGCAGGAACCGCTCCTGGTAAGTCGGTATGCTGTCCCTGAACCCTTCGAGCGCACCGGTGGAGACCAACGCCAGCAAGCTGCCGACGTCGAGCAGGATGAACGCGATCACCACCAGCGCGCCCCATTTCGGAACCCCGTGGCGTCGCATCCAGCGCAACCCTGGCGTGGCCACGATGGCGATGAACACGGCCAGTAGGATCGGCGAGAGGATCGGCGAGGCCGCCTGCATCACCATGATCACGATCGCAAAGGCGGCGGCGACAACCAAGCCGCGCGCCGGGGCGCTGAAGGAACTCAATGCGTTCATCGGCTGCTGTCCATCCAAATCTGGGGTGGGGCATTGTATGTCCGTGATGCGGGGAAACCAAGACGGGCATACGCGGGGCGAAGCCAAGAAAAATAGCAAATTCAAACCGCTTTATAAGCTGCATGTCAGCGCGCACATTTCGCAACGGCACAGGCCAATGCCGGCGTGGTGCGGGGCGGTCTCCGTAGCACGCAAATGGAATCCTAGCGGTCCAGGGGCCAAACACTGGGACTTGGACGTTGTTTCCAACCGCAGCTCGACAGTATGATCTCGGGCACTATGGCGGCTGTGCGGCAGCGGCGGAACCAGAGACGAGGCCTGCGACCGCCACCCCCCCAGCGAAACCTCTCGCGTTGACGCGACGTTGGCGCTGACATTCACCTGTCTACCGAGACCCCAGGAAGCACCCCATGAGCAGTCTGATCGTTATCTCTTTCCCCGAGGAAAAATTGGCCTTCGAGATGCGCGCCGCCTTGGCGAGCCTTCAGAAGGAATACCTCATCGAGATGGAAGACGTCGTGATCGTCACCAAGAATGACAAAGGCAAGGTCAAGCTGCATCAGGCGACAAACTTGACAGCCGCGGGCGCGATGACCGGGACCTTCTGGGGCATGCTGATCGGCATGATATTCTTGAACCCGTTACTTGGTGCGGCGGTCGGCGCCGGAGCGGGCGCCCTCTCCGGTGCCGCGACCGATCTAGGCATCAATGATCAGTTCATGAAGGATCTGGCCGAGCACTTCAAGCCCGGTTGCGCGGCCATCTTCGTACTGGTCAAGAAATCCACACCGGACAAGGTGCTGGAACGACTGGGCGAGTTCAAAGGCAAGGGCAAAGTCCTGCAGACCTCGCTGACCAAGGACGAGGAAGAGGGCCTGCGAGCATTCATCGAGGCCCATCCCGAGGTCAAACCGGCAGGCTAACCTGACCCCCAGCATCCCGCTAGCGCGGAATGACAAACAGCGCCTGGCGACGGCCTCGGTTAATCAATCAACCGGCCGCCGGAGCCAGATGCATTAACCCCAAATTTGACTAACTCAATCGACGGACGTTACCAGCCATGAATCGATTCGCTTTCCCTAAGCTGCTGCTCGCCGCAATAACCGCCGCCGTGATCGCCTCGGGCTGCGGCACCACTACCACGAGCCGCTCGGGCAGTGGCGCATTGATGGGCGCCGCAACCGGTGCCGCACTGGGCTCGCTGAGCGGCAACGCGGGGCGCGGTGCAGCGATTGGCGCCGGTGCCGGCGTCGTCGGCGGCTTCTTGTTCGATCAGCATCAAAAGGGAAATATCGACTGATAGGCGAAGCCGACACCTAAGGCCGGCGCGGGAACGGCCCGCCGTTCCCGAACCGGTCTTTCCCACTTCAAACTTCTAAAGCGGCAACAACAGCGGCACGAGCCAGACGCTGACCACCATGACGATCAGCGTGAACGGCAGTCCGATGCGGATGAAGTCAGCAAAGCTGTAGTTCCCGGCCGTCATCACCAAGGTATTGACCGGCGAGATCGGGGTCATAAAGGCGCAGGATGCCGCCACGGCGATGATCATCGCGAAGGGATACGGGGAAGCACCAAGGTCTTCAGCGACCGCCAACGCAATCGGTATCAACAAGACGGCGTTGGCGGTGTTGACGATGAACATGCCCAACAAGACCGTAATGCCGAACAGCAGGGCTGGACAGACCAGCGCTGAGGTGATTCCGCTGGGGATCGACTATCCGCTTGAGATCTTCTCGCTGTCCCACGTGGCGATCCCGTTCCCGATGGACGACTCCCTGTACGGTCTCAAGCCCAATCCCGACGAATTCTTCGGCGCAAACCTGGGCGCGATCATCGCCCGTGGCGAGCGCGGGGCACTGGTCGTCAACCTGGACTCGCTGTTTCGTATCGCCAGCAATCCCTTCTTCCCCTATTTGCTGGCGCGGATCGACGAAGGCATCGCCGATCCAGCGCCCGCGATACCCGAACAGCCGATCGATACAGCCGGCCAGCCGGCGCAAGCGACCATCAACACGCCCGCGGCTGGCGACTATTTCGACCCGTTACCGCAGCCTGCTGAAGACCCCTAACTCGACATAGCCGGAACCGAAAACGAGGTTGAAGACGTCGCTCGTTGTCGTTGTCGTGCAGGTTCTCGATTACGATTACGAATCAAGCAGCGACACCACCGCCGAAAATGCCGATCAATTTGCGGCGCTCGGCTCCGTTCCTTCGCCGCCCTGCTCCCAGCTGAACCGAGGCAGGGCATAGAAGGCGCGCGACAGACTGTCGTGCCAGCTTCGGCTGATGTCCTGCAGTTCAGGTGACTCGTCTTCAAGCTTGAGGCGATGGGACAGTATCATCTGATCCCGCGGGCAGACCGCGACCTCGAAGGGCGGCGCCACCGTCAGGTTGGAATTGGCCGTGCCGATGAGGGAGACGAGGCACGCGCGGGCACCGTCGTCCAAGGACATGCCGGGATAGGCCATGCGATCGAGCACCGGCTTGCCAAATTTGCTCTCGCCGATCTGCAAATAAGGCGTCTCCGGTGAGGCAGCGATGGCGTTGCCCTGGGAGTAAATCAGGAACAGGCCATGGGATTGCCCCGCGATCTGTCCGCCGAGGATGAAACTGGCCTCGGGGCTGGCGCCGGTCTGACGCAGCACCGGGCCATGCTCGTTTTGCACCGTCTGGCTCACCTGCCCGATATAGGTCGCAGCCTCGAACAAATAGTTCACATTCAACAGGGTAGGCCCAGGCGCCTGCTGGTAAGGACTCGGGCGCGGATTCATCGCCTGGTCCAGATCGCGTTCGATGCGATGCAGCACTTCCTGCGTGGTGGCCAAGCTCCCGGCCGCAAGGAGGACGAACAGCCGGTCCGACGCCGGCTGGAACACGTGGAGCTTGCTGTAGGACGAGATGTAGTCGACGCCGGCGTTGGTCCGTGAATCGGAGGCCAGCACCAGGCCATCGTCGAGCAGGAGGCCCACACAATAGGTCACGGCTTAATCCTTCGCTGAGTAAAAAGTTCGGCATGAAACAGTTAGGGCGCGCGGCGGCGATTGGCCTAGACCCCGTTAGGCCGCGGTATGCTAAACCTGCGAACATCAGGACACCACAGTTTTTCGCCAATATTGCCATCCATCTCATTTTTCCCGAACAAGAGGTAGCCATGGAGCTTCAAGATAGTCTGTTGCGGGTTGATTCGTTCCTCGCCGTAACCCTCGGCATCATCGTGCTGTTCGTCGGTAAGCGGCTGAACGAAAAGATCGGCTTCCTCCGCGAGTTCAGCATTCCGGAGCCGGTGACCGGCGGACTGCTTTTCTCGATCCTGTTCGGGCTGCTGTATTTGGGCTCGGGTCTCGAGGTCGAGTTCGAGCTGCGCGCGCGGGACATCCTGCTCGTCTACTTCTTCACCACCATCGGCATCAACGCCAGCGCCCGCGACCTGCTCGCCGGCGGCCGGCCGCTGGTGATCCTGCTCGTGATTACGGTCACCTTCATGATTGCGCAAAACCTCACCGGCATCTCGGTGGCGACGCTGTTCGATCTGCCGGCGGCGGTGGGCGTCATCGGCGGAACGGTTTCTTTGATTGGCGGACACGGCACCACCATCGCCTGGGCGCCGAATATCGCCGAGACCTACGGCATCGCCAACGCCATGGAGATCGGTATCGCCAGCGCCACCTTCGGACTCATCCTGGCCAGCATCATGGGTGGCCCGATCGCAAAATTTCTGATCAAACGTCACCAGCTGACTCCGCCTGCGCCAGCCAGCAACGCGACCGCGGAGATTCAGGACGTGGGCCTATCAGAAAAGCAAAAAAAGGCCGGCATCGATCATCTCGACTTCCTAGGTGCCGTGCTGGCGATTCACATTTGCATCGTGCTCGGGTTCATTCTGAACGAAACCATCGCCGAGCTCGGGCTGAAGCTGCCGCTGTTCGTCACCTGCCTGTTCGCCGGCATCCTCGTCACCAACCTGGTGCCCCGCAACATTCCGACCTTGACCGGCAACCCCTGGCCGACGCGCAGCCCGGCAATCGCGCTGATCGCGGATATCTCGCTGGGCACCTTCCTGGCCCTATCCCTGATGAGCATGCAGCTGTGGACGCTGGCGGACCTCGCCGGCCCCATCGTTGCCATTCTCGCGGCGCAGTTCACATTGGCCGTGGTCGTCACCATCTTCATCCTCTTCCCGTTGATGGGTAAGACCTACGACGCGGCCGTGGTCGCCGCCGGCTTCGGCGGGGTCACGCTCGGCTCGACCCCCACCGCCATGGCCAACATGGCGGCCGTGACCCAGCGCTTCGGCCCGTCGCATCAGGCCTTCATCATCGTGCCGCTGGTCTCGGCCTTCTTCATTGATTTGGTCAACGCGGTCCTGATTCCCTACTTCTTGCAGGCTTTCTGAGATGCTTAGTCACATTCGCAAGTTCTTCGATGAGTTCATGGCGCCGGATTCGCCCGATGCCCGCGACCAAGATCAGGTCGTGCGCTGTGCCGCTGCAGCGCTGCTTCTGGAAATGGCGCACCTTGACGATGTTCTGGAGCCGACCGAGCAGGCCGCAATCCTCAACGCCGTCAGGGAAGGCTTTGAACTGTCGCCGGAACAGGCCGAGGAGCTGATCGTGTGCGCCAACGAGGAGCGCACCCAGGCCACCGATTACCACCAGTTCACGTCACTGATCAACGACCAGTTCGACGCTGCGCAAAAGGAACGCCTGATCGAAGCACTCTGGCGCGTTGCCTATGCCGATCAGGTGCTATGCAAACACCAGGAACATCTGCTGCGCAGGCTCGCCAACCTGCTGTATGTGCCGCACAGCAGCTTCATCGCCGCCAAGCTTCGGGTGCAGGGGTAAGGTACAGCCGCCATTACGGCATCGGGGCATTTACCCGCTGTTGCCGGGCAGGCATTGCCTGCGGATCGCTGCCTAATGGCCCTATCTGTTGCTGGGCCAGGCCCGCGCCCAGTTCAGCCCCGACCTGCTGAAGCGCTATCCGGGCGCGCGGCTGGTGGTCTTCATCCGCCAGGCATGCCTGCGTGGCATGGCCACCATTGACGCCAAACAGGCCGGCCGCGCCCGCTTTCGCCCCATCCTGCTCACCTCCATCACCACCGTCGCCGGCCTGACCCCACTGCTGCTGGAGAAGAGCCTACAGGCGCAGATACTGATGCCGCTCGCCGCCAGCCTCGCCTTCGGATTGGTCACCGCCACCATCGCGGCGCTGTTCATGGTGCCGGCGGTGTATGTGATCCTGGATGACTTTGGGGCGCTGGGAGCGTTGGAGGGGGAGGCGGATGAGCTAGTGGCAGGGGGACGACTTCGATTGGGCGTGCGCACGCTTTGCCAAAGTGACTCCGGAACGCCTGGAGGGTCTTATTTGCGATTGCGATGCGCGCGACTAGCCGCTGCGTTCAGTCGATCTTGCGCTGCTTGATCTCGCGCGGCTAGAGCGAGTAGGGCACGCGGATGCCAGGCTCGTCGTCCGGAAAGTCCTTGGTGTTGCGGGTCACCAGTAGCGCACTGTGCTGCATGGCCGTGGCACGGATGATGGCATCCGGCAGCTTGAGGTGCTTGGCTTGCCGCAGCTCGACGGCGCACTCGGCGACGGCGGAATCGATACCGATACACTCGAAGCGGCGCAGAAAGGTACGCACCGGTGCAGTCTCGTCGGGCGCGGCGCCCACCAGCACCTCCATCCAGGTGATCAAGCTGATACTTGGACGTTGGTAGCGACCGATCTCGTCCCGCGCCGCGACGATACCGTTCAGGTAATCGATCAGGATGTTGCTGTCGAACAGCGCCTTCACCGGTCCCATTCCGAGCGCATCCGCTCCTGGTAGGCGAGTCCGTCTTCGCCGCGCTGCTTCCAGATGCCGAAGGCTGTGTCGTCCGCGGGCGCCTCGAACCGGCGCAGATAGTCGGCCACCGCCCGCCGGATCAACTCGGCGCGAGACAGGTTGAGCGAGTTCGCCAATGTCTTCAGCGGTTCGATTTGTTCGTCGGGCAGGTCGATCACGGTCCGCATGGGTTTGGCCTCTGACATCAGATGCCGACATCATACCATCGAGCACTCCATCCTGCGCCACGTGCTGCTCACCTCCATCACCACCGTCGCCGGCCTGACCCCGCCGCTGCTGGAGAAGAGCCTACAGGCGCAGATACTGATCCCGCTCGCCGCCAGCCTCGCCTTCGGATTGGTCAACGCCACCATCGCGGCGCTGTTCATGGTGCCGGCGGTGTCTGTGATCCTGGATGACTTTGGGGCGCTGGGGGCGTTGGAGGGGGAGGTGGATGAGCCGGAGGTTCACAGGCAAGCCGACCGCCGCTTGGGCGGCTGACAACCCGAGACCGGCCAGCACCGTCGTCTCCGACGGTCTCGCCTAATTGCTAAGTCAGGAACGGGCTTGGAATTCCAATCCGCAGCCGAATTCCGGAACGCCGGACTTTGGCATAAGCTACAAGGCAACGACGTGACTTGTTGAGGTATTGAGCATGGAACTGGTGAAGCTGGGAACAGAGGGCGACTTCACCATCCCTCGGGCGATTTTGCGCTCGGTCGGCCTGACCGGGGATGCCTCTCTGCTGGTGGAGACAACGCCCGAAGGCGCGATCCTGCTGCGGCCAGCGGCAGTCTACCCAATAGAGATCTATTCCGCGGAGCGCGTCGAGGATGGCTACGGACTGCTGCGCTGCGACCTCCCCGGCGAGCGTCGGCTAGCGGATTTCGACGTGGCCGATGCCATGCGGCACGAGCATGATGATTGCCCTTGACACCAACATCCTCGCCCGTTGTTGCGTGGATGATCCGAACGACCCCGAGGCCGCCAAACAACGCACCGTCGCTCGACGTATCCTGACCGAAACCGAGCCCAACGGCTCACCAAGGGCACTCGGGTGATGGTTCCAGCCGGAGATTGATGCCAAAGCGACCGATCCTGTTGTTGAGTCCTTTGCCAGAACCGCCACGGCACACAAACACTCGCGCCAGCCCTCGGTCGTTAGGCAGGGACTCCCCTCTGTGCTATTCCCGCCCCGTGACTTCACTCAAAGACCGTTCCGTTGAGTTGGCCCCGGTAAGGCGCTCTACGGGGTATGCTTCACAAGATCGATCGGTACAAGAGCCCGAGCCATGCACGCGCACTCGAAAATCCGCCCAAATCTATACGAGCAACTTGAAGCCCTGCCGGAAGGCTTGACCGGTGAAATCCTTAACGGTCAGCTCTACACTCAGCCGCGCCCTAGTGGCCCGCATGTGTTCGCCGCGTCCGAATTGGGCTATGAACTGCTCGGCCCGTTCGAGCGCGGGCGCGGGGGTCCCGGGGGATGGTGGATCGTTCAGGAACCCGAACTGCACTTCCTGTACAACACCGAAGTGGACGTTCCGGACCTGGCCGGATGGCGCAAGGAGCGGTTGCCCAGATTTCCGCGCGACCATCGCTTCACCGTGGTTCCGGACTGGGTGTGCGAGATTCTGTCCCCCTCGACCGAGAGCAAAGACCGCAAGGTCAAGATGCCGATCTACGCGCAGTATGGGGTGCCTTATGCCTGGCTGCTCGACCCGGTCGCGCATCTCCTGGAAGCCTACGCCTTGGAAGGCGGCGCTTGGCGGGAAATTGGGCGCTTCGTTGGCGCAGCAGCGGTGTCGGTCGCGCCTTTCGATGCGGTATCGATCAGACTCGATGACCTGTGGGCACCGACCGAGTAGAGCGAAGGTTTCTACAGGGCAAGGAATCCGCCAAGACCGGTCAATCTCGGGCGCAATGTGCTGCTCGGCCTGATCGGCGGCTACATGCTGCTGGCGCTGCAATTCCGCGGTTATCTGGCGCCCATCACCGTCATGGTGGTGATCCCCACCGCGTTCATCGGCGTCGTCTTTGGACAAATGGCCCTGGGCTGGACCTGACCATGCCCAGCATCGTCGGCATGGCCTCGCTGTTCGGCGTCGTCGTCAACGAGAGCATCCTATTGGTGACCTTCATCCGCCAGGAGCGCGCGGCATGGCCACATCGATGCCGCCAAACAGGCCGGCCGCGCCCGCTTTCGCCCGATCCTGCTGACCTCCATCACCACCGTCGCCGGCCTGACCCCGCTGTTGCTGGATAAGAGCCTGCAGGCGCAGATCCTGATCCCGCTGGCCGCCAGCCTCGCCTTCGGGCTGGTCACCGCCACCGTCGCGGCGCTGTTTCTGGTGCCGGCGGTCTATGTGATCATCGATGACTTTGATGTGCGGGGGGCGTTGGAGGGGGAGACGGATGAGCCGGCGGCTTGGGTGCCGGCGACGTCGGGTCCGGTAGGCTGATGGAAGCGCCTTTTGGAACTGTTCAGGAGCAGCGGGTCAGCTTAGGGTCAAGCCGCTTGGCTGCACTTGTCGATGCGTCACCGACGTCTGATTTTCGGCTGTTCCTCGACGCCAACATCCTGTCCAGCGCGGCGCACCGCGACGGTAGGCCGGCGGTGCTGTTCTTCGAACTTGAAGGCAAGTAACAAGCGATCCCCAGAGATGCGCCGATGCCGGACCCTTGCTTCTCCTGGCTCCACCTGACCGACCCCCACTACCGCCTTTAGGGGTAGGACTATTTACCCCGAGTGCCATGCCCTGGGGTCTCGCAATCAAGTACTTCTCTGCTCTACTCGGGTGCTCACTGACTGATTCGGCAAGTGTTCCATTGCAAGACACCGCACCGTGTGCGGTATCCTTGCGTCGAGTTAGGTATGCCGTCCTCCGAACTGGATTGTCTTCTGCCATGGTTGGCATAGCCTGCACATCTCTCTGCTCATCTCTGGGCGCTTGCAGCAAACTGCGGTGCGCAGGGCCGCCTATAATGCACCGCGGTCGAACGGGGAAGCGGCCAAAGGCTTTCGGCGTGCCTGAGTTGGCAGTAACCCGAGTGCGGTCCTCGCCCATCCTGTCGGCCTAGCATCGCTGGAAGGCGACTAATCATAAGTACGACGCGCGCTATCCTCGGCCTTCAGTCGCTGGTAGCTGTGATATCGGGAGGTAGAATTTGGACGCAGTCGAGAACCGGGACGGGCGGACGTCGGTGAAGCGGGTGCTCTTGGCCGGAGCGACGGGCTACATTGGACGCGCCGTGGCATCTGAGCTCGTGCGCAGACGCTACGAGGTGGTCGCAATTGTGCGGGAGACAGCCGCTGGCAAGACGGCGCGAAACCTTGAGGAACTGCGCGCGACGCTCCCCGGCTGTGATGTACGCGTCGCGTCGATGAGCGATCCCGCGCAGCTCGAGGCCGCACTTGAAGGCGTGACGATCGACGCCGCGGTGTCCTGCATCGCCTCACGTAGTGGCGCACCCGCGGATGCCTGGCGCGTCGACTGCGATGCCAACCGCAACCTCCTCGCGGCGGCGCGGCGCGGCGGCGCTAGTCACTTTGTGCTGCTCTCGGCGATCTGCGTGCAGCGTCCGCAGCTGGCGTTCCAGCGCGCCAAGCTCGCGTTCGAGGCGGCGTTGCAGGAATCCGGCATCACCTATTCCATCGTCCGGCCGACGGCGTTCTTCAAGTCGCTCGCGGGCCAGGTTGGTCGCGTGCAGGCGGGCCGCCCATTCTTGGTTTTCGGGGACGGCTGCGCAACCGCCTGCAAGCCGATCAGCGAAGCGGATCTCGCCGACTTCATCGTCAACTGTCTCGAAGATCCGGCCCTGGCAAACCGAATCCTGCCAGTTGGTGGTCCGGGGCCCGCGATTACGCCGCAAGAGCAAGGCGAGCTGCTGTGCACGCTGGCGGGGCGTCCGACGCGCATTCGGCGCGTCTCGCCGAAGCTCTTCGACGCGGCCATCGCCGTGCTCACGCCGCTGTCGCGCATCATACCGTCGCTGGAAGCCAAGGCTGAGTTTGCGCGCATTGGCCGTTACTACGCGACTGAATCCATGCTGCTGTGGGACGAGGCCGCGCAGGCCTACGACGCGGAGGCCACGCCGAGCTATGGAAGCGACACGCTCAAGGATTTTTACGCGCGCGTCTTGCGCGAAGGTCTTGTCGGACAGGAACTCGGTGAGCAGAAGCTATTTTGATGCGGGGCAAACGGGTGTTCGCAAAACCACTTCCGAGAGGTTACGGCTCGGTACATGGGTAAGTTGCAATGCTGGTAGCGGTAGCAAGCAAGATGGGGGTCGCTGTCGATGAGCACTTCGGCCACGCCAAGGCCTTCGACATCTTCTCCCTGGACCCCGAGGGAGCCCGGTTCTGGAGCGGCGGGAAGTCGCTCACTACTGTCACGGCAATACCGGCGATCAGTCGGCGATGGTGCAGATCCTCGACACCATCGCCGATTGCTCCGCCGTGTTCGTGGCCCGGATCGGCGACGGTCCGACCGCGAAACTGGCCGCGCGTGGCATTCAAGCGGTTTCCGACTATCCCTGGGAGCCGATTCAGGATGCACTGCGCCAATGGCAGGCATCGGCGGAGTCTTCGTCCAGATAGGGAGCTGAAGCGGTCAGCTCTTGGCGCTCGCCGCCTCAAGTTTCCGGAAACCGGGGGCGGAAACCGATATCTCGGTGCGACCGAGTGCTCGGCAAATGTGTGAGATTCAGGATTCGTACCTTGCTCCTCTCTGTCGCTTGCCGCCCGTCCGTCAACCTGCCGATGCGCCGCCGAGCTGGGCACCCGACATCGTTCGCTGCCAGATGAATGCGTACACCTCGTCGGTCAGCGGCTCGCAGTCCCCATCGGAAAAGCTCGGCCGCGGTAGGTATTGCCAGAGCTCGTCGAGGATCGTCGTGCGCAGTTCGGCTCGGGTCGTGGGGTTCTCGGTCCACATCGGCATGTGCGCCAACGCCTGCTGAAGGGCAGACATCAAGTGTCGGCTGGCGCGCTTCAGTGCTTCGCGATCCTTCTTGGTCAAACCTTCCTTGCCGAGCAGGTCGAACAACGCCAGCTCGTCTTCGCTTAGCTGTTCACGCGCGGCGCGCTGTTGCTCGGCATCCAGCGCGTCGTTGAGGATCAGCAGGCGCGTTAGGGTCTCCTCGGCCGAGAGTTGATCCTTCGCGGCGTTGTATTCGTCGATGATCTCCTGGTAGCGCTGCTGGTAATCCATGCGTTGAGGGTTCTGGGCCAGCATCGCTTGCAGCCGTTCCTGCAGCAAGTCCCTGATGTCGCGCACCGCCGCGTAGGGCCTGCCGAGCTTGCGCCCGAACTCTTCGTGCAGGCGTTGAAAATCGATTCGGCTCAGGTCGATGCTCCGCGCCTCGCGCTCATCCGAACCGGGCTGGGTGGTCTCGATGGACAGATTGACAATACGATGCAGCTCCTTCAGCAGCGCCATCACATCCGCCTTGTCGACGCGCTCGCCGAGCTTGCGGTAGATCGCCTCCAGGTTGTCGTGTCGCTCCGCGTAGGCGTAGGCGCTGGGCTCACCCATCAGCGACCTGAAGCGGTCGAACACCGCACGGGCCATGATCTCGAAGCGCCGCCGCGACGCGTCCGACTTGCTAAGCCTGTCGCGGGCGTCCTTCAACGCCAGGATGCGGTCGAAGCCCTTAGCGCCGATGAGCCTTTGCGGGTCGAAACCGAGCGCCGAGAGATGCGCCTCGGCCCACTCAATGGCCTCCAGCAGCGCCGCTACCCGCTCCTTGATCGGGCCGAGCGGATCATCCGGCCCATCGTCATCACCGTCACCGTCTTCGGTCTCGCCGGTCTCGCCGGTCTCGTCGTCCTCGTCGGCCGCCGCGTAGTCGGCCAGCGCCTGCTTCAGGCTTTGCAGCATGCCGTAGTAGTCCACGATCACCCCGCAATCCTTGCCTGGATAGACGCGGTTCGCACGCGCGACACCCTGCATCAGCGTGTGGGCCTTCATCGGCTTGTCCAGGTACAGCGTCGCCAGGGACTCGACATCGAAGCCGGTCAGCCACATCGCACAGACGATGGCGACGCGAAACGGGTGCTCCGGGTCCTTGAAGGCGTCGTCCACGGCCAGCGTCTTGCCGTCCGCGAGCTCGAAGCCCTGCTTCATGCGCTGGCGGTGCGGCACGATGTCGACGTTCCAGTCCTTGAAGTCGCGCACCTCGTTCTGGGCCTCGCTGACGATGATCTGAATGACGGTCTCGTCCATCCACGCGACCTGCCGGCGCAGCCGGTTGATCGATCGATGCAGCGTATCCCGTACGTCCAGGTCGTCGGTCATCATGGACGCGTTTTCCTGGTGCGCCAACTCGGCGCGCAGCTGCCCCAAATGCCGCTGCCAGCGCGGTCGGATGCGCTCGTACATCCGCCCGCAGGTGATCTTGTCCACGCACACCAGCATGGATTTGCCGGTCTCGAAGCGTTCGACGCAGAGCGGCACGAAGTCGTCGGCCAGCTTGTCGAGCCGTTCGTCACTGGTCAGCACCTCGTACTGCTTGCCGAGAAGCCGCTCAAGCAAGCGCGTTTGGTCTTGATCCAGGTCCGCCTGTTCGATGGCGTCGTAGATGTCCGCGTTGAGCGCCTGGTGCGAGATGCCCAGCAATTCGCCCCGGTTCTGGTAGACCAACCGCACCGTGGAGTTGTCTTGCACCGAGCGGCCGAAGTCATAGCGCGAGACGTAATTGCCGAAGATCCGTCGGGTCAGTTCGTCGTGCTTCAGCAGCGGCGTGCCGGTGAAGCCGATGAAGGACGCATTCGGCAGCGCCATGCGCATGTTGCGCGCGAACTTGCCCGCCTGGGTGCGGTGCGCCTCGTCCGAGAGCACGATGATGTCGTCGCGCTCGCTGTAGGGCTCGCGGACCGTCTGATTGAACTTGTGCACCAGGCTGAAGACATAGCGGTGCCGCTCCTGCAGTAGCGCCTGCAATTGCCTGCCGGAGCCGGCGCGCGGGCTCTTCTCATCGACGATGCCGCAGCCGACGAAGGTGCGCCAGATCTGGTCGTCTAGGTCCTCCCGGTCCGTGATGATCACGAACGTGAAGCTACCGGGGATGCTGCGCCGCACCTTCTCGGCAAAGAAGGCCATGGAATAGGATTTGCCGCTGCCCTGGGTGTGCCAGACCACGCCGAGCCGTCCCAGGTCCGGATGGGCGCGTTCGGGCAGCAGCAGCTCGACTGTTCGCGTCGGGCGGGACGTCTCGGACTCCCCCGCGGCATTTGCCGACGCTTGCGCTTCGGCGACGTCCGCGCTCGGATCGTCCGCGACCAGGGGCAGATCGAACGCGGCCAGCTCCGTTGTCGCGCGTCGGTAGCGCACCCGCGCCGGTGTCGGAAATTCCTGTTTCAGCAACTCCTGACGCCGCGCCGACTCCACCGCCGATTGACCCCAAGCACCTGGTGATTGCGTGCGACGATCTTGCGCATCCCGTCCGACTTGCTGGCGTCGAACAGAACGAAGTTGCGCACGATGTCCAACAGCCGGTCTTTGGCCAGCATGCCGTCCAGCAGCGTTCGAGCGTCCAGACTGCCCCGCTCGCGCTCGTCGTTGCGTTTCCATTCCGCGAAGTGCTCCCAGCCGCTGGTGATGGAGCCGTAACGCGCCTTGTCGCCATTGCTCACCACCATGAAGACATTGTGGTGAAAGGCGTGGGGGATGCTCTGGTGCAGGTAATCCGTCAGGTTCTCATCGAAGCCGGCGCGGATATTGACGTACACCGCCTTGAGCTCGATGAACACCAGCGGCAGGCCATTGACGAAGCAGACCAGATCCGCACGGCGGTTGTAGTGCGGAACGTCTAACCCCTGGATCTTCAGCTCGCGGACCGCCACGAAGCGGTTGCTGGACGGGTCGTCGAAGTCCAGCACCCGCAGCCGTCGCTGGTGCAGTCGGCCCGCGGCGTCGCGCCACTCCATGGGCACGCCGTCCCTGATCCAGCCGTAGAACTCCAGGTTGTGCTGCAGCGTCGAGCGGGCGCGGTCGACCGTGGTGAGCTTGGCAATCGTCTGCTCGATGACCGCATCCGGAACACCGTCGTTCAGCCTACGCAGCGCTTGGCGCAGGTCCGGCTTCAGCACCGCATCGCGAACGGATTCCCGGCCCAGTGTCCCTCCGGGGCCGAAGGTCTCCTGGTTCCAGGCGTACACCGAGTCCCATCCCAGGTTGTCGTGCAGATGATCCGCGAAGGTCTGCTGGACCAGCCGGTCTTCGCTGTTCAGATTGGTGATCATTGCGTTGCGCCGCGCTCAGAACAGTTCGCGCTGACGTTGGTGTGGAATCGGCAGGACGCCGATGATCACCCATGGGTTGGGTGCCCGTTGGTGGAACTGCTGGGTGGTGCCGAGGAATAGATGCAAGTCTTTGGCAAAGAAATCGGTCTCATACTTGGCCTTCACTTTCTCCAGCGCCGCGGTCTCGTCGTTGTCCGCATCACGCAGGCAGTTCCAATATAACGCGCCGATCTCCCAATCAAGGATCCGAAGATTACTTTCCTTCCCGGCGGTATCCGTGAATCGGTAGTGGAAGCTGTAGTGGAGCTTGGGGATGACCTGGAAGGTCTTGCGCCAGGACTCCTCGTCGAATAGATCGCCCTGGGCTTGCATGGCGCGCATCTGCGCAAGTTTGTTCTCGTCCCAGGTGCGCTCGTCTTCGCGCCAGAAGAACTTCTTCAATTCCGTTGGCTTGAACACCGCCAGCGACATGCTGTTGGACTTCGCGGCCGCGATGAGGTCGTCCATGCGGTCGTACACCCTGCAGGTATCGAGCAGCAACGCGCCGACGCTCACGCCATTGATGCGATGTGTCGATGTGCCCCGTTGGCGTCAGCTCGGTCGGGTCCACTGGGCGGTACGACTCGGGGCGGGGATCGCCCGTGTGCCGAACCAGGCTGCACTCGACCCAGTCGTACTTCTTGTACCTCTCCTGCTGGTCCAACCGCCGGAACGGTACCGGGTACAATCTCACCCAGCTACCGTCCTCGCGCACCCCGGCGGTGCAAACGGTCTCCCCATACTTGCTGGAAAGGGTGGGATAGGTCTTAACCGTGATGAGGATGCGTTCCTTGGCCATGTCGATGAGTCATAGATGCACGATGTCCCGGTTGCCTGACAATATAGGTTGCAGGGCGTAGGACACGCAATGCCGATGACACTGCTGCGGGTGCCTCTCGTAGCAGGTCAGCGCGACACGCTCGCCGCTCTCGATCCACTGGGTGATCCGTGTAAGCGCTGCCCCCTGGTTCGGCAGATGCTCGCGCTCGTAGCGTGCGAACAAGGCGTCGTAGTCCGCCTGGGTGCGCAGGTCGCGGCGTTCCTCGGACGCGATGCCCAGTTCGGGTAGATGCGCATAGCGGATGCCGATCGCCTCGCAGCCGGCGGCGAGAGCCCGTTTGGAGAATCCGTATTTGCGGCTCAGCGGGTTGCGACGGACGTCGCAGAGCAGCGTCACGCCGTCGAGCAGCAGCAGATTCAGATAGCGCTCCAGCGAGCGGCCCTCGTAGCCGATCGTGGCAAGCCCAGGCCGCGTGGCCGGCGGGCGCTCCGCGTCGATGCGGGCGAGCGCCGCGGGGTCTCCGGCGAGCACGCGCTCGGCGATTTCGCTGCGGATGGCGTAGTACGGATAGCGGCGGTAGGTCTCGGCCACCAGGGCATCGCCAGCGGGTTGCCGCCAGCGCTGCGCGAAGGCGGCTGCATCGGCCCGAAGTTGGCAAGCGTTTTGGACATCCAGCAGTCGCCCGGCCCCGATCAGTGAGCCGCCAATCGGGCGCGTCCGCCGCGAGCAGGCCGCGCTCCGTCAGCCGGCGGTGGTCCGCATAGGACGTGAACGAGAAGGCGCCGAAGCGGTAGGGCACGAACTCGTAAGGGGCGGTGCGCTCCTGCTCTTGGCAATACAGGAACAGCCGCTTCTGGAAGTCGAGCCGCGTGCTGCGTCCGCCGAAGGCGTCGAGCAGCGCCAGCAGTGCTGCCTGACGCTTGAGCAATGTTGTTGTGGGCGGACGGGCCGTCATGGTTTGAGCTCGCCGCGCATAAGCCGGGGGAGGAGGAGATCGCGTGCTTTTTGCAAGCGTACGTTCTGCTCCCTTAGCACACGAATCTGCCGGAACATTGGCCTTGTTAGGGCTGTGAACCGGTCAATGATGGCACCTGAAGGTTTCAGCAACTTGAACTCGCTCAACGCGCTGGCCTGTACACGCTGACGTCCCGATGAGCCGACCATGCTCTTGATCGCGTGCTCCCGGAATTCGTTCGTCCGTGCCAGACAGTAAACGAATTCTGATGCCTCGTTACGCGGGCGCATCACAATAAATTCAGTTGAGCCCCAACCGGCTTCATTCGATGGCAGAAAATCCACGAAACCCGTCTTGCCGTTCTCTAGGCAGGGTGTAATGCGAGCAAGCAGTGTGTCGCCGTTCCTAAACCGAGAACCGCTGCGCGGCTCACGCAAGACCGGCTCGCCGATCAACATGTTGCCCGTCGAAAGTTGAGCCATATCCACATACCAATGCGCTTTGTCTCCCGTCAACGGTGTCCTTGGGTTCAGCGTCACGAGTTCCGGCAGGGCTCCACGATGCCAGGTTTCTGGAACACCGTCGGTCATCCCGCTGGATTCGTAACCCGGAAACCGCAGCCGCACGAACCATTCCGCGTATAGTTGACACGCCGCGTTTTCCAGCAGCGCCATGCGGCGGCGATTGTTGTCGATCAGAT
Organism: uncultured Gammaproteobacteria bacterium; assembly: GCA_963698775.1. GTDB lineage: Bacteria > Pseudomonadota > Gammaproteobacteria > Chromatiales > Chromatiaceae > Thiohalocapsa. The sequence goes on from CAVOSE010000039.1 coordinate 28,239, forward strand.
CGTCGTAGGCACCGAGCTGCTCAGCGATGCGCTGCTGGTTGGCGAGCGGCGGCAGCGTGATTGGGAAATCTGGAAATCGCTCGATCGGAATTCTGTCCACCGTGGCGCCAGGCATAACCCAGGCATCCACCGTGTTGCGCCATGGTTGAGACAGAAAGTGATAGCGCAGGTAGCTGGCGTCGACCTTGTGTGGATCTGGGCGGACCAGTGCAACGCGGCGGCCAAGGCATCCCACGAAGCCTTCGGGGATCAGCGCATAACGATGCAGCGTGGCCTCGTAAGTGAAGACGACATCTCCGGGCTGGGGTGCGACGCAGCCGTGTCCAATGCTCATAGTCGGAGGGCGAAACATGGATCGTCTCGGACAGGTCGAGCCGACCGCCTTCCGTGATGTTCTTGATACCGAGGTAGATCGGGCCTTCGCTCGCTGGCTTCGGGGAGGCGTGTGGGCCGTCGTAGATGCCAAGACAGACGCTGCGGAGCGGAACGGTTTGCGACGTTGTCATGGGTTCAATTCCGCAAGGCCCAGATCAATCCGCTCGGCCAAGCCCGCCGCATCACGATTCAACTCGGCCAGCTCCTCACGAATACCCCGCATCGTCTCGGCGAAATCAAAGTCCGGATCATCTTCCTGCGTCGCAACACCAACATACCGGCCTGGCGTAAGGCTCCAATCGGCAGTCTCAATGTCGGCGCGGCTGACACGCTTGACCAGACCGGGCACGTCCGCGTAGCAGGCGTCCGGGAAGCGGGTCTGGAGCCAGCCTACCTGTTGATGCAGGTAGACGGGTTGCTCCAGTTGGGCCGCCGCGCGCTGCCGGTCCGCGTCGAGTTGCTTGAGCTGCTCGCGATCTGGTTGCGCGGATAGGCGTCCTTGATGGGCTTTTGCTTGGCGATGTCCTTGGGCAGCTTGCCGGCAAGCGCATGCAATCGCGACAGTGCCCGTTGGACCTCGTCGATCTGCTCGACCATACCGGTCAGGGCCTTGGCCGTGGCATTGAAGCCCTCGCGAGCCGCATGCTGTCCGGCGTTGTCGTCCGGGACCTCTGCCTCGGCGTATCCATGATGTTGCAGTATCGCCAGCAGGGCATCGCGCGCGGACTCGTAGGCGCCGTGGGCCTGGTCGAGCACTTCCAGGGCTTCGCGCAGGGCCTGTTTGTGCGCGGCGCCGAGCGCCCCGTCAACGTCGGTCGCCGCGACCAGCGCGGTGCAGGGCTTGCCCAGTGCATCGACGCCGAGATCGAAGTCGTCCAAGGCCATCGGCACCTCATCGGCCTCGGCGTACAGGCGCTCCAGATACGCCGAGACCAAGCCGAGAAAGCGGTCGGTTTGGCCGCGGTGCAGCCAGACGATGGCGGTGAGGTTGCTGAGCTGCTCCGGGGAGAAGTCGTTGATCTTGCGGGTAACCTGCCGAAAGACGTTGCGCGCGTCCAGCATCAGCACGCTGTCGATGCGCTCGGCGGGCTTGGCGCGGTCGAAGAACCACAGCTCGCAGGGTACGCCGCGGGTATAGAAAAAGCCGGAGCGGACCGCGAGCATCACATCCACGGCGCCGCTCTGCACGATGCGTCGGCGGACTTCACGCTCGGCGTGACCGGCGCTGCTGGCCTGGGAGGACATGACGAAGCCGGCGCGGCCGGTGTCGTTGAGATAGCTGTAGAAGTAGCTGATCCACAGATAGTTGGCGTTGGCGACCTTCTTGGCCTTGTTGACGCCGGGCAGACCGAACGGCAGCCGCTTGTCGGTCTCGGCCCGCTCGGCGTCCACCAGATCGACGTTGAAGGGCGGATTGGCCATGACGAAGTCGCAGCGCCCGGCGATGCTGTGCTCGTCCTGGTAGTAGGTGATGGCCTCGGCGATCTTGCCACTGAGGCCGTGCACGGCCAGGTTCATCTTGGCGATGCGGATGGTGTCCTTGTTCTTTTCCTGGCCGTAGAAGGTCACCTGCCGGTTGGTGTCCAGCCCCTCGTGCTCGATGAAGTGGCTGGACTGCACGAACATGCCGCCGGAGCCGCACGCCAGATCGGCGACGATGCCGTGGTCCGGCTCGATGACGTTGACGATCATCTGCACCAGCGCCGCGGGCGTGAAGAACTCGCCGTTGTCGTGGGCCTTCTGCACCGAGAACTGCGCCAGAAAGTACTCGTAGATGCGCCCGAACACGTCGCCGCCGGCATGGCGGATCAGGTCGCTGTCGAACTTGCGCATCAGGTCTTCGAGCACCTCGGGCTCGGCGTTGAAGATGCCGTAGTCCTTCGGCAGCACGCCCGCTAGGTCCGGGAAGCTCTCCTCGATGGCGGTCATGGCCGCGTTGATCAGCGTCGGCAGGTGTCCGCCGCCGGCTTGGGCGAGCAGGTGATCGAAGCGGGCCTGATCCGGCAGGAAGAGCGCGCGGCGGCGGATGTAGTCGGCGGGGATGATCGGGCGCGGCGGCATCCGGCCGGCGGCCTGGTCTTGCTCGATCTGACGGGTGGCGGCGTCGAAGCGGTTCTGAGCATGGCGCAGGAAGATCACCCCCAGCACCGGCATGAAGTAGTCGCTGGAGGTCAGCTTGGAGTTGGCGCGCAGGTTGTCGGCCGCGCTCCAGAGGTCCGCCTCCAGCTTGGCGATGTCCTGCCAGGCGTCGCCGGATTGGGGGCGACGTGCGGCCTGCGATCCGTCGTCTGCCGGTGCCGGAAGGCCTGACTCTTGTTTGACGGGCGATGCCGTCTCTGGCTTGGCGGGCTCTTGATTGACGGGCTTTGGCTTGACGGGCGACTCCATGGCGCTTGATGTTCCCTCGGTCGGGTTCGATGCGGTTGCTGAAAAACGGCGATGCCGGCCGGTCGTGTGGCGCAAGACGGGGCGGTCAACCCGCAAGCGTTGCCGGTTTTGGCCGCGGGGTCAATCCCCGGTATGTGGCACCTTGCTGCGCGTCATCGCGGCAAAGCAAGACTCGACACGGGCGTCGCGGTCGGCAAAGATGTCAGAGAACCAGAACGCGATCCGAGGTCCGATATGCACTCCCAACTGATCACGATCGATCCGGAACTGCACAGCGGTATGCCAGTTTTTGCCGGAACCCGTGTGCCAATCCAGACGCTTTTCGACCATTTGGAGGCCGGTGACCCGCTGGAGGTCTTCCTGGACGACTTTCCGTCTGTCAGCCGGGAGCTTGCGATTGCGGTGCTAGAGGAGGCGAAGGCGTCGCTGTTGACCGATGCGCATCCTGCTTGACGAGGACGTGCCGCGGCGACTGGCGCCGCTGCTGCTTGGCCATGACGCGACCACCGTGCCGCAAGCCGGGTGGGCGGGCGTCAAGAACGGTCAGCTCCTGGCGCTCGCCGCCTCAGGTTTCGACCTGCTCGTGACGATGGATCGGAATATCGAGTTTCAACAGAACCTCGCCACGCTTCCGGTCGCCGTCCTTGTGATTGTCGCGCCCAGCAACCGCATGGAGCATCTGACCCCGCTGCTGCCGGATATCCTGTCTGCCCTGACTGACTTTCCGGCCAGGACGCTACGCAAGGTCGGCGCCTGACACACCCGCGGCGGAGCGGTGCTGGATGCAGCTTTGTCATTTTCTTGCACCGGCCCTTGGCGAGCCGTCTTCACTAGCGCTGCGTAAGCACGTGGCCGTGGACCCACGGGCCGGACATCGCCGAGCGGTCTATCGCTAAGCCGAAGCCTCGTCGTGGTATGAACCCGGCTCCTGTCGCTGTAGAATCCCGCCATGAACAGCGCCTTGCCAACGATCACGGATGCGTCGGTGCGCGGATCGATCGACGCGCTGCTGCATCGCTCCCTATTGCTCGACCTGGAAACCGGCGCCGACGGCGCCGTGCACAAGATCGGCGCCATCCGCGACGGGCGCGAGTTCCGTCGCGAGGGCCGCTTCGATCTGCATCGGGCGCTGGCGGATCTGCAGGGCTTCGCCGGCGATGCCGAGTTCGTCGTCGGCCACAACCTGCTTGGCCATGATCTGCCGACGTTGCGGGCGCTGGCACCCGCATTGGGTCTGCTTGGGCGGCGCGTCATCGACACGCTGTATCTGTCCCCGTTGGCCTTTCCGCAGAATCCCTATCACCGGCTGGTGAAGGACTACAAGCTGGTGCGCGACAGCGTCGCCGATCCGGTGGCCGACTGCCGCTTGGCCGCGCAGATCCTGCGCGAGCAGTTCGACGAGCTGGCCCGGCGCGTTGCGCAAGGCGAGGCGGACCTGATCGGCCTGTTCCAGTTCTGCTTTCGCGGCGCGACCCTGCTCGACGACAACCCCACCGGCGGCGATGGCATGGCCGCGGTCTTTCGGCTGCTGTCGGGCGACCTGCCGAATGTCATGGCCGTACGCGACACGTTGCTGACGCGCTGGCAGGGCCGTGCCTGCACCATCGCCGCGCCGCGGCTGATCCTGGACCACCTCCGCGACACCGACCTGCGCCCGGTGATCGCCTACGCCGCGGCCTGGCTGCAAGTGGCCGGCGGCGACTCGGTGCTGCCGCCCTGGGTGCGGCATCGGTTTCCGGTCACGCTGGCGTTGCTCAAGGCCCTGCGCGACACCCCCTGCGGTGACCCTTCCTGCGAGTGGTGCCGCGAGACCCACGACCCGGTACGCCAGCTCAAACGCTGGTTCGGCTTCGATGCCTTTCGTGCCGAGCCGGCCGCGGCGGACGGCGGCAGCCTGCAACAGGCGGTCGCGACGGACGGCATCGCGGACCGCTCGCTGCTCGCCATCCTGCCCACCGGCGGCGGCAAGTCGCTGTGTTTTCAGTTGCCGGGGCTGGTGCGCTATTACCGGCGCGGCACCCTGACCGTGGTCATCTCGCCGCTGCAGGCGCTGATGAAGGACCAGGTGGATAACCTGGTGAAGAAGACCGGCACCACCAGCGCCGCGGCCATCTATGGTCTGCTGACGCCGCCGGAGCGCGGCGACGTGATGGAACGCGTGCGCCTGGGCGATATCGCCATCCTCTACATCTCCCCGGAGCAGCTGCGCAACCGCTCGGTGGGCAATGTGCTGGCCAGCCGCGAGATCGGTTGCTGGGTGTTCGACGAGGCCCATTGCCTGTCCAAATGGGGCCATGATTTCCGCCCGGACTATCTCTACGCCGGGCGCTTCATCCGCACCCTGGCCGAGCGTCAGGGCCTGGCGATCCCGCCGGTGGCCTGTTTCACCGCCACCGCCAAGCCCGACGTCATCGCCGAGATCCTGGCCTATTTTCGCGACGAGTTGGGCCTGCGGCTGATTTCGTACGAAGGCGGCGTCGAGCGCGACAACCTCGCCTTCGAGGTGCAGACGGTTGGCAAGCATGAGAAGGATGCGCGCATCCATGCCATCCTCAGCGAGCATCTCGGTCCGCCGTCCGTTCAGGCCACGGAGTCGCCGGGCGTCGACGCGAGCCAGTCCCGCGGTGCCGCGGTGGTCTATGCCTCGCGCCGCAAGCGCACCGAGGAACTGGCGGAGGGCCTGATGCGCGAGGGCTGGGCCGTGGAGGCATTCCACGCCGGCATCGCCGCGCCGGAGAAAAAGCGCATCCAGGATGCCTTCGTCGCCGGCGAGCTGCAGGTCATCTGCGCCACCAACGCCTTCGGCATGGGCGTGGACAAGGAGGACGTGCGGGTCGTCATCCACGCCGACATCCCCGGCTCCCTGGAGAACTACATCCAGGAGGCGGGCCGCGCCGGGCGCGATCGCAAGCCGGCCCTGTGCGTGTTGCTGTACGACGAGCAGGACATCGAGGCACAGTTCGGCATGGAGGCGATGTCCGAGCTGAGCCGGCGCGACATCGCCGAGATCCTGCGCGGTCTGCGCCGGGCCAAGCGCGATAGAGAGGGTAGGGTGGTCGCCACCAGCGCGGAGCTATTGCGCGACGAGCAGCTGCGCCTGGGCTTCGACACCGAGGCGCGCGACGCCGATACCCGCGTGCGCATCGCCATCGCCTGGCTGGAACGGGCCGGGCTGGTGCAGCGCGACGACAACCGCACCCGCGTGTTTCAGGGCCGACCGGCGGTGCCGGACCTGGACGCGGCCGAGCGCAAGCTGCGCGGGCTCGGGTTGTCCGCCGCGCAACAGGCACGCTGGCTGGCGATCATGGAGGTGATGCTCAACGCCGACTCGGACGAGGGCATCACCGCCGACGACCTGGCGCGGTTACCGGCCTTCGCGCCAGAATTCGTGGCAAAACCGGGCGCCGCCATGCCGGCCTGGGACCGCGGCGAGACTCCAGGCCAGCGGGTACTGCGTACATTGCACGATATGGCCGGTGCCGGGCTGCTAAATAGCGGCCCGCAGTTGACCGCGTTTGTGCGGCATAAGGTCAAGGACCATTCATCGCTGATCCTGGGGCGGGTTGCACGGCTGGAGCGGGCCATGCTCGACGTATTGAAGGAACAGGAGCCGGATCCGGAGGTCGGTGCCTGGCTACCGTTGTCGTTGCGACGCCTAAATCAACATCTGCTCGATCAGGGCCACGACAGCAACCCAGAGACCTTGCGCGCCCTATTGAAGGGGCTGTCGCTGGACGGTCGCGGTCTGGCCGGCGCCCGCGGCAGCCTCGACCTGCGCCAGAGCGACCGCGACCATTATCGGGTCAAGCTACATCGTGACTGGCCAACCTTGATCAGGACCGCCGAGCGTCGCCGCGCCGTCGCCGACCTGATCCTGCGCACCCTGCTGGCCAAGCTGCCTGCCGATGCCGGTGCCTCGGCGGAACTGCTGGTGAGTTTCGGCACCGACGAGCTGACCCGCGCGCTGCGCGACGACCTCACCCTGGCCGCCGAGGTCCGTGATCCGCTGGCGGCCATGGAACGCGGGCTGATGTTCCTGCACGAGCACGGCGCCATCATCCTGCACGGTGGTTTTGCGGTGTTTCGCTCGGCGATGACCGTGCAACTGCTGCCGGAGGCAAAGGGCCGGCGCTACAGCAAGGCGCAATACCAGCCCCTGGCCCAGCACTATGGCGAGCGGGTGTTTCAGATCCACGTCATGGACCAGTACGCCCGGCTCGGAGTGGAGAAAATCCGCCAGGCGCTAGGGCTGGTCACGGCCTATTTCACGCTCGGCAAGGCGGCGTTCGTCAAGCGCTTCTTCGCCGATCGGCGCGAGATGCTGACTCGCGCCACCACCGCTGAGTCCTTTCATACCATCGTCGACGCCCTCGGCAACCCGGCGCAGACCGAGATCGTCGCCGCCCCGGAGGACGGCAATCGGCTCGTGCTGGCCGGCCCCGGCTCCGGCAAGACGCGCGTCATCGTGCATCGCTGCGCCTATCTGCTGCGGGTGTTGCGGGTACCGGCGCATCGGATACTGGTGCTCTGCTTCAATCGCTCCGCCGCGCTGGAACTGCGCCGGCGGCTCGCGGACCTGGTCGGCGACGACGCCCGCGGCGTCACGGTGCAGACCTATCACGGCTTCGCGATGCACCTGACCGGCCATTCCTATGCCGAGCGGCTGGGTGCCCTATCGGACAAGGGCACGGACAAGGGAACAGGCAAGGAAACGGACCCGGGTACGGACTTCGACCGCCTGATCGCCGAGGCGGTCGACCTGCTCGAGGGTCGCGTTTCTCTGCCCGGCATCGAGCCCGACACCGCCCGCGACCGGCTGCTCGCCGGCTATCGGCACATCCTGGTGGACGAGTACCAGGACATCGACGCCGACCAGTACCGGCTGGTGGCGGCCATCGCCGGGCGCACCGCGGACGACGACAGCCTGACCCTGCTCGCGGTCGGCGACGACGACCAGAACATCTATGCCTTTCGCGGTGCCAGCGTCGACTACATCCGCCGCTTCCAGCAGGACTACGACGCCGAACTGCACTATCTGGTCGAAAACTACCGCTCCAGCGCGCACATCATCGCCGCCGCCAACGCGCTGATCGCCCACAACGGCGAGCGCATGAAACAGGATTGGCCGATCCGCATCGACCACCGCCGCAAGACCCAGCCCGCGGGCGGGCGTTGGGCAGGGCTCGACGGACACGCCAAGGGGCGCGTGCTGCTGCTGAAAGTTGCCGATCCGGCGCGCCAAGCCGCCGCGCTGGTCGCCCGCATCCAGGAATTGCAGCGTCTCGGCGACGGCAGCTGGTCCGACTTCGCCGTCCTTGCTCGCCAACGCGAGCTGCTGGCCCCGGTCCGCGCGCTGTGCGAAGACCGGCAGATCCCGGTCAGCCTGCCCGGCGAGATGCCGGCGCTGCACCGCATCCGCGAGATCGACGCCTTTCTGGCCGCGCTCAAGCAGCGCGAGCGCGAGCCCTTGACCGCCGATGCCCTAACCGCGCTGCTGCCCCAGCACCCAAGCCCGTGGCGCGACCTACTGGCGAGACTGATCGCGGACTGGGCCGCTGAGGCCTGCGCGGCCGCCGTCCCCGCCGTCGAGATCGCCGAATTCTGCTGGGAGACCCTGGCCGAGCAGCGCCGCGAGCGCAGGACCGGTGCCGGGGGAGGCGGAGGAGGGGGCGCCGGAGGGAGCGGTGGCGTGCTGCTGTCGACGCTGCATGGTGCCAAGGGCCTGGAGTTTCCGCACGTGCTGATTGCCGACGGCGGCTGGGGTCGCAACCCGGCGGACGAAGACGAACGTCGCCTGTTCTACGTCGGCATGACCCGCGCCCGAGAGACGCTGACGCTGCTGGAGTTCGCCGCCGGCAACCATCCGCATCTGCCGCTGCTCGACGGCGACTGGCTGCTGCGCGCGGAGCCGGCGGTCGAGCCCCCGCCGTCCGAGGTCATCGCCCGACGCTACACCCGCCTGACCCCGGCCGATCTGGATCTCGGCTACGCCGGTCGCCAGGCGCCGAGCGCACCGATTCATCGCAGCCTCGCCGCGCTGCACAGCGGTGACGCGCTGACCCCGCGCCGCGATGGCGATCACCTAGCTCTGATGGATTCCGCCGGCGTTGCGGTCGCGCGCCTGTCCAAGCGAGCCGCGTCGGTCTGGTGTCCGCGCGTCGAGACCATTGAGACGATCCGGGTTGAAGCACTCTTACGCCGCGACCGCGCCCAGGACACCGAAGCGTTCGCCGGCCGCAGCCGCTGCGAGCACTGGGAGGTGCCGTTGGTGGAGGTGCGCTGGCGCGCGGGGTGATAGGGCTGACGGGCGGGTCGCTTCAGGTTGCCTTAGAGACAGCTTGTTTGCGTTTTGCCGCCGACCCCCGTCTCTGCCGATCTAAATCACGCATGTGCGTACGCGGCGCGAACTGCTGGTCTAAGTCGCATAGGCTTGCCAACTCTTACGATCGACGCTAACTTGCCAGCATGAGCACGATGAACATTTCCCTGTCGGATTCGCTTAAGGCCTATGTCGATGAGCAGGTTGCTGGCCGCGGTTTCGGCACCAGCAGCGAGTACATGCGCGACCTGATTCGCCGGGATCAGGATCGACGCAAGTTGCGCGGACTCCTGCTGGACGGAGCCAACTCCGAGCCCGCCGATGTCGCGGATGCTGCCTACTTTGAGGCCCTGCGCAAGCGCGTTCGGAAGGGGCGCGAACGTTGACAGGGAAGCCGGTCGTCCCGCGACAGGTCGCGATTAGCGATGTCGACGAGATCTTCTACCTCGAATGCGACGATCATATCGACGTGTGGCGCATCCTTCACGGTAGCCGGGACATCGCTCGATGGATGCAAGAGCCGGATACGTCGGAGTGATATGACCTGAACGTCCGATGAAGAGCGAAATCAGTTCGCGGTAGCTTCCGTGCTTGTTACGGCGTCGATCATCGTTCGGGCCTTGAACCACCGCCAATCCGTGCCGGGGCCGAAGTAGTGCTTGGCGTATTTTTTGAAGTGCTTGTCGTACTTGCTGGTCCACTGAGGATGGTTGACATGTTCCAGCGTTACGGCTGCCGCTGCCACCGTCGGAACCAGTAATAGCAACAGCGGATGCCATTTGCTCACAAGACCGCGGCGCGCCGTAGTGTGGTCTGTCGGCCTGGACCAAAGCCCGGCGCCCATTAGTTCAGCCCCATGCCGATGACCAGTCCCATGGCGATTCCGATGCCGATGAAGATGCCCATGATCATCATGCCGACGGCCTGATTGCCGCGCGCCAACTCGGCCTGCACGTCGAAGTCGACGATGTGACCGAAGATCTTGCAGCCGAGCCACATGAACAGCAGCGTCAGCATGCCGCCGAGGAAGGCGTAGACGAAATTGAGCAGGACGGGGTCGAGGGCCTTGATCATCGTTCCGGCCGATCGCTTGTTCATGTCTGTGGTCAGGGCTTCCAGCCCTGAGTCTATCAGGCCAGGATGGCCTGACTACAGAGGCAGTTGCTCAGCCGGCCGGAACGATGATCAAGGCCGGGTCGAGGGCGTCGGTCATTGTTCAAACTCCGGCGGCGGTCGCGCTAGGTTTGTTGTCTTGTCGTCATTGGCGCCAATGTTGTAGCGCTGTGCTGCTGAGTCTATGACAGGTTCCAGTCACCTGCCTACCGTATAGGCGTTTTATCGGCCCAGGGCGCGGTGGCGACCGGCTCGCCCAGGTCGGCGGCCATGAGCCATTCGCGCACCCGCAGCAGGTGCTCGATCAGCGCCGGCTCCAAAGCGCCATAGGCGGCTGCGTCCGGGACCCGCTTGACCACCACGCCGAGCAGTTCGGTGATCGCATTACCGATGGAGTTCTGACTGATGGTGACCAGCAGCCGGTTCTGTTCATTGCGGTAGATGAGCTGTTTGAAGGCCGGTTCCCAGCGGATCGCATTGGCATAGGCCGGGTCCTGCATGCAGCGTTCGCGCACCGTCTTGGCGGCCCCCATGAAGGCGTTGTTCGACAGCAGCACGCGGTGCACCGCGCTCGGAAAGTGCAGGTCCGGCAGTGGGTCGGCGTTGCGTGTCGAGACCTGACTGAAGAAGCTGCGATAGAAGTCCAGAAAGCCCTGCAGGATGGCGTCGTATTCGTCCCAGAAGCGGGTGTCCGACAGGGTATCGACGCCGCCGATCACCTCCCAGCAGGGCAAACCTTCCGGATAGCCGGTGAGTGCGAACCGGGACTGCTCGCTGGAGACCGTGCGCAGCAAGTCCAGGTCCAGAGCCTGGTCGAAGAATTCGCGATAGACGTCGCGCATGTGACGCCTGAAACAGACTGTTCTGGCCGCCATCGGTGAGGTTGGGGTTTGCGCGATCAGCCAGGGCGGCGTCGCGCAGGGTCGCCATCGGAAACACCATGAAATGGTTGTGCAGCATGCGGATACTGGGTACACCAGGGGAAGTCAGCGGCCAGGTGGCGTCCAGGCTCGCCTCGCCGGCCAGCACCAACGCCTGCTCCGGGTCCGGCCATTGCTCCAGCATGTAGCCGATGATGACCGCATTCATGCGGTTCCACATGCGCTTGACCTGCTCGGGTACCTGCGTCCGCCGCACCGGCCGGCCCAACGGGTTCAGGATGCCCTTAGAGGTGTTGTAGATAATGGAACAGTCGAAGCTGCCGGAGTGCCCCAGCGCCTTGCGATACAGCAGCAGGTGCTCCGGGTTGATCAGCAGACCGTTGTTGTTGACCAGGTCGGACAGATTTTCGGTACTGTTGAAGAACTCGTTGGGTTTCATGCCCTCCGGTACATCCAGCGGGATAGGGCGAAACGGCGTGACGATCTCGCGTGGACCGATCTGCATGACGGGCTCCGATAGGCGGCGGGCTAGGCGGCGGGTGATGCAGCAGTTTAACCGCCATTGGGCACGATGGGCTAAGGACCCGGACTGACGGACTTACAAGCGGGAATCGAACCATGCCATCAAACCAGCGCATAAAGACGAACACCGGCCAGCACGGTGTCATGCTCGATCTCGGCAGCATCGATATCGGCGATCTCGATCTGTCCGCGCTGGACGCAGCCTGCGGCCACTGGACCCGGCATGCCGCGACCCTACCGGCGGAGACCGTGGCGCGCATCGCCGATGCCGACTTGATCGTCACCAACAAGGTCGTCATCGGCGCCGAGCACATGGATGCCGCCCCGCGGCTTCGGCTGATCTGTATCGCCGCCACCGGCACCAACAACGTCGACTTGGCCGCGGCGCGGGAGCGCGGCATCGCCGTGACCAACGTCACCGGCTATGGCACGCCGTCGGTGGTGCAGCATGTGTTCGCGCTCATGCTCACCTGGGCCACGCGGCTCTGGGAACAGCAGCAGGCGGTGCGGGCCGGCGACTGGGCGCGCAGCCGGCACTTCTGTCTGCTGGGGGAGGGCTTTGATCGGCCGATGCGCGAACTGGCAGGGCTTCGGCTCGGCATCGTCGGCCATGGCGAGCTGGGTCGGGGCGTCGCCCGTGCGGCGGAGGCCTTCGGCATGGAGGTATTGCTGGCCGAGCGCCCCGGCGCAGCGCCGCGCCCAGGCCGGGTGCCGTTGCACGAACTGCTGCCGCGCGTGGACGTGCTGACTCTACACTGCCCGCTAACGGAAGCCACCCGGAACCTGATCGGTGCCACCGAGCTCGCGCTGATGCGATCGGACGCGCTGCTCATCAACACCGCCCGCGGCGGCATCGTCGACGAGCAGGCGTTGGCCGCTGCCTTGCGGGCCGGTACCCTCGGCGCTGCGGCGGTCGATACCCTGACCAGCGAGCCGCCGCCGCCGGATCATCCCTTGCTGGCCGCCGACATTCCGAACCTCATCGTCACGCCCCATGCCGCCTGGGCCAGTCGGCGAGTCAAGGCAGCGGCTACTCGATGCCGTCGCCGAGAACATCCGTGCCTTTGCCGCCGGCGGGTCACGCAACCGGGTTGCTTGACGGAGTGCTGCTACGGGCGGTCGCGCATAGGCACGTAGCGACTTTCCGTCGGCAACCAGCTGGTATCCAAGACTTGCTCCGGTGTCCAGGGGCAGGAATCAGCAAAGTCCGAGAGTCCGGTCTCGCCCGCCGCTTGTGCGATGGCGTCGTCCCACACGCCGGCCCACCAATCGGGTTCCAGCAGCTTTGGGCGCAAGCTTGGGGTCTCGTTCAGGCGCCGGGCGATTCCCCGCCGCTGGTTACGGATAGTGATCTGCCAGCTGGCCCCTCGGCGTTCCGGCTGCTTTTGCCATTTCAGCAGATGGACCAAGAGGACGGCCATTCGATTAGCCAGTTCGCGTTGCTCGCTCTTGCCCACGTCCTCGATTTCCTCGGCTAGGTGCTGGATATCGAGGAGCTCAAAGGAGCCTTGCCGCAGGTGGCGCGCCTGTTCCTCGGCCCAAGCGACCACGTCTTCGTCGTAGCGTGCGGGATTGGCCATGGTGGTCTCCGCGGACTTCTTTGTTGCGTCTCGACTGCTCAGTTCGAAGCATAGCCGAACTCGAACGCGACGAAAAATGCGCGATTCAGACGTTGTCGTTGAGGTCGTCACAGACCATCGCGCAGCGGTACGAATCGTCGTCCGAGTTGTTGCGCCAAACCGGCCAGCCGGGCGTCGATGGCGGCGGTTTGCCCCGCCTTCAGCGCGTTGGCGAGTTGCGCGTGCTGTTCGGCGACGGTGGCCGTAAGGTCGGCGTGCATCTGGTCGCGAAAGCGCACCTCGTCGAACTCGATCATGGCCTTGTCGACGGCAAACCAGGCGGTCGCGCCGGCGCCGATGCCGCAGAGCACGGCCCAGGGTCCGCTCGGGGCGCACAGCGCGGCACCGCCGAGGGCCGAGGCGAGGGTTGAGCCGCCCTTTTTCGCGGCGGCCTTGCCGGCGAGCGTGGCGGCGGCCTGGAAGCTCTTTTTCGCCGCCAGCTTGGTGGTGACGGTGGCGGCGGTCTTCTTGGCCAACAGCTTGGCGGTCAGTGCGCCGGCCGCCGCGCCGGCACCTGCCGCGGTGCCGGCACGGGTCGCATCGCGCTGCAGGTCCGCGAACGCCCCGAGATCCCCGAGATCCGCAAGTTCGACGGTGCAAGGGGTGGCGGACACGGTCTCTTCGATGCGGCTGCCCAGGCTGTTGGTCAGCTGCTCCAACCGCTTGTCGGCATCGAATGTCAGCCCCGCGCGAAGGCGTTGCAGCGACTCCTCGAAGCCGGTGTCGGCAAATAGCCGCGCTTCCAATTCGTCGGCCATCAGCGTGCCGAAGTCGCCCACCGCAAGCGCCGCCAGGCGCTGGTACTCGCCGATGACAGTGAAGTACCAGTCCAGATAGGCGTCGATGCCCTGTTCGACGCGCCCGAACGCCATGCTCAGGTCGTCATCGATGCGCTGTTCGGCAGCGGCGATGGCGTCGAGCCGGACCCGTTGCACGCCCTCGTTCAGTGCGCTCGACAGCGCCGCCAGTTCCGGATCGGCGCGGCACGGGTTGGTCCAGGCGACGACGGCATGTGCCTGCTGTGCAAGCTTCGAGGGCTCGAAACTTTGTAATTTGTGTACAGCGTAGAGGTAAGGGACCGCAAGCAACAGGATCGTGTAGATGAAGGCCGTCGAGACGGTACCGGTCGCCGTCTTGGATGCACCCGCGCCGGCGTCCGAACAGGACGTGCGGGCGGCGGCGAGCGCGTGGCGCTCCTCTACCAGTGTCAGCGTGCCAAGCAACAGGCTGGTGAACAGCCAGGCGAACAGGCCAGCCTGGGCCAGGAACAGCGTCCAGGCGGTGAGCTTGAGGACGGGGTCCGGCAGGCTCGGGATGATCAGTTGTGAGGCGTGCCAGGACAGGGCTTGAACTGAGGCCAGGGCGCCGATCAGCCAGCCCGCGGCATCGCAGTGTACCTGTGCCGCGGTCTGCGTGAAGGCGTTCTCGGCGACTTGGTTCCAAGCCAGCTCGCGGCTGTCCGCGGCGCCGCCGATGGCGAAGTCGACGGCAAGGAATAACGCGGCCAGCAGGATCAGGTTCAACAGCATCAGCGGCCAGCGGCGGGCGATGAGGCCGACCTTGTCGCCCTGCACCTCGGGTGCCAGGCGTCGCTGCACCGGCGCGACTGCCAAAGACAGCAGTAACAGGTCCAGTGCTAAGACGGCCCAGTGCTCCGGCCGCAGCAGGGCCGCCATCGGTAGAAGTAATGCAGTGAGCGCGAGCGCGGACACCGCCGCGAGGGATTGGATCAGCCAGCCGCGGGCGAACCAGCGCCGAATCCGGCCGTGTGATTGCATGACCCCGCTGAGCCAAAGCCGGCGGGTAAACAGGGCATTGCCGGCTTGGTAGGCCCAGATGGGCCAGGCCACCGGAACGACGGCCAGTGGCAGCGCCCAGCAGGGCAAGCGGGTGACGCCTAGCGCCGCGACGAATAGCAGCGTGGCCGCGAGGCTTAGGCTTAGGAGGGTTTGCAGCGGTTCTGGATGACGCATCTCGGCCCCTTACGCTACGTGCCCCGCTGGTTGGCGCGCTGTGTCAGCGGATCGATCTGTCCATCACCAGGGGATCGGCTCTCCGTGGCGGAAGAAGCCGCCGCTTGGGCCGTCGTCCGGCAGCGTCGCCGCCCAGACGATGCCCTTGGCGCCCTCGTCGATGCTCAGCGGTGCGTTGGCGCCGCCCATGTCGGTCTGCACCCAGCCGGGGCAGACGGAATTGACCTTGACGCCGGTCCCCTGGAGTTCGTCGGCGAAGATGCGCGTGACCGCATTCAGCGCTACTTTCGATAGCCGGTAGCCCGGAACGCCGCCGTTCATGTCGCTCAGCTGACCCATGCCGGAGGAGACGTTGACCACGCGCCCGCTCCCCTGCATCAGCGGGATCAGTAGTTGGCATAGTTGGATGGCGGCCAGCGTGTTCGTCTCCATGGCGACGCGGATGGTCTCCAACTCCGCCTCGAAGATGCTGGACGCGGCACTGCCGGGGCTCGGGTCCGGGAAGATGCCGGCGTTGTTGACCAAGACGTCGATGCGCCCGAACTCGGTCCTCAGGTAGTCGCGCAGGGCCTGGGCCGAGGCGGGTGCCGTCACGTCCAAACGGTGGAAGCGGACGTCGTGACCATCTGCCGTCAGGCGCTCCGCGGCCGCCCTGCCCTCGGCGTCGCGCCGCGCGGTCAGGATCACGCGATAGCCCCTGTGCGCAAGCTGACGAGCGGTCTCGAGGCCGAGGCCGCGATAAGCACCGGTGACGACGGCGATTGGGGTTTGAGTCATATGGGGCTCCTGGGTCGCGACTGAGGACGGGGAGCGCTGGTTTATTAACCGACGCGTGGCAGGCATGCGTGACTACTCATCAATCTTTCTGACCCGGCATAGCCGAAACCGAAATCGGGGTGGCAGACTTTGCTCGTTGTCGTGGGTTCCTCGATTGCGACAACGACAACGAAATTGTTCGACCGTTTGTTCAAGGCCTCGCAGCCAAGTTGCTAATTCAGGTGACGGGCAAACAACGCCTTCTTGGGCATTGAAGCGACGCGTGGAAAGTCGGCGCTTCGCGAAGCGGGTGCCATCGAGCCTACCGTCAGTGCCTTGGCCAATCCGGCGCGGGGGGCTCATCGGCTTGATCACTCAAAGCATCTCCCCAGGAATCGCTTGGCGTGTCCAGCGGCGCCGGGATGCGGTGGCTCTCGTCGAGCCAGTCACCGAGGTCGATCAGCCGGCAGCGCTCGCTGCAGAATGGCCTCCAAGTGGACGTCGGCTCCCAGCGTACCGACCGGCCGCAGGTTGGGCAGTTGACGACTGTCTTGCTCATCGCTTGGCTAGAAGACGCAGCAGGTTAGACGGAATTCGATGTCATCGCGAGACTGCGCAGGACGCTCTGCACCGTTTGCCTGCATGAAGCGAATACTGAAACGATTTTTGTGACCGCTGATCTCCGGGAACAGGGGCTGGGCAGGATCGATTCCGACCCGCAGCAGTTGGGCGGGTGCCTGCACGTCGAGGGCCTCCTGAAAGAAGCCGCTTTCCGCGACCAGGGGCCGCGCATCTGCGCTGGTGCGTGCGAGCGACAGCACGAGCCGGATGGCCTCGATGACTGGTTGCAGGGGCGTCAGCCAGTGGCGCAGGCGTGCGGCGCGCACGTCCTCGGGTTGGGTCAGCAAGTAATGGTAGTTGGGCAGATCGAAGCTGCAGGCGCCCCCGGGTATGCTGTTGCGCTGGGCGATGGCCTTGAGAAATTCGTTCTCCCTGGCATCGGCCCCGATCGGGCCGCCAAGCCGATGAATGCCGCCGGCCGCTCGTTCGAGGTCCGCGATCACCCCGCTGAGCATTGACGGATCGACGCCTGGCTGTTTACCGATGAGCGCGAGTGTCGACAGGTTGCGGTCGATTTCTTTTAGTATCTCAGTTTTGATGTCCGCGCGTGCGGTGATTGAGAGAATATCCAGCAGGCCCTCGATGGCCGCACGGGTGTTCCAGTGCTCTGGTTGCGGTGCGAAATACTCAACCTTGTCGAAGAGATGCTCCAGACGCAGAAAGGTGCGGACGCGCTCGTTCAGCGGATGCTCGAAGATCATCAGATTCGACACGGGAAGACTACCTCCGGGCGTTTCGATTGGCCCGATTACGCGCTCGCGGCGCCGGGTTGGGCCACCGGAGCCGGGCATTGAGATGAGCTGTACATGATGGCCGGCACAATGCTCCGGCATAATCGCCGCCCAACGGGCGCTTGGTTCTTCGCCTTCACGGCATGCCGTGACGGTAAGCGAACTGCTGGGCTGACGAGCCCACGATTCTCCGGTATTCCCGTGACGCGGTAAAGGGACGATGCACCCGATCGGCGTCTGCCTCGACCTGGGGCAGGCGTGCTCCGAAGAATAGGGACCGCATCGTAAGACTAGACGGCCGCGCCGCCGGCCGGTGCGTCCGCGATGTTAAACTGCCGGCTTGCGACGTGGGCGCATCAACGCCCATGCAGTACCCCAAGCAGGACTCGGGCCGACCAACGGTCGGGCTTGCGGACGGGGCAAGACTCATCTATCCGACGACGAGGGTTTCATGGCCGGACACAGTAAATGGGCCAATATCAAGCACCGCAAGGCGGCCCAAGACAAGAAGCGCGGTAAGGTTTGGACCAAATTGATCCGCGAAGTCACGATCGCTGCGCGCGAAGGCGGCGGTGATCCGGGCACCAACCCGCGGCTGCGGCTGGCCATGGACAAGGCCTTCGGCGCGAACATGCCCAAGGACACGGTGGACCGGGCCATCAAACGCGGGGCCGGCTCTGAGGACGGCGATAACTACGAGGAGATCCGCTACGAGGGCTATGGGCCCGGCGGCGTCGCGGTGATGGTCGACTGCATGACCGACAACCGTAACCGCACCGCCTCCGAGGTGCGTCATGCCTTTACTAAGCATGGCGGCAACCTCGGCACCGACGGCTCCGTGGCGTACCTGTTCACCAAGCAGGGCATCGTCAGTTTCCAGCCGGGCACCGACGAGGACGCGGTCATGGAAGCGGCGCTAGAGGCAGGTGCCGAGGACGTCGTCGTCAACGACGACGGCTCGCTGGACGTGGTCACGACGCCGGAGGAGTTCGCCGAGGTACGCGACGCACTCGGCGAGGCCGGTCTCGATACCAGCGTGTCGGATGTCTCCTACAATGCTGCCACGCAGGCCGAGTTGGATCTCGAGACGGCGCAGAAGCTGCAGAAGATGGTCGAAGCGTTGGAAGACCTCGACGACGTACAAGACGTCTACAACAATGCAGACATCTCTGACGAGATCATGGAGCAACTCGAATAGCCACAGCTTGAACGGCCTGCTTTGCCACGCGTTCACGCATCAACTTGCGGACCTCTGACCCGTGCGACCCTCGAGCCCCGAACTTTGCTAACCAAGCGTCGACTCCGCCACCGCATCCTGGGCATAGATCCAGGCTCGCGAAATACCGGTTATGGTCTCATCGACACCGACGGCCAGCGCAGTGAGCGTATCGCAAGTGGTTGCATCCGCGTCGGTCAGCATCCGTGGCCGGAACGACTGGGACTGATCTTTGATCAAATCGCGGTGTTGGTCGCCGAGTACACCCCGCACGAAATGGCCGTTGAACAGTTGATCTTTGCCCGCGACCCCACCGCGGCATTGAAGATCGGCCAGGCGCGCGGCGCGGTTCTGTGCGCCGGGCTCAAGGGCGGCGTTACGGTGCATGAGTACAGCCCAAAATCCGTTAAGCTCGCCGTGGTGGGCAGTGGTGGCGCGGAGAAGACTCAGGTGCAGCATATGGTCCGCATCCTGCTTTCGCTGGAGGCGCAGCCCGGCGAGGACGAGGCCGATGCGCTCGCCATTGCCCTCTGTCATGCCCATTCCATGGGCATTCCCCAGCGCAAGCGTGCAGCCGCCTCGTGGCGGGATTTCCAACCATGATCGGCAGACTGAAGGGCGAGATCCTGGCGAAACATCCTCCCCAGCTGCTGATCGATGTGGGTGGTGTCGGCTATGAGGTCGAGGCGCCGATGTCGACCTTCTACGACCTGCCGCAGATCGGCGAGTCGGTGACCCTGATCACGCATCTGATCGTGCGCGAGGACGCCCACGTACTCTACGGCTTTCTGCGCGAGCATGACCGTGCCCTGTTTCGCGGCCTGCTCAGGGTCACCGGCGTTGGTGCCAAGATGGCGCTTGGCATCTTGTCCGGCATGGACGCCGCGCGTTTTGCGCAGTGCATCGAGCAGGAAGATCTCGCCGCCCTAAGCCGCCTGCCCGGCATCGGCAAGAAGACCGCTCAGCGTCTGGTTATGGAGATGAAGGACCGCGTCGCGGACCTTGGCAGCGGTGCGGCGGTCGTCGTCGGTACCGGCACGACATCCACCCCACCGGCTGCCGACGATCCCCTCACCGATGCCGTCAGCGCGCTAATCGCCCTCGGCTACCGGCCCGCCGATGCCAACCGCATGGCCCGCGCCGCCGATGACGGCGCCAAGACCTCCGAGGAGATCATTCGTGCCGCGTTGCAAGTGGTTGGTGCGAGCTGAGCCGCGCTTGGTCCAAATCCAAGCACTCAGTGCTGAATAAGGTGACTGAGCGACCTCGCGTTGGGAGCGATGATCACGAAGCGACGGGCCGCTCAGGAGACAGAGGAAATGCTATTATTTCAATAGTATCAGCGGCTTGATCGACGTCATGCCGTATGTCGACAACCGGTGATAGCCTGCCTCGGTCGACCAAGGGTCATGGGGCTTTACGGCCAATCCGGGGCTCATCCACACTGCCACAAGAGGGGCGTTGAAATGGCTACCAAGCTGGAACAGGAAGAGTATTTGTACAGACGGGCAATCGACATTATCGACTCGCCCGACACCGAATCCGTCAAGGAAGAACTATTGTTCGAGGAAGTGTGGTTGCCCCTCGCCGCGTTGTACAAAGATCGACTCGATGCACCGAAGCCCGATGCGTAGCCTGCAACACGATAGCTGAATGGCTGCTGTGGGGCTGCGCAAGCGTCGTCAAGCGTCCCGCTGGCAGTTTCCGCACCAGTAGGTGGAGCGGGGATTCACCCCCAATCTGGCGCGTCGAATCCTGTCACCGCAGCGCAGGCAGGGGAGATCGAAGCGGCCATAGACCCACAAGTGACCGTGACCGTCGAGATTGCGACGGGTAGCCCGTGGGCCGCCGCCCAGGTTCTCGCGCAACAGCAATGCGGCGCGCCGGTACAGCGCAGAGATGGTCTCGACGCGCAGATCCCGCAGGCACTGCGACGGCGACTGCCGCTGCAGGAACAGTACCTCCGACTTGTAGACATTGCCGATGCCGGCGGCAATGCGCTGATCGAGCAACAGGTCGACGATGGCGGTGTCCGGTGGCAGCAAGGCATCGATACGGCGCAGGATGTCGTCTGTCTCCGCGCCGTCGTCGATCAGGTCAGGCCCTAGCCGGTTACCCTGGTCCGCGCGTTCGAACCCGTGCACCCGCAGCCATTGCACCTCCTTGGCGTTGAAGCAGACGTAGTCCATGTCCTTGGTGGAGAGCACGATACTCGCTTGCCGCGCCGGCTTGCGCCAACCCTCGCCGCGGCTATAGCGGTGCCAGGAACCATACATGCCGAGATGGCTGCGCAATTGTCGCCCGCCGTCGAAGGTCACGAAAAGGTGTTTGCCTTCGCTGCGGACACAGACGACCCGGTCCGGGCCTCTGGACGCGCCAAACATCGGCCGCAAGCGCACGCGCAGCACCACGCGCTCGCGCAGTTGCTCGTCGAGATAGCGGGCAATCTTGTGGATCGTGTCGCCTTCAGGCACGGTGGTTCAGAGAACGGAGTTGTGAGAGTTCGAGTGATTCGCGTGTTTTCCTGAAATCAGGAATCGCCCGGCATTGCAGTCGCGACTGAAAACCGCATCGAAAGTATCCCTGTCGGACCCAATCGGAGCCCTATGGAACCAAGAAGGCATTCCCGCTCTCTGATTCCGAAGCGCGTGCCACGGTGTCTCGCCTCAAGATACGGAGTTGTCCATGTTTTTTTTCGTTCGGATCGGACCCGACGCGCCGTCTTGCGCGCGCCAGCGCGCGTGACGGCATGCCTCAGCTCGCCTCCACTGCAGCCGTGCTGGTGATCGCGTGACGACCGCGCACCGGGAACTCTCCGACTGGCTGAGCTTGCTCGCCCTGACTGTCATGTGGGGCTCGTCGTTCCTGTTCACGAAGATCGCCGTGTCGGTGTTGCCGATGCCGACCATCGTCAGCGCGCGCTTGGTCATCGCGGCGTTGATCCTGGTCCCGCTGATGTTCGGTTTGGGACGACCCTTGCCGCGCGGCGGCCGGCTGTGGCTATTCTTCGTGCTCATCGCCCTGGTCGGCAACCTGCTGCCGTTCTCGCTGATTACATGGGGACAACGTTCCATCGACAGTGGCCTGGCCGGTATTCTGATGGCGGTGATGCCACTGGCGACGCTGGCCCTGGCGCACTTGTTCGTCCCCGGTGAGCGGCTGACGCCGTATCGAGTCGGCGGTTTTCTGCTCGGGTTCGCTGGCGTTATCGTACTGATCGGACCGCAGGCACTGCTCGCGATCGGCGGTGATCGAGGACCGTTGTTGCCGATGCTGGCCGTGCTCGGCGGTGCGCTGTGTTACGGCGTCTCAGCCATTTTGGCGCGCTTACGGCCGGCCAGCGATGCCGTCTCTACCGCCGCGGCGGTGACCGCGCTGGCGGCGCTGATGTCGTTGCCCCTGGGTGGCGATGTCGGCGGTCTTGATGTCGCCGCCCTGTCCGCACCGGTCATCGGCGCCGTGCTGTTCCTCGGTGTGCTGTCCACCGCGGTGTCTCTGATCGTCTATTTTCGGCTCATACAGACCGCCGGGCCGTCATTTACGTCGCAGCTCAATTACTTGATTCCGCTCTGGGCGGTCGGCATCGGTGTGCTGTTCTTGGGCGAACAGCCGAAGTTGGCGCAGCTTGCCGCGCTTGGGTTGATCCTTGCCGGCATCCTGCTGTCGCGGCGCGAACCGGTGGCTGCCGGCGCCGGTGCCTCGGTGAAGGCGGCGGCGGATCCGAAAGCGGTGGCCGGGGTGAGGTCCTAGAGTGCTTGGGGGCGCCGAATGCTTGCAGACGAGTCAAGTTTCGATGCGACATCAGACAGGCGAGGCTTGTCGAAATCGAAATCGAAACTCGAACTCGAACTCGAACTCGAACTCGAACTCGGGATCGAGTCACTCGCCACTCGCTACGCTTTCGATAGCGATACCGATAGTCAGGACTCGTCGGTCTGAGGCGAAGCCTCGCTAGGCTGTCCAGTCGGCGGCTTTGAATCGCGCCGCGTATCCCTCGGCTACTGGTCGAACAGATCGCGAAACGCCTTTGCGAAGCGCTTGTAGGCATCCCAGCCGTCCTTGTCCATCACCTGGTCGATGATCCAGCGATTTTCCTCCTTGTCGCCCATCAGGGTCTGGATCTCGAAGCCGAGGTGGCGCAGAAATGAGTACGTGGGCCCGTCGTCGTCGAGCTGGAATGCGGCGTATTCCGCTGAGCGCGCATTGAGCCTGGCGATGAACGGACTACCGTAATCGCCAGGTCCGAGCAGGTCCTGGCTATTGTCCTGCACGTGTTCGAAACACTTTTTCGCGAACGCCGTGATCAATTGCCTGCGCTGCTCGTCGGGGAACATCGTGTGCGACAGCCGATCGGCGATCTGGATCAGGAAGATCAAGTACTCCTGCACCACCAGCAGGCGCTGCGCGTCGTCGCGGTAGACAAAGCGCTCACAGTGCAGTGTGATGGCCTTGTCCACCGAGATGCGCCAGGCGATAAAGGCCAGCGCGCTGCCGATCTCCGGCATTGAGCGTTCGCTCTCGTCGTTCCACCAGTGGCTCTTGATGCGTAGCGCCATGGGTATCGGGCTCCTGTGTTGTCGTGCCTGTCTCGCGTCGAAGCGCCAGTCTGGACCGCTGTGTCGGGCCGTCAATGCGGCCGGGGCTTGAACTGATGCGCGAACGCCAGACTAAAGTGCTCGGGAAAAGCAAAGGTCTTATGAGGTCTGGATGATGAATGCTCAGCAACTCCATATTCTGGCCGGTGCCGTGCAGCACAACTGTCATATCTCGGATGCGCGCCACGGCGCCGACTACTCACTGTGCATCTACCTGATGAAGATGCGCGAATACTTCCGCTGGGAGCAACGCCTGCCCTACGGTGCCGCGCTGGAGAAGGACGCCATCGGTGCCTGGTTGCAGGCCCGAGAGCAGCTGTGGGAGGAACTCGAGGATGCGGAGCTCGCTCCACTGCGCATCGATGGGCAGGACTACGATCCGTATGACACCGATGCCATCAACGCCGTCCTCGCACCCCATGGGCTGGTCTACAGTAGCGGCCTGGGCAATCGTGCGAAGCCGCATTTTTTCCTCGGCGCGCTGGAGCGGCGCGCGGACACCGGCGGCTATTCGGTGTACGTCGCCGCCGACGAATACGCGCGTGACCTCACCGCGCCGCCGGCCATGACCCGCGGCAACAGCATCTTTCTGCGCCGGGAATCCCTGCGCCGGATGTTATGGGAAAAGCTCGAAAGCTGGCGCTGGAGCCGCCCCGACAACGCCCTCGGCCGTGCCTTTGCCTGCTACGACTTTGACACCGATCTTGAAGGGTCGCTGGCGGCCATGACCGAGCGCGAGATCGACAACGCCCTGCTGCACGAACAAGGCGAGTATGAGGCCGGCCAGCTGCTCGACGATGACGCTTGGAACGCCCTCTTGCTCGACCTCGCGGAGCACGCCGGCCAGGGCCCCGCGGAGCTCATGGCGCGTGCGGTACGCGACCACCTGGCCGACTGTTTGGTCACGTTGCCCCGCATCGGCGCTGCCTGCGAGGCCGATGGCGATGCCGCCGCGCTGCACTTCTACCTCGGCAATCTCACGAATCTGCGTAAAGACCTCTTCCCTGGTCTGCTCCAGGCCTACGACGCCTGGCGTCAGTGCGGCGACACCTCCCCGTTGGACGCCGCCGTTGCGCGAGGTCGTGTGCATTGGCAACGCCTGGCGGAGGACATGCTGGCGCTGCATCGCGCGCATGGGGCTGACGCCGCGCCGTTGATCCGCGAGCTGGTCGACCGCCGGCACTTGGCCTGAAAGCTGATCGGCGTGATCTTCGGCGGCGAGCCGCGCGGTTGACCGCCACTGTCCGACACCGGACAATTTCAGGTTTTGGCAGTGATAGGCACCGAGCATGTCCGCGGTCAGCATCGAGCATACCCCAACACCGTTGCGCAGCATTCGCGAGCTGCGCCCCGGTAGCTTCATCTTCGAGCGCAACAACGCGCTGCCGCCCAGCTTCTGCGACGAGGTGATCGAGCGCTTCGAGGCCAATCCGGAGCAGCAGTATGCCGGGCGCGTCGGGCAGCTGCGGGAACAGGACAGCTCCATCAAGCAGACCATGGATCTGGTGGTCAGCAACAAGCCCGATTGGAAGGACGTGGACGAGATGCTGTTCCGCTCACTGGCCGCGGCCATGCGTGAGTTCCGCGAAGCCTATGCCTACTTCAAAGGCCCGTTCAAGGACATGGGCTACCAGGTGCAGCGCTATCGACCCGGCCAGTTCTACCACTGGCACATCGACGGCGGCAGCCATGAGCTGAGCCAGCGCCAGCTGGTGGCGCTCTGGTACCTGAACGACGTCGCGGGGCCCGGCGGTGAGACGCAGTTTCTGTATCAAGACCTCAGCGTGCGTCCCGAGCGCGGCAAACTGGTGCTGTTCCCGCCGTTCTGGACCCACGAGCACCGCGCCGCGACGCTGCAAGCCGGTGTTAAGTACATTGCCACCACCTGGGTGGTGTTTGCATGACGGCTTCGGCTTCGGCTTCGGCTCAGGGCGCGAAGGCGCCCCGACTGCTCGGAATCATCGAACTCGGCGGCTATCCCAATCTCATGCCGTTGTACAACCGGCTGGGGTTCGATGCGGAACTGGTGGCATCCCAGCGCAAGGCGCAGGCGGCCTTGAAGCGGCGCTTGCCGGACGTGATCGTTGCCGAGTACAACTTCCAGTCGGACTTCCGCGATCGCACCAGCAATCTGGAGACGCTGATGGCGCGCCTGCAACGCCATCCGCAGGTGCGGGTGATCTGCATCTATCAAGCGGAGTTCAGGCACAAACTCGACAGCATGCTGGAGCGCTTTCCGGTGTTCGCGGCGCTGCCGTTGCCGCTAGACGAGCAGGCCATGGAAGACGCGCTGCGGCGGGCGATGGTCGCGGCTTGACGGGGTCGCACCGCAGCCCCGGTTGGTGTTGTCGCTCGTGCGGCATGAAGTGGGCGTGGCGAAGGTCGCCCGCGAACGCTCAGGACCGCGTCAACAAGGTTTGGCAGGCCGCCGGGGGTTGCGGTCTGGGTGCCGGCTTGGACGCTTTCTTCTTCGGCGAATTGGCCTCGAGGCTGAACCACCACGCCAACTCGGAGCCGCAGCCGCTGCCCATCGGGATCGGCGATTGCTGTTTGCACGACGGGCTGTCCTTGGGGCACTTCAGACGCACGTGCATGTGTGCATCATGACCCCACCAGGGGCGTAGCTTACGCAGCCAGGCGGCATTGCCTTCGCGCTTGCACAGCGCGCGCTTGATTCCGGGGTTGACCAAAATGCGGTCGACGTTTGGGTCTTCGGCAGTGGTGCGGATCAGAAACAGCTGGTCCGGCCCCCAGTTGCCGTTTACGTCCAGTTTGTTGGCGCCGAGCATGCTGGGTGGGTCGCGCTCCTCCGGCGTGGAGCGCACCGCCTGGGCAGGCGAGTCCGCGAGTGTTAGCCAGATGTCGACGTCGAGCCCGTTCTGATGGCTGACGTGGGACGAGGACATGCGACCGCCGCGGGGCTGGGCGAGATCGCCGATCATAATCAGCCGACCGTTGCGTTGGTCCATCGCCTCGCCAAGGCCGTGGATCAGGTCGACGGTCTGGGGGTGGCCGTAATAGCGGTTACGGTGGCGGCGGACGCTGACGAAGCCCGTACCGGATGCGGGCAGTACATCGGCGCCGGCAATGCAGCCGTTGGACGGTCCGCCGATGGCGACCGGGGAGCCGCCAGTAACCGTCTTGACGCGGGACCAGGGTGTTTCGGCGGCAAAGGTCTCGACGCAGAGACCGAGCAATAGTGCGGTGGTGATGATTATGCGCCCGCCCAAGCTGACGCTCGGGACGTTTCGCGGCGAGTCTTGCTTATCCATTGGTTCCCCGAGATGACGGCTGATCCGAGATCCGAGATTTGGCAGCTGCTTCGCGTGTAGGGGCGA
This sequence comes from uncultured Gammaproteobacteria bacterium, assembly GCA_963698775.1. GTDB lineage: Bacteria > Pseudomonadota > Gammaproteobacteria > Chromatiales > Chromatiaceae > Thiohalocapsa. The sequence goes on from CAVOSE010000039.1 coordinate 54,686, forward strand.
ATTGATTCGCCCGGTCGACGCCTTACCGTGCGACTGAGGTCGCACCTACGCTGGGTGCGTAATCCATTGGTTTTTCTGGCAATCGGCGCGAACTGACAAGCCTCGGTTGACACTGTTGGTGGCTGATTCAGCGCGCTAGTTTACAGCGCGTTGCGCCGATCGGAAGAGGGTTTTTTTGGCGTCGACGCCGGGCCGATGCGTTGCGAGGCGGGACTTGGTTCGGGGCAGGGTCGAGACGGGGCTTGGTGCGCCCGGAGCATGGGTGCGGTTGCGGCACCGCGATCAGCGGCACGTCCCTGTGCCGGCTTGGCTGGTCTGGAGCCTAAGGCGCCTAGTCCTTGCGGCGCTTGGCGGCGCGCTTGCTGGTCATGGCGCCGCGGATCATGAAGAGTATGAACAGGCTGGCGACAAAACCCACGCCTGCCAAGGCCATCGTGACAGTCAGCGGATTGGCCTGCGGGTCGGCGATGCCGAGCGTATTGCCGACGCCGAGCAGCGTGGGATTGTCTACCGGTACCATGATCAGGTAGGCGCAGAACACCAGGAACACGCCAAAGAAGACCAGCTTGAAATCCATCTGCACGGCTGCGATCAGCGTCGTGAAGGCCAGCAGGTAGAGCACGATCCCGGTGTACTGCTGGTCGCTCATCAGCGGGCGGATGCCCTGGGTGTTGAGGATATAGAGCAGCCCGATCAGCAGTCCCCACTGGATCAACTGTTTGGTCAGGTACCACAGGCGGCTGTTGTCTGCGACGAATGCCTGGCCCCACCCCGAGATCAGCGAGATAAAGGCGACGATCGGGACAAAGATCTCCCAGTACTTATAGGTGCTGGCCATGTCCTTCTGACTCAGCCAGAACAGCGCGACGGTGCCACCGAACAGGATCAAAAGCGGCAGCATTGACATGAATAGTGGGCTGTTTTCGCCCTTAGTTTTCGCCGATGAGGCGGCGTTTGCATCTTCGGACACGGTTTGACCTCCAACGGGGGCAGAGGGTGATACCGATGGTCTCGGCGCCCGCGCTCTTCAGCAGAGCAGGCGCCGACACGGATACGCCCGTTTAGTCAGGTTCGCGAGGGCGCAAACGCCTTTGGACCGTCGGCGTGGTGAACCTCAGGCTAGTGTAAACCATTTTTATGGTGTGTGAAGCTAGATTGACACAAAAATTTATAATTTTGTGTCAATAAAAGTTGACGGTTGCCGGTGCGGCGGGCAGCGCGGCGCTGCTGTCTCAGAAGGGCCAGATCAGCGGCACCAGGCCCACCGTGACGGCGCCCACCAGCAGTGTCAGCGGAATACCGATGCGCAGGAAGTCGCCGAAGCGGTAGCCGCCGACGTTGAACACCATCAGATTTGTCTGGTAGCCCACCGGTGTCGCGAAGCTGGCTGAGGCGCCGATCATCAGCGTGACGAGGAACGGCAGCGGACTGACCTCCATCAGCCGAGCCGCGTCCATGGCGATCGGGAATACCAATACCGCGGCGACATTGTTGGTGGCCAGCGCCGTCAGCAGCGCGGCGGTGATGAACACCAGCGCTAGCGACACCCACGGCTGCCCCTGGGCGAGGCCGATCAGCGATCCGGCCAGCAGCGATGCGGCGCCGGTCTTCTCCAGCGCCGCACCGATGCCGAACGATGTTGCGATGACCACCAGCACCTGCCAGTCCGGTGCGCGCCGCGCTACGCGGCCGGCGGTGCAGCGGGTGATGACCATGCTGCCGGCGGCGAGCAGAGCCGCCTCCAGCATCGTGAACAGCCCTGTGGCCACGCTGATCACCATGGCCGCGATAATGCCGATGGCGATCGGTGCGCGGCCGTGGTCGATGGGGTGGCTGTCGCCGAGTTGGCTGACGACGTGAAAGTCCTTTGCGTTGCGCTGCTGCAGCACAAACTCCGGGCGCGTCTCCAGCAAAAGCGTGTCGCCGGGGGCGAGCACGATGTCGCCGATCTTTCGTTGCACGCGTTCGCCGTTGCGCGACAGCGCGATGATGACGGCGTTGTAGTGCGCGCGAAACCGCCCCGCGCGGACGCTACGGCCGATCAACGGGGACTTGTTGGACAGCACGGCCTCAACGAAGCAGCGGTCTTGGCGTGGACCGCCGAGCTTGAAGACCTGGTTGGTCGCCGGTACTAGGCCGCGAATCTGCTGTAGGTCCATGACCGAGTCGACGATGCCGGCGAACACTAGCCGATCGCCGCTGCGCAAGACCTCTTGCGACGACACCGCCGGGATCAGCTGCCCGCCGCGCTCGATCTCGATCAGAAATAGGCCCGGCAACTGGCGCAGTCCGGCGGCCTCGATACTCTTGCCCGACAGCGGGCTATCGGTTGCCACCAGCATCTCGGTAGTGTAGCGGCGCACGTCCTCGTAGCTCTCGGCGGCCGGGGTGCGCGCCGGCAACAGCCGATGACCGGCGACCAGCAGAAATAGCACCACCGTAACCGTCACCGGCAGGCCGATCCAGGCCAGCTCGAACAGTCCTAGGCCTTGGGTGCCGCTGCGCTCGGTGAAGAGCCCGTCGACGACGAGGTTGGTGCTGGTGCCGATCAGCGTACAGGTGCCGCCCGCGATGCTGGCGTAGCTGAGCGGGATCAGCAGCCTCGATAGCGCCAGCCGATGACGCTTGGCCCAGTCTTGCACCGCCGGGATGAAGATCGCAACGACGGGCGTGTTGTTCAGAAACGCGCTCAGGGCCGCCACCGGCAGCATCAGCCGCAGGCGCGCATCGTGCTCGCCCCGCGGACGACCGAGCAACGATTGGCCGATCCAGCCCACCGCGCCGGTCTCGGTCAGGCCCGTGACCACCACGTAGAGCACCGCGACGGTCAGCATGCCGGGATTCGAAAACCCCGCCAGCGCCTCCTGCGGTGTGAGCACGCCGGTGACCAGTAGCAGCGTCAAGGCGCCGGAGGTAACGATGTCCGGCGCGATGCGGGTGCGCACGAACAGCACGAAACAGAGCACAACCAGGCCCAGGCTGAGCCAGCCGGGCCAGCCGAGGGCGGCGAACGTCATGGAAGATCGCTCCAGTGTCGGTCAGGGCCGACCGCAATCGGGATCAAGCCTTAGGACGCGCCGCCGATCAGCTGCTCGTAACGTTCCTTCAGTGCCGCCTGCCGCAACCGCTCGGCCTCCTGCTCGCTGGCGATCAGCGGCGACTCCTGCCAACTGTCGGTGGCGTGGTCGAAGACCGAGAAGCGCCAGGCCTTGCCGACCTTGAACACCTTGGTCACGTCATGGCCGGCCTGGGCCATGGCCGCCAGCTTGCTGGGCGCGGCAGGCGACGTGGTCGCGGTCGTCGCCGCTGCTGCTGTTGCTTGGGGGGGCGCTGCCGGCTCGGACTCGACGCCCGGCGCGGCCTCCCGGAAGCGAAACTGATTGTTCTGAATCTCGCCCTGCAGGTCGAATTCCACGGCATCGACATTGGGCAGCCGGCTCAGGATGTAGCCGGCCATCATCATGCCCAGCCGCTGGTTCTCTTTTTCCAAGGCACTGAGCAGTTTGTCGGCGACGATCTGACAGCGCTGTAGCCGATCCGGCGTCTCCACCCATTCCCGACTCATCTGCCAGCCCCCGTCCATATCGCGGTCGAGCTGGTCGAAGAACGCTGCCCCTTGTTGCAGGATCGGGTCGGGGACATCGAGGGTGTAGACTTGTTCGTCGACGATTGCCTTCAGGAACATGCGCGGACTCCGCTGACTTGCGATGGTCCGGCATTCTATCAAAGCCCACCGCGTCGCCCCGAGTTCGGCGGCGCGGATCAACATCACCGCGACCACCATGCTGCTGACGATCCCGAACCTGCTCAATACTGCTCAACTGGACAAGATGCGTGGGCTGCTGGCGGACGCCGAGTTCGTCGACGGCCGACTCAGCGCGGGCTTTGCCGCCGCCAAGGTGAAGCATAACCAGGAGATGCGACAAGATCCCCAGCGGATGCAGGTGTTGGTCCGCATCCTGATGGCCAGCCTGGGTCATCATGAGACGTTTCGCTTTGGCGTGCTACCGCATCGGGTCGCGGACCCGATCTTCGCCCGTTACCAGCCCGGCATGACCTATGGCGATCACGTCGATGATCCGATCATGGGCAGCAGCGGGCCGCGGTTTCGCACCGACGTATCGATGACGGTGTTCCTGAATCCACCGAACGCCTACGACGGTGGCGAGTTGGTGATCAGGACCTCGTTCGGCGAACGCAAGGTCAAGCTGCCCGCCGGCGATGCTGTGGTCTATCCGTCGTCAAGTCTGCATCAAGTGGCCCCGGTCAGCCGCGGCGAGCGCTTGGTGGCGCTGACCTGGATACAGAGCTATGTTCGCGATCCGGCCCGACGCGAGTTGCTGTATGAACTGAACCAAGCGCGGGAAACGCTGCTGAGGCAGGCGCCGGAGGCGGAGCATACGGCGCTGGTGGATCGCAGCTATGCCAACCTGGTGCGGATGTGGAGCGAGCTGTAGCACTCGCTTGTGGCCGTTCGCGGCGAATGGTGCCAAATCGCGGGCAAAAAAAACGCGGCAGGTTTGCACCATAACCGCGTGAAGTGACGCACATCGTGAAATTCGGATCGCGCACAACACAAAGGATACGTTTGATGCGGGCCAAGCGGCATCCTGCGACGCCTTAGTGGTGCATCCGGGAATCCCCCTTGCGGGTCGCTGGCCCTGGATGTTCTGGCTGCTTGCCCGCTGCCGAACTGGTGCTGGGGCCAGCGCTCTGATGGGCTCGGCCGCAACGCTCCCAGCCGCGAGGGGTGGTGTGGCGAGGACCTGTCTGCAAGTGCCCAGGACTGATGGCGTCCGCGCGGACGGGTCGCGTGGAGGGGTCAGTCTGGTTGCAGCGGGATCTCGCACAGCATCAGGGTGCCGCCTTTTGGCTGCGGGCTGACGCTGAGCTTGCCGCCGAGGATGCCAGCGCGATAGCCCATGATGTGCAGGCCGAGCCCGCCGGGGCCATCCTTGGGTGCATCTTGCCATGCGCCGTCGTCGCGCACAGTCAGCCGGATGGTGTGCGCACGTTGTTCTAGTCGAATGTCGATTCGGGTCGGTTTGCCGTGGCGGGCGGCATTGCTAACCGCCTCTTGCGCGATGCGATAGAGGTGGGCGGTCATGACGGAATCGGTGACGGGGATCCTGTGCGCGCCGATCAACGCGCAGTGCACGCCAGTGGAGCGTTGCACCTCGTCTGCCAGCGCAGTGAGAGCGTCCACCAGCTGCTCTGGCGCAACCCCGACCGGCGCCAGCCCCTGGGTGATGCCCTTGGAGTCGCGCAGCGTCTGTTCCGTTTGTTGTGCCAACTGGCGTGCTTGCGCCGCCTCCGGTCGCTGGGCCTTGTCCAGTTTTGCTGCCAAGGTCTTCGCCAGCAGCGTTATCGCGGTGAGTTGCTGACCGAGTCCGTCGTGAATCTCTTGGCCGATGCGTTCCTGCTCTCGGGTGCTGGTCTCGATGATCTGGCGCTCCAGTTCGCGGCGCTGGCTGATGTCGCGTACCAGCAAGACATAGAGTCCGATGTGGTCGACCTCGGCGCCGACCATTTCCGCGGGGAACAGGGTGCCGTCCGTGCGCACGCCTTCGCACAGTCGCGCGCGCGGCGGCTTGCTCGCGTCCTGCATCAGTTGTTGCATTAGGTCGCGGGTATCGCCTCGGGGCGGTCCGGGCTGAAGGAGCCGCGTCAGCGGTTGACCGATAGCCTTGTGGGCCGGGCAGTCGAACAGGCGTTCTGCTGCGGCATTGAACTCGCCGACGGTGCCGCTACGATCGACGCCAACGATGCCGTCCACCACCGTGTTCAGGATGGCGGAGAGGCGCTGTTCACGTTCCGCCAGCAGTTGCTCGATCTGCTTGCGCTGGCTGATGTCGATGACCGCGATCAGCACCCGCTCCAGGCTTTGCTCGCAGCCGAAGCCAGGTGCCGCATGCAGCAGCACCGGGATACACCTGCTGTCGAAGGTTCGGATCTCGAACTCCTGTACGCCGCTGCGGCCTTGCAGCAACTGCTCCAACAGGCTCTGTAAGGTGGGCGTCGGCTCTAGCGGAAAGAAGCGTTTGCCTGAGGCGCGCACTTGCTCGGCGTTTTCGGCCCCGAGCAGATCCAACGTGGCGCGATTGATTGCGCTGATGCGGATGCGTTCACGGCAGCCCTCGGCCTGTTGCGGGTGTGCCCGGACCCAGGCCGCCAGGCGCGCGTTGGTAGCGGCACCTGCACCGGCATAGGCGTCGGCACCGGCGGCGAGCGCCTCGATATAGTGCCGCACACCGGACCAGTCTTGTTCCATCAGGCACATGGGCGAACGTTCGAACAGGACGCGGTAGCGCTCCTCGCTGGCGCGGACAGCGGCCTCGGCCTGACTGCGCAGCGTGACGTCGACAAAGGTGACGACTACCCCCTCGATGCGGTTGTCGTGGGTGCGGTAGGGCTGGATGCGGCGCAGATAGTGTGCACCATCGTTGGCCGTGATCTCTTTCTCCAGCGGCATCAAGCGTTCGAGCACCAGCCCGGCATCGGACAGCAGGTTGTCGTCGTGGAAGTTCGGCGAAAGGTCCGCAAGCGGACGCCCGGTGTCGCCGCTTCTAAGGTTGAGCAGTTTGGCCGTCTGCGGCGTGAAGCGCTGAATGCGCATGCCGGTGTCGAGGAACACGGTTGCGATGTCGGTGCTGGCGAGCAGGTTGCTGGTGTCGTTGTTGCTGCGCTCGAGCTCCTGCACCTTCTCCTCGAGCTGGTTATTGACCGTGGTGAGTTCCTCATTCAGGGATTGCAGTTCTTCCTTGGATGTCTCCAGTTCCTCGTTGGCGGACTGCAACTCCTCGTTAGCGGACATCGCCTCTTCGTTGGAGGCCTTGAGTTCCTCGTTAGCGCTTTCGAGCTCTTCGATACTGCTCTGCAACTCCTCGCGCGTGGTCTTGAGTTCCCGCTCCAGCTGTTGCGTTAGCGCGAAGTCCTCGGGCGTGCTTGGCTCGGCTGCCGCATCGCTCGCGTCGCCGTCGCTGGCCGGCGAGTCGACGCTGCTGAAACTGATCAGCAGCATGCCGTCCATGTGCTTGGGTGATGTCAGTGGCCGCACGCGCACGTGCACGGGTGAAAAGCGGCCGTTGCGCTCTACCCGCGCATCGTTCAGATCGACAGTGGCCCGGTCCCGCACGGCGCGATGGCAGGCCGCACGCACCCGGGTGCGCAGGCCATCGCGTAGCAGGTCCATGAGGTACAGGGTAGGGCGCCCGGCGGGCAGTTCGAGGTAGTCCGCCGCCGGGCCGAAAAAGTACAGAATCTCGAAGCGCGGGCTGACCAGCACCGCCGCCGGCGCGTATTCCTCCAGCAGGAGTCTTTCGGCGACCAGGCCGGCGTCCTGCGAGGTGCCGGCGGCGTAATCCAGTTCGTACCGCATGCTTCGGTCGCGGCCCGGTAACTGTGCCGTCGGAAAGGTGAGCGCACTACTGCGCCGCGCCGTCGTGCGCCTAAACAACCGCCATTTCTTCGACAGCGTATCGAATAGCTCAGCTTGCGTGCCGATACTCTCGGAGGGCCCGAGCAACAGATAGCCGCCCGGATGCAGCGCAAAATGGAACAGCGCGATGACTTGTCGTTGTATCTCCGGCTCGAGGTAGATCAGGAGATTGCGGCAGCTGATCAGGTCCATGCGGGAGAACGGCGCGTCACAGACCAGGTTCTGCGGCGCGAACACGACGGTCTCTCGTACCTCTTTCTTGACGCGATAATGATCGGCGTCCTCTTGCGTGAAGAATTGCTTCAAACGCTCCGGCGACACGTCAGCGGCGATGTTCAGGGGATAGATCCCCTGGCGTGCGATTTCGAGCGCCGACTCGTTGATATCAGTGGCGAACAATTGCAAGGCCACGCGCCGGTGCCGGTGCGTAAATGCCTCGATAAGCGAGATCGCAATGCTGTAGGCCTCTTCACCGCTGGCGCAACCCGGCACCCAGACGCGCACCGGTCGATCTACGTCGGCGCGTTCGACCAGGTCTTCGAGTACGCGCTGTTCGAGGGCTTCGAAGGCATTCGGGTCGCGGAAGAAGCTGGTGACGCCGATCAGCATGTCGTGAAAAAGCCGGCCGACTTCTTCTGCATCGTTGCGCAGTTTGAGGACGTATTCCGGTAGCGTTGGTACTTGGCAAAGCCCCATGCGGCGTCGCACCCGGCGCAGCATCATGTTCTTGCGATAGCCACGAAAATCGAACTTGGTGTGTGCCCTCAGGATGGCCAGGACGGTGATCAGCAGGTCCAGATCCGTCTCATCGATGGGGTGCGGCAGCCAGGATCCGGCCGAGCGTTGGGTCGCCACGTAGTCCATCAGTACCCGGGCCATGTCCCGTGGTGCCAGTACTCGGTCGGCGACGCCCGCGTCGATCGCAGCTTGCGGCATTTGCGGGAAGCGGGCCGAGTCGGGCGTCTGCGCCAAGGTCAGCCCGCCGCGGTCCTTAATCTCGCGCAATCCGGCGGTGCCGTGGTTGCTGGTGCCGGAGAGCACGATGCCGATGGCCCGGTGTTGCATGTCCAGGGCAAGCGAGCGCAGAAAGGTGTCGATGGCGGTTTGCCGACCCGTGGCGGATGCCAGGGCATTGGGCGGTGTGGTCAAATGGAGCGCGCCGCCGTCAATGGTCATGAACTTGCCGGGCGGGATCAGGTAAACCCGGTTCGGCGTTGCTAGGACGCCGTCATGGGCGTCGTCCACCGGCATCGTCGTGTGTGTCGCGAGCAATTGTGACATCAAGCTGCGGTGTTCCGGGTCCAGGTGCGGAACCAGCACGAATGCCAGCCCCGGCTTATCGGGCATCGCATCCAGCAGCATCGTGAATGCCTCCAAGCCGCCGGCCGAGGCGCCGACGCCGACCACGCCAAAGTCGTGCGAGTTGGCGTGGGCGGTGTCGTCGATCATGCCGACGACTACATCCGGAGTCGGTGTCGCTGGAGGCGTGGTTGGGCCGAGTGCTGGCGGTTGGCTGTTCGCGTCTTCGGTGTCAGCGTTGCCGCCGTCTCTGCCGCCGTCTCTGCCGCGGTGTTGCTGGTGGTCGTTGTCGTTGCTGCTGATCACGATGATGGCGGTCGGAAAGGGTTGACTGGAATCCTTTGGACATCGAACCCGTGCAACGACCGCGACCCGCTGACGCCGTTGCCCGGCCAAACCACTATACCACTGGCGTTTTCTTGGGTTGATGGATCGCAGCCGAGGTGCGTTGGTTGCGCCAATTGGGCTTGAACACGTTCGGTCGTACCGCCGCCGGCGGTCGTTGCAGTCGATGGTGCCTCCGATCCGATGTCGGTGCACACGCCAGGGCGATGATAACCCGGCGTATGGGCGGGTTTTTTATCATCTTGGACGATAGCGGATAAGGGAATCCCCGATGGCTAGCTAGGCGAAAAGCGGTCAGACTCTACCTATCGGGTCGCACACGAAGATCGCTTGTCGATTCGACGATCGGCGTTGCGAGTTGGACATCGTCAATCGGCTGCGCGTCTCCTGTCGGTGCGAATTGGTGCGCACTGAAGGCGCCGGCTGTGCGCATAAGTCCGCACCCACACCCCCAGGGGATTCACCATGCAAGACAAGCTGAGTACTGTTCTGATTGTTGACGACCACCCACTTGTACGCGAGGGTCTCAAGGGCCTGATCGCGGAGGAGTCGGACCTCAGCGTTTGTGCCGAGACCGGCAGCATGCGCGAGGCGCAGGCATTGGTGCGCGAGCATCAGCCAGATGTGGTGATCGTTGACCTGTCATTGGAGGACGGGAATGGCTTAGACCTGATTCGGCGCCTCAAGAGCCACTATCCGCGACTCAAGATGCTGGTCTGCTCCATGCGCGACGAGTTGTTGTTCGCGGAGCGTGCCATCAACACCGGAGCGCATGGCTACCTCAACAAGCACGAGGCTGCCGGAGAGGTGGTTGCCGCGGTGCGGAGGGTGCTTAGCGGAAAGATTTATCTGAGCCCAGACATGGTCGATCGCGTCGTATCCGGCTTTGCCCGCAACGAGGGCACGTCCCACAACCCCATCGACGATCTCAGCAATCGGGAGCTCGAGGTGTTTTGGTTGATCGGGCAGGGGCATTCCACCGGCGAGATCGCGCAACAACTCAATCTTGGCGTGAAGACCGTCGAAACCCATCGCGAGAAGATCAAGCGCAAGCTTGGCCTCACCTCCGCAGGTCAATTGATGCGCCGTGCGGTGCAGTGGGAACTCGAGCAAGACCGGGCCCAGATTTCCGGCCGTAGGTAATGAACCGAACCGCTATTCGCCAGCGGCCAGTGCCGCCTGTCGGCGCATCTTGTTGACGATGGCATAGACACCGACGTGGCGGTTAGGGCTCAGGTGCTCTTCGAGTTTCAGTCCTTCGAAGAGGGCGTCGACGTCGGTGTCTTCGATTTGCCTCCGCGTCTTTCCGGAGAACAGGCCCACCAGCAGCGCCACGACGCCCTTGATAATGGCGGTGTCGCAATCGCCCTGAAATCGCAGGCCGCCGCTGGCTTCACCGTTCACCGGCCGGGCGACGACGTGCACGGTGCTCATGCACTCCATGACGCGATTGGCGTCGGTCTTGTCGGCCGGGTCCATCGGCGCTAGTCGCTCGCCGAGCTCGACCAGGTACTCGTAGCGCTGGTCCCAGTCTCCGAGCATCTCGAAGGTGTCGATGATGTCGCGGATCTCTTCGCTTTGGCTGTCGTCGCTAGTCATGATGTCAGACGCTGAAGGACTCGCCGCAGCCGCACTGATCCTTGATGTTGGGGTTGCGGAACTCGAAGCCCTCGTTCAGCAGGCTGGACTTGACGAAGTCGACCTCCATGCCGTCGATCTGGTCGAGGCTGTCTTGGTCAACGACGACCTTGACGCCGTGGCTTTCGAAGATCTGGTCCTGGTCGCCGACGTCGTCAGCATAGTCGACGACATAGGCAAAGCCCGTGCACCCGCTCTTTTTGGTGCCGACGCGCAGCCCGAGCCCGTGCCCGCGCTTGGCGAGCATGCCTGAAACGTGGCTTGCGGCGGAGTCTGTCAAGGTAACGGCCATACTGCTGCTCCTGTGTGAGAGTGCTGATTTTCGCTCTGATAATGTTACGCAATAGCCCTTTCGCGGCCGGATTTCAAGGCCCGCTCCTATTCAGGACGCGGTGCCGCGCCGCTCGATGAAACCTTTGATGCGTGGTTCAAGGCGCCGTCAATGCCGCTGCTCGTTGCCGATGCCGCCGCCGAGCGTCGACATGTCCATGAGGCCGCGCATCAGCGTCGCGCGTTCGCGCAGGTCGATGGCCTCGATCAGGGCCTGTTTGTCGTCGGCGCCTAAGGGTAGGTGCGCGCAGAGTAGGTTGACCAGATCACCGTCGGCCATCTTACCGATGTCGTCCCAGGGCACCTCCACGGACCGCCGGGTGCAGAAGGCTCGCAGTGAGCCCATGAACTGGTCGCGGTCTGTGATGTCCTGCTCGTCACCGTCATAGTCGGCGGCGAAACGGTCCCAGACGGGCTGAACACGGCGGTAGCCGTCGCGCTCGGGGAGCTCCCGCGCGATCTCGAATCGGCACAGTCCGGTCAGAACCATGACGATACGGCCATCGCTGGTCTCGCTATAGGATGTGATGCGCCCGGCGCAGCCGATGCGATGCAGTACTGGCGCGTCGTCGTCGCTGTTTTGTGGCTGCACCATGCCGATCAGGTGATCGGCCGCGAGCGCGGCCTGCACCATACTCAGGAAGCGGGGTTCGAAGATGTTCAGAGGTAACTGGACCCCAGGCATGACGACGGCACCGCTGAGGGGAAAGATCGGAAGATCCGACGGCAGGTCGGCGAAATTCGGTAAAAAGGGGTTTCTCACAATCCGTAATTCCTCGGGGTCTAAACGCTGGCGCGGATATAGGGATGAGGCCAGAATATCGTCGGCGCTTGGGGGCGTGCAGCTCGGCGTCGATCGCTGATGCCGAGCTGCACGTGCCGGCCAGCACCAGGGCGCCGATCGCGACCTGCCGCCCCGCTGCTGAACAAGCTGGCCGACACCAAGCATCGGGACATCAGGTCGACGTCGTCAGTCGAATAGGTGGGGACGAATCGCGTTTCCTGCCAGCGATAGATGGGTCAGATGTGCGCTTCTCAGGGTTAGCAGGTCGGGACGGAATACTCAGCTGGTCGACCCTACCTGGACGCGGAGGTCGATGGCCAGCTGCTGCAGCCGATGCTGCGCGAGGGCGAAGTCGAAGCCGTCGATGGCGCGTTGTAACTCCTCGATCTGCTCCTGCTTGGCCAGTCCCCGCAGCAACGGCCTGAGGGCCTCGAACCGGTTGATGGCCGAGGCATCGAAGTCCGCGAGGAGCTCCGAGAGTTGTTGCAGCGAGCTTGCGATGATGTGGTCGACCGCGGGCGCCGCGTCGCACGGCTCCCGCTGCACCGGCGCGGCGCTGTCGGCGTTGGCGAGGATTTGTTCGATCTCTAGCAGCAAGCCGTTGAGTAGGGCGCGTACCTGGGCCAACTCGGCGTCTGGATCATCGTTTTCTCGACGCTTGATTGCCAGTCGTGCGGCGGCTCGCTCAAGTTCGATGGCCCCGAGACGGGCCGCCGCGTGCTCTAGGGCATGCGCCAGTTGCGAGCCGCCGAACCGGTCTTCGCTGTCGAACAGCTTGGCATAGCGATCTGCGAACTGCGCGTGCTCAACGCGAAAACGCAACAGCAGCCGGCGTAGCGAGTGGCCATCGCCCTTTAGGCGCAGCCGGATTGCGTCGAGATCCATCTGTGGGTGCCGTTGATCGCGGTCGAGGCGGTCTTCCGGCACGATAGTTTCGAGGGGTGCGTTGACCCTACCCAAGGTTCTACTCAACGCGTTGCTGGATGGGTCTCGCGGCTGCTCGCCGCTGGCCAGCGCGAGCGGCAGCGTGAAGCCGCGGCTGTGGGCGTAGCGCTTCCCTGGCTCCGTCTGCAGGCGTCCGCCCAGCGCCGCCACCAGCCGAGGACTGATACCGAGGCTGAGATCGGTGCTAGCGCCGTTGCCCTTGACGACATCATTCGACGTGTCGACCTTGGATGTTGCCGGTTCGGACTCGAATGGTTGCTGGCCGCGGATTCTACGGCTGATGCTGCCGATCTCGAATGCGACATGCGCACGCCCGGAATCGATGTCGAGCAGGCGTGCGCTGATGACGATTTCCCCTGCATCGGCGGCCTTTGCGACGTTGTCCGCCAGCGTGGTCAGCAGTTGGCTGAGGCGCCGCGCGTCGCCGACCAATCTGTCTGGGATGGTTGGATCGCGCTCGATGCGCACCGTCAGCGGCGTGTCGCTCGCGGCTTGCGCGGCGGTCTCCGCAACGCGTTGGATAACATCCGAAAGGTCGAAAGCGGCATGTGCGATCTGCAGATCACCGGCCTCTAGCCTCACGTAGTCCAGAATGCCATCGATCTGCCGCAGCAGGCTGTGGGCCGAGCGGTCGGCCCGCTCCACGTAATCGCGCTGTCGCGGCGACAGCGAGGTCTGCATGGACAGTTGTGTCATGCCGATGACCGCGTTGAGCGGCGTGCGCAGCTCGTGGCCGACGGATTGTAGGAAGGCGCGTTTGGCGTCGTCCGCGCGCGCCGCCGCAGTGCGGGCCGCGGCGAGCTGCGTCTCCAGTTCCGCGATGCGCGCGGCATCCGCGTCCATGCGGCTTCGAACGGCGTCGGCCGACTGTTTCCAACGCTGCTGAACGCCCAAGACGCCCGTCGGCCGGGGAGGGGGCGCTAAGTCTTGAATCAGATCCGCCACCGAAGCCAACGGCCGGCTCAACCACCAATACGCAAGCGCGGCATAGGCAAACAGGGCGCCAGATGCCGCGATGCTGCCTGGCACCGACTGCCACACCCCGGCCCAGGCACAAGCCAAGGCGCCGAGCAGAATCGGCACGCCGATCCATAGTGATGCAAGCCAATGTGTCATTGCCTGGCGGCTAATCTCGCATACGTCATTCATCGAAGCGTCGACTCGGAGGCCCTAACGTCGACCGCGGCGACTCCGCGCCCTCGTGCCTCGTCGCAAGGGCCTCGTCTCTTGAGACTAGCCTATCATCAGGCCGGTCGACCGTGACCTAGTCGCCATTGGGCGACGCGGGGATCGGTGGCACAGGTCGCTGTGTCGACAGCCGTTCCCGGCGGCGCCGGTCTCCGTCGTGCTGCCAACGAGCCCCGTGCCGTCCTGACATCGGTTAGACGCGCGGCGTCTGAAGCCACGGACGGCAACAAAAACCGTGCGAGGGGTCGACAACCCCATCCCTCGCGCCTAAACTATAAGGCTTGGCTGAGTGGCAGAGTGGTTATGCAGCGGCCTGCAAAGCCGTGGACGCCGGTTCGATTCCGACCTCAGCCTCCAGTTTTTCGTCGAGTCTCCTTGATCCTGTTGGTGCATTCGGCGACAACGCTCGTACTTCTCTTCTGCGCACTTCACTGGATCGGGTACCCGCTAGTCGCCAAGCCCCATCCCAGTCGCACGCCCCTCTCCATGCCCAGCCGCCCGCCCGGGTGGTGAAATTGGTAGACACAAGGGACTTAAAATCCCTCGGCTTCGGCCATGCCGGTTCGATTCCGGCCCCGGGCACCATCTGCATTCAGCCTGTTGCGAACTTTGTTTGTACATCCGTTCCGCGCTGGTACCTGGCCGGTTTCGCTTGCGAAACTCCTTTTGGCGCGCTGCTTGGTTACCTGGTTGACCTGTTCTGAGCTTCGCGCTGGACGTCGGACTTTTCGATGCCGTAGCGTTTCATACGCGAGGCGAGGGTGGTGGGCTTGATGCCCAGCCGTTCCGCGGCGCCGCCCTTGCCGAACACCTTGCCGCCGCTTGCACTGAGTGCGGTGATGATCATCGCACGCTCTTGTTGCCGGCGTTCTTGTTCGTTGTTGGGGAGAACGGGCATCGCATCGCGCATGGGCTGCTCGGCAAACGCGCCGGTGGCGGCTGCCGGGACCCGTTCTGGTGCTATTCCGGCCGCCGGGACGCTGCCCGGTATGTCGATCACGAGTCGGCTGCCGGTGGAGACGATCAGGGCGCGTTCGATCAGGTTTTCCAGTTCGCGGACGTTGCCTGGCCAGTGATAGGCCTGCAGTCGTTCGCTGTCGGCGCGGTTCAGTTGTAGGCCGTTGCGGCCATGCCGGCGGCCGAGCTTGGCTAGGAAATGCGAGGCCAGCAGCGGGATGTCCTCGGGCCGGTCGCGGAGCGGTACCGACTCGATCGGGAACACATCGAGCCGATAGAATAGGTCTTCGCGGAAGCGTCCGGCGGCGATCTCTTGCTCAAGCCTGCGATTGGTGGCGGCGACGATGCGCACGTCGACACCGCGGGTGCGGGTATCGCCGACGCGTTCGAATTGCCCCTCCTGCAGCACCCGCAGCAGCTTGCCCTGGAGTTCCAGTGGGATCTCGCCGATCTCGTCCAGGAACAGCGTGCCCTGGTCGGCCAGCTCAAAACGGCCCACGCGATCGGCCACAGCACCGGTGAAGGCGCCGCGCACGTGGCCGAAGAATTCGCTCTCGAACAGGTCCGCCGGGACCGCGGCGCAGTTGACCCGGATCAGCGGCCGGTCGCCGCGGCGGCTGGCGCCGTGAATGGCGCGCGCGATGAGTTCCTTGCCTGTGCCGGACGCCCCGCTGATCAGTACCGGTGCGTCGGTGGGCGCCACCAGCTCGATCTTCCGCACGACCTCCCGCACGGCTCGGCTGCGGCCGACGATCTCGCGGTAGTTGGTCTCCTCCTTGAGTACCTCTTGCAGGTAATCGTTTTCCAATTCCAGACGGTGCTTGAGTTGCTCCAGCTCGGCCATGGCGTTGCGCAGGCGTTCCTCGGCGTCGCGCCGGTCGCTGATGTCGCGAAACACGATCACGGCGCCCACCAGCCGGCCGCGGTCAACGATGGGGGTGCTGGTGTACTCCACCGGAAAACTGCTGCCGTCCTTGCGCCAGAACACCTCGTCGTCTCGGTGCTGCACGGCGCCCTCGCGGAAGGCGCCATAGATTGGACAGTCGCCGACCCTGTAGTCGCTGCCGTCCGCATGACTGTGGTGGATGGTCGCGTGCATGCCGCGGCCGACCAGTTCGTCGGCGCGAAAGCCCAACATGCCTTCGGCGGCGGGGTTGACGAAGGTGGTCTGCCCATTGGCGTCGATGCCATAGATGCCCTCGCCGGCGGCGCGCAGGATCAATTGGTTGTCCGATTCGATGTCGGCGAACAGGCGTTCCACCCGTCGCCATTCCGACAAGCCGCCGCGCACGTAGGCGTCGGCGTCTGAGTGCAGCTCGCGCCGACGCACGGTGGTCAGGTCGCGCGCGGCGATCAGCAATTGGTCACCGTCGGCGGAGGATATGCGCCGGGCGTTGTACTCCACCGGGAGACGCGAGCGGTCAGGTCGCTCGCAACTTAGGCTGTTGGTCCAGGCCTCGCCGCGCTCCAGCACGGCCTCGGTGAACACCACCAGCGCGCCACGCTCACCCCGGTGCAGCTGGCTGACCCTCAGCTCAAGCAACTCGGCCCTGTCCCGTCCCAGCAAGGAGCAGGCGAGGCGGTTGGCCTCGATGATGCGGTCGGCGATCGGGTCCCAAAGCATCTGCGCATCCGGATGACACTCGAACAGGGTGCGAAAGCCTTCCGGATCGAGGGAAGGTGCGCCGTTTGACTGGGCCGACATGATTCTGACCTCGGCTGATGGCGGTATCGGGGGTCGTGGGCTGTCTGGGTATGCTACGAAAATTCGTGGTCATGCAACGAAAAATCGTGAATCACGACATTTCGTAGTTGGGCGCTGGGCCGCTCATCTCGGTGAAAACGTCGTCGAATCAGAACCCAAGAATTTCGCTACGAATTTGGCATATGGGTTGCTCTACAGGTGGAACGCGGCAGCCGTTCGCGTCGAGTCGACCCGTCAGGGCGCCACGGCTGCCATCTCCGATCTGACTCAGCTGGCGTTGGGCCAGTGCCCACACTCTCTGCGCGCTCAACTAGGGGAACGAGATGTCTTACCGAAGCCTGGGTAATCCCTTCGATGCCGATACCGACCTGCAGCACGGTCCGGCCTGCAACTGTCCGATCTGCGTCTTCAAGCGGGAGCCGGAGGCATCCCGTTACGAGTGCACCGAGTCCGAGATGACGGATCGCCTGGAGCGTGCGGTGTTCGACGGAGCTGCAACCACGGCGGTCGTCGCGCCGGCGCTCTCGAGCCAAAACAAGCGCGAACCCTTCGAGACCCCTGATGCGGTCATGGACCGGGCGGTCGAAAGCGCCATCGTGCGCGGCCTGTTCGGTCACAACGACATGAGCCGACGCAACTTCCTCGGTTTGGTCGGCGGTAGCACCGTTGCCGGCATCCTCGGCACCATGCTGCCGATGGACAAGATTAAGGCGGCGGTGAAGGAAGAAATGCTCAAGCCCGAGAAGACCAAGCTCAAGGTCGGCTTCGTGCCGATCACCTGCGCCACGCCCATCATCATGGCCCATCCACTGGGCTTCTACGAGAAGTACGGCCTGGACGTCGACGTCATCAAGACCGCCGGCTGGGCGGTGGCGCGGGACAAGTCGCTGGCCAAGGAGTACGACGCCTCGCACATGCTGACACCGATGCCCTTGGCTATGACCATGGGTGCCGGCTCCACGGCCGTGCCCTATCGGATGCCGGCGGTCGAGAACATCAACGGCCAAGCCATCGTGCTGCACGTCGACCATAAAGACAAGCGCGACCCGAAGGACTGGAAGGGCTTCAAGTTCGGTGTGCCCTTCGACTACAGCATGCACAACTTCCTGCTGCGCTACTACGTGGCCGAGCATGGGCTGGACCCGGACAAGGACATTCAGATCCGCGTGGTACCTCCGCCGGAAATGGTCGCCAACCTGCGCGCCGGCAACCTCGACGGCTATTTGTCGCCGGACCCGTTCAACCAGCGTGCGGTGTGGGAGAAGGTCGGCTTCATACACATCTTGACCAAGGACATCTGGCCTGGGCACCCCTGTTGCGCGTTCGCCTGCTCGGACGAGTTCGCGACGACGCTACCGAATACCTACGCGGCGCTGCTGAAGTCCATCGTCGACGCGACGCACTATTCGCAAAAGGCCGAGAACCGCAAGGAGATCAGCGCCGCCATCGCCCCGAAGAACTATCTCAATCAGCCGGTGCCGGTGATCGAGCAGGTGCTGACCGGGCGCTTCGCGGATGGACTCGGCAACATTCAGGACGTGCCCGACCGCATCGACTTTGATCCCTTCCCCTGGCACTCGATGGCGGTCTGGATTCTGACCCAGATGAAGCGTTGGGGCTATGTCGAGGGCGACATCGACTATAAGGCCATCGCCGAGCAGGTCTATCTGGCCTCCGATGCCGGCAAGTATATGGCCGAGCTCGGTTATCCGGTGCCGGACAAGACCTATGAGAACTACATGATCATGGGCAAGGAGTTCGACTGGACCAAGCCGGAGGAATACGTCCAGAGCTTCGCGATCAAGCGGACCTGAACCCATGCTGCAATCATTGCATCTGCGCGCGGCACTGGTCTCGGTGCTGCTGCTGGTCGTCTCGCTGGGGCTGTGGGAGCTGTCCAGTCAGCCGCCGGCGGCCACCGAGGCCCTGTCCGAGTACGAACTGCTCATGGGCGGGGCCGACCAAGAGGCCCGGGTGCCGCCGCCATCGGCGGTCATCGGTCTGGCGGTGGCGGAGCTATCCAACCCGTTCTACGACGCTGGCCCCAACGACAAGGGCATCGGTATCCAGCTGGGCTACTCCGTCTACCGGGTGCTGACCGGCTTCACCCTCGCGGCCCTCATCGCGATCCCGGTGGGTTTTCTGATCGGCATGTCGCCGTTGATGTACAAGGCGCTGAATCCGTTCATCCAGGTGTTGCGGCCCATCTCGCCCCTGGCCTGGATGCCGCTGGCGCTGTTCATCATCAAGGACTCGGAGACATCGTCGATCTTCGTCATCTTCATCTGCAGCATCTGGCCGATGTTGATCAACACGGCCTTCGGCGTCGCCTCGGTGCGCAAGGATTGGATCAATGTCGCGCGCACGCATGAACTGAATGCCTTCCAGACCGCCGTGCAGGTGATCTTGCCCGCGGCGGCGCCCACCATCCTGACCGGCATGCGCATCTCCATCGGCATCGCCTGGCTGGTCATCGTCGCCGCCGAGATGCTGGTCGGCGGCACCGGCATCGGCTATTACGTATGGAACGAGTGGAACAACCTGGATCTGACCAGCGTGATCTTCTCGATCCTGATGATCGGCGTGGTGGGCATGCTGCTGGACATCGCCCTGGGCGCGGCCACCAAGGCCGTCCAATACCAGGAGTAGGGCGCCATGAATCCACACTTTCTAACGGTTAAGGATCTAGCCAAACGCTTCCCCGGCAACGACGGGGAACTGACGGTGTTCGAGGACGTCAGCTTCAGCGTCGAGAAGGGCGAGTTCGTCTGCATCATCGGCCATTCCGGCTGCGGCAAGTCCACCATCCTGAACGTGCTCGCGGGGCTCGACCAGGCCAGCGATGGCGAGGTTTATATGGCCGGCCACGAGGTCACTGGCCCGGCGCTGGAACGTGGTGTCGTGTTCCAAAACTACTCGCTGCTGCCCTGGCGTTCGGCGCTGCGCAACGTCACCTTCGGCGTGCAGGCGCGCTGGCCGGGGTGGAGCAAGGCGCAGGTGCGCGAGCACAGCCTCAAGTACCTGCACATGGTCGGCCTCAAGGACGGCGCCGAGCAGCGCAAGCCGAGTCAGCTGTCCGGCGGCATGCGCCAGCGCGTCTCCATCGCGCGCGCCTTCGCAATCGAACCCAAGCTGCTGCTGCTCGACGAGCCCTTCGGTGCCCTCGATGCCCTGACCCGCGGCACCATCCAGGACGAGTTGCTGAAGATCTGCGCCGAGACCCATCAAACGGTGTTCATGATCACTCACGATGTCGATGAGGCCATCCTGCTCGCCGACCGTGTCCTGCTGATGACCAATGGTCCCCACGCGCGGGTGGCGGAGTCGGTAAGGATCTCTATCGAGCGCCCGCGCGATCGCACCACGATCGTACATGACCCAGCCTACTATCCTATCCGCAACCATCTGGTGGACTTTCTGGTGTCGCGCTCGCGGGAGCTGTCTGAGCGTGACGATGCCGCGCGCGACGCCGGTGACGGCAGGTCCAAGCCGGTCTCCGGGGTGCCGCTGGAAGTCGACCCAGGTGCGGATGCCATCCGCGCGGAGGCGGACGACGCTGGGGTGAGCCGTGCTGCCGACCGTCTGGCCAACCACCTGACCAATCCTTCAGCCGCCCGGCTGAAGGCCGTCAGTGGCAACTGATTCGAACGGGGTACGCCTATGACCGCCTGTGCACTGGAGAGCGACGGCTTCGAGCCGAGCACCGAGTCGCGTGTCGCCGATGAGCGGGTGCCGGTGACGGTGCTGACCGGCTTCCTCGGCTCCGGCAAGACCACGCTGCTGAACCGCATCCTCAGCGAGCAGCACGGTCAGCGCATCGCCGTGGTCGAGAACGAGTATGGCGAGATCGGTATCGACCACGAACTGGTGGTGCAGACCGACGAAGAAATCTTCGAGATGAACAACGGCTGCATCTGCTGCACCGTGCGTGGCGATCTGATCCGCATCCTCGGCAGGCTGATGCGGCGCAAGCACCGCTTCGACCGCATCATCATCGAGACCACCGGCATGGCCGATCCGGGACCGGTGGCGCAGACGTTCTTCATGGACGAAGAGATGAAGGCCAAACTGCGCCTCGACGCGATCGTCACCATGGTGGACGCCAAGCATGTGCTGGCGCACCTGGACGACTCCGACGAGTGCCGTGCGCAGATCGCCTCCGCCGACATTCTATTGTTGAATAAATCGGACCTGGTCACCGCCGACGAACTCGCGGTACTGGAGGGCAGGGTGCGTGGCATGAATCGCCTTGCTCGCGTGCATGGCACGGTTCATGGTCGCATCGACCTGGAAACGGTGCTCGACGTACGCGCCTTCGACCTGGAGGCCCGCGCGGCCGAGAGTCCCACGTTCATGCAGGAGGAATTGCCGTTCGAGTGGGCCGGGCTCTACGACCTACAACCGGGCCGTCATGTGCTGGAGCTAGCGCCGGGACCCGATCCCACTATTGATCTGGTGCTGGGTGGTCCGGGGCTGGAGCAGGCCACGCAGTTTGCCGAATGGAAGCGCCGCAGCATTCTGCTCTACTCGGGCGACGCCCTCCCGCTGAACGATGCGCCGGACCTTACCGTCTCTCCCGGCGAGACCCTGTATCGACTGCCGGTGGACGACGCGCGTGGCGCCCAGCTTGGCATCGCCATCGCCGAACCCGGGCGCTATGTGCTGCTGACCCAACACCTGCCGGAAGAGTTCGATCTGCGCCTGCTCGACGCCGCCGGCACCGAGCAGGCAGCCGTGCAGGAGCACCGCTACGCCAGCCCGCACGAGCACGACGACAGCGTCGCCTCGGTCGGCCTGCAGCAACCGGGGGAACTCGACGCCCAGCGCTTCGAGCAGTGGATCACGCAACTGCTGCGCACCCGCGGGCCGGACCTGTTCCGCACCAAGGGCGTGTTGGCACTCAAGGACAAACCCAACCGCTTCGTCTTTCAGGGCGTGCACATGCTCTTCGACGGCAGCGATGGCAAACCCTGGGGCGCCGATGACGAGCGCGGCAGCCAGTTGGTGTTCATCGGCCGCAACCTGGATCGCGCCGCCCTCGACGCGGGACTGCGCTGGTGCTCGGCCTAGCCGCGCCGTTGCCGGCGGTGAGTCGGGAGCGCTGGCAGTCGTCGCTGCCCGAGGCCGTGACGGCCCTGTGCTGGAGCGCCGGCAACGATGGGGCGCTCTGGTCGGCTGGTGCCGACGGCTGGATACGGCGGCACGGCGCCGACGGCTCGGAGCAGGGCGCCTGGCAGGCCCACGACGGCGGCATCACCCGGCTGTGCCCGCAACCCGGTAGCGACCATCTGGTCAGTGCCGGTGAGGATGGGCGCGTGTTGCTGTGGGATGCGGCGGGCACGCTGGTCGATACATTGGCCGAAGAATCCTGTTGGGTCGAGCATCTGGCCTGGACACTGGATGGACGCATCCTGGCCGCGGCGGCGGGACGCAGCATCCAGCTCTGGCGCGACGGCGAGTCGCTCGGCGTCTGGTACGACGCCCGCCGCTCGGTGCTCGCACTGGCCTGGGCGCCGGACGGTCGGCGCCTCGCCACCGCTGCCAACAAGGGCCTGCACCTGTGGCAGGTCGGCGGACAGGCACCGGTGCAATTGCTCGATTTTCCGGGAGCGCCGGTGGCCCTCGGCTGGCGACCCGACGGCAAGGCACTCGCGGTCGGCACCCAAGACGGGTTCCTGCAAGTGTGGCGCCAAGCTGCCGCGGCGGGCGTGCGTGGCAAGCGTGCTCCGGGCCCGCTCACGATGCGCGGCTATCCGGCCAAGGTCAGCTGTCTCGACTGGCATCCGACGCGCTCGTGCGTCGCCACCGCTGGCGGACCGGACGTGGTGCTCTGGGACATCCCGGCCGCCGGTGAGGGCAAGCCCACACCGCTGCGCCTGCATCGTACCCCGGTCACCGCGCTGGCCTTCGCCCCGGACGGTGCGACGCTGGCCTCCGCTGGACGCGACGGTCGCGTCTGCCTCTGGTCCGACGGCGGCGAGTTGCTGCAGGCACTGGCGCTGGATGCCGAGGTCACCGCCGCGGTCTGGTCGCCCGACGCCTCGATGCTGGCGCTGGGCTGTACCGACGGCCGCCTGCGGGTGCAGCAGATGGACGCGTGCCCCGTGTCCGCGCCGACCTGAGTCAAGGCGTTTATGCTCGGGGGCCTGGCGGGGCAGCCGACCCTGACTCCTAGATTCGGCAGTTCGCGTCGATCATGCAAACAAGTCAATGGATTGCGCGCCAGTAGGTGCGACTTCGGTCGCACGGAAGGTGTTGACTGGGCGAACAAATTCGCTCCTACGCTCGAAGCAGACGCCGGACGATCCACCCATCCAACAGCAAGATCATCTATCAGCCCAAGAGGTAGCGACCATGAACCACAACAGCTCCTATACGAACCCGATGCATTCCCTGATCGTGGCCGGCGTCGGTCTGCTCACGGCAGGACCGGCCCTCGCGCATCACCCGATGGGCGGCGCTACGCCGTCGACGATGACCGAGGGGCTGCTGTCCGGCCTCGGGCATCCCATCATCGGCATCGACCATCTGGCCTTCCTGGTCGTGGTGGCGTTGTTGGCCTACAGACTGTCCGGCGCGGCCCGCTGGTTGGCGCCCGCCGCCTTTGTCGGCGGTACCCTCGGCGGCACGTTGATCCACCTGCGGGCGGTGGATCTGCCGATGGCCGAGTTATTGGTCGCGCTGACTGTCGTTGTGGGCGGCATCACGGTGCTCTACAACCTGCGCGCCAACCCTACCTTCAACGCCGCGGGTCTGTCCCTGTTGCTCGCCGTTGCCGGCCTGTTCCACGGCTACGCCTATGGTGAGTCCATCGTCGGCGCTGAGGCCACGCCGCTGCTCAGCTATCTGATCGGTTTCTCGCTGGTCCAATACGCGCTGGTCGCCGGCTTGCTCACCGGCCTGTCCATGCTCGCGGCCCGCTCCCAGGGCTCCGCGGCCCGCCTGGTGCGCACCGGCGGTCTTGGTGCCGTCGCCGTCGGCGGCCTGTTCATGGCCGTGAGTCTGGTCTGACGGACCAGGTTGCAGTGCCCGACGCAACGCGCGCCAGCGCGTTGCGTCGCCGCCCGCGGTGAGGTGCGTGAGACCCGCTTGCCTAGTGGCAATAACGCACCAAGTGAGGGAGGTGCTGGCCAAGTCGACAAATGCTCGGGCCGCTTCCAGGTGCGCACCACCCCCGAACCGCATCGCCGCCCCGCCATCCGCGCGGCCGAGGCAAACATGAGTCTCAATCGCATTCTCAACGACCAACTCGCTAAACCCTGAGGCCCCCGATGCTCGGGCAAGGCTCGACATCGGAGCAGGCGCCGCAACCTACCGCGCCATGCCGTGAGAAATCGGCGCTGCCACGCCGAAATTTTAGAGGGGAGTCCGTACCTCGTTGTAACACCGCTGCGTGCCACCATGTTGTTGTGCAGTGCAGCATTTTGCGTTCGACGCTTGTCCAAAGTCTGCACGCGGCGATTGTGCGCCAAGAGGCCAAGGTCGCCGTAGCGCGGCGAGTCGCTCCAAGCCGCTGGCACTACGCTTTGTGTGAGGGGGTCGAGATGTTCACCATGAATCAACGGACGTCCGCCGGCGACGTCCTGAAGACAATGCGCAACGGTAAACGGTATCGCCTGAGTCCCCCGCGCGCCGAGGATCGGCCGCGGGTAGCGGAGTGCTTCGAGCAACTCTCTGCGGACTCCAGACGGCTGCGCTTTTTCGCGGTGAAGAAGACCCTTCTTGACACCGAGCTCGACTTCCTGACACTGACCGATGGTCGCGATCATATCGCCGTGGCGGCATTGGATACCGATGCGGGCGGCGTGGAAGGACGTATGGTCGGCATGGCCCGCTGCCTGCGGCTGCCCGCGCCGCCGGGCAGCGCGGAACTGGCCGTTGCGGTCTCTGATGATGCCCAGGGAAGCGGACTCGGCCGTGCACTGATCGAGCAGTTGATGCAGGCGGCCGAGGCGCAGGGCATTGTCCATTTCGAGTTGGAAGTGCTGGCGGAAACGGCGGCATGCGCGCGCTGGCTGAGCGATTCGGCGGGAGCGCCGAGCGCCAGGACGACGGCACACTGCATTATCGAATACCGGTTCAGTGCGTTCCGGATCAGGTCAACGCCGGCGAGAAAGCTCGGGAACCGGAGGTGTGGGCTTGGCTGGAGGCGGACGCTGTCTTCGGCGCTATGCGCCAGGACTGGCTGGATACGAGTGATGAGGCGTTTCGCCTGAGTCAGAGGCTGGTTGACGAGTTGTGGCAGTCGATTTGGGCATCCTGGTACCCGGCGGCGTCCGACCAGACGTTGAGTGAGACCTCCGACTCAGCTTGATCTCAACTGTCCCAGCTCCGCGGGTGATCGGTCCTTGGGGGCAGGAAGCGCATAGGCCGGCTTAATCCGGCGCCACATCGCGGGGCGCCGGCCCCGCTGGATGATGTCACCAGGATTTGTAGGGCAAGAACTTGCCATTCAGCGTGACGACGACGCGGTCACCCTTGGGGTCTTCCTGCTCGTCAACCTTCATCGTGAAGTCGATGGCGCTCATGATGCCGTCGCCGAATTCTTTCATGGATAAGCTTCCTCGATGGTCTCTCCGTAGACGCCCCCTATTTCATACCAGCGGGAATCGAACCGGGATCCGTGGCACGACCTGATCCCAGGTCTTCATCGGGAAAACTCTTGCAACGCACCTGCCACCTCAGGGCCGAGGCCCAAGGTCTCGACGCAGCGCTGGGCCTTGTCCGGCGTGAGACTGTTCATCCCAAGGCATGCGGAACAGGCTGAATTGCAGGCGAGAGGCCAACCGCGCTTGCCAGGGCCTTCCAGGTCATACCCTTGGCCTTCTTCGCCTCAAGAATCGCTGTTTTCATCTCGGTCTTGGTCATCAGGATGCACCTCGTTGTTGTTGCGGGGAAGCTTGGTTGCAAGCGGTCACTAGGCTAGGCAAGCAAGCCGGGTGCAACGGTCCGGCAGCCCATGGTCCCGCACGGGCGAGGCGCACGGTGGGTAAGATTGGGTTTCCCGGTCGGTTGATCGCTGGGCAGACAGTGATTGTCAACATTGACGACAGTGCATCGGCGGCGGACAGCGGCAATGTTGCCAAAGGTGGGCATGATCGACAGCGGGCGCGCCAAAGTCGCGCAATCCGGTGCTGGCATGGAGCATGCAACGACGACAGGCAACGACCACCTACGGAGCGCCTGTCATGAGTGCGAACGTCTCCATCGACTACATCACGCATCGCTTCAAGGGGCAGCAGGCACCGACGCTCGAGGACGTCCAGCTAAGATCGATCCCGGCGAGCAAGTTGCGCTGATCGGACGCAGCGGCGGCGGCAAGTCGACCCTGCTACACACGCTCGCCGGGCTGACGATGCCGGGCGAAGGCTGCGTTCACATCCACGGGCACGGGGTGACGCGGCCCAGCGCCAAGTGGAACATGATGTTCCAGAAGCCCAGCCTTTACCCATGGATCAGTGTGCGTGAGAACGCCGAACCTCGGCCTGCGTTCGCCGGCAGTCGCGATACGCACAAGATCACCCGCCTGCTCGACATGGTGGGCCTCGCTGACAAAGCCGACGCGAACGTCCGCAAAGCCTATCCGGCGGCCAGCAGCAGCGCGTTGCGCTCGCCCGCTCGTTGGCCGACCTCCCGCAGAACTGCTGTTGCTCGACGAACCGTTCTCGGCGCTCGACGCCTTTACCCGTGCCGCTTGGCAGGACGAGGTGGCGCGCATCGCCCGGCAGGGAAATGACCCTCGTCATCGTGACCCACGATATCGACGAGGCGGTCGCGATGGCGGTACTGCGCGCCGATCATGGCGGCCAATCCGGGCCGCATCGGCGAACTGGCGGTGGAGCTGCCGGCCCCTCGCGACCTCGCGCCGAGCAGCGCCTTTAGCTGCGCCCGCGAGCAACTGGATGACCAACTTCGAGTCGCTTGGTCGGTGATGGTCGCGTCGCGGCCGATGCGTCGACGGATGTCGCCGAAACGACGGTCGCGGCGGTTCAAGTCCGCGTCCCGATCAAGCCGACTCTGTAGCCAGCGCGTAAGGCGCCGCCTGAACCATAGTCAGAGCCAGAGCCCTGACCCGCGCTCTCTCGTATCAGTTGATCCCGCCGCTCGGGTTGGCACCAGCCGACATACACCCCTTACCCGCAGCGTCACAAATTCGTCGAGGCTCTCGGTCAAAGAATGACCGGCGGCCCCGCCGAGAGCGTCGATTCCCTGATCCTCGGACGCGATTCACATCCAGCGATTCAGGAGGCCATCGCCATGAGCAAGCACGACGACGACATGCGTTACCTGTTCGAGTACGAGATCAGCCGGCGCGACTTCATGCTCGACCTGCTCGCCAAGGTGGTCTGGCGGCCACCACGGCGACGCTGCCCGGGTCTGTCAAGCGCGGATCCGCCGGACGGTATCGAGGTGGTGCGCATCGGCTATATCCCGATCACCTCGACGCGACGGCGCTGCTGGTCGCCGACGCCAACGGTTATTTCGAGGAGGAAGGCCTGAGCGTCGAAAGCCGACGGCGATCCGTGGCTGGTCGCCGCTGGTGGAGGGCTTCGCGGCAGGCAAGTTCAACCTGGTGCATCTGCTGAAGCCGATCCCGGTGTGGATGCGCTACAACAACGACTTCCCGGTCAAGATCATGTCCTGGGCGCATCTGAACGGGTCCGCCGTGGGCGGTGGGCAAGCATGTCGATGCCAAGGACTTCGGTGACCTCGGTGGCAAGCAGGTAGCCGTGCCCTATTGGTACAGCATGCACAACATTCGTGCTGCAGATGGGCCTGCGCAATGCCGGGCTGACCCCGGTGATCAAGGATCAGACCGCGGAGCTGGCGCCGAACGAGGTGAATTTGATGATCATGCCACCGCCGGACATGCCGCCGGCGCTGGCGTCGAAGAAAATCGATGCCTTCATCGTCGGCCGAGCCCTTCAACGCCGCCGGTGAGCTCTGGCGGTGGCACCAGTACTGCGCTTTACCGGCGATATCTGGAAGAACCACCCCTGTTGCGTGGTGTGCATGAACGAAAACACCGTCGCCGCCAAGCCGGAGTGGACGCAGAAGGTAATGAACGCCGTGGTCAAGGCGCAGATCTACGCGCAGGAGAACAAGGGCGAGGTCGCGCAGATGCTGTCCAAGGACGGCAAGAAGTATTGCCCATGCCGGCCAAGGTGGTGGAGCGGGCGATGACCTTCTACAGTCCGGCGGACTACGCGGACCCTGCCGCAATCCGCCATCAGGCCGAGTGGCAACAGACGGGCGCATCGACTTTAAGCGTACCCCTATCGCGAAGCGCCACCAAGCTCATCATCGAGGAGATGAACAAGACCTTGGTGGGCGGTGATAAGACCTTCTTGGAGGGGCTCGACGCGGACTTCGTCACCAAGGATCTGGTGGACTACAACCACGTCAAGGTGGCCATGGAGCAGTTCATGGACTGGTCCAAGGTGCCGGGCATCGACCCCAATAACCCCTATGAGCGTGAAGAGGTGGTGGTGCTATGACGGCGGCTCAGGCTGCAATCGGCGAGCGGCGCAGTCGCCGTCCGCCGATCACTGGCGCTGGCGCACCTTCCAATGGCCCGCGGTGCGCGGGTTTCTGATGTCCACTGTGGTCTATCCGGTGACCGGCATCGCGCTGTTACTGGCATTGTGGTGGCTCGGTGGCTGGGCCATCGAGAATAACGCCGATGTCTCCAGCTTCGCCGGCTTTGCCCCGGCACCGGCGTTCGCGGCATTGGGTGATCTCGATCGCCTCCGGCGGCCTCTGGGACGTGATCCATCCGAGCCTGTACCGTATCGGCATGGGGGCTATGGTGGGCGGTGGTCATCGGCGTACCGGTAGGGGTCGCGATCGGCCTGTCGGCGTCGCTGCGCGAGATTACCCATGTGCCGTTTCAGTTCTTGCGCATGATCGTCCCACCGCCTGATGGCGACGGTACTCGCGTTTGCGACCTGGGATGGGGCCATCGTGTTC
>CAVOSE010000040.1:0-21079 GCA_963698775.1 uncultured Gammaproteobacteria bacterium
CCGCCGAGGAGCACGACGCCGATCTCGTCCGGGTCCAGATTGAAGGTGATGCCGAACACCTCGCCGGGAAACGCCAGCAGTTCTTCGAAGCCGATGCTGGGCGGACCAGAGCCCTGGGCGATGCCGGTGGATATGGTGGCGATGGTGCCGATCTCGTGAGGCCCGAGTGCGAGGCACAAAGCTGTCTGTTGCCTGGCCGATGGCGGCAAAGGTTTGGTCGAAGAGGGTTTGGAGGGGTTGTGGCGTGGGTTGAAGCTCACTTGATCAAGAGCTTGACCGAAACGCCCGTGGTCGTCGGTTCGGTAACGCCCAAGAAAAAAAATTTTCTCTATGTGCGTTCCCGAACTGCTCGAGCGGATGGATGGTAGATTTGAGCTCGGCGGTCGTCTTTCGCCGAGCCGGCCGTCTGCTGTGGTTTCTCTGAGGAAACCGCTGCCGTCACTCCGGCCTGATGCGCAAGTTCCGCACAGTTCCCCGGCTCTTAATCTGCTCGGCGCCAAAACGCGCTTGCCGACACCGCTCGCCGAAGGAGGCATTGATGATTTTTCGTCAGCTGTTCGAATCCGATTCTTGCACTTACACCTATCTGCTTGCCTGCCCGCTGCGCCGGGAGGCGGTCTTGATCGATCCGGTGCTGGACACTGTGGAGCGTGATCTGCAGGCGATCAAGGATCTTGAACTCACCCTGGTGGCTACGCTGGACACCCATGTGCACGCGGATCACCTGACTGGCGCCCTGCGCCTGAAGCATCGGGCCGGCTGCCAGATTGCTCATCCGGCCATGGACGCTCTGCGCTGCGCCGACATCGGGATCGAGGAGGGTCGAGCGTTTCGTGTGGGCAGTCTGGCTTTACACCCATTGTTCACGCCGGGACATACGGCGCACCATCATGCCTACCTGGTGGAGACGCCCGTGCAGAAGATGCTGTTCAGCGGCGACGTGCTGCTGATCGACGCCTGCGGCCGCACGGACTTTCAATCCGGTGATCCGGAGGCCCTATACGACAGCATTCAGAATAAGGTGTTCTCGCTGCCCGACGACACCCTGGTCTATCCCGGGCATGACTACGAGGGTCGCTTCGTCACCACCGTTGCTCAGGAGAAGCGTCGCAACCCCCGACTTGGCGGCGGACGCTCCAAGGAGGCGTTCGTCGAGATCATGCGCCAGCTCGACCTGCCATATCCGCGCAAGATCGACTTCGCGGTGCCCGGCAACGAGGCCTGCGGCCTGTGCCCGGAAAACGTTCCGGAGAAATATCGCGGTCCGTGCGCCATGCATGAGCATGGCTGACTGCACGTCACGACGCAGGAGTAAACTTGCTGCCGGGGCGATGAACAGGGCGCCTCAACCCCGAGCGTAAGTCGGGGTTCACAATGCCTTCAAGGCCGCGACGATGGCCTCGGGCTCCACCCGCTTGCGGTAGTCCGTGTCCGCGAACGCGAAGCGCACCACCCCATCGCGGTCGATCACATAGGTGGCCGGTACCGGCAGAACGGAGCGTCCGGCACCATTGTAAGCCGCTAGATCCAGGGCGAAGTTGCGCTTGTAGACGTCGCTCACCGCATCGGGCACCTCGAAGTAGAGCCCATAGGCGCGCATGACCGAGGAGTCCAAGTCGCTCAGGATGGGGAACGGGAAGCCGTCCTTGCTGACCTGTTCCAGGGACTTGTCCGGTGTCTGCGGGGTGACCGCCACCAACTGGCCGCCCGCGGCCGTGATGGCCGGCAGGCTCTGGCTCAAGCCGCGCAGTTGTAGGTTGCAATAGGGGCACCAGGCACCCCGATAGAAGGTCAGCACCACCGGTCCGTTCGAGAGCAGATCCTCCAGGGTGACGGTCTCACCGCGGGCATCGGTCAGATCGAAGCCGGGGGCTTGGTCACCCACCGCGAGCCCGGGGCGCGGCATTGCCGCTGCCAAGTCTGCCCCGGCCTGATCCATCACCGCCCTGTCCTCCGGGCTGACCTTCGGCCCATTACCGGCGGCACGCTCGGCCTGGAAGGCCTCCAGGGCCTGTTTGTAACTGGGCAGGCTGGCCGCATCGGCCATTGCCGCGGCCCCCAGAAGCAGCAGACAGGCGGCGCTTGCGAGGCGGGTGTTGGCGGATGTGAACATGGGAAGCACTCCGGTCAGGCTTGTGGAAGTCGCGGGGGCGGAGGAAATGCGCGAGCGCTGGGACATGCGCTAAGCGCCGCCCGCCGTCGGCGGCTGGAACTTGCCGAGGCGAGTGACCTGGATGTCGGACGTGAACACCACGCCCATGTGCTTGTTGAAGAATGGCGTCAGACCCTCGAGGATGGCCGCGGCCAAATCCTCCGGGACAACAGTGATGACCATGACCAGCACGTCGTCCTCGTTGAACATCAGGTGGCCCTCGTGGGCGCCGTGCTTGCCTTTGCCGGACAGGTTGTGCACCACGGTGTAGCCACTGACGCCAGCGCGGTCGAGCAGGTCGAGCACGAAATCCTGGTACTCGCCCTGGACGATGATCTCCAGCTTCTTCATCGCGCTGTGCTTGAGTTCTTGCATCTGCGTGACCCTCTGTTATAGGCGGGGGACCGACCCCAATGGCTTGGGTAGCGGTGGAATTCTTCGCACTTTGAGACGGCGCCGGCCAGCGAGGCGGACGTCAGCCCGGCAAACGGATCTGCGTCGTCTGCCAAGCGCCGTCGCGGAACAGGTTGGCGGTGGCGGTCTCGGGATCCAGCACCAGCAGCAGTATCCAGCCGTTGTGCACCAATTCGCGGGGCTTGTACAGCCGCGCGAGCAGTGCTTGCACGAGCGCCAGCGGTGCCTCGATGACGGTGAGCAGGCGCATGGGCTCGTGGTAGGGCTGGCCTCCCTTGAGCATGGTCTGCGCCGGCAGCCCGGTGCGCAGGTCGCTGACGTTGCCGCTGATGACGCCGAAGCGCCCGGTGATGTTGTGATAGACCTTACTGCCGCTGCCGAAGGCCTCGTTGTCGACCACCGAGAAGTAGTGCTCCATGTTGATCCACTGCGCCACCACCAGCGGTCCGGACAGGATGCCCTCCAGCAGCCGGCCCTTGGCGTCGATGCGGTAGTCATAGGAATGCAGGAAGGCGCGCCCCTCCAGATCGACGTCGCGGGTCAGTGCGCGCCGACCGATGATGAACGAGGCGTTCTTTGACAGCCCCCATTCCGGGCGCACTTGGGTCCAATCCAGTGCATGGCGCTTGACCCGTCGAGCCGCCGCCGCCGGCGTATCGATGCCGGACTCGCCGAGCTCAATGCACCGCTCCTGAGCACAGAGGCGCCCGGCGGCGGTTAGATCTTCTTGGATGCGGCTGAGGCGGGTCAGCACGCCGGGCGGCAGCTGGTCGAGGTCGAATAGCTGGATCTCGTCGGTCGTGGTGTCGTGCAGCGCGGGGATGAACCAGGTCTCGGCGGAGATGGCCAAGCCCTGTTCGGCCAGCAGTTCCCGCACCTCACGGCGATTCGCCATGGCGGCAAAGATGCGTGCGTTCACTAGGCCCTGATCGCCACCGCAGGCGCCACAGTCCAGCGCTGATTCGTAGGGGTTGTTCTCCGACGTGCTGCCGTGGCCAACCACCAGGACGGTGCGCGCGATGCCTCCAGTGAAGTCCCCGGCACGATCCCTCACCGGCTCCCCATTCGGCCCCCCAGCCGTCCTCCCATCCAAACCAATACCGCGCAGCGCGGTGCCCACGAGCTGCGCCTGGCGTTTGTGCCGAAAGCCGATTTTTGCCAGGTTTTCGAGCTGGATTGTGGCCTGGTCCGGGGTGATGCGGTACTCCGCCTGCAATGAGCGGATGAATACCGTTTCCGCGGCGGCGTCCACCTCGAAGCGGCGCGCGAAGTCGCTACGGCCTCTGCCTGTGCTCTTCCCCGGCACCTCGTTCTGGTCGGCGCGATTGCCGAGGGCAATCTCGCGCAGCTCGCGGATCATCGAGCTGGTGAGGGCCTCGCGCTTGACGCCGAAATGACGCTCGACGGCGCGGATGACCATCTCGTCCTGCAGATTGGCGACCAGTTCCTCGGCTTCGGCGCGGGTGATCTTGTCGATCAGCAGCCGCGCCGGCGGCTTGCGCGTCTCCAGGCGCTGCCGCCAGGTGTTGTAGGCGCGCGGCGCGAAGGTCTTGCCGACCATGTCGAAGCCGAACAGCAGCCCGACCGCCTCCACCGTGACATAGGGCGCGAGAACGGTGTTCTTGAGGTCGTGCACCACCTCGTGGGCCAGGTCGAACAGACCGTGACGGTGGGTCTCGTGTTTGTGCGGCATCTCCACGGCGACGTTCTTGGGCGTGACGATGGCGGGGCAGAGCGCGGTCTCGTGGCCCTTGCCGAACTCGATGAAGCTCACCGGGATGCCAAAGAAACCGGCAATGCCGAAGGTCTCGTAGTCGCCGACGGCCTCCAAGTGACGTCGCAGCCGCTCGGAGCGCACGTCGATACAAAACAATGCCTGCACGTCGCCGCTGGGGCCGACGTCCCGATCTGCATCGGTGCCGCCGTTGCCATCGACGTGATTGGCCGCAGGCCGACCTGCACCCGCATCGCCGATACGCGCCAGCAGGCGCCTGCTATAGGTGCGCTCGAGTGCCTGCGTCCAGATGAATTCTTCATGCGATTTGAAGTCGTAGATCGCGTCGACGAAACGAATCAGCGTCTCGTCGGGGCGCGCCAGCAGGGCTTGGCGCGGGATATCCGCCTTTTCGGCCACTTCCAATAGGCGCTGGGCGCGGGTGTCGGCCTCGCGCGTGACCTTCTCGCGGGCGTATTCCTCATGCAGTGCGTCGATACGCGCTGGGTCGCCGCCATCAAGGGTGACCTCGATGCGGTGGGCATAGTCCGGCAGCACGGTGCCGGCATTGAGCTGGCGGCGCAGCACGGATTCGCGCGGGTGTCGCTCGGCGTAGTTCTTTAGGGATGGATAGCCGAAGTCGTGCTTCAGGCGCCGCGCGGCGTCTTCCAGCAAGGCCAGCCCGAGCACCAAGCGAATGGCGATGAAGTCCACTAGGTCGGCGGGATTGCGTTGCTGCCAATAATAGTGTGTCGCCTGGGAGCGCCAGCGCACAAAGCCCGCCCACCCGTGCAGTTGTGCCAGCTCCAGCGTGAAGTAGTTCATCCACAAGGGTTCCGGCACCCCCAGGCGGGTCATGACGTAGTCGATCATCGCCTCGGGGTCGTCGGTCTCAGCCAGCAACGCGCCGACGTCGAGTCCGCGCAGGCGCAGGCGCCGATTGCGCCGGGCGATACGGCTCCAGCCGCGATAAAGACCCTGGCGGCGGCCTGGCATGCGCCAGATTGATTGGCCCTCGTCGAAGAAGTCCATCAGGCCCTTGATCAACAGCTCGTTGAGCGTTTCGCCGAGACGGGTGCCGAACAGCTGATCGACGGCGTCGTACAGGGTGAGCTCGGTGGCGAGCCGTTGCGCGAAGGGTTTCATTTGCTGCGCCTCAGACCGGCCAGCACCTCGTTGGCGCCGGGCACATCGTCGCCGGGAGCGGGCTGGCTCATCCGCGTGAGCATTGCTACCAAGCAGCGTTGCAGTAGGTCCGCCAGGTCAGCATCGCCGGTGCGATCGTGCTCGGCGAGCCAGCGGGCGACGAACTCCGCCACCAGTTCCTCGACCACGTCCGGTTCGATACTGCCGCGGGCCATCAGTTGCTGGTACTCCACGCGCTTGAGATAGCCCCGCGCGTGGAACAGGTGCGTCGCCTCTGACACCGCCTGCTCGAAGGGCAGGTGTTCCAGGCCATGCAGTGGGTTATGGTGGATGAAGTTGCGCATGGGCCAGAAGAAGGGCAACACCTCCCCCGCCATGTGCACCATGGACCGGATCTTGAGCCGTTTGCCGAGGCTCGGGCCGGTCGCCGACGTGTTCTCAGCGCTCAACGCGGCAGCTTGCGCCTGGTCCGATTCTGTTTTGCTCACAGCACACCCTCCACCAGAACGATGCCGAACAGCGACAGCACCAAGATACCGGCAGCGTAGAGCAGCGCATCGCGACGACTGAGGTCGGTGTAGCTCAGATCCTCCCGCGGCGTGCCGAAGACGATGCCGGTCAGTAGATTGACGCCGGCCCAGGTCCACAGCAGCCAGGAAAGACTGAGCGGTACCAGCGTCAGCAGCTCATTATTGCCGGCACCGCCGAAGGCGAGATCGGCGATAGCGAAAAAGCCCGGGGAGAAGGGCACGGCTACCGCCACCAAGACCGCCGGGACGAACAGCAAGGAAAACATGGGCATGCGCAGGCCCAGCCCTGGATACAGCCCGACCCGTGCGATGCCGAACTGCCGCGTCAGGCGGACCAACAACAACGACAGCGGCAGCAGGGACAGCGCCAGGCCCAGGGCTGGCAGCAACGGCGGCACCTGATGCGCGACGCCGACCCAAATCAGCGCCAATGCCGAACTGTAGAGCTGCGCGATCCAAATCTTTCCGTCACGGACCGACAACAGCCTAAAGGCATACAGCAGGGACGTCAGACCGCCCCAGATGGCGAACGCAGTGGTCAGCGTGGTCGCATCGCCGTCGGTCAGCGTCAGACCCAGGCTCATCAAACCGACGCCCATCAACGGCATCAGGATGATCGCCGCAATCTTGACCGATGGCCGGGACAGCAGATCGGTATCGCCGACGCCGACCTGGCGCTTCAGCAGCAGGTTGGCGCCGATACTCAGTGGGTAGAGCGGCAGAAACAGGCCGGCAAGCAGGAACAGCAGGAATGTGGTCATGGTGGTGGGTGCGCGTGGTCAGACCCAGCGCAGCAGCGCGTTCAGCCGCCGCGACAGCCCGAGTAGCTGCTCACCGGCGCGACTGTAGAGGTCTGCGATGTAGAACTCGCGCGACAGCAGCGCGTAGAGACTGAGGTACAGACGTTTGTAGCGCCGTGTCAGCGGCTCCTGCGCCGCCTCGGAGCGAAACACCAAGAGCCAGCCCGCCGAGATCAGCACGATCAGTAACAACAGCACGAACGCGAACCAGGTGAAATTGACCGAAGCCGCCTGGTACAAGGCCTCACGGAATTGCGGATCCGGGTAGAGCAAGGCGTCGAAGGCATGACCGACAAAAACGTAGGTCAGGATAATCAGCCCGAAGGACAGAATGACGTAGAACAGCGCCTGGAACGGCCGTTCCCCGCCGATCTTGTAGACAAAGAACAACGTCTGAGCGCCCGTGAGCCAGCCGAAGAGCAGCAAGATCATTGCGCCCTGGTGGTGTAAAAATCCCTCGTCGATCATCTGATGCGCACCGAAGACGATGATCAGCGGCACCGTAATGGTAATGCCGGCGAACACCACCCACGACAGCGGCGGGTGCGGCACCTTGCGCTCCACCATGAACTTGTAGATCTCTCCTTCGGGGATGTTCGGATCTTTTCGCGCGTTACCGATGATGGCCCCTGAGCCCAGGAACAGCGTCGCCTTGAACACGCCATGGGCGATCAAGTGGTAGATGGCCAGCGAGAAGGCGCCGAGCCCGCACTCCATGACCATGTAGCCCATCTGGCCCATGGTGGAGTAGCCCAGAGCCTTCTTGATGTCGCTCTGCATCAGCATCATCAGCGACCCCATGATCGTCGTGATCAGCCCCACCGCGAAGGCGAGCAGCAACACGTGCTCCGTGTGCACGAATACTGGCGCGAAGCGATTGATCAGGAACCCGCCGGCATTGACGATACCCGCGTGCATCAGCGCCGACACCGGCGTGGGACCGTCCATGGTGTAGGGTAGCCAGGTGTGCAGCGGGAATTGAGCTGATTTCGCGAAGGCCGCGAGCAGGATGAGCAAGCCGATGGTCTCGGTGAAGGGCAGTCCGAGCAGCGTCGTCGCATCCGGCGTCGCCGCCACCCGTTCGAACAATGCCGGCAGGCTCAGGGTGCCGTAGGTGTGGTAGGCAAGCGCCGTGGCCGCCAGCAGCGGCAAGTCACCGATCCGGTGGGTAAAAAGCGTCCAAAACGCATAGCGAGTCGCGGACGGACGTTGGGTCTGATGGCTGAGCAAAAAGTAGAGGCACACGCCCAGCAGGTGCCAGGCGAGCAGCAGGGTCAGCAGGTCGCCGGCCAGGACCATCAGCAGGATCACGGCGATGATGGTGTCGAGCAGCATGAAGAACCGGGTATACGCCGGATCGTCCTGCATGTAGCGCACCGAGAATACGTGCACCACCAGCCCGATGCCGCTGACCAGCAGCGCCATCAGTGTGCTGAGCCAGTCGACGTAGAGTGTAAATACCGTTAGGCCGGTACTGACCAGTCGGCCCTGATCGGCCCAAAGTTGATTCAGGAACAGCGCCAGCGCCAACGCCAGCACCAGCGCGCTGCTGAACACGCTGATACCCGCGATACGCTCGCCCAGGCGCCCACCGGTGACAGACACCGCGAGCGCCGAGAGCAGCATGACCAGCGGCAGGGAGTAAGCCAAGAGGGCCATCGGACGCAGTATCTCCTCGACGTGCCGGCAGACGCGGGGCTAGGGGCCCCGCCATTTCGGCTCGCGAGTCTATCAGTTAGCGCCGGCCAGTGCGCAACATCAGTGTCCAACATCGGCATCGGAGGTGCGGGAATCAGCGCGGCTCGGCGAGCAAGGCCTCCACCGCCCGTTCGATGCGCAGCGCCTGGGGCTCGCCAGCATGGGTCTCGCCGATGAAGCGATAGCGGATGCGCCCCTGTTTGTCGATCAGGTAAAAGCTTGGCCAGACGCGGTTGTCCAGCGCCTCCCAGTAACGGAAATCGTTATCGATCATGATCGGATGCTCGATGCCGAATTCTTTCGCTTTGGCCATGACCGCTGCGGGTTTGCGCTCGCGCTCGAACTCTGGGCTATGGATTCCGATGATCTGGAGACCATCGTCTTGGTGACGGGCCTCGAGCTGGAGCAACCAGGGAAACGACCGATAGCAGTTCCAGCACTCGAAGGTCCAGACGTCGAGCAGCACCACCTTGCCCCGCAATGCGTCGATTCTTAGCGGTGGGCTGTTGATCCAGGCATCTGGGTCGACTTGCGTGAACGCGGGCGCCTTAACCGGGTCGACCGCAGCGTCGATGCCACGCCGCGCATCGACGACGCCGGCAACCGTAAGCATTATAAGGAGGAGGGCGATGAGTATGTGGAGGCGGGACATGGCGGGTATGGGGCGTGGTGATGAAACGGCTCGTACCAGTAAGACCCTGCTCAAGGTCGAGAGTTTTCATCCAAACAGCATCGCCAGCCTTCGCCTCATACCGACGAGTCGTGATTGTCGGTATCGCTATCGCTATCGCTATCGAAATCGCAGCATGTGGCGGGTGGCGAGTGACTCGATCCCGATCCCGATCCCGATTTCGATTTCGGCGAGCCTCGCCAGTCCGATGCGGCATCGAAACTTGACTCGTCTGCAAACATTTGCCGCCCTCAAGCGATCTCGTAAGTTTCAAACGCACCGCTTTCCAACACAATGATGATCCTGCCTGACGCGCCGCGGCTTCCGACGGCTTTGGTCCGTTACGGCATTCAAGCCTTTGCCGCCCGCTTGGGACTATCCGCGGCCCATTCGAAGGCGTCAGAGAACATGTGGTCCATACTCAGCCCGCGTGCCTCGAATGCGCCGCGGCCTGCCTCGACCATGATCGGCGGCCCACTCATGTAGACGTCGTAGCCCGCGATCTCCGGATGGTCTTCGAGCACCGCCTGGTGCACGAAGCCCTGGCGCCCGTCCCAGTCCGCGTCTGGTTCCGACAGCACGGGCACATAAGTGAAATTGGCATGCTCCGCGGCCCATTGCTCGGGCAGTTCGGCAAGGTACAGATCGCGGCGCGAGCGCACGCCCCAGTACAGCGTCATCGGTCGCTCGATACCAAGGTGGAAGGCATGCTCCAGCAACCCCTTAACAGGGGCGAACCCGGTGCCGCCGCCGATGAAGATCATCGGCCGCTGGGACGCCTCGCGCAGCACGAAGGAACCGAGTGGTCCCTGGATGCGCAGAATCGCCTTCTCTTGCATCTCGTCGAAGACGAAGTCGGTGAACTCGCCACCCGGCACACGGCGGACATGCAATTCGATGAGTTCGTCGTCGTGGGGGGCGCTGGCCATCGAAAAGGCGCGCTTGCGCCCGTCGGCGAGGATGAACTCCAGGTATTGTCCGGCGAGGAACTGCAGCCGTTGCCCGTCAGGTAGCTTCAGCCGCAATCGGATCACGTCGTGGTTGAGCATGCGCTTCTCGGCGATCCGGCAGGGCAGGTTGCGCACCGCGATCTCGGCGGTGGTTTCCAGCTCCGAGACCCGCAGCAGCAGATCGGAGGTCGGCACGGCTTGACAGGTGAGGCAGGCATCCTCGGGTTGGCCCGTCAGGGCGTGGGTCTTGCCGGACGGGTAGTCGACCTGGCCGCTCAACAACTCCGCGGTACAACTCCCGCATTTGCCGTCGCGACAGCCGTAGGGCAGGCCGACGCGCTGTTGGATGGCGGCCTCGAGAATGGTCTGGTCGGCCTCGACCGTAAAACTGTGATTTCCTGGCTCGGTGCGGATGACAAAGCTCATGTTGATCCTGATGTTCGATTTGGCGCTTCTTGGAAGCTGATGCCTTTTCATCCATGGCGGGCATCAGCGTGCGATCACACTATCGCTTGGTGACCGCCCTTGTTTTCAGCGGTTTGTCGATGCTCGACAACGGCGCCGTTCCTTGCCCGTTCGGCACTTGCTCAGCGGTGCCAGCGCGCCCATCAGCTGATGCGTGGGTTGCCGAAGGGGCGCGTGACCTTACCATGTGCCGACGTCTGCACGCACTGCAAGGCGGCGACGGCTCGAACTGGGCGCCCGCAAA
The DNA here is from genome assembly GCA_963698775.1 of uncultured Gammaproteobacteria bacterium. Classification (GTDB taxonomy): domain Bacteria; phylum Pseudomonadota; class Gammaproteobacteria; order Chromatiales; family Chromatiaceae; genus Thiohalocapsa. The sequence goes on from CAVOSE010000040.1 coordinate 10,784, forward strand.
ATTTCGTCTAGACCCCGTCGAAAGGGCATTGCGAGGTATCGTTAGAAATGATCATCATCGGTTGTGGATATGTTGGACGACACGTGGCGGCGGCGTTGCTGGAGCGTGGAGAGCCCGTGACGGGCATTGTCCGCTCCGAGGCGAGCGCGCGCGCCTTGTCGGAGATTGGTGCCGCGCCCCTGAGATTGGACTTGGCACATGATGCGCTCGACGCGTTGGACAGCGCCGGTGAGCAGATCTTCCATTTCGCTCCGCCGCCAGGATCTGGCGCCGAAGACCCAGCCATGGCAAGGCTGCTGGACGCCTTTGCCCGTCGTGGTCATCCACGCCGGCTGGTCTACATCAGCACGACAGGTGTCTACGGCGACTGCGATGGCGCCTGGGTGGACGAGACCTGGCCGGTCCGGCCGCGAGCCGAACGGTCGCTGAGGCGCTGGGACGCTGAGCAGCAGTTGCGTCGATGGAGGGACGAAACCGGCGCAGAGCTGGTGGTGCTCCGCGTGGCGGGTATCTATGCCTGCGATCGATTGCCGTTGAATCGAATTCGCGATGGGCAGCCGGTGGTGCGGATGGAGGAGGCGCCGTGGTCGAATCGCATTTACATCGATGACCTGGTCCGGGTTTGCTTGGCGGCGATGGAACGGGCGCCGGCGGGCGCCTTGTACAATGTGAGCGACGGCAGCCCAAGCACCATGACGGATTACTTTTGCCGCATCGCGGATGCCGCGGGTCTACCACGACCGCCGCAGATTCCGCTGGCCGAGGCGCCCGGCCGAGTCTCCGCCGGCATGCTCTCCTATTTGCGGGAATCGCGTCGACTCAGCAACCGTCTTATGCTCACCGAACTGGCCGTGCAACTTGGCTTTCCGACGCTCGAGGACGGGCTGAACGCCTGTTTTCCCCGGCGCGACACAAGTACCTCGTCGTGAATCCAGCCTGCCGCCAGCCAGATCCCTTCTGACCGTTTGCGGATTACCACCCTGTTTGTTTAGATGGCACTATCGCCAGCAGGGGATGCTGCTAGAATCGCAACCGGGTCCGTCCATGATCGGGCCGTTGACTACGTGCCAGGCCGATCCCATGCCTGTCGTAATCCAATCATCACGGCGAGGATACAATTGATGCAATTGAGTTTTTCGGTTCCGTCCAGCCTCATTGCCGGCGCCTTTGGGCTGGCCCTGTCTGGTTCGCTGATGGCGGCTCAGGACGAGGACTTCAATTTCGACACGACCGAGGACCTCTACCAGGTCTGCTCGACGCCTGCCTCCAGTCCGGAAGCCGTCCCGGCGTCGTTTGCATGTCGTGCCTTCATCGAGGCCACCATGCAGTACCACGATGAGATTAGTGATCGAAAGAAAATGAAACGCCTCGTCTGTTACCCGCAAAGCGCCACCATTGGCGACGGCCGCAGCGCCTTCGTGGCCTGGGCCAAGGAGAATGCTGCTGACAAGACGCTGATGGGTGAGACGCCCGTGGTTGGCGTAGTTCGCGCCCTGGCGGCCAAATACCCCTGTAAGTGAGCGTTTGGCCCTAGCCAGAATCGACCCAGTTACTTGTAATACCCGTATGTCAAACGGGGGTTCCCAGGAGGAGCTACGGAAATGAAAAAGATCACAATCCCCCTAATACTCGTCGGATGCCTGGCAGCGCTAACGGCCTGCGGTACCACAACGGGTCAGCGTGCCGGGAGTGGTGCGCTGATGGGCGCCGCTGGCGGCGCGTTGATCGGTTCGCTGAGCGCGGATGCCGGCGCCGGTGCGCTGATTGGTGCGGGAGTTGGCGCCCTGGGCGGTTATCTGGTCGACCAGCACGAGAAGGGCAACATCGACTAGTACCGCTCCGGCAGCGTCTCAATCGCGCCTCGTTTGGCAATAGCTTGCGTGTGGCCGCCAGAAACTGATCCGGCCAAAGTAACGCAAAAAAAACCGGCAACTCGAGCCGACCGCTCGAGTTTGCCGCCACTGCCCCCAGGGCTGGCACACCGGGCACGGGCCGCGTCAGGCGCCGTGTCGCCGGCTCCTGACCACTCGGCCAACGTGGCGCTATCGCTGGCGCCAACTCGGTGAAGGAAATGTTCGAGCGTTACCTTATCGAGCTCTGGCAGATTCTGTTGGAACTGTCGCCCTCGTTGTTGCTGGGCCTGTTCATCGCGGGCCTGATGCATGTCTACTTGCCGGCCGGAATGATCCATCGTGGATTGAACCGGCCAAACCTGGCTAGTGTCCTGCGCGCGTCGTTGCTCGGCGTGCCGCTGCCACTTTGCTCCTGCGGTGTCATCCCCACCGCATTGGGGTTGCGCAAGGAGGGCGCGTCGGTGGGCGCGACGACCTCGTTCATGATCAGCACTCCGCAGACCGGTATCGATTCCATCTTGGTCAGCGCTGCCTTCCTGGGCTGGCCTTTCGCGATCTTCAAGGTGGTCGCGGCCTTTGCTACCGGGATTTTCGGCGGTGCGCTAGTGAACCGGTTCGTGCCTGCGGATCCACCGTCAGCGGCTGCAAGGTCATCTGCCCAGGACGAAACCAGGCGCGATCGTGGATTGCTGGGTGCTCTGCACTATGCGGTGTTCGATCTCCTGGCCGCCATTGATCTCTGGCTCATCGCCGGTGTCTTGGCTGCGGCGCTGGTGACTACGCTAACGCCACCCGATTTCTTCTCCGGTCAGGTCTGGGCGCAGGGCCTACTGGGAATGCTGGTGGTGCTGGCCATCTCGTTACCGCTCTATGTCTGTACCACCGCGTCGGTGCCGATCGCGGCATCGCTGATCGCCGCGGGTATGCCTGCCGGGTCGGCATTGGTATTCCTGATGGCGGGACCGGCCACCAACGTCGCCACCATCGGCGCCGTTTATCGTACCCTTGGCCCACGGGTACTAGGGCTGTATCTGGGCACAGTGGTGGTCATGAGTCTGCTGTTCGGGCTGACCTTCGACCAACTGCTGGCCGTTTCCGTGGTGGGCGCATCGCCGCATGCCCACGGTACTGACTGGCTCTCGCTGGTGTCCACGCTCCTATTGCTGCTGCTGCTCGGTCTGCTGTCGGCTCGACGCCTGCGTGCGCGCATGGCACCACCGATGCCATTGACGGAAAATACCCTTCGGTTGCAAGTGGAGGGCATGACATGTCAGCACTGCGTCGGCAGCGTCAAGCGCTCGCTAGAGGCCTTGGACGCCGTCGACGAGGCACAGCCGGAACTGAGTTCGGGTCTGGTGAGCGTGCGGGGTGGCCGGCTGGATGCAAGCGCATTGATTCGCGCGGTGGAGCAGGCGGGGTTTTCCGTCGTGTCCATCGACCCGGGCCGCTCACGTGTTGACGCTCAGGGCTCGATCGACTAGATTCTGGCTTGAATTGCGCGCGTGCAGCCATTGTAGGTCCCCGATCTAACGCCGGAAAATTGAAATCGGCCATTGCCGCTCCGGGGTGAACACCGGGGCCGTCTCGCGGGATCGGGCATCCGCCGGCGCTCAGTGAAGCGCCTGCCTTGAGTCCATCCAGCCTCGCCCCATCCTCGTCCGGAAATCGCCCAGCGCTCGCTCAGGTCTTGGTTGCGTGCCGCTGGCGATACCGGCCCGAGGCCTCAGAATCCCCTCCGAGCGTTGGCTGTTTTTACCGCCGACAAATGTGCCACGCGCCTAAGGCCCGCCCCCGGGTGGTCCGGCAGGGATACGACACGGCCGTGTCGTTCGCCGTCCGTCGATTTGTGCGTTGATCGACCTGCGGTGTCGGCGTGCTCAATGCACGAACCTTCTCGAGAGTGAGCGATGAGAATCTACGTAGGCAACCTGAAATACTCCGTGACCGATGACGAACTGCGCGACATGTTCAGCGACTTCGGCGAGGTCGCGACCGCAGACGTCATCAAAGACAAGTTCTCTGGGCAATCAAAAGGCTTTGGCTTCGTCGACATGCCCAACAACGCCGACGCTGAGGACGCCATCACGGCGCTGAACGACACCATGCAGGACGGTCGCAAACTGACCGTGAACGAGGCCCGCCCTCGCAACGAGCGTCCGGCAAAACGATTCTGACGTCGACTAACGAGCCCGTGGCGTGCCTGCCCTGAAGCCATGCGCCGAGTCGGGATAGATTCAGTGCGTGTCTCCGGGGCGGGATGCCATTGCTAAACCTACGTCCGGCAGTTGCTTCCGCTGTACGGGCGAATTTATTCGCCCAGTCAATGCCTTCCGTACGACTGAAGTCGCACCTACCCTAATCCTGGCTTCCCGATGTGGCTATTCCCAATTCCGGCCACATGGCGTCTACCCGCGCTTTCACCGCGTCGTCCATGCGGATCGCCTGTCCCCATTCCCGATTGGTCTCGCCAGGCCATTTATTGGTGGCGTCGAAGCCGATCTTGGAGCCAAGCCCTGAGACCGGCGACGCAAAGTCCAGGTAGTCGATCGGCGTATTCTCCACCAGCACCGTGTCGCGCACGGGGTCCATGCGTGTGGTCATGGCCCAGATCACATCCTTCCAGTCGCGGGTGCAGATGTCGTCGTCGACGACGATGACGAACTTGGTGTACATGAACTGGCGCAGAAACGACCAGACCCCCATCATCACGCGCTTCGCGTGGCCTGGATATTGCTTCTTCATGCTGACCACCGCCAACCGGTACGAGCAGCCCTCGGGCGGCAAGTAGAAGTCGACGATCTCGGGAAACTGCTTTTGCAGGATCGGCACGAAGACCTCATTCAGCGCCACGCCGAGGATGGCCGGTTCGTCCGGCGGCCGTCCGGTATAGGTGCTGTGATAGATCGGCTCTGGGCGGTGCGTCATGCGCTCGATGGTGAAGACCGGAAAGCTGTCTACCTCGTTGTAATAGCCGGTGTGGTCGCCGAAGGGACCCTCAGGTGCCGTGTCGCCGGGGTGCAGGTGCCCCTCCAGCACCAACTCGGCGCTGGCGGGTACCTGTAGGTCGCTGCCCAGGCAGGCCGCCAACTCGGTACGGCTGCCGCGCAGCAGACCGGCGAAGGCGTATTCCGACAGGCTGTCCGGCACCGGAGTGACGGCGCCGAGGATAGTTGCTGGGTCCGCGCCGAGCGCTACCGCTATCGGAAATGGCTTGTCCGGATGCGTGCGCTGCCAGTCGCGATAGTCCAAGGCACCACCGCGATGGGCCAGCCAACGCATGATGACGCGGTTTCGGCCAATCACCTGCATGCGATAGATACCCAGATTTTGCCGCGCCTTCTCGGGCCCCCGGGTCACCACCAGCCCCCAGGTAATGAGCGGCGCCGCATCGCCCGGCCAGCAGTGCTGAATCGGCAGCTGGCCAAGGTCGACGTCGTCTCCCTCCAGTATGATCTCCTGGCAGGGCGGGCGGCGCCGAACCTTCGGCGCCATGTCGAGCACCTTCTTGAAGATGGGCAACGACTGCCATGCCTCCTTCATGCCTTTGGGCGGGTCGGGTTCCTTCAAAAACGCCAGCAGCCGGCCGACCTCGCGCAGCGCCTCGACCGATTCCTCCCCCATGCCCAATGCGACCCGCTTCGGCGTACCGAACAGATTGCCGAGCAGGGGCACGCGTGAACCCTTAGGTTGCTCGAACAGCAGCGCCGGACCACCCGTTCGGAGCGTGCGGTCGCAGATTTCCGTGACCTCGAGATGGGGGTCCACCGGGATGTGGATACGCTTCAGCTCGCCGCGTTGTTCCAGTTGCTCAATGAAGTCCCGAAGATCTCTGTATTTCATGCCTTTACGTTCTGGGAGTCAGTTGCTTGCTGCAAAGAGGAGCTGCCACGCTATGCGCACCGCTGGAGTGACACCATGATACCGCGGCGGACAGGAGGCAACGCCGTTGCCGGAGTTCTGCTGCAACTCGGAGATACTCTGGCCGCCGGTGCTCCTTGAAGGCGAACCTCAATTCGGCGCCATCTCGTACGAAATTTTCCGGCAATCGCCTAAGGTCACTCGGACAAGGCGCCGGTCGACTTGGTAAAATGCTTGCGCCTTCGCCGGCTCGCTGCTTCGGCTTGCCACACTTTCAGCTGACTATTGTCGCCGCGCCGTCAGATTCCTATGGGCTTTCGTTTCGTGTTGATCATTGGCATTGCCCTGATCCAGGCAGTGCTGTTCGCGCTGGTGATCTTGTTCGGCCTGAACTGGCTGCTGCAATCCCATAATCGAGAACTTCAGGGCCATGCTCAAGACGCGGCGCGGCTATTGGCGGCGTCTGTTGCCATACCGATGCACGCGGGTGACGCGGCCGGCGTCATGCCTTTACTCAGTAACATCGGGGCCGCCAGCGGTCTGCGGCATGTGCGCGTGTTCGATACCGACGGCGAGCAGATTGCTCGATGGCCGCACGCCGACAGGCTTTCAGGCACCCGCGCCGCCGATGCCGGACAGGTCGACGTGCCTGTTGCGTCGACTTCGCGAATCGATCCAGCGCCTGATCCATTGCGCGAGACCCCTATGGAAACTGGCACCGATCAGCGCACCATCGATGCCGTCGTCCCCGTGATCATCGACGGGCAGCGACTAGGCCGCGTCGAGTTGGGCCTCAGCGCCGCTGGAGTGGATGCGGTGATGGCAAAGTCGGAGCGGGTGGCCGTTGCCCTTGCGCTATTGCAGGCCGCGCTTCTCGGCGGCGTGTTCATGGTCTTTGCCAGGCGGCACGCTCGCGACCCCGTGCAGTCGCAGCGCGGCGCCGAGGTTGCCGTAGCGGATGGACCTCAGGTTCAAAGGGCCGTTCCACAGGATCCGGAGTCACACCAGGCAGCCGTTGATCCCCCGGTGCCGAGCAGTCGGCTGGTCCCTCCTGCGGCGGCCAAGGGGCCGATCGACGAAGCTGACGCCAGCGACGACATCACCGAGCGTCTGACTCAGTGCGCCGCCTCGGCGGCACCGTTGTTGTTGGCTGAGGACAGCCGGATCAACCAATTGGTCGCCACAACGATCTTGCGCAAAGAGGGCTTTCGCGTGGATCTGGTGGAGAACGGGCGGGAAGCGGTGGCCGCGGTTGGTAGCTCCGACTATGGTCTGGTGCTAATGGACGTGGCGATGCCGGAAATGGATGGCCTCGAGGCCACCAGATGCATTCGTGCGTTGCCCGGCAAGCGCGGCCGCGTGCCAATCATCGCCATGACCGCAAACGCCTTCGACGAGCACCGACAGCGCTGTCTGGAAGCCGGCATGGACGACTATCTGACCAAACCGGTCGAGCGCCGAACCTTGTTTCGGGTTCTTCTGCGCTGGCTTGATACCAGCCCGCTGGAGTCATCGGCAGCGTCGACCCCAGTGCCAGTGCCAGCTCCAGTGACGTTAGCAAGTCAAACCGAAAGAGATTGGCCGGTGACTGACCCCGCATCTGCGGACGATGGGCGCGCCGCTGCCTTGGCAACTCCATCGGGCGAGAGCCCGTTCGACGAGGATGTCATCGCAACCTTGGCGGCCGACCTCTCCGCTGAGTTGATGCCCGCCGCCGTGGCGACCTTCATCGACGAGGCGATTCAGCGTATTCAGTCCATCGAGCATGCCGCCGCCGTTGGTGATGCCAAGCGCGCAGGAGACGAGGGGCATACCCTCAAGGGGAGTGCAGTCACCTTCGGCGCCCGTGCACTGCGGGAGACTGCATTCGCCATCGAAGAGGCCGGGCGCGCCGGTTCCATCGACGGCGTTCGTCATGAACTCGAGGCACTACGCAACCGCGGCGATGCAGCGATCAACCTGCTGCGCGAGCGCTTTTGCGCCGCACCCGAGTCCGAACCGGCGCCGAAAAACGAAGCGACGGACCTTCCCAGAGCCTGAAGGGCATGCGCCTCAAAGGATGCAGTAGCAACTGACCATTGTCTTGGTGACGGGTATCATTAAGGCGATTGCAGGATTTCTCAGGAGACCGGCCCCATGCCCAACGAACGACCCTCTGTGTTGATCGTCGAAGACAGCCTGTCGCTCGGGGCGGTCTACCGAGGCTACTTGCGCGATGAACCCTACGATATCGCGCATGTGCCGAACGGCGAGAGCGCCATGGCACGCATCAAGCGTGATCCGCCAAAGGCGATGTTGCTCGATCTACAACTGCCGGACATGGACGGCATGGATATCCTGCGCTACATCCATGAGCATCGCATGCCCGTCTCGGTGGTCATCATCACCGGCCATGGGTCCGTGGACAAGGCGGTCGACGCCATGCGCTACGGCGCGATCGATTTCATCGAGAAACCGCTCAGTCAGAAGCGCATGATCGTGACCTTGCACAACGCCTTCGACCGCATGCGGTTGAGCGATCTGGTCGATCGGATCAAGGACGATTTCCAGCGCGACCACTATCATGGCTTTGTCGGCGCGTCGCTGCCGATGCAGGCGGTCTACCGCATCATCGACAGTGCCGCACCAAGCCGCGCCACCGTCTTCATCACCGGCGAGAGCGGCACCGGTAAGGAAGTCTGCGCCGAGGCCATCCATCTCCAAAGCGACCGCCGCGATGCCCCATTTGTGGCGATCAATTGCGCCGCGATTCCCCGTGATTTGATGGAGAGCGAGATCTTCGGTCACGTCAAGGGCGCCTTCACCGGCGCCGTACGGGACCGCGTCGGAGCGGCTAAGCAGGCCGCCGGCGGTACGCTGTTTCTAGACGAGATCGCCGAGATGGACCTGGACCTGCAAAGCAAACTGTTGCGCTTTGTGCAGACCGGCTCCTTCCAGCCCGTGGGCGCCACCGGCGTGGAGAAGGTCGACGTGCGCTTCATCTGCGCCACCAACCGCGACCCGTTGGTCGAGGTCGACGCCGGACGTTTCCGTGAAGACCTGTTCTATCGGCTGCACGTGATTCCCATCCAACTGCCGGCGCTGCGGCAACGCCAGGACGATATCTTGGAACTTGCCGGGCATTTCCTGGCGCGCCACACCAAGGAGGAGGGCAAGAAATTCCGGGGCTTCGACCCCGAAGTGGAAAGCATCTTTCTCGCCTACGATTGGCCCGGCAATGTCCGCCAGTTGCAGAATGTGATCCAGAACGTCGTCGTGCTCTACAACGGCGATTTGGTGACGCGAGAGATGCTACCGCCACCGCTGAACCTGGTCGACGTCAAGGCTCCGGCACGCCGCGCGCGAGACGGCCAGCTTGCCGTTGGCGACCGATCGTCCGCACCGGTAGACGGTTCCAGCATTCGGCCGCTCAGGGACGTCGAGCGCGAAGCCATCGAGCAGGCCATCGCGTTCTATGACGACAATATCCCCCGCGCCGCAGCGGCCCTCGGCGTCAGCCCATCAACCATTTATCGCAAGCGCCAGACCTGGGACGAAGCCAGTGCCTGATGCGCGCGCAGCGCTGCTGTGGTTCGCTGCAACAGCGCTGGCCCTGACGGTAGTCGCCGTGGCGGTGTACAAGGCTTGGCCGCTGCTCTACCCGCAGACTGCCGAACGTGCGCCCCTAAATCAGGCTTGCGACCTGCGTCACGCGGCCTGTGCCGTCCACTTTCAATCCGGCGGCTCCGTCCAGCTCGACATCCAGCCGCGTGGTATCCCGGTGCTGCGGCCGTTGCAGCTCCAGGTGCAACTGCAGGGGCTACCGAAGCCGGTGCGGGTCGAATTGGATTTCGCCGGCTTCGATATGGACATGGGCTACAACCGCGTCCTGTTGCATGCTGAAGCCGGGTCTGGAGACGAAACCGATCGTCACGCCCGCGACTATGCCGGCAGCGGCATGCTCCCGATCTGCGTTCGCGACCGCATGACCTGGGAGGCGAGGGTACTGCTCTATCTGCCGGATGGCATCCTCGCCGCGCCGTTTCGATTCGAGACCCGGCGCTAGGCTGACTTTCGGGATGACCGACGATCAAACGGCGTCGAGTCGCCCCTGCATGATGCGGTCGAAATGCGTTAGCACTTAATAATATTGTTCTTTGATTTCCGTCAACGAGTCGATCTGGATCCCGTCCTATGCTTTGCCCGGTGCGGACATTGCCGTCCGCGCGATGTAAATCCCTGGAGGAATCCATGCTCAATAAGAAGCACATCCTGCTTGTTGCTATCGTCGCAGGCGGTGCCGCCTTGGCGTCGACGTCCGCGAACGCATTCTGGGGTCCGTTCAGTCCCTGGAACTGGGGCGGTCCCGGTTGGGGTGGTCCGGGCTGGGGCGGCTGGCATCCCGGCGCCTACGGCTATCCGGGCTACGGCTATGGGTACCCGGCCTATGGCTACGGTTATCCTGCCTATGGTTACGGCTATGGCTACCCCGCCTATGGGTACGGCTATCCCTACGGCGGTTATCCCGCCGCGGCAGCTCCTGCGCAAAGTAGCGAGTAATCTGCATCGACCACCGCCCGACCGCCACGGCTGGCGGTTCCGGGCG
>CAVOSE010000041.1:0-77239 GCA_963698775.1 uncultured Gammaproteobacteria bacterium
CCCACGGGTTAACTTAACGGCATTGGCCCAGCACCTGGTACTTGGTAACGGGTGCAGTGCGCCTGAACGTGCTCGCAGCTATCAGTTTCCCAGGGTTTTTGCATGTTTACTTATCCTCCACAGACAGATGCCAAATTCCTTGGACTCTATGACCTGATGCAGTATCTTGCAGGACGTTTGCAGTGAGCCGCCGAGGGCCGTCATGGCCAGCACCAAAACCGCCACGTTGACCTTCCGCAGCGATCCGGCCCTGAAGGATGCGCTGCGCATCGCCGCCCAGCAGTAACACGGCTCCATCGCCAACATGCTGGAGGTGCTGATCCGGGACGATTCCGGGCGCAATGGCATCCCCATCAAGCAGCCAACGTTCATGGCCGGGGCGGAAAAGAAGTAAGCAAGAATCAGAACGAGAACCGCATGGAGCCGACCGTGGCTGCAGTTAGAAACAAGGACACCCACCGTTGAACAGTCAGACGCACGAAGAGCTGAAAGGAAAGATCTGGGAGATCGCGAACCGGCTTCGAGGGCCGTATCGGCCGCCCCAGTACCGCTTGGTGATGCTTCCCATGGTCGTCTTGCGTCGGCTCGATTGTGTCCTGGAGCCGACCAAGGACGCCGTGCTGAAGCAGCGGGAGAAGCTGGAGGCCCAACAGATGCCCGAAGCGGCCATGGATCGCCTGCTCGGCAAGGCCGCCGATCCGAGCCGCAAGCATCCGCTCTACAACACCAGCCCCTACACCTTCTCCCGGTTGCTCGGCGACGCCGAGAATATTGCGCCGAATCTCGTGGCCTACATCAACGGCTTCTCGCCGACCGCGCGGGGCATCTTCGAGCGTTTCAAGTTCGCCGACCAGATCGAAAAACTGGACGCCAGCAACCGCCTGTTCACCATCGTCAAGGCGATGGCCGATCTCGATCTGCACCCCGACAGGATCGACAACCTCCAGATGGGCTACCTGTTCGAACATCTGGTGATGCGGTTCAACGAACAGGCCAACGAGGAGGCGGGGGATCACTTCATCTGGCTCCCACGCTCCAGCGTGGTAGCAAGTCCCGACGCTCCAGCGTCAAGTCAGGTACTCGGGACGCTGGAGCGTCCAATCGGCGTTCCCACGCTGGAGCGTGGGAACGAGCGAGGCAGCGGTTCGCCGCCGATTCCCCGCCGGCCTGAGCAATTTCGAGCGCCTCAATCAACCAATTGTCGATGCCTGGGCGTTGTACGACAATTCCGGTATCGCTCCGGTCCTGTTGAAGCAGGGATTTCTTGGTGATGCACATGCACAGTGAGACCTCCGAACGAGACGATTTCCAAGCCGCATTGACGGCCATGCGACGCGCCGCCGAGATCGCGCGTGCCCGAGCCCGAGCCAGGACAGGCGTGTTGGTTGTGTGGCGCGATGGACAAATCGTCGAAGAACCGGTTGCGCAGGGCTCTCGCAATGATTCGCAAGGGAAAGCATGACGCGGGTGACCGTCATCTGGCTCCCGCGCTCCCACGCTCCAGCGTGGTAGCAAGTCCCGACGCTCCAGCGTCAAGTCAGGTACTCGGGACGCTGGAGCGTCCAACCGGCGTTCCCACGCTGGAGCGTGGGAACGAGCAGTCAAGTCACTGCCAACTTGGACCCAGCCTAGCTGATCCAGCCATCGCCATCTGAACGATGCCAATGACCCATGGGCCGAGACCGTTACCGCATCCATGACCCGACCGCACCCCATTTCCTCACCTGCACGGTGCTGGAATGGCTGCCACTGTTCGCACAGCCGGCCAATGCTCAGATCCTGCTCGATTCCCTGCAATTTCTCCAGGATCAGGAGAGGCTCCGGCTGCACGGCTATGTGATCTTGGAGAACCACTGTCATCTACTCGCCAGCTCCCCGGATCTGCCCAAGACCATGGCCAGCTTCAAGTCCTTCACGGCGGCCAAGATCCTGAGGCGTCTTCGCGAGAGACGCTCGCCCGTGCTGCGTCTGCTCGCCATGCATAAGGCCAGACACAAGGTCGACAGGGAATTTCAGGTTTGGCAGGAGGGCTCCCATCCGGAGCAAATACAGGGAGAGGCGATGATGCTGCAGAAGCTCGCGTACATTCACAACAATCCCGTTGCGAGGGGCTATGTGGACGATCCGCTCCATTGGCGATATTCCAGTGCGCGCAATTATGAAGGGCTGGACGGGCTCATACAGGTATCGACGCGGTGGTGACGATACTCGTTGATCCAGTACGCCGGAGCGTTGGAGCGAGGCGACACGGGACGGTCGCCGACACAGCTGACAGCAATATGCTAAGTTCGCTGTCACTGACAGCATTCGAGAGGTCTCCACCATGGCCACGCTCACCGTTCGCAACCTCCCCGAAGAGGTCCACCGTGCGTTACGCATCCGCGCCGCAGCCCATGGTCGCAGCACCGAGGCGGAGGTGCGCGAGATCATCGCCGCGACGGTAACGCCCCCGGAACGTCTGCGCATGGGTGAGGCGCTGGCAGCGCTGGGTCGTGAGATCGGGCTGGAGGACGACGATGTATCGGCGCTGGACGGACTGCGTGACCGTGACCCGGCAACGCCGGTCGAACTGCCATGATCGTGCTCGACACCAACGTGGTGTCGGAGGCCATGCGCCCGGAACCAGATCCCGCGGTGCGCGCCTGGCTCAATGCCCAGGCCGCGGAGACGCTGTTTCTACCCAGCGTGGCCTTGGCAGAGCTGCTGTTCGGGATCGCGGCGCTGCCCGATGGGCGGCGCAAGCAGGCCCTTTCACGCGCCCTGGAGGGATTGCTGTCCCTGTTCGGACCACGCGTACTGCCCTTCGATGCCGACGCGGCGCGCCACTATGCAGCGTTGGCAAGCGCGGCTCGTGCCGCGGGTCGAGGCTTTCCGATCCCGGACGGCTATATCGCCGCCACCGCGGCTGCCCGCGGTTTCATCGTGGCCAGCCGCGACGTCGCCGCATTCGAGGCAGGTGGGTTGCGGGTGATCGACCCTTGGAAGGCGTGAATGCGGCTTGACGATGAGAATCGCTCCGCCGATCTTGCGGGTGAAGCCTGATCTGGCGTCCACGCCTTGGCATTGAGTTCGACAACAGGGAGATCCGACGCATGCCCAGCCATACCGAACGAGACTTCGAGACAGCAATTGAAGCCGGGCTGATCGGTACCGGCGGCTACGAGGCACGACGATCGAGCGCCTACGATGAAGCGCTGGCCCTGTTCCCGGACGATGTCACCCGCTTCCTGAAGGACAGCCAGCAGGCGAAGTGGGCCGCGCTGGAGGTGCTACTCGGACCTAAGACGGCCGCGACCGTGCTGGACAGCCTGGCCAAGGAGCTGGAACTCAAGGGCACGCTGCACGTCCTGCGCCACGGGTTCAAGTGCTACGGCAAGACCTTCCGCATGGCCTATTTTCGGCCGAATACCAGCATGAACCCCGAGGCGGCGGAGAACTACGCCAGGAACCGACTGACGATCACGCGCCAGGTCGCCTTCACCTCGGTCATGAAGAAGGCGGACGGCCCGAATGCCAACAGGCACCGCCGCTGCATCATCGACGTGACCCTGGCCGTCAATGGCATCCCCGTCGTCACCGCCGAACTGAAGAACCCGCTGACCGGCCAGCGCGCCGCCAATGCCGTGCGCCAGTATGAGAGCGAGCGGGACGAGCGCGATCTTCTCTTCGCCTTCAAGCAGCGCGCGCTGGTCCACTTTGCCGTGGACCCGGACGAGGTGTGGATGACGACCCGGCTCCGGGGCAAGGAGACCCAATTCCTGCCCTTCAACCGGGGCAATAACCATGGGGCGGGCAATCCGCCGGTCGAGGGCAACTGGAAGACCCATTACCTCTGGGACGAGGTGCTGCAGGCCGACAGCCTGTTGGAAATCCTGCAACGCTTCATGCACGTGGAAGTGAAGGAAAAGAAGGTCAAGACGGACAAGGGCGTGCGCACCGTGCGGAAGGAGGCCATGATCTTTCCGCGCTATCACCAGCTCGACGCGGTTCGAAGGCTCGTCGCGCACGCGAAGACCCATGGCGCTGGCCGAAACTACCTGATCCAGAACTCGGCGGGTTCGGGCAAATCGAACTCGATTGCCTGGCTCGCGCACCGGCTGGCCAGCCTGCACGACGCGCAGGATGAGAAGGTGTTTCACTCGGTCATCGTGGTGACCGACCGGCGTGTGCTCGATCAGCAGTTGCAGGACACGATCTACCAGTTCGAGCACAAGACCGGCGTGGTCGAGAAGATCGACGAGGACACCCAGCAACTCGCCCGTGCCCTGTCCCAGGGCACGCCCATCGTCATCACGACCATCCAGAAATTCCCCTTCATCTCGCAGGCCCTCTCGACCCTGGAGAAGAAGGGCTCTGGCGTGCAGATCGACACGGCGGGCAAGCGCTTTGCGGTCATCGTCGACGAGGCGCACTCGTCCCAGAGCGGCGAGACCGCGACGGCGCTCAGAGGCATGTTGAACAAGGACGGGATCGAGGCGGCGATTGCCGCTCAGCTCTGCGATGAGGAGGACCCAGTGGAGAGCGGGGACCTGTCCGAAGAGGCCAAGGCGGCGGCGCTGCGCGATGCGTTGAAACGCGCCCGGCAGCCAAACTTGAGCTTCTTCGCCTTCACGGCCACGCCCAAGTTCAAGACCAAGGCCCTGTTCGATGAGCCCGGACCGTCCGGGGCGTCACCCTTTCACGAGTACAGCATGCGCCAGGCCATCGAGGAAGGCTTCATCATGGACGTGCTCGCCAACTACACCACCTATAAGCGCTTCTTCGGCCTGATCAAACAGGTCGAGGATGACCCCGATGTGCCGCGCAAGAAGGCCGCGAAGGCGCTGTCGCGGTACCTGGAGCTGCACCCGGTCAATATCGAGCAGGTGGTTTCCGTCATCGTCGAGCATTTCCGGCTCTACTGTGATGCACGAACTCGGCGGACGGGCGAAGGCGATGGTGGTCACCGGCTCCCGTCTTGCCGCCGTGAAGTACAAGCTCGCCTTTGACCGCTACATCAACGACCAGCGCTATACCGGCATTCGCTCTTTGGTGGCCTTCTCGGGGACGGTCGAGGACCCGGACGACCCCGGTTCGGCGTACACCGAGGTGGCGATGAACGACGGTCTTGCCGAACGCGAGCTGCCCGACGCCTTCGAGCGCGACGACTACCGGGTGCTGCTGGTCGCGGAGAAGTACCAGACCGGCTTCGACCAACCCTTGCTGCAGACCATGTATGTGGTGAAGCGGCTGGCCGGTGTTCAGGCGGTGCAGACCCTCTCGCGGCTCAATCGTATGGCGCCCGGAAAGTCGCGCACCTTCGTACTCGATTTCGCCAACGAGGAGGATGACATCTTCCAGGCGTTCAAGCCGTACTACGAGACGACGCCGGTTGGCGAGAACGCCGATCCGCAGCGCCTCTCGGAACTGCAACACCGCCTGCTGCAATGGGCGATCTTCACGCCCGCCGATGTGACAGCGTTCGCCGAGGTCTGGTATCGAGGCAAGCGCGACCACTCGGCGAGCGATCATCGCGTGATGAATGCCGTTCTCGATACCGTCGTGCAACGCTTCCAGGACCGAGAGGAAGAAGAACGCGAGGAGTTTCGCGGCCAGTTGACCGCCTATCGAAACCTCTACGCCTTCCTGTCGCAGATCATCCCCTATCAGGACAGCGACCTCGAACGGCTCTACGCCTTCGTGCGGAACCTTTTGGCAAAGCTCCCGCCACCGGGAGATGGCCAGGGCTTCGTTCTCGACGACGAGGTGGCGCTGCGGTTCTTCCGGCTTCAACAGATGACCGAGGGTTCCATCGACCTCGCGCAGGGGGAGGCCTACCCCCTCAAGGGGCCGACGGATGTCGGCACTGGCGGTGTCAGGGATGAGCCGGTTTCGCTTTCGAGCCTAATCGACACCCTCAACGAGCGTTTCGGCACTGACTTTACCGAGGCGGATCAGCTGTTTTTCGACCAGATACGGGCCTCGGCGGAAAACGACGAGAATATCGCGGAGGCGGCCCGCGCCAACAACTACGCGAACTTCTCCGCCTATTTCGAGCGCATGCTGGATGAGCTGTTCATCGCGCGCATGGAGGGCAACGAGGAGATCTTCTCCAGGGTGATGACGGATACCGAGTTCCGCTCGGCGGCGCATGAGCACCTTGCGCAGGAGGTATTCCGCCGGGTGCGAGAGCAAGAGTAAGCCGCGGGGCCGACGAACATGACGAATAACACGAACAACGGCGAACTGTTTTGTCTTCTGTCCTCCCGGAAAATCGCGGTGCTGATCCGAACAGCGGAAGGGGTTGTTTGTTACGCCGGGCCAGGCATTCAGCAGGAACCGGCAAAGGCCATCGCTATGGCCCGAACCGATGATGTGGACTGGGACAAGGCATGCCGGGAGTTCAGGGGTGCCGTAGAGTCGTCGAACGGCGGTTGAGATCGTAGAGGTTGTAAGTCGTTCCGATCAAGGCGTGCCCCGCCCCTTCATCTGCCGGGGTGGTTCGCCGATGACGAATTCAACGTTACGTTTCCATTCGTCGAGATGCTTGATGATCGCCCAACCAAGATTATCAAGCCGCTGAACCTGGCACAGGGCGAAACGACAAAGATTCTTGAGCATGGCAATAAATGGGAGTTTCGCGTTCGCAAGCTACGACAGCGGTCGGCTCTACCTGACAAGATCCTATTTGCTTTCGAGGGCCCGGAAGAGCGTGGCCAACGGGCCAGGGCGTGTCACGAAGTTCATTCACGGGTGAGAATGCGCCGCGCGGATCGCCGGAGGGATCGCGTTCGACCCGTCCGGTCGCTACCGCATAGCGGAAGATCTGCTGTGCAAGCGACATCAGAGCGGTGCGCCACCAGCCGTACAGCAGCGGCTTCCGGAGATCGGTCCGGTGGGCATTGAGCAGCATCACGTGGGCCTTGCCGCGACGTCCGATGCGGTTGCCAAGTGCATCGTGCAGGCAGCGAAGAGGCCCGTGGCCTTCCGCGGCAATGCGTTATTTCGTGGGTGGACGCGGTCGCCAATAGAGGAGTAGGAGAAAGCCAGTCACCATGCCCCCAAGATGGGCGAAGTGGGCAACACCTTCCACGGTGCCCGTGACCCCGGCGAAGAGCTCGATCGCACCGTAGCCGATCACGAACCACTTGGCCTTGATCGGAATGGGCGGAAACAGCAAAACCAGCTTGGACTCGGGAAAGATCATCCCGAAGGCGAGCAGCAGTCCAAACACACCGCCCGAGGCGCCAAGCACCGGATAGGCCGAACCGCCCTGCAACAGGGTGATCTCGGAGACGACGAGCTGTGCCAGCGCTGCGCCGATGATGCAGCTCAGGAAGTAGACGGCAAATCTGGGTGATCCCCATAGAGCCTCCAGACGCGTGCCGAACAGCCAAAGCGCATACATGTTGAGCGCCAGGTGCAGAACGCCGCCATGCAGAAAGGCGTAGGTGATGACTTGCCAGGGCCGGAACTGGGGGAGCCCCGTTGCTGCGTCCGCGGGCGCCACCAGGCCGCTGGGCCATAACGCGAACCAGCTGATCAGCGCGTTGGCATAGGCCAACTCGCCAAGAAACACCAGGCCGTTGATTAGCAACAGCACTTGGACAACGGGAGTGAGCATCAGATCTCCAACGAGTCAGTGTCTTGTGGCGTGCGGAAAAGTACGATCAACCGGCTCGCCCCGATCGATGGCTTGGATGCTTTGCTGGCGAGCGACGAATCCTTCGCCTGTCAGGAATGGTTTGGCGGTGCACAAAAGAAAAAACCCCAACCGATCGTGGTTGAGGTCTTAATGTTGGTGGAGGCGGCGGGAATTGAACCCGCGTCCGCAAGCCCTCTGCCGTTGGTACTACATGCTTAGCCCGTTCTATTTTTTTTAGCCTTCCGCCGCCCGAAGGGCAGGGCGATCAGTCGGCGATCCCGAATTGGGGTTTTAGCAGATCAGGTCCAGGCTCCCGTCACTGCGATCCTGTGTGATGTTACCCCACGAATCCGTCGCCCACAGGCAAGTGACGGTGTGAGGCCCGCTGGGATTAAGCAGCGAGAGCGTAGTTGTCGTCGTTGGCAACTAAGAGTTTGCGGTTGGATTTACGAGGTAACCCGCACCTCGGCATGCACCTCGGGTTTTGCGACCCACGTCGAAGCCATGTCGCCCCCAGGTAAACAGAGAGACAGGTTATCTGCTATTTGGTTCCCTGGCAACGACTGTGGGCCGTCGAGGGGCGCGGCACTATTTTGATGATCAGCAGACGCGGGCAACGGCGCAGCACGGCTTCTATGTGATTCGCACATGGCCTAACCGGGCAATTGTGTTGTTCAGCCACGCGGCAGCCGAGCGCCTGGCGCAACGCAAGGCTTCTGTTGCACTTTTGCGGCGAGCGGAGGCGCTGTTCGCGGGGGCGACGCCCCTCGGTTTGTTTTGCTCGGTTGCGCGAACCGCTGTATGGCCTTGCGGTCGCGGCCTGGTGCGTGTGTAATCACTGGCCATTACGCCGCATCGGATACCGCTTTCATGTCCGCCTCGACCCAGGTCGCCGCTCTCGCCGACGTGCGCCTCGACGATGCCTATCTGCCCGTACCAGGCAGCTTCGACGAGATGCGCGCAGCCGATGGAGCGCTGCGTCCCCATTGGCAATATTTGATCGATACCCTGCGCCAGCTTGGGCCGCGCGGCATCGATAGTCGCTGGCGCGAGGCACGCCGGCTGGTGCGCGACAACGGTGTCACCTACAACCTGTACGGCGATCCCCGCGGCATGTCTCGCCCCTGGGAGCTCGATCCGCTGCCGCTGCTGATCCGCGGTGAGGAGTGGGCCGATCTTGAGCGCGGGCTGATACAGCGGGCGGAATTGCTCAACGCCGTGCTGCTGGATCTCTATGGTCCGCGCACGCTGATTGAGAAGGGGCTGCTGCCGGCCGAACTGGTCGACGGTTTCGGCGGTTAT
Organism: uncultured Gammaproteobacteria bacterium; assembly: GCA_963698775.1. Taxonomy (GTDB): domain Bacteria; phylum Pseudomonadota; class Gammaproteobacteria; order Chromatiales; family Chromatiaceae; genus Thiohalocapsa. Next base: position 8,927 of record CAVOSE010000041.1, read on the forward strand.
CTGCTGCCCTGCCATGGCGTCGGGGTGGCCGGCAACCGTCCTTTGGTGCATTACGGCGCTGATCTCACCCGCGATTCTGACGGTCGCTGGCGGGTCATCGGCGACCGCACCCAGACGCCGTCCGGCTCCGGCTACGCGCTCGAGAATCGCGTGGTGCTCTCGCGCGTGCTGCCGAGCCTGTTCCGTGATTCCCATGTGCACCGTCTAGCAGGTTTCTATCGTTCCGTGCGTCGCGCCATGTCCCGGCTCGCGCCCCGCGGCGAGGACCATGCCCGGGTTGCCCTGATGACGCCTGGACCCAGCAACGCGGCCTACTTTGAACACGCCTACCTGGCCAACTATCTAGGCTATACGCTGGTGCAGGGCGCCGACCTTTCGGTGCGCGATGGCGCGCTCTGGCTGCGTACCTTGGGTCGGCTGGAGCGTATCGATGCGGTCCTGCGGCGCGTCGACGACTGTTGGTGCGATCCCCTGGAACTGCGCGAGGACTCACTGCTCGGCGTGCCGGGCCTGGTGCAGGCGGTGCGTGCCGGCAATCTCACGGTCGCAAACGCGCTCGGTAGCGGCGTGCTGGAACATCCGGGGCTGATGGCCTTCCTGCCGCAGCTCTGCCAGCATCTGCTCGGCGAGGAGTTGCAGGTGCCGCATCTGCGCACCTGGTGGTGCGGTCGACGTGAGGATCGCGATTTCGTCGTGGCCAATCTCGACAGCCTGGTCATCAAGCCCGCCGGCACCCGCACCGGCCTTGCCACTGGGCCGCGCGTGCTGTTCGGCCGCAAGCTCAGTGGCGCGGAGCGCGACCGGCTGGTCGCCGCGATCCGCCTCGACCCGTTCGGCTATGTCGCCCAGGAGGAGGTCACGCCGTCTACCGCTCCGGTCTACATGGACGGCACTATCGCGCCGCGGCCCTTCGTGCTGCGCAGCTTCCTGGTCACCGAGGAAGAGGGTTACGCGGTGATGCCGGGCGGCCTGAGCCGGGTCGCGCTGGAACAGGACACGCCGATGGTGTCGAACCAGCTCGGCGGCCTGGGCAAGGATACCTGGGTGCTCGCCAGCGAACCCGAACGTCAGGAGAGTCTGCTGGTGGTGGGTGATCAACTTTCACCCGCCGTGGTGCACGAGAGCGAGGTCTCCTCTCGGGTGGCGGACAATCTATTCTGGATCGGGCGCTATGCGGAGCGCGCCGAGGGCTTGGTGCGCCTGCTGCGGGTGGCCGTGATCAAACTTACCGAGCGTGCCAGCTTTACGGCGGAGAACGACGGCAGTGGCTGCGTCAACTCTTTGCTGGAGGCGCTGACGCACCAGAGCCAGACCTATCCCGGCTTCGTCGGCGACGATGCGGCCGCGATGCTGGCGAATCCAACGCCGGAGATGCTGTCGCTGATCACGGATATCGAGCGCGTCGGCGGCCTGCCGCAGACGCTGCAGGCCCTGGGGCAGGCGTCCTGGTCGGTGCGCGATCGGTTGTCCAACGACACCTGGCGCATCGTCAACGACATCGACCGACACCTGAACGCCCTCACGCGCCATCCGCCCCAGGCCCTTGCCGGCGCGCTGGATGTGCTCGACCCGCTGGTCACGTCGTTGGTGGCCTTCTCGGCCCTGACCCACGAGAACATGACCCATAACGAGGGCTGGCACTTTCTCGAGGCGGGGCGGCGGCTGGAGCGCGGCATCAACACTGCCACGCTGTTGCGCTCGACCTTGGTGCGAGCGGCAGCAGACAACGAGGAAGGCTCCGTTGTCGAGGCCGTGCTCGCCATCACCGACAGCCTGATCACCTACCGTCGCCGCTACCAGGCCGGAACCCGCGTCGGCGCACTGCTGGATCTGGTGTTCCAGGATGAACTCAACCCACGGTCTCTCGCCTATCAGATCGTACAGATGGAAAGGCTCATCGACGATATGCCTCGGGATGCCATGGCACCCACGCGTAGCGGGGCGCAGAAGGGGGTCTTGTGGCTGTTGACCGAACTGCGTCTGGCGGAGATCGACCAGCTCGCGCAGCTCAATGCGGACAGCCGCGAACGCGCCGCATTGGCGGAGATGTTGAACTCGATGGAAACCGGTATGGCGTCGTTGTCAGACGCCCTCACCGCCCAGTATTTCCGCCATGAGGAGCAACCCCACCACATGATCGAGCACCGCCTAACGGCGCGGCCGCGGGACGCGTGAGGGCGCCATGCGTTATCGCATTAGTCACGTCACCCGCTATACCTACGGCGATCCGGTTTCGCTCTGCCACAGTGTCACGCACCTGAAACCCTGCGAAACGGCCTTTCAGCGTTGCGTCAGTAGCCAAGTGCGCGTCATGCCTTGGCCTTCCGTCTCGCGGGAGCATGTCGATATCTTTGGCAATCGGGTCAACTATTTTTCGATTCAGCAGGCGCACTCCGAACTGGAGGTGACCGCGGTCAGCGAGGTTGATGTCGGCGATCAAATCGTACCGCCGGAGGCCGACACCCCGCCCTGGGAAGAGGTGCGCGACGGCCTGCGCGAAGCGCGTGACGCCGACACCGTTGCCGCTCGTATCTTCGCGCTGCCGTCGCCGGCGATTCCCTCCGCCCAAGCGGCCTGGGAGTATGCCCAAGCATCGTTCCTGCCAGGCCGTCCAATTTTGGAGGCGGCCCATGATCTGATGAGCCGTATCTTCGCGGAGTTCGAGTATGACCCCGCCTTCACCACCGTTGCTACCCCATTGACCACGGCGCTGGAGCATCGTCGCGGCGTCTGCCAGGACTTTGCCCATGTCGGCATCGCCTGTCTGCGCAGTCTTGGGCTACCGGCCCGGTACGTGAGTGGTTACCTTGAAACATTGCCGCCGCCGGGCCAGCCGAAACTGCGCGGCGCCGACGCCTCTCACGCCTGGTTTTCTGTGTTTGTGCCTGGTCTGACGCAGGCTGGCGTCTGGGTCGATTTCGACCCCACCAACGACTGCCTGATCCACCAACAACACATCACCACGGCCATCGGCCGTGACTACCAGGATGTGACCCCGGTGCGTGGCGTCTTCTACGGTGGTGGTGAGCACCAGTTGATGGTCGCGGTGGACGTGGATCGGCTTCAGCAGGTTTGAGTCAATGGCTGGGGTCTTTGCTGTTCGCGAATGGCTCGAACTGTGCGCCGCCGCTCGGAACCAAAGCCCCGCATCGTCCAGCATGAGGGCATGAGCCCGGCCCGAGACAGCGTGCGGAGCAGATCACCATGAGCCTATCCCTGATTATCTTCCTCGCCGTTTTGGCGATGCTGGCCCTGTACGCGACCGCCATCTACAACAACTTGGTGCGGCTCAAGCATACGGTGGCGAAGGCCTGGTCGAACATCGACGTAGCGCTGAAACAGCGCCATGATGAACTACCCAAGCTGGTGGCGGTGTGCAAGCAGTACATGCAATACGAGCAGGAGACGCTGGAGCGCGTGGTGCGGGCACGCGGCGACGTGTTCAGCGCGCAGACACGCGGCGATCTGCGCGGGCTCGGCAGCGCCGAGACAGCGCTACGCGCCGGACTCGGCCAACTGTTTGCGCTTGCGGAAAACTATCCTGAACTGAAGGCCAATCAGAGCTTTCAGCAACTGTCCCAGCGCATATCGCAGCTGGAAGACACGATTGCCGACCGCCGCGAGCTCTACAACGAGAGTGCCAATCTCAACAACATTCGGCTACAACAGGTGCCGGATCTGTTCGTCGCTCGGCTGCTCGCCTTCAAACCTTTTGATCTGCTGGAATTCAAGGATGCAAGGCAGGACGTGGACATTGCCAAGCTGTTTGCGTGATGCGGCCGCAAAGGTCTTGAGGTCATGCTGGAATTCTTCGCCCAGTCGGCTGCTGATGCCGATCCGGTCGGCTTCTGGATCGGCAGTCTGTTTGCCGCTGCGGCCACGTTCTACCTCGTGCGGCTTGGGCTGGATGCGTTCTGGAAGCTACGGCTGGTGCTGGACACGCCAACCGCCCGCATCCGCTCGGCGCCCCAGGGCTATGTGGAACTGCAGGGCCAGGCGCATCCTCAGCGCGCGCTGATCCCTGCTCGGCTCAGCGGGACCCCCTGTGTTTGGTATCGCTACCGCATTCAAGAGCGACGCCGCAGCACGAAACACAATGACAACTGGGTGACCATCGAGCAGGGCGATGCAGGGCGCCCGTTTATCCTTGATGACGGGACTGGACGCTGTCTGGTCGACCCCGCCGGGGCTTCGCTCAAGTGCCGCAGTACCGACGTTTGGTACGACTCGGGCACCCGTTCCGGAACCGGCCTCGGCGCGTTCTTCGGCCAACAGCGACGCTACCGCAAGACTGAGGAGCGTATTGCTCAGCTGGAGTACGTCTATGTTCTGGGTCACTTCGAAACCCCGCGCCGCGGTGCGCGCGAGCGCCAACAGCTGACGCGGCACCTGCTGACCCAATGGAAGCGCGACCCCGAACGCCTGCGCCACTTCGACCGCAATGGCGATGGTGAGATCGACCTTGAGGAGTGGGACGCCGCCCGCGCCAAGGCCAGCCAGCTGGCCGAGCAGAGCGAGGGCAGGCTCAGCGCCGAGCCGCCATTGTCGCGGGTCGTCAAGGCCGATGACGCCCGGCAGCCGTTCGTGGTCTCCACCGAAGATGAGCAAGATCTCATTGCCCGTCTCCGTCTGCATGCCTTCGGCGGCACACTTGGCGGTTTGCTGATCGGCATCGGGCTCGCATTCGCGCTGTCGGCACGCGCCATCGCCTGATCAACATCGTGCTGCGAGCGCCTCATCGGTGGTCTCCACGAGGACTCGCGTTTTTACGACTTGTATGGGTCCGCTAGCGCATCGCGCAGCAGCACCGCTAGGTGGCGCGCCCGATGATCGCCATGGGCGCGCATCTGTGCCCGGCAGGAGAAGCCGTTGGCAATCACGCGGGCATCGGGAGCGGCGCGCAGCGCCGGCAACAGGTCGCGCTCCGCCATCGCCGTGGACATGGCGGCGTGCTCCGCCTCCAGGCCGAAGGTGCCGGCCATGCCGCAGCAGCCGGCGTCGATCATCGAGAAGTCGTGCCCTGGGATCAGCTTCAGCACTCGGCGCATGGCTTTGGTGGCACCGACCGCCTTCTGGTGGCAGTGACCATGCACCAACGTCGGGATGCCATCGGATGCGCGCAGAGGCAGCTTCAGGCGCTTGGCCATCAGTTCCTTGGCCAGGAATTCTTCGAACAGCAGAACGCTGCTGGCGATGCGCGCTAGCGCCTGGTTTCCGCTCTTGCCCAGGCCCAATGCGCGGGCGTCGTCCCGCAGTCCGAGCGTGCAGGATGCCTCGAGGCCGACGATCGAGCGGCCCGCTTCGACATGGAGCAGCAGCGCATCCACAACACGGTGGATCTCTGCCCGCGCGGCGTCGACCATGCCCTGGGCTAGATAGGTGCGACCGCAGCACAGCGGGCGCGTCGGCTCGGCATCGGCGGCGGCGGGCTCGGCGATCAGGACCCGATAGCCGCCGCTGCGCAGCACCGCAACGGCTGCCCGCGCAGCCTCCGGGTCGAAGTAGCGGCTGAAGGTATCGACGAACAACACGACCTCGGGCAGTCCGTCTAGGCCGCGCTCTGAAACGATCCTGAGGTTCGGCTCGAAGCGCCAGGGCGCGGGCTCCGGCATCGGCCGATCGGCGACCAAGCCGAGGAGTCGTTGCCCGAAGCGTGCCAGCAGCGGACTGCGGTTGCGCCAGCGAATCAGTCCCTTGAGCCAAGGCGCCCGATGCAGCCAGCGCGGCAGATGCCCAAATAGGCGGGCGCGTCGGCTCAGGCCCTGGGCCGCCACCCGCTGGGCCTGAAACTCGGCCTTGATCAGCGCCATGTCGACGCTGGCCTCGCACTCACGCTTGCAGCCCTTGCAGGCGACGCAGAGGTCCATGGCCTCGGCCAAGCCCGGATCGGCCAGGGCTTGGTCGATTCGGTCGCTGGACAGCGCCGCCTTCAGCAGCCGCACCCGTCCGCCGGTGGACAGGTCGGGATTGCCGCTGACCTGGAAGCTCGGGCACATCACCTGTTTGCCGTCGGCCTCGCATTGGCGGCTGTTGATACAGACCGCCACGGCGCGGGCAAAGTCGCCGCCATGGCGGGGGATGTCGGCATAGGCGTCGCCCATGCCTGCGTCCCGGTAGGCGGACCAATCGAGCTTGGGTTTCACGCGGCTAGTTCCCAGTTGCAAAGACTCAATCCGGGTTCGAAAGCAAGGCGTGAGCCACGCGCGTGCTGGGATTTGCATGCGTCTGTTTTTGTTGAGTTAGTTATCGTCCAAGCGATTCTAGAATGCGCCTTCAGGGTGTTGGTTGGACGCCGATTGTCGTAAACCTGACGGTCCTTGCGCGGCGGCATGATCTGTACGGCTATGCAGGTCAAGTATGTCGACGCGGCAAGCGCGGCGTGTGCGGCGCTGCATGCTGGAATTCGCTATAGTGCTGGGAGCGACTCTGGGTAAGGCGGGCGGTGACGCCCGCGAGCCATCCCTCCTCTGATCGATAACCGCCAATTGTCCTGTCCAGTCCATGAAGCTCCTTGCCATCGACACCTCCGGTGCTGCCTGTTCCGCCGCATTGCTGCACGACGGCGTCCTGACGCAACGTCTCGAGCACGCGCCACGCCGTCACGGAGAATTGATCCTGTCGATGATGGATGCGCTGCTGTCGGATGACGGGCTCGCCGCTCGGGACCTGGACGCGTTAGCCTTTGGTTGCGGGCCAGGTTCCTTTACGGGTCTGCGTATCGCCGCCGCAGTGGTGCAGGGTGTCGCCTTTGGTGCCGGGTTGGATGTGGTCGGCGTTTCGACGCTGGCCGCACTAGCCCAAGGATGCCGGCGCCGTGATGGGGCAGATCATGTGCTCTGCGCCTTCGATGCGCGCATGGGCGAGGTCTACTGGGGTGCCTATCGGGTCGATCCCAACGGGCTGATGCGCCCGCTGGGCGATGACGTGGTCTGCGCGCCCGAGGCGGTGTGGATGCCTGAGTTCGAGCAGCAGCAGCCAGCTGGGGCCGCCTGGTCCGGTGTCGGCAGTGGCTGGGTTGTCTATGGCGAGGTTTTGAGCAGCCGGGTCGGCGTGACGCTCTCCCTCTCCGGTGCCGACCAGGAATGCGAGGCTCGGGACATTGCCATGCTCGCCCGCGACGCCGTCGAACGCGGCGAGGCGCGGAGCCCCGAGCAGGCGATCCCCGTCTACCTGCGCAATCAAGTCACGGCGGTTCCGCGGGGCTGATGGCGCCGCCGCCCCTCGCGGCGATTTACCGTCCCGGGAGTCGGTTGTCAGTGCAGTGCCAGCGACGCTGTTCGTCAGCTGCGCGGGGACGCGGACTGAGTCGATGGGGAGCGGGTGAAGCGCTGCCGATGTTGGCAGTGCCGCTTGATACAGCTCATCACGTAGTGCAACAGCGTGCCGCCAACGGCGAGAAAAGCCGCCACACTGCCACCGATGCGTAACAACGGCTCATAGGTGGAGAGGCCTAGCGTGAGCCAGGTGAGAAACCCCGCGATGCTGGCGATCAGCAAGGCTAGTGCGAACGGCAGCGGCGAACTCTTGCACTCGGTGCAGAATTTCATGGTTATGGTGTCCTCCCCAGCGAGACGGCCTGGGTTTGATTTAGTTCTCGGTGAATTACCGATAGAGTATCTTATTACAGGATCGGGAAGCGGGTTGGTCCGACAACCGGCGTTGGCGCCTGGATTTTGCGCTGCTCATTCCGCTTTGACCAACGAACGGGCCGATGGTTGCTTTTTGTGTAAGGCCATCGGCGTGATTCAGGGCCTTGGAGACTTTTTCGGTTCATGATGCAAAGCGACTTCCACTCGTCCGTTATCGCCTGTTTCGAGGACTGCGACCCCACTCGCAAGGTCGAGCAAACAAGGGCCACGGTGGCGCGGTTTGTTGCTGGCGAGCTCTCGTTCGACCCCGGCCAGATGCGGGCGTTCAGCCCCGACCAGCCCGGTCGGCCGGCGCGACCTGAGCTGGTCGCGCCGCGTGACCTGCCTCGACGGGGCCTCAAAGACAGCATCGGGCGGGCGGCGCTGATCCATGCCGTCGCCCACATCGAGTTCAATGCCATCAACCTGGCCCTGGATGCGGTGCTGCGATTTCGCGGCATGCCTGCGGACTATTACGCCGACTGGCTGCGCGTCGCCGACGAAGAGGCGTATCACTTTAGTCTGATGCGCGAGCGCCTGCGGGCACTGGGGCATGACTACGGCGACTTTCCCGCCCACGACGGCCTGTGGGAGATGGCGCGGCAGACCGCCGGCGACCTGCTGGAACGCATGGCCCTGGTGCCGCGGGTGTTGGAGGCGCGTGGCCTAGACGTGACGCCGGGCATGATCGAGCGCCTTCGCGCGGTCGGTGACGACGACACCGCCGAGCGTCTCGGTATCATCTTGCGCGACGAGGTCGGCCATGTGGCCATCGGCAGTCGTTGGTTCCGTTGGCTTTGCGCGCAGCGCGGGCTGGACCCGCACGCGACCTACCTGCGCCTAATCAGCGAACATTTCGTCGGCCAGATACGTTGCCCGCTGAATCTGTCGGACCGCCGGCGCGCCGGCTTTGATCAAGCCGAACTCGACGGCCTCATGGCCCTCTGTGGTGGGACTGGGCCGTAAGCCGGGGGCCGGCTATTCGATGCGTTCGCGGTGCCAGCCGTCGTCGTCATGGACCAACACCTCGCCGCGGTCTTGATGCCACTCGGCCAGTACGTGGCGCGTTGCTGATTGGTCGCCGAGCCGCAGGTCGTGGTCCGCGGCGCGATGGGTATGGCCGTGCACCAAGCGCCGCACGCCCGCGCGCTGCATGCGCCGGGCCACCTCGTCCGGGTTCACGTCCATGATGTGTTGGGTCTTGGCTTCGTTGGCGACGCTGCTCTTTTGGCGGTAATCGGCGGCGATGCGTCGACGCTTGGCCAGTGATTTCCACAAGAACAGTCGCTGTACGAGGGGATTGCGAACCTTGCGCCGGAAACGCTGATAGGCGATGTCGTCGGTGCACAGCAGATCGCCGTGCATCAGCAGCACCGGTTCGCCGCCCAGTTCGATACGGGTTGGGTCGCGCAGCAGGGCGCAGCCGGCGGAGCGGGCGAAGCGGCGACCGATGAGGAAGTCGCGGTTGCCGTGCAGCAGCGCGCAGTGGGTGCCGGCGTCGCCGAGCGCCCGAAGCGCGTCGATCACGGCGCGGTGGGTCGGCGTGTCGTCGTCGTCGCCGATCCAGGAGTCGAACAGATCGCCGAGGATGAATAGCCGCGCCGCATCACGGGCACGGCCGTTGAGAAAGGCGACGAACAGCTCGATCGTTTCCGGCCGCTCCGGCGCCAAGTGCAGGTCGGAAATGAACAGGCTCGCCGTTCGACCGAGCTGACCGCGCTCATCGCCGGTGGCCGGGGAGTGAGCTTGCGGCCGACCGGCGCTACTGTGGTCTTCCTGCATGGACATGCTGTCGATGTCCATCGGGCTTGGTCGCGTGGTGCCCGGCCGCGTGGCGGAATCCGGCGCGCCCGGATCGATCGATGCCATCAGGCGACCAGGCCCGATGATCAGATCAGGCGATGACCTCGGCCTTCTCGATCACGACATCCTCAACAGGCACATCCTGGTGGCCATGCCGGCTGCCGGTCTTGACGTCCTTGATGGCGTTCACCACGTCCATGCCGTCTGTGACCCTCCCGAACACGCAGTAGCCCCAGCCGTCTTGGCCTGGGTAGTCGAGAAAGCCGTTGTCGGAGACGTTGATGAAGAACTGCGAAGAGGCCGAATGCGGGTCCATCGTACGGGCCATCGCGATGGAGCCGGCTACGTTCTTGAGGCCATTCTTGGCCTCGTTCTCAATGTTCGCGCGGGTTGGCTTCTGCACGAAGTCGGTGTTCATGCCCCCGCCCTGAATCATGAAACCGCTGATGACGCGGTGGAACAGCGTGCTGTCATAGTGGCCCTCGCGCACATATTGCTCGAAGTTGGCGCTGCTGATCGGCGCCTTTTCGTGGTCCAGCTCGATCATGATGTCGCCGTGGTTGGTTGTGAGTTTGATCATTTTATGCTCCTGGTCGAAATTTGTGGGTCGATGTGAGTTTTCGGGTTTATCTTGGAGATGGGGATCGATCTCGGTACGCATGGACTGCGTTGGGCACAAACGCCATCGCGGGAACAGCGAGTCCCGTTGCCCGGACACTCGCAATGATGGCGTTGCCAAGGGCTCTATCCCCTCCATGCTAAGGCTTTCGTGCCCGTCGCGACAGTCCGTTGGTGTCATCCGGTTTGTGCAACACCGCCACTTTGCTAACATCGCGGCCACTTAGCGCCGTATTTTCAGCAGTGTCCGCAGCCCCGTCATGCTCCAAATCTACAATACCCTGACTCGCCGCAAGGCAACCTTCACGCCGATCGAGCCTGGCAAGGTGCGCATGTACGTCTGCGGCATGACCGTCTACGACCTGTGCCATCTCGGTCACGCGCGGGTGCTCGCGGTGTTCGACGTGGTCTACCGTTACTTGCGGCGGGCAGGGTACGACGTGACCTACATCCGCAACATCACCGACATCGACGACAAGATCATCCGCCGTGCGGACGAGAACGGCGAATCTATCGATGCCCTGACCGGTCGCTTCATCGCGGCCATGCACGAGGACGCCGCGGCGCTCGGTATGCTGCCGCCGGACGATGAGCCGCGCGCGACCGCGCACATCCCCGAGATCGTGGCCATGGTCGGGCGCCTGATCGACAACGGCCATGCCTATGTCGCCGACAATGGCGACGTCTACTACGCGGTGGCCAGTTTTCCGGGCTACGGTCAGCTCTCCGGCAAGGACCCGCAGGATCTGCGCTCGGGTGCCCGCGTCGAGGTGGGCGAAGCCAAGCGCGACCCGCTCGACTTCGCGCTCTGGAAGGCCGCGAAGCCCGGTGAGCCGGCCTGGGAGTCGCCCTGGGGGGCGGGGCGTCCTGGTTGGCATATCGAGTGCTCGGCCATGTCCACCTGCTGCCTCGGCAATCACTTCGACATCCATGGCGGCGGCGCCGATCTGCAGTTTCCGCATCACGAAAACGAGATCGCGCAATCCGAGGGCGCGACCGGCGAGCCCTTTGTCAATGTGTGGATGCACAACGGCTTCGTGCGCGTAAACGAAGAGAAGATGTCCAAGTCGTTGGGCAACTTCTTCACCGTGCGCGAGATCCTCGCTCGCTACCAACCCGAGGAGGTCCGCTACTTCATCCTCACCAGCCATTATCGCAGCCCACTCAACTACGACGACGAGCACCTCGACAACGCCCGCGCCGCGCTGACCCGGCTCTACACGGCGCTGCGCGGCCTGCCTGCCGCGGTAGCGGGGGAGGCTGGTCGGGCCTATCGCGAGCGCTTCGACGCCGCCATGGACGATGACTTCAACACCCCCGTGGCGCTCGCGGTCCTGTTTGATCTGGCCCGCGAGATCAACCGGCTGCGTGTCGACGACGAACCCGCCGCCGCGGCCTTGGGCACGGAGTTGCGGGAGCTGGGCGGCGTGCTCGGTTTGCTCACTCAGGATGCGGATGACTATCTGCGTGGCGGTGGTGCCGGTGCCGCAGGCCCCTCCGATGCCGATATCGAGGCCTTGATCCAGCGCCGCGCCGATGCCCGCAAGGCACGCGACTTCGCCGGCGCCGATCGTATCCGTGACGAGCTGCAGGCCGCCGGCATCGTGCTTGAAGACGGCGCCGGCGTCACTACCTGGCGGCGCGCCTGAGGCCGGCCGGAAGCCCGCCTGGCAGCCCGCCTGGGAGCCCGGCTGGGAGCGCCAGTTTTCCAACCGGCGCGCGCCAGTCGTGAATGGCCTGGAGGATCAGCCCAGTGCTTCGCTGAAAACTGCCGAGACCAGCCGCGGTTGTGGGAGCGATTTGCAATCGCGACGGCCGCGACGGGGATTGTCGCGACTGCAAGTCGCTCCCACAGCGCCGATGGTCACGCCAACGGTCGCGGAACTTCCGCCGCATCAGCCCCCGGCGTGTAACTCAGCTGCCTGCAACGTATTCTCCAACAGGCTGGCAATGGTCATCGGCCCGACGCCGCCGGGCACCGGCGTGATCCAGCCGGCGCGTTCGCTGGCCGCGGCGAAGTCCACATCGCCGCACAGCTTGCCCTGTTCGTCACGATTCATGCCCACGTCGATGACCAGCGCACCCGACTTGATCCAGTCGCCGGGGACGTAACGGGCACGGCCGATGGCCACCACCAGCACGTCCGCGGCGCGCGCCTTGTCGGCCAGGTTCTTGGTCCGGCTGTGGCAAACCGTGATGGTGCAGCGTGCCGCCAGCAGCTCCAGCGCCATCGGCCGGCCGACGATGTTCGACTGGCCGATCACCACCGCGTCCAGGCCCTGCAGCGATTGACCGGTACGCTCCAGCAGCGTCATCACGCCCTTCGGCGTGCAGGGGCGCAACACCGGCATGCGCAGCGACAGGCGGCCGACGTTGTACGGGTGAAAGCCGTCTACGTCCTTGGTGGGCAGTATGCGTTCGATCACCGCCTCATCGTCGATTTGTGTCGGCAGCGGCAATTGCACCAGGATGCCGTCGATGGCCGAATCCGCGTTCAGTCGGTCCACCAGCGCCAGCAGTTCGCCTTGGGAGATCGTCGCCGGCAGTTCGTGCAGCTCCGAGTGGAAGCCGACCTCCGCGCAGGCCTTACGCTTGTTGCGCACATAGACCTGAGAGGCCGGATTCTCTCCCACCAGCACCACCGCCAGACCGGGCGCGCGTTGCCCGGCAGCCAGGCGCGCATCGACCTGCGCCTTCACCTGTGCGCGGACATCCGCCGCGATCGCCTTGCCGTCCAGGATTTGCGCACCCATACCAACACCCCCGAGTCATCGCCGTAGAAGGATCCAGAAAGGCCAGGCATGTTACCCGCGGTGGCGGTCGTTGCAAATTGCTCCCGCAACTGTTGGGTGAGCGGATTGCAGCCGCGACTGTGTCGCGTCGACATCGGCTGTCGTTGCCGTCGCGATTGCAAGTCGCTCCCACCGGCCTTGTCAGGCCCGGTCGGTGTCGCGAATCTTCGCATTGACGCAGCCCGCGAGCGGTTGTACTATTCGCCGTCTTCAGTTTTTGGCCTTTGTGCTGACCGCGGCAGCAAGCAATTGAACGCCGCAAGTTCGCATGAGCCAGAAACGGGGTATAGCGCAGTCTGGTAGCGCGCCTGCTTTGGGAGCAGGATGTCGGGGGTTCGAATCCCTCTACCCCGACCAATGGCGAAGACCGGGCTCCAGCAGCAGCTGCTTTGCACATGCGCCGAGTTGCCGCCTCGATTTGGTGCCGCGTTTGAAAGCACTAAGCGGCCGACCTAAGAGCGCCCGTAGCTCAGCTGGATAGAGCAACGGCCTTCTAAGCCGTGGGTCGCAGGTTCGAGTCCTGCCGGGCGTGCCATGCAAGGCGGGCAAGACAGCCGGCATCGGTTGCCCTAAATGGCGACCACGCGAATCGGCGCAAACGAGCGCATCGCAAGTTTCGACGGTGGACGTAGCTCAGTTGGTAGAGCGCAGGTTTGTGGCACCTGTGGTCGTGGGTTCGATCCCCATCGTCCACCCCAAAGCCAAGCAACAGCGAGTCGACGGCAGTAGCCCGGCAGCGTTGTAAGCCACAGTCAGACGGGCCGTTAGCTCAGCTGGTAGAGCAGGGGACTCTTAATCCCTTGGTCGAAGGTTCGAATCCTTCACGGCCCACCAACTCCTAACCAATCGATTACGCATGATTTTCGCCTCGATTGCAGCAATGCAGTCGGGGCGTTATTGTGTTGGCGCTACCGCCTGTGCCTGCCCACATCAGCAGGCGCTTGGGGGCTGACACTGGGTGTTCTTGGCTGCATTCATGCGTCGTAAGCTTGATGCAGGCCAGTTGATGCCCGGCGCGGCTCGGCTAGGCCCTAATCCCTTCAGTCTCGTCTTCGAGGCCCACACGTTCGTACTCGGCGATCACCTGCGCGCCGAATAGCAGGATCATGCCGGCGACCTCCAGGCTGAGCAGGGCGACGATCGCGGTCCCGAGCGAACCGTAGACGACGCTCACCACTGAGAGGGTGGAAAAATACCAGACCAGCAGGTGGCGCATACCCTCCCACAAGATACCGGCGGTGATGCCCCCAACCAGCGCGTGGCGCAGGGACAAATTGCCCACCGGCATGACCAGGTAAAACGACGTCAGGATCAGGATTTGGCCGAACAAGCCCAACAGATAGAGGAGCACACCGGACACCCCTTGAAGCGACCAGGACTTGCCGAACAGCGCGATCTGAGTGTCACCAATGGCGTGAAATGCCCCGGAGACGAGTGTGATCAGCAAAAAGCCGATACCCAGGGCAAGGATGTAGACGTAGGGTAGGATCGCCGAAATCATGAAGTGACGACGACTGATGGCGACACGGTGAAAGAAGATGAACGACATAGCGTTTTCCAGCACGGTGAAGGCCATGGAGCTGAAAAACAGTAATACCGCGATCAGCAGCCAGCTCGCTAAGCCGCGATGCTCTAAGAACTGCGTGATCTGAGCGACGACTACGTCGGCCTGTGTCGGGATCACTACCTCGATATGCTCTTGCAAGGTCTCGAGCAGCAGTTGCTGGTCGATCAGGTACGACAACGCCATGAGGATCAGCGTGATCAGCGGCACGATCGAGAGCAGCGCGTAGTAGGCGACCGCACCCGAGAGCAGGATTCCCTGGTTGGCTTTGAAGGCGCGGATTACGCGCCACAGAAAGCCGAACGGATGCTTGACGACTTGCTGGCGCGCGCGGCGGCGGTGATTTGGCATACAGCGGCGACCAGCAGATCAATGTCGCGAGCGGCCCGGCGTCTGGGCGGCCCGCCCGATGATCCATTGGGTCATCGGGCGCTTGCCGCGTCCGCCAAGCCGCGGCGCGGGTCTATTTTCAGGCGGCAATGCCGGTATGCCGCAGCAGTGCGTCGACGGTTGGCTCGCGACCGCGGAAGGCGGTGTAGAGCTCCATGGCGTCGGCGGAGCCGCCCTTTTCCAGGATGTTTTCACGGAAGGCACGCCCCGAGGGCTCGTCGAAGATGCCGCGTTCCTCGAACAGCGAGAAGGCGTCGGCGGACAGGACCTCGGCCCACTTGTAGCTGTAGTAGCCGGCCGCGTAGCCGCCGGCGAAGATGTGCGAGAAGCCGTGCGCGAAGCGGTTGGATGGCGGCGGCTTGAGCACGGCGACCTGATCGCGGACCTGGTCGAGGATTTCGTAGACGCGCCCGCCACGGGCCGGGTCATATTCCATGTGCATGCGGAAGTCGAACAGCGCGAATTCGAGCTGACGCACCATCTGCATGCCGGACTGGAAGTTCTTGGCCGCGGTCATGCGCTGGAACAGGTCTTCGGGGATGCGCTCGCCGGTCTCCCAGTGGGTGGCGAAAAGGTCCAGCGATTCGCGCTCCCAGCACCAGTTTTCCATGAACTGGCTGGGCAGTTCGACGGCATCCCAGGGCACGCCGTGGATGCCTGCCACCGGCGGGTAGTCGACTTGGGTCAGCATGTGGTGCAGGCCGTGGCCGAACTCGTGGAATAGGGTCTCGACCTCGCGGTGGGTCAGCAGCGATGGATGACCGTCGACGGCGGGCGTGAAGTTGCAGACCAGGTGCGCGACCGGGTGTTGCTGGCGATGGGCCATGCGCATGCGGCTGATGGCGCCGTTCATCCAGGCGCCGCCCTGTTTGCGCTGCCGCGCGAACGGGTCGAGATAGAATTCGGCGCGGACCGTGCCGTCCTCGTCGAGCACACGATAAAAGCGGACGTCCGGGTGCCAGGTGTCGACGCCTCCGGGGCCCGTGTCGGCGCGCTCGATCTTGACGTCGAACAGCCGTTGCGCGACCGCGAACATGCCCTCGACAACGCCCTCGAACGGGAAGTAGGGCTTGAGTTCCTCGTCGCTGATGGCGTAGCGATGCTGGCGCAGCTTCTCGGACCAGTAGGCGAGGTCCCAGGGCTGGAGGTCGGCGGCACCGTGCTCGGACAGGGCAAAGGTCTTGAGTTCGTCCAGCTCGCCGCGCGCCTGGGCGACGGAGCGCTCCGCCAGGTCGTTGAGAAAGGTCATCACCTCATCGGTGCCGCGGGCCATCTTCGGCGCCAGCGACAGCTCGGCGTAACTCTTGAAACCCAGCAGCTGGGCCTGCTCGTGGCGTAGTGCCAGGATGCGCTCCATGGCCTCGGTGTTGTCCCATTGGCCGGCGCGGGGACCCTGATCGGAGGCACGGGTGGTGAATGCCTCGTACAGTTCGCGGCGTAGGTTGCGGTCTTCCGCGTAACGCATCACGGGTTCGAACGACGGGAAGTCGAGCGTCAATACCCAGCCTTCCAGGTCGCGTTCCTTGGCGTGCTGGCGCGCCAAGGCCTTGGCCGCGGCGGGTAGGCCGGCGAGTTGGTCTTCGCTGTCGAGCCGCTTGTGCCACGCGTTGGTGGCATCGAGCACGTTTTCGGCGAACTTGCTGGTGAGTTGGCTCAGCTCTTGGTTGATTTCGCGAAAGCGCGCCTTCTGCTCCGCCGGTAGGTCGACGCCCGACAGGTGCAGGTCGCGCAGGGTGTTCTGCAGCATCTTGCGCTGGGCCGGGTGGAGACCTGTCTGTTGCGACACGCGCTCGTAGCCACGGTAGAGGTCCGGATTCTGGCTCACCTCGCTGGCATAATCGCTGAGCTTAGGCAGGCAGGCGTTATAGGCCGCGCGCAGCTCGTCGCTGTTCATGACCGAGTTGAGGTGGCTCACCGGCGCCCAGGCGCGGGAGAGCCGATCGTCTTCCTCCTCGAGCGGATCGACGAAGGTCTCCCAGGTCGCCTGTTCGGCGTTTGCCGCCAGTGCTGTCACCAGCTTGCGACCATCCGCCAGCAATTGGTCGATGGCGGGCTCGACCTGCTCGGGGCGGATGCGGCTAAACGACGGCAGCGGGGAATTTTCTAACAGCGGATTGTCCATGCAGGCGCGACCTCGGCGAATCTATGCGGCGGTAGCGCCATGTCGGCTGACCATGGCGCCGGGTAAAGCGCGGACATCGGTGCCGATGAGCGAGTTTCAAAGCCCGCGCGGCGCTAGTTGGTCAGGAAGCCGGCATTGTCCGTCTGCGGGACGCGACCGCTTTTGAGCATACGCACTTGGTCCTTACGGTCGCGGGGCTTGAACAGCCGCGGCACGCAGAGGTAGTGCCGCCACAACTCAAAGCGAAAGCGGTCGCGACCGCGCTCGTCTATCTCGATCCATTGCTCGGCGTTGCTGGTGGGTGAGAAGCGCGCGCCGCTGCCGTAGGCATAGGTCTTGTACTTGCCCTTCGGCGTGCAGCGCAGGCCCTCGTAGCTGATGTTGCGGGCGCCGCTGGTGGATTCCGTCACTAGGGTGTAGCGGACCACATCGTCGCTGCCGGTGGCGAGGCTGCGGGTGTCGATGGCATGGCGGAATTCGTCCGCGGGGCCGTCGATCTTGATCTCGACCAGGTCCGCATCCCGCGGCCAAGCGGGCAGGCGCACGGCCTGTTCCTGCCATTTCCTGCCGTCCCTGACGCTGCTCGGTGCGTCCATCTCGGGGTCGTTGACGAACGGTGTTTCGGCGCGCGCCGGAGCGCTCGGCAGGGCGAGCATGGCACAGAGTACTGCAGTGAGGGCCGCGTGCGCGGCGTATTGCGTCGGGGCGTGGAGCATAATGGCTAAGGGTCTGTCGAAGCGAAGAAACCGACGCAGAGCATAGCAAAAGCCGTTTGCGGCCACAGCCGACCGGCGCCCCGCGTGCTAGCATCGCCGACTCGCTTTTTTACGCCTCCACAACATTGAGGAGCCCATGAACCATATCCGCAGTTATCAGGGCCTGGAACCGCGCATCGCCGCGGACGCCTATGTCGACGAAAACGCCGTGGTGATCGGCAACGTCGAGGTCGGCCAGCAGGCGTCGATCTGGCCCATGGCGGTGGTCCGCGGCGATATCCACCGCATCCATATCGGTGCCGGCACCAACATTCAGGACGGCACTGTGCTGCATGTCTCCCACGACAGTCGATTTCTTCCGGGTGGGGCGCCGACCATCCTGCATGAGCGCGTCACGGTCGGTCACCAGGCCATGCTGCACGGCTGTGAAATCCATCACCACTGCCTGGTGGGCATTGGTGCGCGCGTACTGGATCGTGCCGTGCTGAAGCCGCGGGTGATGCTGGCCGCTGGTGCCGTGGTGCCGCCCGGTAAGGTGCTTGAGGGTGGTTATCTGTACGTCGGTGCGCCGGCCAAGCGCACGCGCGTCCTGACTGACCTGGAGCTCGAATACCTGGATTACGCGGCGAAGCACTACATCGACCTTGCGGTTAGCCATCGCGCGACGGCGGCCTGAGGGGCATACCGCCAACCACCCGAGGTCGGCGTCGGTTGCCGCCCACGCGGCCGCCGATGCCATGCGATCCGTCATGGCCGGGGCTTGCGGTGGTCATGCAGTCTGCGGTGCTGATGCCGAGCACCAGGTTGGAGGGACGTCTATGACGACGAGGCGGCTACTGCCGATTGCGGCCATCGCCGTGCTATCCGTGTTGTTGGTTTGGCTGGTCTGGTTCTGGCAGCCGAGCCGGCCGGCCGACACCCCGCTGCATCGTCAGCTCGGGCTGGCGGCGAAGCCGACAGGTGGCGACTTTACGCTGCAGTCGTGGCGGGGGTCCGTCAGCCTGGCCGACCTGCGGGGCAAAGTGGTGCTGATCTACTTCGGCTACACTTGGTGCCCGGACATCTGCCCGACCAATCTTGCCATCATCGGGTTGGCCCTGAAGCAACTCACGCCTGTCGAGCGCGAAGGGGTGCAGGTGCTATTCGTCAGTGTCGACCCGGAGCGCGATGGGGTGGAACGCCTGAAGCAGTTCGCCGAGTATTTCGACCCGGCCATTCTCGGTATCACCGGCAGCGAGCAGGAAGTCGCCGACGCCGCCCGCCTTTATGGCGCCGCCTATCAGCGCTCCGAGCAGGTAGACTCCGCCATGGGCTACATGGTGGATCACTCTTCCTACACCTATGTGGTCAATCAGGACGGTCGCTTAGTCGAGACGCTGGGGCATGCGACGCCGGCGGAGCGCATCGTGGAGCTGATTCGCGGTTTGCAGCAGGGCGAACAGCCCGCCCCGGCGGCTCCTGTCGAGAAGTCATCATCACGAGGAAACTAACAATCATGTACAAGACTTTGTTGGCGGCCGGCCTTGTCTTCGGCCTTGGTACGCAAGCGGCACTGGGCGGCGATGCGGTTATCGTGAACGATCCTTACGCGCGCGCGGTGCCCCCTGGGCAGCCCAACAGTGCCGTATTCATGCAGCTCAGCAACGCCGGTGCCGCTGATCGCGCGCTGGTGTCCGCGGCAAGCACGGTGTCGGAGGTGGTCGAACTGCATACGCACCGCATGGAAGACGGCATGATGAAGATGCGTCGGGTGGATCAGATCGAGCTGCCCGCCGGCGAGGCGGTGACGCTGGCGCCCGGCGGCCTGCATGTGATGCTGATCGGTCTCAAGCAGCAGTTGGCACCGGGCGATGACGTGCCCTTGACGCTGACGTTGGACGACGGCAGCGAGCTGTCGCTGACGGCGCCGGTACGCGAGGTCATGCCCATGGGGCAAATGCCGAGCGACCACATGCACGGCGGGCACTGATCGGCGGTGGGCTGCAAGTTGCCTCGCGAGGCGGATTGCGGGCTCGGAGCTTTGTGGCGCTTTCGTGATCACCGCGCGGGCACTCTATGCGGAGCTGGACGCCGCTCAGGCCGCCGAGCTGCTCCGGGCCTCAGCGCCGTGATTGCGAGAGGCGATGCCTCGTCGAGGCGTATGCGGTAGCTTGCGTTCTGCGACAGGCCTTGGTCGGCAATGGAACTTCCGGCGTTAAATTTGATCAATTTCCGCAACTGTTCGGCGAGCTTGTTCATTGACCAATATCGCCGATTCCTGATATACATGAACGGATTTTCAGCCGATTCCGCATACGCCGCTGCCGGCCCGCGGGTCGCATAATCCACCATCGAACAACAATCGGAACGCATCATGAAGACATCGTTGATCTCCGGAATTGCCGCCGTGGCCTTGGTCTGTGCCTTCGCCTCCGCTCAGGTCGCCGCCTCCGAGGCTGCACATGCTGGATTCAAGGGCGACCCGGAGAAGGGTAAGGAGAAGGCGGGGCAGATTTGCCAGGCTTGCCACGGTATGGATGGCAATGGCGTCCCCGGCCAGCCGGTGTGGCCGAAGCTCGCGGGCCAGCACCCGCTCTACACCTACAAGCAGTTGATGAACTTCAAGGCCAACGAGCGCTGGAATGCGCAGATGTCGCCGATGGCGATGCCGCTAACCGAAGACGACGTGGCCAATCTGGCTGCGTATTACGCCACGCTTGAGCAGAGCACCGGCACCGCTGAGGCTGAACTAGTCGCGCTTGGCGCGCAGATCTACCGAGCCGGTAACCCAAGCACCGGCGTACCTGCGTGTAGTGGGTGCCATGGCCCGGCCGGGCTTGGTAGCAATCTCGCCAAGTTCCCGCGCATCTCGGGTCAGCATTCCGAATACACCGACCAGACGCTGAAGCTGTGGCGCTCCGCCGAGCGCGCGAACGACCCCAACGGCATGATGCGCGGCGTTGCCGCCCGCATGACCGATGCGGAGATCGCCGCGGTTTCTGCCTATGTCGAGGGGCTCAGCCAATAAACGCCGAGCAGCATTTCTCCTCCGAGGCGGCCTTAGGGCCGTCTTTTGCTTTTCGCCCCAGGGTCGCGACTGGGGTCGTGAACAGCGTTGCCTCACGGCGCGCCGTTCGCCGGGAACCCTCCGCCATGAATCGGCTGCGCCTGCTGAGTTACAACATCCAGGCGGGTATTCACTCCCGGCGCTACCGGGACTACGTGTCCAATGGCTGGAAGCATCTGCTCCCCCACGACGAGCGGCAGCGCAATCTGACCAGCATCGGTGCTCTGTTACAGGGTTACGATGTGGTCGGCCTGCAAGAGGTCGACGCCGGCAGCCTGCGCAGCGGTTTTGTCGACCAAACGGAATACTTAGCCAACGCTGGCGGCTACCCACACTGGCACAAGCAGGTCAATCGCGAGCTTGGTAGCCTGGCCAAACACAGCAACGGCATCCTCAGTCGGCTGCGCCCAAGCAGTGTCGTTGAGCACAAGTTGCCCGGTCTTCCCGGTCGCGGTGTACTGCTGGCAGAGTTTCCCACCACCGATGCCGAACCGCTGGCGGTCGGCGTGCTGCATCTCTCCCTTGGGTGGAGAGCCCGGCGGCGCCAGCTCGACTACCTGGTGGCGATCTCCGAGCAGTATCGGTTCGTCGTGCTGATGGGCGACTTCAACTGCAGTTGTCGCTCCGCGACCTTGCGTACGGCCATTCGACGCTCCGGGCTCCTGGGCTTGGACTGTGCGCTCAAGACCTTTCCGAGTTGGAGCCCGCGGCGCAATCTGGACCACATCCTGGTGTCCTCCGCGTTGAGCATCGACAAGGCGCAGGTCGTCGACTATGCGTTGTCCGACCACCTGCCTTTGAGTATCGAACTCGTTCTGCCCGATGGCGTGCGGGTTGGCAACGCTTGAGTCCAAAAGCTGGGCCCAAGGCCTGAGTTCTCGGCCCAAACTCAAGCAAGTCGGCGCGGGATCAATCCTGGACGTAGAACGAGTGCCAGTCGCCGATACGGAGGCAATGGAGCGATCGCAGCAGGGCGGGGAGCGGCGCACCCTCTCCTGGAAACACTTCTTCCACTAGGATGAAGCTGCGGCCGAAGCCGCCGTGTTGGCGCCAGTTCCAGCGCCAGCCTGGGGCGCTCTTGGTGCAATGTGGGCAGTGCAGGATCGGCGGTTGGTCGAGTTGCCAATGCTCGACTTGGCCTCGCCAGGTTGCCAGCGCTTTGGCGCAGGACGGGCAGCGTGGCGGTCGCGTATTGCGTCCCCTGAGCAAGCGTGGAGCGGCGTGACCGCAGTCCAGTTTGACATGGGCAAACGTCCCCTCTGGCGCGGTAGGGGTGCGATCAAACTGAACTGCGCAGCCGGTGAAGGCGAGCAGTTGCAGGAAGTGCTCGCCGGTCGCGAAGGCGTTGGGGCGACCAGCCAAGGCCGCGCCGATGAAGCCGATGCTGCGCAGTAGGTCGGCGACCGACTTGGTGGCGACGACCTGCTCAGGGTCGCTCGGGGTCAGCACCAGCCGACCCGTGTGCAATGGGCGCGAAGCGGTTATCATCTAGGGCCTCGACTGCGGCGGACGCCGTGAGTCTAGCAGACTTCGTATCGGTGTCCGCGACCGCTTCGCGACACCGGTTAAACGGCCGCCGACACGGCGTCGGGGCCTAGGTTCGGCAATGACGAGACTGACCATGGGCACATCGGTTACTTTGAGCCTCGCTTTGAACTAAGTCCGCTCCCTCAACTCGACCATCTCTACCTCGGTCAGCTTCGAGACCCCGCCCGCACCATGACCGACCAGCCTCGCAATCGCCTCGCGACCAGCACCAGCCCCTATCTGAGACAGCATGCCGACAATCCGGTGGCATGGTGGCCTTGGTGCGACGAGGCGCTGGCGCTGGCCCGGCGGCAGGACAAACCGATTCTGCTGTCCGTGGGCTATTCGGCCTGTCATTGGTGCCACGTGATGGCCCATGAGTCGTTCGAGGACGCGGCCACGGCTGAGGTGATGAACCGATTGTTCGTCAATATCAAGGTCGATCGCGAGGAACGCCCGGACCTCGACAAGATTTACCAAACCGCGCATCAGTTGCTGGCGCAACGCTCTGGCGGATGGCCGCTGACGGTGTTCCTGATGCCGGACGATCTGAGACCGTTTTTCGCCGGCACCTATTTTCCGCCGCAGCCGCGCCATGGCTTGCCCGCCTTTCGCGAGTTGATCGCCAGTGTCGAGCGCGCCTACCGCGAGCAGGGCGACGCCATCCGCGAGCAGAATGCCTCGCTGATGGACGCGCTGCGGCAATTGGAGCCTGTTCCCGCAGACGCGATCCCGGACGCCGCACCTCTGGAGGGCGCCCGCCGGCAGCTCGCCGGTAGCTTCGATGCCGCCAACGGCGGCTTCGGTCGGGCGCCCAAGTTTCCGCACCCGAGTAACCTGGAGTTCCTGCTGCGCCATTGGGCCGCGACCGCAGCGCAGGATCAGCGTCAGGGTGATGCCAAGGCCCTGCACATGGCGAGCTTCACACTAGAGCGCATGATTCGGGGCGGCATCAACGATCAGCTGCGCGGAGGTTTCTGTCGTTACTCGACGGATGATCAATGGATGATCCCGCACTTCGAGAAGATGCTGTACGACAATGGCCCATTGCTGGCGCTCTGCTGCGATGCCTGCCAAATCAGCGATCTTGCGGGCGACCAGGCCGAAGATCCGCTCGGGCAGCGCGTGGCCGGCGCTGGACTCTTCCGTGACGCGGCCACGGCCACGGCGGACTGGGTCATGGCTGAGATGCAATCCCCTGAAGGTGGCTATTACAGCACCCTCGACGCCGATAGCGACGGCGAGGAGGGCAAGTTCTACGCCTGGGATCGGGCCGAGATCGAGGCCCTGCTGACCGCGGACGAATATGCACTGACCGCGTCCCTCTATGGCCTGGACCAGACACCCAACTTCGATGCCAAGTGGCACCTGCACGGCTACCGCACCCTGGGGGAAGTGGCGGCGGCGCAGGGCTTGTCGTCGCCACACGCAGGTTTGCTACTCGCTGCCGCCAAGGCCAAGCTGCTGGCCGCAAGGCAGCGGCGCGTGCGACCGGGGCGGGACGAGAAGATTCTGACCTCCTGGAATGCGCTGATGATCAAGGCTATGGCGCGTGCAGCGCGGGTGCTGGGTCGCGCTGAGTACCTGACCTCCGCCGAGCGTGCGCTGGATTTCATCCATGGCAGACTGTGGCGCGACGGTCGACTGCTGGCCACATGCAAGGACGGCAACGCACACCTGAATGCCTATCTGGACGACTATGCGTTCCTGCTCGATGCGCTGCTGGAACTCTTGCAGACGCGCTGGCGTCGGTCCGATCTGGATCTGGCGATTGCGCTGGCGGATGTCCTGTTGGCGCAGTTCTTCGATGCCGAGCAGGGCGGTTTCTTTTTTACCGCCGCAGACCACGAGACCTTGATCCAGCGTCCCAAGCCCCTGGGCGACGAAGCCATGCCATCCGGCAACGGCATCGCCGCCCATGCGCTGCAAAGGCTCGGTCATCTGCTCGCCGAGCCCCGCTATTTGGAAGCCGTGCAGGCAACGCTGAGGCTCGCCGCCGAGCCCATGCGCCGCATCCCCTATGCCCACGCCAGCCTGTTGATGGCGCTCGACGAACACCTGTATCCACCGGAGACCATCGTCATCCGCGGGCAGGGCGAAGCACTGGTTGCCTGGCAGTCCGCGGCCCAGCGAGGCTATGAGCCGCGCCGGCTGGTGCTGGCCATTCCATCCCACGAGTCGGACCTGCCCGGTGCACTAGGCGCCATGGTGCCCGGCGAGGCCACCCGCGCGTATCGCTGTCGTGGAACCCAGTGCGAGCCGCCGGTCGAAACCATCGAGG
Organism: uncultured Gammaproteobacteria bacterium; assembly: GCA_963698775.1. Taxonomy (GTDB): domain Bacteria; phylum Pseudomonadota; class Gammaproteobacteria; order Chromatiales; family Chromatiaceae; genus Thiohalocapsa. The sequence goes on from CAVOSE010000041.1 coordinate 33,414, forward strand.
CGTTCACGGCAGCGGCACGCCGATGAGTGCGCCGAGTGGCCCGGATACGGCCGAGTCAATGCACTTGCACGATGTCATCGCAGACCTTCAGATGCGACTGACGTACCAAGAAGACGAAATCCAGCACCTGAACCGCGTACTGGAGGGCCAGCGCACGACGCTGGATCGGCAGGCTTTGCAGATCGAGCAGCTTCGGCGACTGGTCCTGTCGCTGTCCGAAGGTCTGCGCGAGCAGGTGTCCGACGGCCCACCGCCACATTATTGATCCAGGTCGATGCGTGGAGCAGGCTTCCGGCGGGCTCCGGCACGGAGCGACTGGATACCACCGCAACGCGCATGCGTTGGGTTTGCCGTGACTGGTTTCTGGCTTGGGTTTCCGCGATCATGCGCTGTCGACATCAGCAACGAGGCCGAATGACCATGTCCATGCGCGGCTACAGCGCCATTCTGATACTGATCTCTTGTTTTGGCGCGACTGCGTCGGGGTTCGCCGCCGGCCTGGCGGAGCGCTTGGTGACGGAGGGTGATGCCATGCGCGGCATCGACCCCTGTGCCAACTGCCACCATGCCAACGGCGGGGGCAGTGAGGAGGTCGGCGCGCCACGCTTGGCGGCAATGGGTGCTACCTATCTGACCGAGCAGATCTACAACTTCAAGAACGGCAACCGCCGGCATCCCATCATGGCGCCCTGGGCCGAACTCCTGACCGACGAGGAGATTACCGCACTGAGCGCATACTTCGCCGGGATGCCCGCTGCCAGCAACGCCCAGGTGCCCGCGCATATCGACCCAGCCGGCGGCGAATGGCTGGCGCTCTATGGCGACTGGTCCGGACGCCGCCTGCCGGCCTGTGGGCAATGCCATGGCCCGCTCGGCATCGGCGTCGGCGAGCAGTTTCCGGCCTTGGCCGGGCAGCCGTACAACTATCTGGTCGGTCAACTCGCGGCCTGGACGACGGGTGAGCGAAAGGGCGACCCGCTGGGGATGATGGGGGCGATCAACACCAAGCTGTCGGTGGCGGAGTCTCGCGCGGTGGCGGCCTTTTACGCGTCGCTACCGGCGGTGCGGGCGACCGCCGCGGCGGCGAAGATCGATCGGGGCGCCTTGGTGCCGGATGCCGCAACAATGCAGGCGCCGGTTTCCGCGACCGAGACGGATGCTGCACCCAGCGCCCACAAGGGTCCCTTGGCCCATCAGGGCGAGGTGGCAGCGGGTCGAGCGTTGGGCGCGTCCGGGCACTTTCAGTCGCCGGCGCGCGGCGATATCCCGAGCGACGACTTCGGCGCGATGGTCGCCCTAGGGCAATCAATCTACTCGCATACCTACAGCCATGAGGTTTCCGGCAAGTACGTTGGCAACCAGCAGGTCTGCGAGGGTTGTCACCTGGACGCCGGCAGGCTCGCGGGTTCGGCGCCCATGTGGGCCGCCTATGTGGCCTATCCGGCCTATCGCAGCAAGAACAAGCAGGTCAATACCCTAACCGAGCGTATTCAAGGATGCTTCAAGTACTCGATGAACGCGCAGGCGTCCGAGGTCGGGCATCCACCGGCTGCGGAGAGCCGCACCGTGCACGCGCTGCTCAGCTACATGTATTGGCTCGCGACCGGTGCCCCGACTGGTGATTCGGCCATGCCCGGACGCGGCTATCCAAAGCTCGCGGAGACCGAGCAGGGCTTCGATCCGCAACGCGGCGCCGCGGTCTATGGTGAGAACTGTGCCATCTGTCACGGCGCCGACGGTGAGGGGGGCTTCTCCGCTGAACAGATGGTCTTCCCGCCGCTGTGGGGCGAGCAGTCGTACAACTGGGGCGCCGGGATGCACAAGATCAACACCGCCGCCGCTTACATCAAGGCCAACATGCCGCTGGGCAACTTTGTCGCACTGACCGACCAGCAGGCCTGGGACGTCGCCGCGTTCATGAATAGCCATGAGCGACCCCAGGATCCGCGCTTCAACGGTGATCTGGCCGAGACGGCCAAGCAGTTTCACGCAAGCAAGTTCGACTACTACGGAAAACGTAAGGCCGCGGACGGCAAACTGCTCGGCGAGGCGGCGCCGTGATAGTAGGAAACCATCACCCATGACCGAGTCAATACCCGTGGATCCGCTTTATCCCCAGATCGAACCCTTCGCCGCGCATCGGCTGCCGGTCACCGGCGGCCATGAGCTATATGTCGAGGAATGCGGTAACGCCGACGGCATTCCGGCGGTCTTTCTGCATGGCGGCCCCGGTGCCGGCTGTGGACCGGCGCATCGGCGCTTTTTCGACCCGGCACGTTATCGAATCATTCTGTTCGATCAGCGCGGCAGCGGGCGCTCGACGCCGCATGCGGGCCTGGAGCACAACAGCACCTGGGACCTGGTCGCGGACATGGAGCGCGTACGTGACCTGCTGGGCATCGATCGTTGGCTGGTGTTCGGTGGTTCTTGGGGCTCGACCTTGGCCCTGGCCTATGCGCAGACCCATCCGGAGCGGGTCAGCGCGCTGGTGTTGCGCGGCATCTTTCTCTGCCGGCCCGAGGAGATCCATTGGTTCTACCAGCAAGGAGCAAGCTGGGTGTTTCCTGACCACTGGCAGGATTTTCTGGCGCCGATCCCCACGGGCGAGCGAGCCGATCTGCTGCACGCCTATCATCGGCGTCTCACCGGTGACGACGACCGCGAGCGCCTGCAAGCGGCCAAGGCCTGGTCGGTCTGGGAGGCCCGCTGCGCCACCTTGCTGCCGGACGACGGCATTCGCACCGCCTTTGCCGATGCGCACATGGCCCTGAGCCTGGCACGCATCGAGTGCCACTACTTCGTCAACCAGTCCTTCATGGCGCCCAACCAGCTGATCCGTGACGCCGGTCGGCTCGCCGACATCCCCGGTGTCATCATCCACGGCCGTTACGACCTGATCTGTCCGCTGAGGTCCGCGTGGGAATTGCACCAGGCCTGGCCGCGAGCGGATTTCCAAGTCATTCCGGATGCCGGCCATGCCGCGTTCGAGCCCGGCATCGCAAAGGCGCTGGTGGCGGCGACGGACCGGTTCGCGGACCAGTTGTCGGCATGATCGGGCTGCTGCAACGGGTCGGCCAAGCGCGGGTGGAGGTCGACGGCGAGGTCGTCGGCGCCATCGGTCGTGGTCTGCTGGTGCTGGTGGGGGTGCAGAAGGGCGACGACGAGCCGCGCGCCGAACGCCTGCTTGAGCGCTTGCTTGGTTATCGCGTGTTTCCGGACGCGACCGGTCGCATGAATCGCAGTCTGCGCGACCTGCGGGGCGACCAGCCGGGCGACTGGCGCGACGGCACGGCCGGCGGCCTGCTGCTGGTGCCGCAGTTCACGTTGGCGGCGGACACCAAGAAGGGCACCCGCGCCAGCTTCACATCCGCGGCAGCACCGGCGGACGGTGAGCGCCTGTTCGATCTGCTGGTGCAGAGGGCGCGGATTCTGCACGCGCCGGTTGCAACGGGACGTTTCGGCGCCGACATGCAGGTCAGCCTCGTCAACGACGGACCGGTCACCTTTTGGCTTGAGGCCTGAGCGTCGGCGTCGTGCAAGCGTGATGCGGACGCGGGCTGTTACAATCCGCGCAATACCCGTTCCCCAGAGGCACCCGTGAGCGAGCAGACGACCCACCGCACCGCGCAAATCGAGCGCAACACGCTGGAGACCCAGATCAGCGTCAAGTTGGACCTGGACGGCAGCGGCCGCTCCAACTTCCGCACCGGCGTGCCCTTTCTGGAGCATATGATGGATCAGATCGCCCGCCACGGGCTGATCGATCTCGACATCGTTGCCGACGGCGATCTGCACATCGATGCCCATCATACCGTCGAAGATATCGGTATCACGCTGGGGCAAGGCCTGGCAGCCGCGCTCGGCGACAAGCAGGGCGTTCGCCGGTACGGTCATGCCTATGTGCCGCTGGACGAGGCCCTATCGCGCGTCGTGGTGGACCTGTCGGGCCGTCCCGGCCTCGTCTACCAACTGAATTTCACCCGCGCCATGATCGGCGGCTTCGATGTCGACCTGTTTCGTGAATTCTTCCAGGGCCTTGTCAACCACGCCGGCATGACGCTGCACATCGACAACCTGCGCGGCGACAACGCCCATCACCAGGCAGAGACCGTCTTTAAGGCCTTCGGGCGGGCGCTGCGCATGGCGGTTGAGCCGGACCCGCGCATGGGCGGCATCATGCCATCCACCAAGGGCATGCTGTAACGTCAGTTTGCTTCCAAGCATTACGCGGAGAACACCATGCTTTTGATCCCGGCCATCGATCTCAAGGACGGCAAGTGCGTGCGCCTGCGTCAGGGCCGTATGGAAGACGAGACCGTGTTTTCGGATGACCCGGTCGACATGGCCCGCCGTTGGGTCGAGGCCGGCGCCCGCCGGCTGCACCTGGTTGACCTGAACGGCGCCTTCGCCGGCGAGCCGGTCAACGGTGATGCGGTACGCGCCATCGCCGCGGCCTTCCCCGATCTGCCGATCCAAGTGGGCGGCGGGATCCGCGACGAACGGACCATTGCCGCCTATCTCGATGCCGGCGTCACCTGGTGCATCATCGGTACTCAGGCGGTCAAGGAGCCGGAATTCGTCACCCGCGCCTGTCATGCATTCGCCGGTAACATCATCGTCGGCCTCGATGCCAAGGACGGTCAGGTTGCCATCAACGGCTGGGCCGTCGTCACCGATCATCGCGTCGAAGACCTGGCGCGCCGCTTCGAGGGCGACGGCGTCGACGCCATTGTCTATACCGACATCGGTCGCGACGGCATGCTCAGCGGCCCCAACACCGAGGCCACCCAGCGCCTCGCCGAGGCGATCGCCGTCCCCGTTATCGCCTCCGGTGGCATCACCAATCTGGATGACGTGCGTGCCCTGGCCGCGGTTGCCGACAGCGGCATCATCGGCGCCATCACCGGCCGCGCCATCTACGAGGGCACCCTCGACTTTGCCGAAGGGCAGCGTATTGCCGACGCCTAAGGTGACGGAAATCGCATAACCCGCAGGAGACCCTTGATGTCCGATGTCTTAACCCGCCTGGCCGATGTGCTCGAAGCGCGCAAGGCGGCCGATCCTGACTCCTCCTATGTCGCCAAGCTTTATGCCAAGGGGCTTGATGCGATTTTGAAGAAGATCGGCGAGGAGGCGACCGAGACCGTGATGGCGGCAAAGGACGGCGACGCGGACAAGATCGTCTACGAGGTTGCGGACCTGTGGTTTCATTCGCTGGTGCTGTTGTCCCAGCAGGGGCTGCATCCGGATGCCGTCCTTGCAGAATTGGATCGGCGATTTGGCCTCTCCGGCCTTGTGGAAAAGGCCGGTCGGACCAATTGACCTGGGTCGCGGGGCGAAAGCGGTTGGCGTGACGCGGAATCGGCAGTGTTTGCGATCGGCACAGCGTATGCTCCAGTCCGTCATGTTGCTTTAGGGTTACCTGGTCGGATCTGCGGTTTCCGCGAATGCCTTATGGGTCGGGGAACCGACAAGACGTCGTGTGTGCGTCATTTGCCTGCGATTGCGGTATGATCGCCACCTCGCGAGAGGTCTGATAAGACCCCTGGGGGTAGATATTGATCCCAGGGCCGGCCAAGGCTGACATGCTGTCGCGCACCACTTCACAAGCTTTTTTTGACTGCCCCGGCGGGCGGTCGCGGAGGTCGTCATGGGTATGGGTGGAATCAGTATCTGGCAATTGTTGATCGTGCTGGTCATCGTGCTGTTGTTGTTCGGCACTAAGCGTCTCAAGAACATCGGCTCTGATCTGGGGGGCGCCGTCAAGGGCTTTCGCTCTGCGATGAGCGGGGATGGGGGCGGGGACAAGGAAGACGAGGACGCCAAGCAGCTCGAGAGCGGCGCGGATGCCATGAAGGCGCAATCGGATTCGTCGGCCAGCAAGCCGGCCGAAAAACCCAAGGTTTGATGCTCGAGGCCTAGGGGCAGGAACGCGCGATGTTCGACATTGGTGCCCTAGAACTGGTGCTCATCGGTGTAGTGGCCCTGCTGGTGGTGGGGCCAGAACGCCTCCCAAAGCTGGCCCGAACGGCTGGGCTCTGGGTAGGTCATGCACGGCGGGCTTTGACCTCAGTTAAGGCCGAGATCGATCGCGAGGTCAAGGCGGAGGAACTCAAAGAGATCCTGCGTAAGCAGGCGGAGAGCAATCCGCTAGAGTCCATCCTCGAGGAAACCGTCATCAGGGACGACGGTTCGCTGCCCTCGACATCTTCGGCCGGGGCCTCCGGGAGTGTGTCGCGCGTCGATGTCGACGCAGCCCGAGACTCACCCACGCTCACGCCCGCTGCAATCTCCGGGGGCTCGCCCGGTCAGTCCGGCAACGGGCCGGAGCGCTCGACGGCGGTGCGCGACGATCCTTAGACGCTTGCGTTGCGTGCATGCGCGCTCGCGCGACCTGCAATCTGTGCTCCGCCGCGGGAACCCGCCTCCCCCGGGTTTCGCCCGAATCATGATTTCCCACTGACGTACTTTGCGATGAACGCGCCAGTATCAGACGGACAACCCGAAGACGGTCTCGGCGGCGAGCAGCCGTTCATGTCGCACTTGGTCGAACTGCGCGATCGGCTCCTGCGCATGGTCGTGGCCATTGTGCTGGTGTTCCTGGTGCTGTTCCCGTTCGCCAACGACATCTACACCTTCGTCGCCGAACCGATCCGAGCCCAGTTGCCGGAAGGCTCCCAGATGATCGCCACGCAAGTGGCGTCGCCGTTCCTCACACCGTTTAAGTTGGCATTGGTCGCGGCGGTGTTCGTAGCCATGCCGTATCTGCTCTACCAACTCTGGGGCTTCATCGCGCCGGGGCTGTATACCCATGAGAAGCGGCTCGGGCTGCCGTTGCTTCTTTCGAGCATCGTGCTGTTCTACCTGGGCATGACGTTCGCCTATTTCGTCGTGTTCCCCCTGGTGTTTGGGTTCTTCACCGCGGTGACGCCCGAAGGCGTCGCGCAGATGCCGGATATCGCGTTTTATCTCGAATTCGTCCTGAAGCTGTTTTTCGCCTTCGGCATCGCCTTCGAAATCCCTATCGCAACCATCCTGTTGGTTGCCATCGGTGCGACGACGCCGGAGGCACTGGGGCAAAAACGGCCCTATGTCATTGTCGGCGTCTTCGTTGCCGGTATGTTGTTGACGCCGCCCGATGTGGTCAGCCAGACCTTGCTGGCCATCCCGATGTGGCTGTTGTTCGAGCTCGGCATCTTTTTCTCGCGCTTCTTCCAGCGTCAGCGGCAGAGTATCGCTACCGACGATGGATCCGGCGCACCGCCGCCCGCGGGTCCGTCTTCCAGGCCTGCGCCCAACCCCACGCCGGCGCCGGCATCGCCTACGACGGCCGGCACCCCTGTTGGCGGCGTGGCGGCAGCCCCCGGCGCTAGCAGTAGCCTCGTGGGGCATGACATCGATGGCGGCGATATGGACGAACCTGGACGGTACCGTCCCATGACGCATGAGGAAATGGAGGCGGAACTGGACGCCATTGAGGCCGAAGAACTTATTGGCGAAGACAGCGACGAAGATATCGACGAGTCTGGCCCCGATCCGGTGGAGGCGATGATTCTGCGCGCCAACGACCTGCGCGGCGAAGGTAGTGTCGGTGCGGCGCGACACCTACTGTACCGCGTGCTCGAAGACGGCGACGATGACCAACGTCGCGTAGCGCGCAACATCCTGGCTGACCTGGATCAGAACTGATCTGATCGTCAGACGCGCTCACACACTACCGGAGGACTGCGCCAATGGCCTCAGGCCAGCAGATCCATTACAAACAGAATCGCCTCAAGCAACTGCGTGCCTTCTGCCATGCCGCCCGCACTGGCAGCGTCAGCGCGGCGGCGGAGAAGATCTTCCTCAGTCAGCCGACGGTGTCGCTGCAGATCCAAGCGTTGGAGCGGGAACTCGATACGGTCTTGTTCGAGCGTCGAGGACCCAAGATTCGGCTCACCCCTGAGGGTGAACTACTCTACGAGCTGGCCCAACCCCTGGTGGAGGGGATGGACAAGTTGCATGAGACATTCTCGGTGCATTGCGGACGCATCGATCAGGGAACCCTGGATATCGCGGCTGGCGAATCAACAATACTGTATATCTTGCCCGAGCCGGTGCGGCGCTTCTCTGAACGCTATCCCGGCATCGAACTGCGACTACACAACGTTACCGGGCGAGACGGCCTCGCGATGTTGCGTGCGGACGAAGTCGACCTGGCGGTCGGTTCGATGCTGGAGGTGCCGGATGACGTCAACTACCGGCCTGTGGTTACCCATCGGCCGACCTTGATCACACCGAAGGATCACTCCCTTGCCGACAAACAGGACGTCACCTTGGCGAATATCGCCGAGCATGGCCTGATCTTGCCGCCGCGCCATCTGAGTACCTGGCGGCTCGTGGATCTGGTGTTCCGGCAGCAAAACTTGAGTTACAAGGTCACCCTTGAGGCTGGTGGCTGGGAAGTCATCAAGAAATACGTCGAGTTGGGCCTCGGTATATCCATTGTCACCGATGTCTGTCTCACAGGCGACGAGTCACTGGGTCGCGTGCCGCTGGAGCGGTTTTTCCCGCTTCGCAGTTACGGCATCGTCTTGCGACGGGGGAAATTCCTCTCGCCGCAGACCAAGAAGTTCCAGGAAATCCTCGACGAGGTCTTCCCCGATGGGGCCGGCCAAGTCGCTCGACAGCGAAGCCGGGGCGAAGGTGACTGGGAGGAAGGCCTGTTGGGTTGAAGCCCCGCATTTCCGGGCCCGCTACCACCTATGGGACGTCGTGTCCCGAAGACGTTTGGTGGGTGCGCCCACTAAGGGTTCTCGAGGTCTTTTGGCTCGTGCGCAGGGTGGCGAATGGGCCTTGGATTTGGGGAGGGGGATGACAGAGACACAAAAAGTCTCCAAACTCTTGGCAACTTGCGCTCGTAACGGCAACTTGCCAGCCTAACCGTGTACCACTCTAGCGGGGACGCTTTGTATCCTAGACAAATGACACTCAATAAAAGAATCGGGCAACGTCTTCGGTCCGCGCGAACCAGCCAGAAGCTCAGCCTAGCCGAATTGGCCACTCGGACCAAGACGCTTTCCAAGTCTCGAATCAGCAACTACGAACAAGGCATACGCCGCATGGGCATCGAGGAAGCGCAGGAGCTCGCCGATGTCCTCGAGGGCATGACGCCTAGCTATTTGCTCTGCCTTGACGATGCTTCCCCTTTGGCGCCGGAAGAGTGGCAACTCGTCGATCGGTTCCGCGGGACTGATCAGCGTGGCCGCGACACGATACTTCGGGCCGCCGAGTCTCAGGTCGGCTACAAGTCGAACAGCTTGTAGGACTAGCGAGACGAGAGAGAGGGCGTGGCCACGACCCTGTGCTGGGGCGACGCCTTAGGCTAGCGGCCCGGCAGCTGTTTGCGCATGGGCTTTAGTGGATTGGTGCTAGCCGCCGACGTTCTTTCCAACCTGTCAGGCTGCGGACAAAGTCTAGCGAGGCTTTGCCTCAGACCCACGAGTCGTGATCATCGGTATCGGTATCGGTATCGGTATCGAAATCGCAGCGCGTGGCGAGTGACCGGATCCCGATCCCGATTTCGATTTCGATTTCGAGGGGCCGCCCCGGTCCGATGCCGCATCGAAACTTGATCCATCTGCAAGCATTTGTCGCCCTCAAACAATCTAGGTGCCCGAGGTCCGCTTTGACCCTTTCGGCCTTACCGAAGTAAAGTACCGGCTTTGATCCGCGGCAACCCGCTAGATCCGCCTCGTGCTCTTCGTAAATCGGCATGTTTCATCTTAACGATCGACATCTTGTTGGTTTACGCGGTCTGCTGATCGTCGCCATGGCATTGGCCGTACCCATCCTGAATGGCTGTGCGGGTGGGGAGCGTGCCGATCCGGACTTCGAACGTTCAGAGGCGTTTCCGCTGCCAGCCGGCTTGGAAGACGCCGTTACCTTTTGGCGCAATGCCTACGCCAAATGGAGCCGCAACAAGGTGATCATTCACGACGACCGGCACCTTGCGTTGGTCTATCAAATCGCCGATTTGCCGGGCCCCATGGAGGAAAGTTATACCTCGGCGCAAAAGGAATTCGTGCGCGATCTCAAGGACGCCTGGAGCAGTCGACTGGCGTCTCTTGAGCGCAAGGTGCGCGAGCGGGGACGGCTGAAACCGGCCGAAAAGGAGCTCAAGAACAAGATCGACATCGAGGGCGCCCCGGGGGCGCTGTACGGCGCCAGCGATCGTGTGCGCAGCCAGCGCGGCGTGCGGGAACGTTTTCAGCGTGGACTGGAAAACAGCGGCGCCTACGAGCAAACGTTCCGCGAGGTCTTTCATCGGCACGGGCTGCCCGATGACTTGTCCTACCTGCCCCACGTCGAATCCTCATTCCAACTCAATGCCCGCTCAAGCGTCGGCGCCTCGGGTATGTGGCAGTTCATGCCTGCAACCGGGCGCCAGTTCATGACAGTCAACTCGTCCGTCGATCAGCGGCTCGACCCCGTTGTCGCGGCGGATGCCGCCGCGCGCTATTTGAAGAACTCTTATTCGTCGCTGCGCTCGTGGCCATTGGCTCTGACCTCTTACAACCATGGTCTCGGAGGGATGAAGAAGGCGCAGGCCCGCTACGGTAACGACATGGCCCGCATCGCCGCGGACTATGACGGGCGGTACTTCGGCTTCGCTTCCCGAAATTTCTATGCCGAGTTTCTGGCTGCCCGGCATGTGGCCCGCAATGGCGCCCGCTACTTCCCAGAAGGTGTGCGCTATCGGCCGCCGCTCAGCGACCAACCCGTGGTCTTGCGCGATAGCGTCACCGTCGATGAGATCGCGCGCCATTACCGAGTGCCGCGCACGGTCCTGACCGACCGTAACTACGCCTGGTTGCGGCCGGTGCGCAATGGCTCTCGGGCGGTCCCCGCCGGAACGACGATCTGGCTGCCGCAGGGGGTCGCCCGGTTTGCGTCCGGACAACCGCGCTCGAGCACGTTTTAGGAGGATCCCATGTATGAGTCGACAACCCGCGGCGCAGGGCTATGCGCGCGGATCATCGGTATATCGTTAGTGGCGGCGCTCTGGTTGCCAACACCTGTGCTGGCTGCGGAGGGAATGGCTTCCTACTACGGGAAGCGATTTCATGGTCGGCGGACCGCGAGTGGCCAACGTTTTGATCAACATGCGCTGACCGCCGCCCATCGCTCGCTGCGCTTCGGCACCCGCGTGCGGGTGACCAACCTGCGCAACGGAAAGAATGTCGTGGTGACGATCAACGATCGCGGTCCCTATGCGAAGGGCAGAATTCTTGATCTGTCCCGCGGTGCGGCCCGGCGCTTGGGCATGGTCAACGCGGGTGTCGCGCGGGTGCGTCTAAAAGTTATCGGCTCGGGTAAGGCCAAATCGGCGGTCATCGAGACGTCTGATAAGGCCGCGCAGGCGTCCGTGGTTCAGGAACTGTTCTAGTCCAAGGCGAGGCATGAGGGCGGGCGCAAGCCCTACCTGATCCTGCATCCGATGAAACCGGCTCTGACGGTTGCCGGCGCTTTGCAGCATAATCGCCGGTTTGGCCGACGCCGTATCGAGGAATCCCCATGTCCATCAAGTCTGATCGCTGGATTCGCCGCATGGCGATTGAACAGGGCATGATCGAGCCCTTCATCTCCGGTCAGGTGCGTGAAACGGAGGATGGCGAGCGGGTGATCTCCTACGGCACCTCCAGCTACGGCTACGACATCCGCTGTGCCGACGAATTCAAGATCTTCACCAATATCAACTCCGCGGTGGTGGACCCGAAGAACTTCGACTCGTCGAGCTTCGTCAACCTGCAGTCGGATGTCTGTATCATTCCGCCGAACTCGTTCGCCTTGGCGCGAACCGTTGAGTACTTTCGTATCCCTAGAGATGTGCTGACGATCTGCTTGGGTAAATCGACCTACGCGCGCTGCGGGATCATTGTGAACGTGACGCCGTTGGAGCCCGAATGGGAGGGGCATGTGACGCTGGAGTTCTCCAACACCACGCCGTTACCCGCCAAGGTGTATGCCAACGAGGGTGTTGCACAGATCCTGTTCCTGGGGTCCGATGAGGTCTGCGAGACCTCCTACCGCGATCGCGGGGGCAAGTACCAGGGGCAAACCGGGGTCACATTACCAAAGCCTTGAGGGCTTTGCCTGAAGGGCGCGCTCGTACCTGCTTGGAGGCAGCGCACCTAATCAGCAGCGGCAACATAGTGGTAAATGCGCCAAGCGTGATAGGGGGCCTCGCAGGCGGCGGCGTCCCAGCCAACCCCTCCGGATAGGACTTGAAGCGGCTGTCCCTTGCAGTCGAATAGGCTCTGTGTGGCGATCGCGGTGAAACCCGGAATCTCAGGTGGCGAGAACTTGTAGGCGACCAGCCAGAAGCCCGAGCGGCGCACCGCCTCAAGCGACGGTATGGGCGCAATGCGGCCACGCCCGTACTCTGATGGTCGGGTGATTCCAGGCCACTGCGGAGCGGCGAGTTCGGGACGGTAGAAGTTCAGCATGGCCGCGAAGGGGTAGCGGTCCGCGAATACCGGTCCGGGCAGGCTGGCGGCGTGATCGGCCAGGGCGGCATAGCCGTGGGTTTCGCGCATGATGCGGTCTGTCGAGGTCGGTAGCGGGAGCAGCGCTGTGGCCGCATGAAAGGCGTAGAGGCTGACCAGCAGCAGGTTGGTCGCGGCGGCCACCAGCGCCCAGCGTGCGACGGGCCTCAGCACGACGGCGGCAACGGGCGCCGCGCAGGCCAGATACAATGCCGACCAGTTCGCCTCGACGTCGCTGATCAACGCGACGCTGCCGAACAGCAGCAGCGGCACCAGTATCCCTGCCGTCAGCAAGGCCCTCGCCGGTCGCGCGAGCGCCGCCGACAAGTCCCGGCGGATGCGGCGCGGACCCCCGCTCAGGAAAGGCGCAACGGCGAGCGGCAGCAATAGAAGACCCCAGAACGCCATCTGGCTGCCCAGATACCCGGCCAGGCTCGTGAGTCGCTCGGGCAACGACATCGGCTCCGGCGCGTGAGGCCTGTAGGCCGCCGGGCCGGTGGCGGCGGGAAGGCTGTCCGCCGCGAGTTCGACGCTGCCGGTGTCCGCGGAGAAGCCGTGGCCGAACTGAAAGCGCATGGTGAGCCAATCGTTGTCGGCGTTCCAAAGGATGTTGGGCAGGAACAGCAACAGTGCCAGCAGTCCGCCGAGATAGGGCCATGGCGTGCGCAGTGCGCGCGGATCAACGAGCAACAAGGCCCACAGAAAGACCGGGCCGATGACCACCATGGTGTACTTGCCCAACAGGCCCAGACCAGTGGCGACGCCAGCCGTCAGCCAACGCCTGCGTTGGCCCTGAAGGGCGGCCAGCGATTCGTGCAGTGCGACCGCCCAGCACAGGGCCAGGACAGTATCGGGCGTCGTGATGACGCCGGAAATCAGGCCGGGTATTGTGCCCGTCGCGAGGACCATTGCCAGCAGCAGGTCCGGGCCCCGGGTCAGGCCGCAGGCCAGGTAAAAGCGCCAGAGCACGAGCAAGGACAGGGTGCCGGCGAAAACGGCGCCGACTCTGGCGGCGAAGGCCGAGCCGGGCTCGAGCCAGCCACCAATACCGAGTAGCGCGACACCGGGCGGGTGGTCAAAATAGCCCCAGGCCAGGGATTGCGCCCAGTTGAAGTAATAGGCCTCGTCCTGGGTGACCGGGACCGCACCCGCGATCAGCAGGCGCCAGGCGGTAACGGCCAGGATCAGCGCCAGTGGCCAGCGCCAGTCGTCCGCGGTCGCGGCGGAGAGACTGCGTGTTGCCACCGTTAGAGACGGTTGATGCGCGGGCAACTGTTTTCGCGCAATTGGCGCTGGGTCAGGGTGCGGATGCGTTCTTGTTCGGCAACCAATTCCCGCGGCGGTGTCGGCGAGCGTTGCAGCATTGCTTCGGCCTGGCGCAGATCGTCGCAGCGATCGCGGCCGCGAGGTCTGAGGGCCGCACGATAGACATGCGCGGATGCCCCGTACAGGAAGCCCAGCGCGCTCCCCGGTGCCTCGCGGCGGGCGTCCTGTGCCGCGATCAGGAGCTTTTCGTTCTCGCGATCAAGCTTCTTCTCCTTCACCCTGTCGTCCAATCGATTGCGCCTTTCACTCAAGGTCAGCAACAGTCCACCATGGTAGGAGAGACGACTCGGCGACTTCGTGGAAGGCTGTTTCTTGAGCGCCTTGCGGTAACCATCCTCGGCGCAATCGAGTAACTCACGCATACGCGAGTCTTTGGCCGATGCACTCTGGGGCTGCTCGATCGCCAGCCTAAGGCAGGCGTCGCCCTTGGCTGCATCCGCCTTGGCGCAGGCGTCGCTGCGGCTCCTGCAGTTGACACTGGTAACGGCGATGGAATTCCAATCGCCGGCAACGGCCGTTCGGCCAAGGTCGCCGTCGCCGCCGATGCCATTGGGTGTAGGCGCGGTTCCACAGCCTGCGGCGAGCAATGCGCACAGCAGGGTGACGGCAATGGCACGGGGTCCAATTTTCACGCGAAACACTCCTCGGTGCGGTTCCGCATCGGCGGGGTTGTTCGCCGCGGATGGCGAAGCGACTGGTTAACCACGAATCTTCGCACAGATGGTGCCTCGGTGGTGTTGATGATTGACAGCCATCGCGTGCGTGGGGCCTAGTCAGGCGGGAGTCGGGTCGGTCCCTAGAGCGCGGTCGACGTGCTGCTCTGCCCGGTAAATAGTCGTTGCAGCACCAGGTAGCCGAACAGCACCAGGAATGCGGATGTCAGCACGTCACTGACGAAATGGCCACCGGCGGCGATGCGCCCGAAGCCCACCAGCGCGGCATACAGCGCCGCGATGATGACCCAGCGCGAGCGCACACCTCGCAGCACCGCTGCAACCGCGACCAGGTAGCAGGCAGCGGCGGCATGGCCGGAACTGAAGGAGCCGCCGGTTTGGCCAGAGTAGACGAAAGCAGGTGTGAAGCGTTGTTCGCCGCCGAACTCGGTGACATTGACGGGCCGAGCACGGCCCCAGTTCTCCTTCAGCACTTGATTGACCAGTAGTCCCGGCAGCAGGGCCAGTAGGCAGAGCAGCAGGCCGAGCTTGCGGCCGGTGAAGCCTAGCAACTGCCGCCCGCGGTTGCGCCCGATGGTGCGATTGAACAGCCAAAGACCCACCAGGGCGAGATTGACCCCTACCATCAGCCATTCCACCGAGTGATAGATGACCCGTTCCCAGGGCCGTCCCAGCAGTTCGAAGCCTAGGCCAGGCGTATAGAACAGCGCCGACGTGGCCAGATCGATGCCCGGAAAAGCGAGCATCAGGCCGGCAAAGGCGAAGAACAGGATCAATCCGACAACGGGGATGCCGAAGACATCCCGTCGTTGCGGAAACATCAGAACAACGTGTAAATGAACGGTGCCACTGCCGAGCCTTGGGCGAGCACGATCAGCGCGCCGAGCAGCAGCATGACGATGATGATGGGTGCGAGCCAGAACTTCTTGCGCTCGCGCATGAAGCCCCAAAGGTCTTTGATTAGGTCAAGCATCAGTAGGGTCCGAGGTTTGGCGTCAGTAGGGCTTTTGCATAGATTCGGGCGTTGCCGTCCGGCTCGGCTCGCGATAGCTATCGGAATCGGCGGACAGACGCCGCCGCATTGGGTCATGGCCGGCAATGCGCATGATCAGGCCAGCGGGCATGAACACCAAGAAAAACACCAGGCTCAGGATTAGCGGCGTGGTCACGCGGCTGATGGCAAGGCCGAAGCGCATCCAGCCCTGGTAGACCGGCCCCAGCGACTTGGGCGCGGCGAGACCCCAGACGGCGAGGACGGCGGCCAGCACCCAGGGCCAGTAGGGCAGTCCGGCCTCGAACAGCCAGGGCAGGATCAAGCCAAACAGCACGGCGACGATGCCGCCGGTGCTGAGCGCGAACTGCCGCAGGCCGCGGGCGTCGAGTTCTGGGATGCTGTGCATGGTCGAGTCGCCGTGATCGGGTTGCCGATTAATCCAGTTCGAATTCCTGCTGCCAGGTATCGTCACGGGGCAGTGGCGGCTGCTCGGACTTGGCTAGCAAGCAGTTCTCCAAAACGAGGTAGTCCATCTCGGTGCGCATGAAGCACCGGTAGGCATCCTCCGGGCTGCCGACGATGGGCTCGCCGCGGACGTTGAACGAGGTGTTGACCAGCAGCGGGCAACCGGTGCGTGCCGCGAACGCCTCGATCAGGGCATGAAAACGCGGGTTGGTCTCGCGGTGCACCGTCTGTAACCGTGCCGAATAGTCCACATGCGTGATGGCCGGTATCTGCGAGCGGGGTACGTTCAGTCGGTCGATGCCGAACAGCTGTTGCTGCGCCTCGGTCATCGCCACGCGCCGCGACTCGGCCACCGGCGCTACCAGCAGCATATAGGGGCTGGGGCCGTCGTGCTCGAACCAGTCCGAGACCTGCTCGGCGAGCACGGCCGGCGCAAAGGGCCGGAACGACTCCCGGTATTTGATTTTCAGATTCATCACCGACTGCATCTTCGGGCTGCGCGGGTCGCCGATGATGGAGCGTCCACCCAGCGCCCGCGGGCCGAATTCCATCCGGCCTTGGAACCAGCCGACCACCTGCTCGTCGTCCAGCAGTGTCGCCAGTCGCGGCATCAGCGCGTCGTCGTCCAGGCGTTGGTACGGGATGCCAGCCCCGGTCAGGTAGGCCTCGATCCGGTTGTTGTCGAATGCCGGGCCTAGATAAGAACCCCGCATACGGTCGATGCCCGAGCCGGCGCGCGGTTTGTCGAGGTACTCGTGCCAGACCGACAGCGCGGCCCCCAGGGCACCGCCGGCATCGCCGGCCGCCGGCTGAATCCAGAGGTCGGCGAATGACCCCTCTCGCAGCAGGCGCCCATTGGCGACACAGTTCAGGGCCACGCCCCCGGCTAGGCAGAGTTGGTCGACGCCCAACTCCCGCTGCACCGTCTGCCCCAGCCGCAGCACAACCTCTTCGGTCACTGCCTGGATCGATGCGGCCAGGTCCATTTCGCGCTGTGTCACCGGCGACTCCGGCTTGCGCGGCGGCCCGCCGAACAGCCGGTCGAAGGCCTTGCTGGTCATGGTCAGACCGTTGGCATAGTTGAAGTAGCGCATGTCCATGCGGAAGCTGCCGTCGGGCTTCAGCGCCAGCAGGTGCTGCAGGATCAGATCCTTGTATATGGGTTCGCCATAGGGCGCGAGCCCCATCAACTTGTACTCGCCGGAGTTGACCTTGAAGCCGGTGAAATAGGTGAAGGCGGAGTACAGCAGCCCTAGGGAGTGCGGGAACTGAATCTCCCATTGTGGGGTGAGTCGGTTTCCTTCTCCCAGCCAGACCGATGTGGTCGCCCATTCGCCGACGCCGTCCATGCACAGCACCGCGGCACGTTCGAACGGGCTGGGGAAGAACGCGGAGGCGGCGTGGGACTGATGATGCTGGGTGAACAGCACCTCGGGCGCGTCTGACTTCTTCATGCCTCCCAGGCTGGCGAGTTCCTGCTTCAGCAAATCCTTCAGCAACAATTTCTCCTTCAGCCACACCGGCATCGCCGCCAGGAATGAGCGCAACCCGCGTGGCGCATAGGCCAAGTAAGTCTCGAGCAGGCGCTCGAACTTGATCAGCGGCTTGTCGTAGAAGACCACGTGGTCGAGGTCCGCCAGCCCGATATCCGCGGCGTCGAGGCAATAGCGGATGGCGTCGACCGGAAAGCCCGCGTCGTGCTTTTTGCGTGAGAAGCGTTCTTGCTGTGCGGCGGCCAGGATCTCGCCGTCGCGCACCAGGCAGGCGGCGCTGTCGTGGTAATATGCGGAGATACCTAGAATGTGGACGGGCATGGGTGTGGGCGAGGCTGGCGATGGGGCTGTCGGTCGCGCGGACCGCAGCGGGTACAGCCGCCAAAGTATACAGCAGTCCCGTCGGGTCGGCTCAGTTTTTGGTGTTGGCTTGATGGCGCTTTACGACAGACTTTCAGATGACGTGCGGACGATGATATGCGGCGGTCAGTGTTGATTTCGGTGTGGTTCGTGTTCGTCTTTCTGCTGTTGGAATTGGCTGGATTCGTCTTTTACAAATTGGAGGTCAGTCGACCCGTCAGCGGCTATGGCTATCCTGCCGGGCTGATCGTCGCGCATCCACAATTGGGCTATGTGTACCAGCCCGGCTATTCCGGCTTTTTTAAGGGCACGGCCTATCAGGATATCCCGATCGAGATCAACGCACAGGGGTTCCGCGACGCCGATTTCGTCGCGCGCTCAGGTGACGGAAGGCGTGTCGCGGTGCTTGGCGATTCGGTGGTATTCGGTGCTGGCGTCGTTCAGCAGGATCGATTCACCGAATGTCTCGAAAATGCCCCGGGCTCGCGGCAGGCGTCAAACAGGCGCATGCTGAATCTCGGTGTGCACTCCTATACTTTCGGTCACTATCTAGCCCTTGCCGAGTTGGATTTCTTGGGCGCAGCCCCCGAGGCAGTCCTCATCGGCATCACGTTGAATGATTTTGAACCCATGGATGCCATTGGACCAGCGCGGCGCATGCAACGTCATCAAAGCGAATGGCATACACCCGATTGGCTGCGCCGTATTGGAGACCGCATCGGGCGGACCTATGCCGTGCGTTTTGTCCAAGAGATCCAGAACCGCTTTTCCTATGCCATGCTCAATGCCGATGAACGCGAGCAGTATCACACTAAATGGATGCGCAGCGTCGTAAAGGGGTGGCAATCGGATGAGACTGCGCAATTCTTCGCCGAGCAACTGGATCAGCTGGCCGCCCGCTTGGAGAAAGCGAATATCCCCTTCGGATTCATTGTCTTTCCGGAGCTTAACGATCTGCAGAACCCGGTGGATTTTGGTGCGCCGCGTCAGTTGGTCCGCAAATTACTGGATCAGCGCGGGTTGCGCTATTGCGACCCCTACGATGAGTTCGCACGCCAAGGCGCCGTCGAGTCGTTGTTCTTGGACCGAGACAGCATCCACTACAGCCCGAAGGGACATCAGATCCTCTGCGCAGTCGTTGAGCGCTGCATTGATGAGATGGACCTCGCGGGTCTAGCAAACCGCGGCTCACCCTGAGGCGTTGCGCGCGACCCAGGTCGGTAGCGCCATGATTGACAAGTAGGCATCGGTCGCTGTCTCTATGCCATAGGGGCGGGCCGCGCGCTTGAGTTCGGTGGCGGGCAGTGGCGCGGCGAGCGTCCTGGCCATCGCTTCAGCCAGTTCCTCATCGTTACCGACCGGCACCAATGGGCCGTAACGGCCGGCCTTCAGGATCTCGCTCGGGCCACTCGGGCAGTCCGTCGAGACCACCGGTGTGCCGAGCGCGAGGGCCTCGATGAGCACGAAGCCCAAGCCCTCCCAGCGCGACGTGAACGCGAACAGGTCGGCATTGGCCAGATAGGGGTAGGGCTCGGCGATGAACCCCGGCAGCGCGACGTCGTCGGCGATGCCTAACGTATCGGCGAGGGCGAGCAGGCGATCGCGGGCACGGCCGCGACCGATGATCATCAGGCGACAATGACGTTTGGCGCGCAGCCGAGCAAAGCCCCGCAATAAGGTCTCGAAGTCCTTGCGACTGCCCAGCTCCCCGGCGCCGAGGATCAACGGACTGGTCGGGTCATGGAACCAGGGGTGCGACGGGGGCGGCACCGCCGTGTCGAACAACGATTCAGGCACCACCGGCGACGGCACCACGCTGATCAGTCGCCGATCCAGACCGGTGAAGTCGGCCATGTCGTCGGCGGCGCCGGTGCTGGGGACGACGACGGCGTCGGCGAACGGGTACAGCCTGGCGACGGAGGTGCGCTGTAGCCAGCGTTCCAGGCCGCCGCGACTCGCTAGATTGACCGACAACGTGGTGCCCGTGCGCACCACCGCGCGGGTACCGACACCGGCGATGGCGCGGGCCAGCAGCGCGGTGCGATTGACACGGTCCTTGTCCGACAACAGGACGGCGGGCCGATCGCGGCGCAGATAGCGCACCAGGTTCGGCAGGCAGGCGTAGGTCTGGCGGTGGCCTAAGTCGATGATACGGATGCGCGGATCATCGTCCTTCAGATCCGGCCCATGGTCGCGTACCTTGAGCAGGTCGACCCGGTAGCCGCGTCGCGCGAGGGCCGGTATCAGATGCTGGGCAACCCGGTCGACACCGCTGTGCCCGGAGGTGGAGAAGAAGCACGCGATGCGCTGTGGGTCTGTCATGTTGGAAGGTGGGACCTGCCGATGGTCTGGCCGGGTCGCGTTGGCCGGGTATTTGGAGGTTGCTGTTTGCGCTTCGGGCGTTTGCGGTGGTGTTTGGTGCGACGTGCGTAGAAATCCGCATGCTGGCGCCTGCGTCCGTCCGTGGCGCGTGTCGGCGGGCTGAATCTTGCCATATCCGGCGGCGGAGTGCCCCGGCCAACCTTGACCAATGTCGAGATGGCAAACCGCCAACGGCCTCGCTCGCAGCTGATCGGCACCGAAACCGCTCATGTCCGCGGCGGTCAGCTTGCCTAGGACGGCTCTGATACACTTTCCCAGCTTTTTCGTTTCCCCGCGCGGGCGGTCGCCGAGTCCGACAACCAGCCGTGCCCGAACTCGGTTTTCCCCCGAATGGCCGCTCTTATGCCGACGCAACAGCTAGTCCGCCGTTTGTCCGCCTGGACAGATCCCGTGCAGACAATCGGGCTCTACGTCACCGCTTTGTCGTTGTTTCTGGCCCCGACCGGGGTCTCGGCCGGACTCGCCGTTATCTGGCTCGGGTTCTTGATGTCGCTGGCCGCGGGTCGCCGGTTGCCGATGTCGACCGGCGTTTGGGTCGCGCTCGGGTTTGTTGCCTACGTTCTGGGCAGCGGGGCGTTTGCCGACTCTCTCGGGTCCGATCTTGCCTCGCGCCTTGCGGCTGCCGGCGACTGGGTGCAACTGAGCGTCTTCGTGCCGCTCGCCTATGCGCTGCGGGGCGATCAACGGCTGCTGCTGCGGCTCCTGGCATTGGCGCTGATCGGCTTGCTGCTCGGCATGTTGTGGCGGCTCGATTGGGGTCTTCTGTGGTCGGATACGGCGGTTTTTTCTACCTCTCGCCCTGGATTCGGTTTCCCCGCCATTGTCTTCGCGCTGATGAGTGGCGTGGCGCTGGTTGGGCTCTTTACGTTCCGAGCGCGCTGGTGGAAAGTAGCGACCGCCGCGGGCTTTGGCTGGCGCCTATCGGCGTGGCTGGTCGTCATGGCGTTCGTCGCGCAGGCCTTTTTGCTAACGCTCTCGCGTGGTGCTTGGCTTGCGCTGGCGGGTGCTGTCGCCATTGCCGTCTGGACGGGGCGCCGTGATCGTCCGGCCAGGTTGTCGAATCAGAAACCGATGAGGAATCCGCTCCACAACGGGGCTTACGACGGGTCGGGGGACCAGCGTGAGTCTCTCGCCGAGTCAGCATCGTCTAAGCTGCCGTCCTGGTTGAATTGGGTTTTCGGGCTTTTGCTGTTAGCGCTGTTGGCGCTGAACTCGGGGCCGATCATCGACCGGTTTGTCGAGGAGCAGGAGGCGGTCCGGGCAATCCTGTCGGGTGAAGTAGACTACAGCGCCGAATCCTCGTTGAGTCAGCGCTGGCAGGCGCAACGCTTTGGGGTTGCGGTCTGGCTCGAGCGGCCATGGTTCGGCTGGGGGCCCGGTTCCAGCCATGGGTTGATCGTGGCGAGGGGCGGCCCGCCGTTGAGCGCCGAGGACGGCGGAATGCTTGACCATCTGCACAACACCTATCTGGAGTTACTGGTGCAGTTCGGCATGATTGGCCTAGCATTTTGGTTCGGGATGTTCATCGCCTTGCTCGTGTCGATTCGCAGGGCACGGGACATGGGGCGGCTGGACGCGGATGTGGCGCGGTTTCTGGTGTTGTCCATCGTCTATTTGTCGTTGTGGAACCTCATCGATTTCCATGCCACCCATCAGGCTTGGCGGGGCCTCTGGGCCCTGCTCGCCGGTTCGGCACTGAGCGTCGGCATGTTCGCCAAAGACAGCGCGATGCCCGAAAGCCGGCAAACATCGGAGACGGCATGCGCATCGCGCTGATGGTCAGCGGCTTCGACGATGGCGGCGTCGAGCGCACCATGAGCAACCTCGCATCCGGTTTGGCGACCTTGGGGGCGCAAGTGGATCTGCTGTGTGGGACACCGGATCATCCATACGTCAAGGGCCTGGCGCCAGAGGTTGGCCTGGTTCCGTTGCGCGACGCCAAGCAGTCGATGGTGGATTATCTGCGCAGCGCACGCCCCGATCTGATGATGACGGGCAAACGCGTCGACGACCGCGCGGCCCTCTCCATACGACGGCGGCTCGGTCTGCCGACGCGTCTGGTGGTAACCGTGGGTACCCCCTTGTCCGTGAGCGTTGCCGCTAAGCGGTTCAATCCGTTGCGCGTGTTTCGCGAGACCCGCCGCATCCGTGCCGACTATCGCTCGGTGGATGGTATCGCGGCGGTGTCAGAGGCCGTTGCGGAGGACCTGCGTCACCGCTTCGGCGTGACCGAGGTTCCGCTGCGGGTGCTGCCGAATCCGATCGTTCCCGCAGACCTGGCGGCGCGCGCCGCCATGCCCTGCCCGCACCCTTGGTTGGCGCCGGGGCAGCCACCCGTGATCCTCGCCATCGGCGGGTTGCGCAAGGTCAAGGACTTCGCGACCCTGCTTCGGGCGTTTGCGCGCCTTTCCGCTCGCTTTGACGCCCGTTTACTGGTGCTCGGCGAGGGCAAGGAACGGCCGCGGCTGGCCGCGCTGACCGATCGGCTCGGTATCACTGCCCGCGTCGATCTGTATGGCTTTGTCGATGACCCTTTTCCGTACCTGGCTCGGGCCCGTCTATTGGCACTGTCGTCGCGTCGGGAGGGCTTGTCGAACGTACTGATCGAAGCCATGGCCCTGGGCACCTCGGTGGCGGCAACCGATTGTCCCGGTGGCGTGCGAGGTCTGCTCGATCAGGGGCGTCTGGGTCCGCTGACTCCCGTGGGCGATGCCGCGGCGCTTGCCGCCTCCATGACGCGGCTGATGCAACAACCGACCGATCCTGATGCCTTGAAACGCGCTGCGGCGCCCTTCGGCGTCGTGGCTGCCGCGGGACGTTACCACCGATTTTTCGAACAGATCGTCGCCGGGGGCGCCGCATGCGTGGAGTGAGGAAATCTTCGCGATTGGTTGCCGCTCCAGTCGCATCCCTGTCGTTACCCGCGCGCCCCCGCATCCTGCTTGTGCGGCTCAGTGCCATCGGCGACATTGTCTTCGCATCGCCGCTCGTGGCGAGTGTGCGTCGGGCCTGGCCGGATGCGTACATCGCCTGGCTGGCGCAGCCTGAGTGCGCGCCACTGTTGCGTCATCATCCCGATCTGGATGCTGTCATCGAGTGGCCCTACGGGCGTCTCCGCGAGCACTGGCGACAGGGCCGGCCGCTGACGCTGCTGCGCGAGGCGGGTGCCTTGATCAGGGAGCTGCAAGCGCGGCGGTTCGACCTCGCTGTCGACTTGCAGGGGTTGCTGAAGAGCGCGCTGCCGCTGCGCCTCACCGGGGCTGCGGCAAGAGTCGGGCTGGGCTCACGCGAGGGTGGCGCGCTGCTGATGACCCGTGTCGTCCCCAAGGATGGATCGGAAGGCGACCGCATTGGCTCTGAATACCTGCAGCTAGCACGGACCTTGGGGCTGCCCTTGGGGAACTTCGAGATGGCGATCCACTGTTCGCCCGATGACGTCGCCGCCGCCGAGACACTGATCACCGAACAGCGTCTCGACGCTGGCTTCGTCGC
This sequence comes from uncultured Gammaproteobacteria bacterium, assembly GCA_963698775.1. Taxonomy (GTDB): domain Bacteria; phylum Pseudomonadota; class Gammaproteobacteria; order Chromatiales; family Chromatiaceae; genus Thiohalocapsa. Next base: position 57,127 of record CAVOSE010000041.1, read on the forward strand.
CTTTTGCCCCTTTACAACCCGGCCGCAGAAGCATTGGTTCGCCGAGCGTTGGGTGGAGCTCGCGCAGCGGTTGAAGGCGGACACTGGACTCCCCGCGGTGCTGTTGGGGGGGCCAGGCGACCGTGCCGCCGCCGCAGCGATCACTGCCGCTGCCAATACGGATGTTGGTGTGGTGGTAGACCTCACGGGCCGCACGTCGCTGCTCGCCGCCGCCGCGCTGATCGAGCGCAGTCGCGCGCTGATCGGTGTCGACACCGGGCTCGGTCACATGGGCATCGCGTTCAAACGTCCAACGTTGCTGTTGTTCGGTTCCACCTGTCCGTATCTTGATACGACGCGCCCGGACGCGCGTGTGCTCTATCATCGCCGAGACTGCTCCCCCTGCCGACGCCGGCCGAGCTGCGGCGGCGCCTTTCACTGCATGCGCGACATCGGCGTCGACGAAGTGCTGGCGGCACTACGCGGGCTGCCTGGGGTGCTGCTATGAGGATTCTGCACGTGGAGGGCGGGGCGAACCTCTATGGCGGCGCGCAGCAGGTGCTCTATCTGCTTGAGGGCTTGGCCGCGCGTGGCGTCGAAAACTGGCTCGCCTGTCGCGAGGGCTGCGAGTTGGCGCAGCGCGCGGCGCCCTTTGCCGAGGTGCATGCCATGCCCATGGGTGGTGACCTGGATCTTGGCATGAGCCGTCGCCTGTATCGTCTAATTTTGCGCATCAAGCCCGATCTGGTGCATCTGCATAGCCGCATCGGTGCCGACGTCATGGGTGGCATTGCCGCGCGTCTCGCCGGTGTTCCTGTGCTTCACACTCGGCGTGTCGACAACCCAGAACCCCGGTGGCTGGTAGCGGCCAAGTATCGGTTGCACGATCGCGTCATTGCGATCTCGGAGGCCATCGCAGGGGTGTTGTTGAAAGAGGGGGTGCCTGCGGACAAGCTCCGCGTCGTTCGCAGCGCGGTGGTAGCGGACGCCTATCGCCGCCCCTGTGCGCGTCATCGCGTCCTAGAGGGGCTCGGCCTGAGCGGCGATGTACTGCTGGTCGGCGTGGTGGCCCAGCTGATCGAGCGTAAAGGGCACCGGTTCGTGCTGGATGCGATGCCAGGACTGATCGCGGCCCATCCGAAACTGCAACTGGTGTTCTTTGGCAAGGGGCCGCTGGCCGGTCAATTGCAGGAGAGGATCGACGCCGAGGGTCTCGCGGAGCATGTCCGTATGGCCGGCTTTCGCGACGATCTGACCGAGGTCCTGCCCTGTCTGGACCTCTTGGTCCATCCGGCCCTGTTGGAGGGGCTGGGCGTTTCCCTGTTGCAGGCGTCCGCGGCCGGGGTGCCGATCGTCGCCAGCCGTGCCGGGGGTATTGGCGAGGCCGTGCGCGATGGTGTGAACGGACTGTTGGTGCCTGCCGGTGATTCGGCTGCATTGGGTGCGGCCATATCCGGGTTGCTTGCCGATGCGGATTTTAGGCGGCGGCTTGGCGCGGGCGGTCGGGAGTTGATTCTCGACGAGTTCTCGTCGGAAGAGATGGTCTCCGGGAACCTGCGGGTCTATCGAGAGCTCGTGAAGCAATGAAGACGGCCGATTGGCCCCGGACTCAACCTTTTGCTCGCATGGCGCCAACGGTTTCGATGAGTTCTAGATAACGATTTGCGCTGATGTCCTGTGAGTAGTCGCGGACGGCCTCGATCAGCGTCTGCCGCGGCAGCGGACGCTCCAGCGTGCGCGCCATGGCGTCTCCCAGCGCGATGACGTCGCCGACCGGAACCAGTGGGCCATAGCGGCCGCCATCGAGCGTCTCCCGCGGCCCGCTCGGGCAATCGGTGGCGACAACTGGCGTGCCGAATGCCATCGCCTCGGTGAGTACGTTGGGCGATCCTTCCCAAGCCGAGGACAGCGTGAATAGGTCGGCATTGGCCAGGAATGGGTAGGGATTCTGTTGAAAACCGGGTAGGTCCACGTCGGCACCGATGCCCAAGTCGGCGCTCAATTGCGCCAACGTGCGTCGCAGGCGGCCGTCGCCGAGGATCACGAGCCGACAAGGACGGGTGCTGCGCAGCCGGGCAAAGGCGCGGATCAGGGTCGGGAAGTCTTTTTGTTGCTGCAGACGCCCGGCGCCGACGATCACCGGTACGCCGCGGTCGCGGTGTTCGCGCAGCCAGGGATGCGGGCAGGGCAGGGCGCCACGCCTTATCAGCTCTGGGGTGAGGACTGGGTTTCGAATCACGCTGATGCGTGCTGGCGGGTAATGGGCCAGGAAGGCCGTGTCCTGGGCGACGCCATCGGAGACCGCGACGATGTGGTCGATGCTTGGATAAAGGCGGCGGATCGGCGCGAAACGCAACCAACGACTGAAGGCGGAGCGATCGGCCATGGCCGCGGAGAGGTTGGTCCCCAGGCGCAACAGGATGCGCGTGTCCGTGCGCGCCAGCCTTCGGGCGATGACCGCGGCGCGCCCGGCACGGTCCTTGGCCACCAATAGGCTCCGGGGCTGCTCGCTGCGCAGGTAGCGGGCGACACCAAGTGCCGCCGGTAGCGTATGCCGCGAGCCTAGGTCAACGCGACGCACAGCGGACGGTAGTCTCGCCAGGTGCGGGCTTGTGGAGCCGGCCAACAGCAGATCCACTGGCCTGCCCATGTCGACGAACCCCCGCATCAGGTTGACCAGCATATGTTCGACGCCGCCGGCCCCGGAGAACGACACGAAGATCGCAACGGTCTCAGCGGTTGCACACATCGCGACATCTGTGGATGCGGGTCATGGTTCTAGTCTAACCGGTCGTGGTCGGTCTGTGAACACTGTCGAGCCTGGAGGGCTCGTCGTTGACTTCGGCCGGGTAAATCCCGCGGTTTCGTGTGATATATTTATGCGCTGTCAATTCCAGTCGACAAGGCCAGAGGTAACGGTCAATGACGTCAGAAAGCGAGGCCCCGAAGCCAGATTCAACATCCGCGGGCGCGATCAAACGAAACAGGGCGGCCTTTTGGCTCGGTCTGTTGACCCTGCTGTTTGCAGTGGCCTACGTCGTGCCAGGGCTAACCGGGCATGCCGCGTGGCAGCAGGACGAGTCCGAATCGTTCGCCATTATCCACAACATGCTCGACTCCGGCGATTTGGTGGTGCCGAAACTTGGCGATGAGCCCGTTTTGGAAAAGCCGCCCGGGTTTTACGTGACTGCGACCGTCATTGCCGAACTCTATGACCGAGCGCTCGCGCTCCCATTGCCCGAGGGCGTCGCGGTACCCGAGGCGTTGAAGCTGGCGCCCGATGATGCGGCCAGGCTCGCGACCGGGCTCTATCTCCTGATACTGTTCGGCTTCACCGTGCTGCTCGGTCGGGCAACCTGGGTTCGTAACGGCCAGCATCAGGGTGAAGGCGCCATCGCCCTGCTCGTACTGATGGGGACGTTAGGGCTAGTCCAGAGCGCGCACTTGCTGGTCATCGATCTGGCGCTGAGCGCGGGTTTTGCGATGGCCCTGTATGGGCTGGTCATTGCTCCGCGTCGCGTGTTCTGGGGCGGTATCTGGCTCGGCACCGGTGCCGGTCTGGCGTTCCTATCCAAGGGCCTGGTTGGTCCGGGAATCATCGGCCTCACCGCCCTGCTGTTGCCTCTGTTCCGTGATTGGCGCAGCGGACGTTATATGCGTGTGTTGCTCCTCGCCGTCGTGGCCGCTCTGCCATGGCTGGTGATTTGGCCGGCATTGCTCTATCTGCGCGATCCCGCCATGTTCGAGGTTTGGCTTTGGGACGACACCGTCAATCGCTACCTAACCGTCGCCGCGGATTATGAGCAACTCGCACCGCCAACGACCGTCGAGTTCTGGCTGCGCACGTGGCCTTGGTTCACCTTCCCGGCGGCCTTGCTTGCGATCCTGACGCCGTTGGTGCGCGTGCGCGATACCTGGTCCAGTGGTGGCGTGCGCGTCGCGCTGGTGGCGAGCATCGTGGGCTGGGGCGTCCTGTTGGTCGCCCCCTACGCGCGCGAGCTCTACGGCCTGCCGCTGCTAGCACCGCTGGCGGTGATCGCGGCCGGCGGTGTTCCGCGCCTGCCTCGTTTGATCGTCACGCCCGCCTATCTGCTGACCGTTCTCTTGTTCGGTGTCCTGGCCATTCTGCTCTGGGGACTGTGGACCTACCACATGTTCACAGGACAACCGCTGCAGCATGGTGTGTTGGCTGAGCACTTGCCGATGGATTTCGACTTTGTCTGGCATCCGGCGGCCTTCATCACCGCAGCGTTCTTTACCGTGATCTGGCTATGGATCGCCATGCGATTCCGTGCCCCCCGGCCGGCCTCCTTATTGGCTTGGCCGGCTGGTGTCATCATGCTCTGGGGATTGGTCGCGCTGCTGCATCTGCCGTGGTTCGATGCGGCCCTGCGCGATGCCGATAACGCGACTGACGTACCCATCGCCATGCCGGCGGCGGGCGCCGTTGTCGCTCATCCGGTTCAGGTGGCAGGGTCGTAGCCCTTCGACGCGAAGCGTGGGTTGAGCCCCGGCGCGTCGCCGCGCTCGGTGGCGATCGGTTCTGCTGCCCGGCCGATTGGATGCAAGGCTCGTCGCGCCGCTAGCAATGCTGCGCCACTTATATTCCCTGTTGCTATGGATGCTGCTGCCGTTGGTGCTGTTGCGCCTGTTCTGGCGCAGTTGGCGTGCGCCTGCCTATCGTGAGCGGTGGGGCGAGCGCGTCGGACGCTTCAACCCATTGCCACAGCCCGCCGATGTCTGGATTCATGCCGTCTCGGTGGGTGAGGTCCAGGCCGCTCAACCCCTGATCCGCCATCTGTTGCGGCGCGATCTGTCGGTACTGGTGACAACAACCACACCAACCGGCGCGCGCCGGCTGCAGGACCTTTTCGCGGATGCCGTTCAGCATCGTTACACGCCCCTCGACCTCGGTCGGATCATGCGGCGCTTTCTGGACGTCGTATCGCCGCGCCTGGTGCTGGTGATGGAGACGGAGATCTGGCCGAATATGCTGGCCGAGTGCGATCGGCGCGGGATTGATGTGCTATTGGTCAACGGCCGGCTGTCGGCGCGCTCTGCTCGCGGCTACGCCCGCGTACGTCGGTTCAGTGCCGAGACGATGCGCCGGTTTGGGTTGATCGCTGCGCAGGGCATCGAGGACGCTGCTCGCTTCGAGTCTTTGGGCGTTGATCCGGCCCGCATCGCCGTCACCGGCAGTATCAAGTTCGATGTGCAGGTGCCCGCCAGCCTGATGGACAGGGCCGAGGTGATGCGTCGGGCCTGGGGCAGTGATCGGCCGGTGTGGGTGGCTGCCAGCACGCGCGAAGGCGAGGAAGAGCAACTCCTGATGGCCCATGCCCGGGTGCGGGCCCACTTTCCAACGGCCCTGTTGGTGCTGGTGCCGCGGCATCCAGAACGCTTTGAGCGGGTTGCGGGGCTGGTGCAGCGGCAGGGCCTTGCGTTGGCCCGTCACAGTCTGGATCAGCCTTGTCAGGAGGATACGGCGGTCTATTTGGGCGATACCATGGGCGAGCTGCCGGTATTCTTGGCCGCTGCCGACGTTGCATTCGTCGGCGGTAGCCTGGTGCCCAACGGCGGCCACAACCTGTTGGAGCCTGCGGCAGTCGGGGTGCCCGTACTGATTGGACCGTACAGCTTCAACTTTGCCGAGATCACGCGGCTCCTGATCGCTTGCGAGGCCGCTCAGGAAGTCGCCGACGCCAACGCATTGGCCGAATGGCTCATCCGCTGGCTCGGTGACGCCGCCGAGCGTGCTCGGGTGGGCGAGAATGCCAGGCAGGCCATCGAGCGGAATCGCGGCGCGCTGGCCCGCGTCATCGCCCTTGTCGATGCGCGGATCTAGGCGATTTCAGACCGTTGTCGCTGCCCTCGGCATGCTCGGTCCTGCTACCTGAACAACCCCGAGACCTCACGGAATTTCTCATGGCCGGAGTCGCCTAGCCACTCGAAGACCGCCGACTCGGTATTGATCACCTGGATGCCGCAGTGGCGCATGCGCTCTAACGCATTGATGCGGTTGGCGGCGCTGCGGGAACAGATCGCGTCCTCGGCGACGAACACCTGATAGCCCCAGCGTTGCAGCCCCGACGCGGTCTGCACGATACAGATGTGCGCCTCCATGCCCACCAGTACCACCTGCTTGCGCTCGGGTTGGCTGGTGAGGCTGCGCTCGAAACCGGCGGCTGTGCAGCAAGAGAAGCTGGTCTTCTCCGTCGGCGTGACGGTCAGGGGAAGGGTTTCTCGGATCGATTCCACCGTTTTGCCGAGCCCTTTTGGGTATTGCTCCGTGGAGATGATGGGGATCTGCAGCGCTTGAGCCGCTGATACCAGGCGTTTGATGTTAGTGACCGCGCTGGCTAAGGCGTCCTCCGGCATCGCTGCGGCAAGGCCCTCTTGGGCGTCGATGATCAATAGCTGGGAGAACGCGCTCTGGCAGAGCGGCATTGTCGCTTGGTGAATGCTCACTGTGATGACCTCTCTCGTCGAGGCGCTGTCCAATGCATCCGAATGAATGCATGCCGCGCCTACCGTTGTTGTTCTATGGGCGAAAAGCCTAGCACGATGGCATGAAAGTCTTCGGCAATCGCCTTAGCCCCGTTTGTGATCTCGGTGTACTACCGGATGCCGTCAATAGGTCGCCATGCTGCGATCGACATCGCGCGCCCAGCCGTCGACACCGCCACGCAGGTTATACACCTGCGAGAAGCCTCGTTGCTCCAAGTAGAGGGCGACCTGCTGACTGCGGATGCCGTGATGGCAAATCACCACCACGGGCTGGTCGGCGTTCAACTGAGTCAGCGACCCCGGAACCTGCCGCATCGGAATCAGTTGCGCGCCATCGATGCAGCAAATCGCGAACTCCCAGGGTTCGCGCACGTCAAGCAGCAGAGGCCGCTCGTCCTGGCTGGAGTGACTCAGAAGATCGTTGAGTTCCGGGGCGGTGAGTTGCTGCATGGGTTACCGTGAAACAGAGGCTCGAGCTTCCGGGCTGGCGTCGGACCATGAACGGTAGCGCGAAACAAAAGCCTGATTGTCCTGGGCCGCCGCGCAGGATCAACCTGACGGCGACGGGGCTTAGATCAGAAAACGAAGCGTTCGGGTTCGGGTACGTTGCGCAACGCAGGCACGCAGGTCTCGAAAAGACCTTCCCGGCGCGCCTCACCCCCAGCCAGGCGCGTCTCCAGCACCGCCTCCATCAGTGGCGACTCGCCGATGACGGCGAACAACCGGCCGCCCGTGCTCAACTGTTGGCGCAGCATGGGCAGGCGTTCCTCGTCCGGCAGCGAACCCGTCACGGCGATGACGTCGAAGGGGCCGCCGTCGACAGGACCAGCTAGGGCATCGCCAGTGATCACCTCAACGCGCCGCAACTGCATCGCCTCCAAGCGCTCCTGCGCGGCGCTCGCCAGGTCCGGGTCAATCTCGATGCTGAGCACGCGACCGCCGAGGCGAGCGAGGCAGGCAGTGACGTAACCAGTGCCGGTACCGATTTCGAGCACTTTGTCGTGTTCGTGAATGTCGAGGGCTTGCAGCATGCGTCCGACCATTTTGGGGGCCAGCATGCTGCTGCCGTGGCCGATGGGGATCTCGATGTCGGCGTAGGCCAGACCCTGGTAAGCATCCGGCACAAATAGTTCGCGACGTACCTCGGACATGGTGGCCAGCACCGGTGGGTCGAGCACCTGCCAAGGACGGATCTGTTGCTCGATCATGTTGAAGCGGGCCGGATCGGTGCCCGCATCAGCGTCCAAGAGGGGGCTGGTGTCAGCCGCGGGGTCAGCCCCAGGGTTCGCCGTGGAATTCATGCCGGTTCTCTCTTTCGTCATGTCCGTCTACAGCAGTAACAATGCTGGTCAAAGGCTAAGTTGTTTGTCATCCAGAGGCAAGTGGAACGATCATTGCGGCTGCATGCTTCGGTACTGCGCTAGATCAGCGCCAGATTGTCTCTGTGAATTAGTTCCGAGTCGTCGACAAAGCCAAGGATCGACTCGATCTCCGAGCTGGGACGCCCCTTGATGCGAATCGTATCTTGGGCGTCGTAGTTGATCAGTCCGCGCGCGACTTCCTTGCCCGCGGTATCGACGCAGGCCACCACCGCGCCACGATTGAAGTCTCCACGGACGGCAACGACCCCCACGGGCAACAGACTGCGACCAAATTCGCGGAGCGCGCGGACGGCGCCATCGTCGAGTTCAAGACGTCCGCTGACGGCGAGGTGTCCAGCCAGCCACTGTTTGCGCGCCGCCTGCGGCTCCTGTACCGGCGTGAGCAAAGTGCCCACCTCCTCGCCCAGGGCGATGCGTGCGAGGCTATTGCTGCTGCGGCCGGGCGCAATGACCGTGGCGCAGCCGGAGCGGGCCGCCAGCCGCGCCGCGCGGAGTTTGGTGGTCATTCCGCCCGTGCCCAACCCGCTGCCACTGCCACCGGCCATGCCATCCAGGCGGTTGTCGTCGATGCGCGTGCATCGGATCAAGCAGGCATCGGGATTGAAGCGCGGGTCGGCATTGAATAGCCCTTCCTGATCGGTGAGCAAGACCAGCAACTCCGCCTCGATCAGGTTTGCCACCAGCGCCGCTAGGGTGTCGTTGTCGCCGAAGCGCAGTTCGTCGGTGGCGACGGTGTCGTTCTCGTTGACGACCGGGATGACGCCCAATGCCAACAGCGTGCGTAGTGTGCTGCGCGCATTCAGGTATCGCTCGCGGTTGGCCAGATCATCGCGGGTCAGCAAGACCTGCGCCGTGTGTAGGCCGCGGCGCGCGAAACAGTCTTCATAGGCGCGGATCAGGCCCATCTGGCCGATCGCGGCTGCCGCCTGCAGCTCGTGCAAGGCCTGCGGGCGGCGGCGCCAGCCCATGCGCGCCATGCCCTGGGCAACCGCGCCAGAGGACACGAGCACCACGTCGTGGCCCTGCTCGCGGCGGCCGGCCATCTGCTCCACCCAGGGCGCGAGTGCGCCGCGATCGAGTCCAGCGCCGTCGCGAGTGAGCAGCGCGCTGCCGATCTTTACCACCCAGCGCCGGGTGTGCGGAATACGTTCACGGGAGAACATCAGCGGTCCCAGTTCTGAGTGAGCGCCTAATCGAGGGGATGCCAGGCATCGTCGGTGTCGGCCTCGGCGGGCTCGGACTGAATAGCCGCCAGGGGATGGGGCATCTGCTCGAGGCGGCGCATCAGCGACTCTGCCAAGTCCCCGGTACCGTCGCCGGTGATCGCGGAGATGGCGAACACGGGTCCGGACCACGTAAGTTCTGATAGCAACCCATCGCGTCGCTCGGCCAAGGTCTCCGCGTCGATCAAATCAATCTTGTTCAACACCAGCCAGCGTTCCTTGTCAGACAGGTCGCGGCCGAACTCGGCCAGTTCCTGCTCGATGGTGCGTATCTGGGCTGCGGGGGTGATCTCCTCGTCGAGGGGGGCTAGGTCGACGATATGCAACAGCAGCCGGGTACGGGACAGATGCTTTAGGAAACGCGTACCAAGCCCGGCACCTTGCGCGGCGCCGGCGATGAGGCCGGGGATGTCGGCGATGACGAAGCTGCGTTTGCTGCCCAGGCTGACGACGCCCAGGTTCGGGTGCAGAGTCGTGAACGGATAGTCGGCGACCTTCGGCCGTGCGCTGGACAGGCGCCGAATCAGGCTTGACTTGCCAGCATTCGGCAAACCGAGCAGGCCCACGTCGGCGAGCAGCAGTAACTCCAATTGCAGCGCCCGCCTTTCACCGAGGGAGCCTGGTGTGGACTGACGCGGGGCGCGATTGGTGCTCGACTTATAGCGTGCGTTGCCAATGCCGTGAAAGCCGCCTTGCGCCACCAGCAGTCGCTGGTCGTGAGTCAGCAGTTCGCCGACGATCTCCTCCGTCTCGGCATCGCGTACACGGGTTCCGAGGGGCACCCGCACCAGCGTGTCGTTGCCGGAGCGCCCGGTCATGTTACGGCCCCTGCCGTTTTGCCCACGCTCCGCCTTGTGTCTGCGCCTGTGGCGAAAATCCACCAGGGTATTCAGGTTGGCGTCGCCGACCAGAAATACGCTTCCGCCATCGCCGCCATCGCCGCCATCGGGGCCGCCCTTCGGGATGTACTTCTCGCGGCGAAAGCTGACGCAGCCGCTGCCGCCGTCACCGGCCTCGACCTGTATCAGTGCCTCGTCGACAAACTTCACGTTCTTGTCACCGTGAGAAAAATGAAAAAGCCCCGCCGGGTGGCAGGGCTTTCAGCGGTCAGCGGTGACCGCTTCAAACGTCGTCGCCCCGCCAGTCGCGGACCGCAGGATTAGCCCCGACGCGCCGCCTATCGGCTGGCGGGTGACTGCCGAGCGTGGAGCCTTAGGCCTCGGCAGTCTGAAGCTCGACAATGCTGACGAACTTGCGGTTCTTTGGGCCCTTGACCTCAAATCGGACCTCGCCGTCCTTCAGGGCGAACAGCGTGTGATCCCGGCCGCATCCGACATTGACGCCGTTGTGGAAGCGTGTGCCTCTCTGGCGCACGATAATACTGCCGGCCCTAACCTGCTGGCCGCCGAACAGCTTGACGCCGAGGCGTTTGGATTCCGAATCGCGGCCGTTGCGCGAACTGCCGCCTGCCTTTTTGTGTGCCATGGTTCCGGGTCTCCCGAGTCGCTGTGGTCAGTCTAAGTCTTGAATGTCTCTGTAAACGCTGCGTCGCCCGCTGATGCCCGCCGCAACCGTAGCCCCAAGCCGGAGTTCGTTGGTTGGTGCGGACTCGCTCAGACGCGTGCCGGGGATATCAACCCGCCGAAATGCCAGTGATTTTCAGCTCCGTGAACCACTGACGGTGGCCCTGTCGCTTCATATGATGCTTCCGGCGCCGGAACTTGATGATCTTAATCTTATCGTTGCGCCCATGGCCGGTCACCTCGGCGGACACCATGGTGCCCTCAATGAACGGCTTGCCGAGGCGCACTTGGCCATCATTGGCAATCATCAACACCTTTGCGATGTCGATACTCGTGCCTTCTTCGGCGTCGAGCTTCTCGACGCGAACCTTGTCGCCCTCGGCGACGCGGTACTGCTTACCGCCTGTTTCAATGACTGCATACATGGTCTTGTTTCCCGGATGTCGAAATCGATGTTCGTGATGCAGAGGGTGCGATCCGCAACCAAGGTTGACTTCCTGTGGCTAGCGACTTTACGCCCTTCTAGCGCACCTCAGATCGCCAGCCCGCCGCTATTGCGAAACCGGACTCCGGGCGGCTACTTCCGATCGTGGGCGCTCTGCGTCGCCGCCGCATGTACCCGCGGTTTCAGGCGGCATTTGCGCCAGCGTGCATCGTGAAAGACCGCGAACTATAGCGGTTTCAGATCTACTCCGTCAAATCAATCCTGCGGCGTAACCGAAGCTTTGCGGCTGTGCGCTCCCGCTTGCCCACCGCCTTCCCCAAAAACCTTCGCAGGCCCGGTTCCTCGGCTTGCTGGGGGCGCTTGACGGTGGCAGTTATCATAGGCCCCCGCGATTGAGGCTCGCGCTGAAGCTTGCGGACCGGTCCTTGCCACCCTCGTTACTCCGCAGTTTCGCCTCGTCCGAGCTTGACATGGCGCTGGAGCAACCATAGCATCGCCGACTCCTCCCAAATCGAAACCCCGCCCAATGGTTTTGTCCGAAATACGGGCACCGGTCAGCGAAGACATCCAGGCAGTCGACGAGATCATCCTCAAGCGCCTGCAGTCGAACGTGGTGCTAATCAATCAGATCGGCCACTACATCGTAGGTAGTGGCGGGAAACGACTGCGCCCATTGCTGGTGCTGCTGTCAACGCGTGCCTGCGGCTACGAAGGCATGGCTCACCGCGACGTTGCTGCCGTCGTCGAGTTCATCCATACCGCTACGTTGCTGCACGACGACGTCGTCGACGGTTCGGACCTACGCCGCAACCGGGACACCGCTAACGCCGTCTGGGGCAACGAGGCCAGTGTCCTCGTGGGTGATTTCCTCTACTCGCGCGCTTTCGAGATGATGGTGGATGTCGGCAACATGCGGGTCATGGATGTGCTGTCCCACGCAACCAATCGAATCGCTGAAGGCGAGGTCCTGCAACTGCTCAACACAAAAGATCCAGACACCGACGAGGCCCGGTACATGGAGGTGATCGAGCGCAAGACCGCCACCTTGTTTGAGGCGGGAACTCGACTCGGCGCCGTCCTCGCCGGGATGCCGCGCGAGGTCGAAGACGCAGTGGCCAGTTTCGGCTCGCATCTCGGCATTGCCTTCCAGCTCGTCGACGACGCGCTCGACTATGAGTCTGACGCGGATGTTATCGGTAAACATATCGGAGACGATCTTGACGAGGGCAAGCCCACGCTGCCGGTGATCCGCGCAATGGCGGTAGGTACTAGTGAACAGCGAGCGCTGCTTCGATCTGCCATCGAGACTGGCGGGCGCGAGCGCATCGACGACGTCATCGAAGCCATTGTGTCGAGCGGAGCAATCGACTACACTGCGAAGCTCGCTAAGGCTCACGCTCAATCTGCCAAGGACATGCTGAAGGTATTGCCGGATAGTCCGGCTCGGAGAGCCATGGAAGCGACGGCCGACTTTGCGGTCGCTCGGACTCATTGAGACGATTTATCCTGCAATTCAGCTACGTAGCTTAGGTTGTTGGGGGCTGCCCGGGGCGATGCGCAGTACTTTCCTGAATGAAACGGGCTCAGCTTCGTCGAAAGACGCTGACGCGAGCGATTAAACGAAAAAGCCACCAGCGAGTCCCGACCAATTGCCGGTGAGTTAAAGAGTCAACGGGGTGTAGCTCAGCCTGGTAGAGCACTGCCTTCGGGAGGCAGGGGCCGGAGGTTCGAATCCTCTCACCCCGACCAACATGTAAAGCGAAAAGGCTGATCTCGGACGTCCCGGATCGGCCTTTTTTGCTTTGGGCCGAGTCGTTTTCGAATCTGTTCAAGCGGAACTGGCCGCGAACGCCACCAACAGCCCGCCGTCGTCGATACTCCAACGACTGCCGTCGCCGGCCGGGATGCCGGTCTCGGTGCGCCAACGCTCGGGTAGCGGGCGTGGCAGTGCCAACAGCGCGCCGTCGGCGGTCTCTAAGAGCGTGAACTCGAGTCTGCCGCTGACGGTGCCGCTGATGTCGACCAAGGCCTTCCAGCAGCCGTTCCATTCACGATGGAAGTCGTAGCTTAGTTCGACCGGGCCGATCAGCTCGGTCAGCAGATCATGGATCAGCGCGCGTGCTTCGTTGACGCGTTTACTGAGATCGGTGAGGGGGATTGGTGTCGGTGGACTCTTTCCCATATGGTCATGCTCGCGATGGGCTGATCGTTGGTCGGTTGGGGGTGTCAGGTCGCCGTGTTGGCTGCGCTTGGATCGGCGATTTGTTGCAGTTGCCGCCGGTCGTTGCTTTTCTTAGGCGGCCGGCGGGTCCGTTGCGAGACAGACCTGGTTGCGGCCGTTGTTCTTGGCCGCGTAGAGGGCCTCGTCCGCGCGCCGGATGAGTGCCTCCATACTCTCGCTGGGCCGACGCGTTGCGACGCCAATACTCACGGTGACGCGTAGCGCCTGTCCACTGCCAAGGTCGAACGGGTGTGCCTCGATGCCGCTGCGTAGCCGTTCCGCCAGCTCGGCCGCACCGAGGGTGCCGGCGCCCACCACAAAGACGATGAACTCTTCACCGCCGAAACGCACGGGGATGTCGGTGGCGCGGGCGGTATGCATCAGGATGTCTGCGCTCTGACGCAGTACGGCATCGCCGGCGGCGTGGCCGTGCTCGTCGTTGACGCGTTTGAAGTGGTCGAGATCAAGCATGATGGTGGCCAGCGCGGTGGTCTCGGCGCGGTCGTCGATGCTGCATTGGCGGGCGACCACGTCGTGCATGTAGACCCGGGTGAAGAGTCCGGTCAGCGAGTCGCGGATCGAGCGCTGGTAGGCTTTGTGACGTTCCTGCTCGATGCGTCGGTAAATGACCTCGCGCTCCAGGGCGACTTGCAGCGGCGTCATCAGTTGCTGGACCAGCAGATCCATGTCGGGTGGAATCGCCGTCATGGCCTCCACGTGGATGATGGCGACCGCCTCCATGCGTGCGTGCAGAGGCGAAAAGAGCGGCAACGTCAGGACTAAGCTGTCCGCAGCGTCCGGACGGCTGCAGAAGGGGCCAGGGTGCAGCTGATGGCCTTGCATGGCCGGGTCGTGCAGATGCATGGCCTCCCATTCAGCGCGGGTCTTGCCGAGCAGGGAGCGGACCGTTTCTGGTTCGCCCTCGGTCAGTCCGTCAAATCGGGTGTCGCGCGTCAGCGTCAGGATTTGGTCGTCGTCGATCAGTGCGTAGTAATCGATGCGTTTCGCGGGCAGGTTGTTGCGCACCACATCGAACAGCCGTTCGGCGATATCGCGAAAGTCGCGGTACAGCAACATGGTCTGGGTGATTTCGCGCAGCGTCTCGTTGAGCCGTGACAGACGCCGGATGTCGGTGTTTTCACGGGCGAACAGGTAAATGCCGCAGTCCAGATGTCTGAGCTTTTCCAGCATGAAGGGCACCAGCCGCGGCGGGATGATGGAGCCATGCTGCGGTGCGATGATCTGCACCGGGTGCTGCTCGATCTGGCTGATGGCGAAGTCAAGGATGTCGCGGCTGGGCATGTAGTGCTCGTGGAAGGGCCGCAAGACCTCGAAGTGGGATTCGTCCTTGGCCAACAGCGTCGGCTTTTCGGTGAAGCCGCCGAATAGGTCGCTGGAGAAGAGCACGCTTGTGCTCGGGTCGAAGCTGCAAATGGCGCCGGGAAAATGGGCGTAGGGCGTAAACACGAAGCGCAGTTCCCGGTCGACCAGCGGGAGCCGCCAGTCGTGCTCGTCTACCAGCCAAAACGGTAGCCGTAGTCCGTAATGCTTGAGCAGGGCCTGGGCGCGCCAGTGCGTGACCACCACCGCGTCTTCTCGCTCCACCATCTGGTCGATCAGCGGCAACGCGGCGGCAATGTCCGGGTCCTGATGGTGGCAGACGAAGTAGCGGATATGGGTGAACGGGATCACCTCTTCGATCTTGCGCAGCGTGCCGGCAAAGGTCAGGCGTGAGCCGGGATCGAATAGGACGGATTGATCGCCCTGCTCAAGTAGATAGACGTGGCACTGAAAGATGTCGTCGTCGAGGACGTGACCCACCCACCAGATCCGATCGGCGATCTGAACGGCATGGTTGGTATCGGCTTCGAGGAGATGGCTGAGGTCGGGGGACATAGCGTCATTATCCTGCAAATCTCTTATTGCCGCGCACCGAGGCAAGCATGAATGGGCAGGCCGCCGCTTCCGCAATGGCCCATGCATGCTGGGGGTTTGTCATTTTCCTGGTGGGCAACATCGCAAGGACAGATCGCTGGCGAGATCTCAGTATAGGCGCCAATGGGGGCGGCTGCGATGCGTTCGAAGCGTGCCGGGCCGCGGCCCATCCCAAGCGCGTCGCGCCGGCCTCAATTCAGTTGGCCAAATCCAGCTAAACGCCAAATGCCGTTGCTGCTGCGGACCGAATGGCCTGCCTACACGTCCGAGCCGGAGTCCGCAGCCAATGCCGACGCTTGCCCAACGCGTTGATCTGCATGTTGCCGGCCCAACCTGCGCCGGTATGCGCGTTTGGCGAGTGCTCCCGACCTTCGTAGCGCATCGTCTCCCGCAAGCTGAAGTGGCTGTTTCAAGGTACCCTTGGTGCTTCTGTCCCGTGCCACGCATTACCACCGGAAGTCGCCCGATGCCGTCACCGCTGTTTGCAGGACTGCCCATCCATCTGCGCGAGCGCCTACACCCAATCGTCGAGCGTCCGCTGCCCGTCACCGGTGAGCTGGTCCTGTATTGGATGCATCATGCCGTGCGCGCTCACGAAAACCCGGCGCTGGACGCAGCGCTGCACGCAGCGGTTGAACTCGGCTTGCCGTTGTTGGTGTATCAAGGGTTGGCGGGTCGGCACCGGTTTAACGCCGATCGGCATCACGCCTTTATCCTGGAAGGCGCGAGGGATGCCCATGCCGAGCTGGCGGCTCGCGGTGTGCGGGCGGTGTTTCATTTGCCGACCGATCCATCCGCGCCGTCCCCGCTACCGGTGCTTGCCGCACGCGCTGCGCTGATCGTGACCGAGGACTTTCCCGCGCCGCCGTTTCCGGCTTGGACCCGACGGCTGGCATCGCGCACCGAGGCCCCGGTCTGGGCGCTTGACTGTGCCTGCATCGCGCCGATGCGGTCGCAGCCGCGGCGCTTCGAGCGTGCCTTCGAGCTGCGCCGGCATAACCAGCTCGCCTATACGGAACGGGTGCCGCGGGCCTGGCCGGAGACGGACGCGATGGCGGCCGCCTACGACGGTGCGTTAACGTTTCAGCCGCTGGACCTGGCGGTTGCGGACATCCCGGCCCTCTGCGCGAGCTGCGACATCGACCACAGTCTGCCACCGGTTGCGCATACTCCCGGCGGCTCCGTTGCCGGCTACGCCCGTTGGCAGCGCTTCAAGCAGGACGGCTTGCCCAGCTACCATCGGCGTCGCAACGACGCCGCGCAGCCGTGGCCGCTGGGTGTCAGTCGGTTGTCGCCGTACCTGCACCATGGTCAGGTGTCGCCATTTCGTATCGCCCGCGAGGCCCATGAGCGCGGCGGGGATGGCGCTGAGAAGTTTCTCGACGAACTGCTGATCTGGCGCGAGCTGGCGCACAACTTCTGCGCCTTTACCGAGGACCCGGAGGCCTGGGATGTGCTGCCCGCTTGGGCGCGGGAGACCCTCGACGCCCATGCCGTCGATCCGCGCGAGGGCGTGCTCGACCACGAGCGCCTGGCCCGCGGGCGCAGCGGCGACCGGCTCTGGGACCTGGCCCAGCGCTCGCTGCTGGCCCATGGTGAACTGCACAACAACCTGCGTATGACCTGGGCCAAGGCCATTCCGCGCTGGACCGAGTCACCACGGCGGGCGCTGCTGGAGTTGATCGACCTGAATCATCGTCACGCGCTGGATGGCTCCGACCCGAACTCCTACGGCGGCCTGCTGTGGGCGCTGGGCCTGTTCGACCGGCCATTCAGCCCGGAGCGTCCGGTCACCGGCACCCTGCGCGATCGCGACACGGCCGGCCATGCGCGCCGGCTCGATGTCGCTGCCTACGCCCGTCGGGTGCAGGCCCCCGCGTCTGGCGAGCGCCTGCGCATTGCCGTCATCGGTGCCGGCCTCTCCGGACTGGCCGCGGCCCGCGCCCTGGCGGATCAGAATCACCAGGTCAGCGTCTTCGAAAAGTCGCGCGGCCTGGGCGGGCGCGCCGCGACCCGGCGCGTGACCGAATTCGAGCAACAGGCCGATCACGGCGCGCAGTACTTCACCGCCCGCGACGCCCGCTTTCGCCGCCGCGTGCTGAGCTGGGCGCAGCGCGGCGTTGTGGCGTCTTGGCAGGGTCGTTTTGGTGCCTACGACGGCGGCGAGATCGTGCCCGCCGGCACCGACGATCAGCGCTGGGTCGGCGTGCCCGGCATGAGCAGCCTCGGGCGGATGTTGGCGGAAGATCTCGATGTCAGCCTGCGGACGCGGGTCGCCCCGCCGGAGCGCGCCGGCGACGCCTGGTTGTTGGCGGACGATCAGGGTAACGCGCTGGGCCGTTTCGACCGCGTGCTGATCGCCGCGCCCGCCCCGCAAGCCGTGGAACTGCTGCGGGCAGCACCCGAGCTGGCGGCAACGCGCCGCGGCAGTGCGCTATGGTCCCTGCTGGACCGTCATGCTCGGCCTCGACGCCCCGCTGGATCTGCCCTGGAGGGCCTGTTCGTGAACCAGGGGCCACTCCGCTGGGCCGCCGACAACGGCAGCAAGCCCGACCGGCAGGGTCCGGTCTGGGTGCTGCATGCAACTGCCGACTGGACCGGAGCATGCTTGCACGCGGACACGCAAACGGTGGTGGCTGCACTGGTGGACGCCTTCGCCAAGGTGGTCGGCAGCGCCGGCGCCGCATTGCCCGCGCTCCGCTGGTCTCAGGCCCATCGTTGGCTCTATTCGCTGGTCGACGCGCCGCTGGACCTCGGTTGCCTGTGGGACCCCGCGCTGGGCATCGGTGCCTGCGGCGACTGGTGCAACGGTGCGCGGGTCGAGGGCGCCTGGCTCAGTGGCGAGGCCTTGGCGGGGCGCGTGATGGCCTCGGCCTAAAGCCGGCGGTTGTTCCGTGGGTAGGTGCGGCTTCAGCCGCACGAGTCAGAAATGCATGCGGCTAAAGCCGCACCTACAATGCGCGCACAACCTGTTGAGCCGTTTCGCGGCTTCTGCTGAAGTGTCTACGCTTACAGCCGAAAATGCGCCAGCTCACCACCGCAGGGCTGGTTGACGGCCTCGGCGATCACGCTCCCCCGCGCATCCCGCAGCGTCCAATCCGCGACGCCGATCTCCTCGCTGATGAAGAAGTGGCGCACGGCCAAGCGTTGATGCCGCAGCAGCGGGATGCGGTGCAGCACGCGGTTGTCGACCTGCAGCCGGAGCCCGTCGGCCTCGGCGCGGATTAGCCTGCGAAGCGGGCGTCGTGCACCTAGATGCTGATCGTGCGTGGTCTCCGTCCAAGTCAATTGCAGGCAATCGGCGCCGAAGCGCTGATAACGCGGCTGGCCGTCCTGCTGCCAGCAGACCTCGACATAGCGTAGCGCTCGGCTGCCCCGGTAGGTCTGCAGGACCACGGACTGGCCCCGCTCGGCGTCGGGAATGAACAGGAAATCCCAGCCATGCAGCGGCAGGGGCCTGATGCCGAAGCTGTGTTCGTAATAGCCGCTGGCCCGCTGCCAGTGAAACATCCTCTCGCCGGCATCGACCCGTGCCCGCAGCGCCGGCGTCGCATAGCTGTCCGCGGCACCCCCGGGGGCATCGGCCAGCGCGGCCAATGTTGCCGGCTCCATCCGGATCTCGCCATCGCAGATGGCTACTGGCGACGGGCAATGGACCAGCCAGTGGCTGCCGATCAGGCGGGCGAAGCCTCGGTCTAGGTCAGCGCCCAGTACCGGCTCGATGGCCGTTTGCGGCAGCCCGCGATGCGACAGTCTGAGACGAAGCCCGCTAACGCTGTCGATGCGCAAGTCGGCCTCTGACGCGGCGTGCTGATCCAATTCGATGCGGCAATGGGCGTCGGCGGCCCGCAGCCAACCGGGCCTTGGTTCATCGAAGCCGCAGGCGGCGGTCGGCAACAGGTGCATCCAGCACAGCTCCGCCGGTTCCGGTTCTAGTAGTGGTGATTCGGCGTCGCTCGGCTCCATGGTGCTCGGCAGCATTGGTCGCTGGAACAGGCCGGCGACGATCAGCAGCAGCCCGCCCTCCGCAATGCCCCCGAAGCGCTGCTCCGATTAGCCAACGCGAGACCGACGATGCCGTGAAACGCCGCCGACAGCACCGACCAGTAGCGCCACTCGATAAAGGACGCGGAGGCCAGGCCCGGCAAGATTGGCGGTGAGACGGGCAGCGCCGGCAACGGCGCGTCCTTCGCGCTGGTGCTTGGGTGCAGGCAGCGACGATAGAACGGCCAGAGCCAATCCGGCTCGTCCTCTGCGATGCAGGGCGGAGGCTCACCCTGTAAGGGGATTACTGGCGACATCGTTGTGATTGCCGCTTGGATTGTCGCTTATGGAGTTGTCGTTCTGAGTCATCGTCTTGGTGTAGTCGGGGCCAGCGAGTCAGGGCCATAACTGAATGCCGTCGGCCTCGATCGCCGCAAGCAGCGTGCGGTTGATCGGTTGGTCAGTCGCGATCAGTATTGGTCGCAACAGTGGCAGGTCTTCCCAGCCGGTTTGGGCTTGGTCTGCGATCTCCGCCAATTGATGGGCTAGGCGTTGCCGATCCCGGTCGTTCGCCGCCCCCGATGTGACAAAGACGGCTATGTCCAGATCGGAATCCGCATGCCACTGTCCACGCGCCCGGCTGCCGAACAGGGTGATGCGTTTCAGGGTGTTCGGCACGCTGGCGGCCCGCACGCGGTCGACGAACCCGGCGAGCAAGACAAGCTCACCCGGCGTCAGCGATGTCTGGTCGGCCGGGACAGTTGGGATGGGCCGGCACGCCGGCGGTGGGTGGCCGAGGCTCACCCCTGGTTCGGTCTGGCGTGCTCGCGCCTGTTTGCGTTGTCGTTTGGGGCAGTCATGTCCCGAGTCTATGTGCTTGGGCTTGATCGGTAAACAACGGCTGTTGTTCGGTG
>CAVOSE010000042.1:0-53155 GCA_963698775.1 uncultured Gammaproteobacteria bacterium
GACAGAGCGAAGCCCGATGCGTCGATTCGTCAGCAAATCGGAATGCAGGGCTTTCGCCTATCGCCACTCAAAAGCCAGTTGCGGCCTGTGTTGGATATGGGACACTTCGGAGCAAACTTTGAGGTAGCACATCATGGCAACAATCACCTTCGATACACTTAAGTTCGCCCGGAGGTTGCGAGAAGGGGGCGTGCCTGAGAAACAGGCCGAGGCGGAGGCTGAGGCGCTTGCGGCAGTCTTCGCGGAGGCTTTGGAGAATCAGCTTGCGACCAAGGCGGACGTCGTCAGGGTCGAGGGAGAGTTGAAGCTCATCAAGTGGATGGTCGGACTCGTCATCGGCGGGGTACTCGCTCTGATTCTCAAGGCGTTTTTCTAGCCAATGGCCCTCAAGGCAACCGTGTATAAGGCCCAGGTGCAGATCGCCGACATGGATCGTCACTACTACGAGACCCATGCCCTGACGCTGGCGCGCCACCCCTCGGAGACCGACGAGCGGATGATGGTGCGCCTGCTCGCCTTCTGCCTGTTCGCCGGAGACCGGCTGGCCTTTGGCAAGGGGCTTTCCACCGACGAGGAGCCAGACCTCTGGCAGCACAGCCTCTCCGGAGAGATCGAGCGATGGATCGAGGTCGGCCAGCCGGACGAGCGGCGCCTGCGCAAGGCTTGCGGCCGCGCCCGCGAGGTGATGGTCCTCACCTACGCCGGGCGGGCGGCGGACCTGTGGTGGCAGCAGAACCAGGACGGCTTGGCGCGCCTGACCAATCTGCGGGTGCTGGATCTGCCCACCGACGGTGTCCAAGCCCTAACCGCGTTGGCGGAGCGGGCCATGGACCTGCAATGCACCATCGACGGCGGCGACCTGTGGATCGGTAACGGCCAGAGCACCGTCGAGCTGACCCCGAGCCCGCGTCAGGGCTGATCGGGTAGCGGCCCACGCGAGGCGCCGTCAGGGTCAGGTTACAGACGCCGTACTTGGTCGGCCCCCACGGCGGCCGTTCTCGCGGGCGGCTTGCGCCTTGGCGGCGCTCTTGACGCTGCCGCCCTTCTTGCCGAGCTGAGCCGCGGTCCAGTGACGACTGCCAAAGAAGCCTTCCAATAACGCGGGAAGGTAGAGGTCCGCATCCAGCTTGGGAAAGTGCAAGCCTAGGCCCGACGGGCTGATCTCGATGATGTCGAGATCGGCCGGCTTCGCCTCTTCAAGTCCTTGAGCGTCACGGGGCAGGAATCCGACCTCGATGCCGCTGGATAGACCGATGACAATGCGATGCACGCGCTTGTCGTAGTGGGCGGAGACCGCAACCGGGCCTTCGGATTGGCGTTGCGCGGCACGCGTGTTGGCGCGTTCCAGTTCTTCAGTGTTCACTATGGATTGCGCTCCATTGGTTGCAGGCGGCGGTGAGAGCATCGGCAAGTTGCGCCTTGATACGGTTTAGCTTCTGCAGAGAGAAGCCGTAATTCTCCCGCAACTCAGGCGGGCCGTCAGGGCAATGCAGGTGGAAGACTGCCTCAGAGCCAGCCCGTGGTCCACCGACAGGTCTCCCCGTTTACCTCGCACTGCCTTCCGACCGTTCCGCCCCCAACCACGTGATGCCGCCGCTCGATCGTTTGGTCTCGCCAGCTCAACGTCGAGCACGCGTTTCGGGCTTCGCCACACGCTCGCAGGCTCGCCGCAACACCCCGCCGAATCGGGTTCGTCATCCTACGGACCGACCGTTCGCCTCCGGTTACTCCCCACCCCGCCTCGCGACGACGCAGTTACCTTCAGCTACCGAGCTTTGGCATACTCGGACACGGACTCTCACCGTGCAGACAATGCGCCCTCACGGGCGTACGAGCGCCGGCATCCTGCCGGCCGCGGCGCGAAGCGCCGTTTCTTGCACTTAATTTACAGCATGTTACTCGCTTATAGCAGGTCCAGGACGCCGCCTGGCGGCGGCGAGCCGGCAGGATGCCGGCGCTCCCAGTGGCGGCTTCGCCGCCTGGCGAGCGAATACTTTCACAGTCTCATGGCCGTCCGACGACTGGCGAGAAACAGGCGCAACAGGGTGGGGTGCATGTCGTCGAGTTGGCGCCGCAGTTCGACGTCGTCGTCGCCGCTGACCAGTCGGTGCAGCAGGCTGTAGACGGCGCCGCGTTCATCAGCCGGGGCCCGATCCGGCGGTACGGCGACGCCTGCGCTGCTGTCGTGCAGGAGCAGCCAGGCGGGGAATTCCTCGACCTCGAGCGCATCGTCGATGTCTTCGAAGGCGTTCCAGAGTTCGCGCAGACGCGGGTCTGGCAGTGTCGCCGCGGCAAGCCGGCGTTCCGCGTGATCTGGATGTTCCCAGCAGAGCCAAGCCCAGTCTTGGCGGGCGGTTGCGGGGTCGCGTCGGCGCCAGGCGGCCTCGGCGTGCAGCGCGACCAGATCGGGCTGCCAGCGCCATTCGGGCTCGGCCTCGATGGTGCTTCGGACCGCGTCCCAACGTTCGGCGCGCAGCCAGGCGTGGCTGGCGTGCAGCCGCGGCGCGGCGGGGTCGAACGCGACCTCGGCGAGTCGTTGGGCAAAGCCGGCCCAGAGAGCGCTGAGGAAGTCGCGTGCCTGATGGCCGAGCAGCTCGCGCGCGAGGGGCTCGATGTCGTCCAGGATTTCGAGCCGGATCGCGACGCCGTCGTCCGCCTCAGCCTGTTCGCCCTCGTCGGCGACCTGCAGCAGTTGCAGATAACCCCGCAATTGCCTGTGGCGCGGATTGTGATGCATGAGTTCGGCGATCCGATCACGGGCGTCGGCGAGGCGGCGCTGGGCGAGGGCGTCGCGGATCCCAGTCTCAATCAACAGCTCGCGGGAGTCGTGGAACAGGTCGAGCTGGCGCCGATCCGCTGCCGGCTCCAAGACAGTGGCGCAGGCCTGCGTCAGGTCGTGGTTGGGACCGATGCACAACGGGGCGTCGTGATCGCCCCAGCCGCGGTGCTCCAGCGGTGTCGGTTTAAGGCCCTGGCCGCGCGCATAGGCAGCGGCGCGCTCAAGCAGCGCGGCAACGGCCGCGGGTTCCGCCAGCAGCGCGTCTTGCAGATTGGCGCGTCGGCCCAGGCGCCACGCCTGGTAATCCTCGTAGGGCAGCAACTCCAGCGCCAGCAGCAGCTCCAGCGGGTCGAGGCGGCCCTGTTGCAACAGTAGGTGGTCGACCTGGGCGGTCAATGCTTTGCGATCCGGCAGCTCGCTCATCGGTGATCCCTTGTGGATGCATATCGAATATGTATAGTTAACGCCATGCAGATGGAATACGACTCGGCAAAACGCGCGGCGAATTTGCGTAAGCATGGTGTCGATCTGGAAGACGCGACGCCGGTGCTCTTT
Source organism: uncultured Gammaproteobacteria bacterium (assembly GCA_963698775.1). Classification (GTDB taxonomy): domain Bacteria; phylum Pseudomonadota; class Gammaproteobacteria; order Chromatiales; family Chromatiaceae; genus Thiohalocapsa. Next base: position 3,335 of record CAVOSE010000042.1, read on the forward strand.
GATCCCCGCGCGCTGGTGCGTGAGGACGCCGACGCCAAAGGAGAACAGCGTTTTGTGGCCGTTGGCATGGACGCGCTGGGACGCCTGTTGACGGTCGTTTACACCTATCGTCCGCCGGACACCGTTCGGCTGATCTCGGCCCGCCCGTCCACGAGGAGAGAGCAGCAAGCTTATGAAGCCTGAATACGAGATGAATGGCGCGCGTCGCGCGACAGAGATCGATCATCTGAACCGTCTGCGCGCCGGGAAGACCCGGATCACGATCATGCTGGACGACGATGTCCTGGACGCTTTTCGCCGAAGTGCGGACGAGCAGGGTATCGGCTACCAGACGCTTATCAACCGCACCCTGCGCGAGCATCTGGCTCGCCGGCCGGTTGACGAGGACGCGCTGCGCCGGATTTTGCGTGAGGAGTTGCATTCGGCGGCATGAGGATAACGACCGAATAGCTGTTTAAAAATCCGGGGCTTCCTGTCAAACGGACAGGCAATCAATGCCTCCCCGCGCGTCCATAAGGGTCCGGAAAGCTGAGGGTAGCGAAGGCGGGGTGCTCGGTCAACGCTCACGGACTCGAACAGCCGCGCCAGCAGCGTGGCCTAGAGATAGCGGGCCGCCATCGAGCGTTCGGGCCTAAGCAGCAGGCGCTTGAGGCCGGCGCGATCTTGTGCAACGACGCACACCGCGGCGTAGAGGGTCGAGACAACGCCGAAACGCTCGTTAGCCATCAAGCGGCGCAAACAGCAGTTCCAGGTCGTCGTGGGTCAGCGAGCCTGCAGAGGCACCGCCTCCGGCCAGCATCGCATCGGCTAGGGCCTGCTTGCGCGCTTGGAGTTCGGCGACGCGTTGTTCGACGGTGCCCTCGGTGAGGAGCTTGTAGACGAACACCGGCTTGTCTTGGCCGATGCGATGGGCGCGGTCGGTGGCCTGGCGCTCGGCGGCGGGGTTCCACCAGGGGTCGTAGTGGATCACGGTGTCGGCGGCGGTGAGGTTGAGGCCGCTGCCGCCGGCCTTGAGGCTGATCAGGAACAGCGGCACCTCGCCGGCCTGGAAGGCGTCCACCGGCGCGGCACGGTTGCGGGTGCGGCCGGTGAGTTTGACGAAGTCGCTGCTTTTCGCGCTGGCCGAGCTTGCCCAGTTCCGTCTCGATCAGCGCCAGCATGCTGGTGAACTGCGAGAACAGCAGCACGCGGCGACCCTCCTCAAGCAGTTCCGGCAACAGCGTCATCAGCAGTTCGAGCTTGGCGGAGCCCTTGACCGTGCGCGCGCTCTCCAACGACACCAGGCGCGGGTCGCAGCAGACCTGGCGCAGTTTCAGCAGCGCGTCCAGGATGATGATGCCGCTCTGCGCCATGCCCTTGCGCGCGACCTCCGCCCGCACCTTCTCGTGCAGCGCCAGACGCAGGGTCTCGTATAGGTCGCGCTGGTCTCCGGCCAGCGGCACTTCGCGCAGGATCTCGGTCTTCGGCGGCAGTTCGGTGGCCACCGCCTCTTTGGTACGACGCAGCAGGAAGGGCGCGATGCGCCGGCGCAGCTGCTCGCTGCGCGCCTCGTCGCCGTGGCGCTCGATGGGGGTGCGGAACAGGCGTCGGAAGCGACGCTCATCGCCGAGCATGTCCGGCATCAGAAAGTCCAGCAGGGACCACAGCTCGCCGAGGTGGTTCTCCAACGGCGTACCGGTCAGGCACAGCCGGTGTCGTGAGGTCAGCGCACGGGTTGCCTGGGCGGCCTTGCTGCGCGGATTCTTGATCGCCTGGGCCTCGTCGAGGATGAGCAGATGCCAGTCCTGCGCCGCCAGCACGTCGAGGTCACGCGGCAGCAGCGGGTAGGTGGTCAGCACCAGATCGTGCTCGGCGATGGATGGGAAGTGCCTTTGCCGATCCGGGCCACGCAGCAGCAGCACCTTCAGCGCCGGCGCGAAGCGCTGCGCCTCGCGTTGCCAGTTGAACATCAGGCTGGTTGGGGCGATCACCAGGCTGGGTCGATCAGCCCTGCCGGCGGCCTTTTCTACCAACAGATGGGCCAGGGTCTGCACCGTCTTGCCCAGCCCCATGTCGTCCGCCAGCACACCGCCGAGGTCGTAGGCGCGCAAGAACTGCAGCCAGTCCAGCCCTTGGCGCTGATAGGGCCGCAGCTCGGCCTGCAAGTCGGCCGGTGGTTCCACGCTCTCCAGACCATCGAAGGATTGGAGTTTGCGGCCCCAGTCCCGCGCCGCCTCGCCGCCGCGCCAGGTCAAGGCCGGATCGGCGGCCTCCAGCTCCGCCAGCTGGCCCGCCTGGACCAGCGACAGCCGCACCCGGCCGTCCTTGAGACAGCGGTCGTTCCGGGTCGTAGAGCTCCACCAGGGTCGCCAGGATGGGACGGATGCGCTCGGCGGGCATCAGGATCAGACGGCCGTCCTCCAGGCGCACGGGCAGCGTGGCCGCCTCGTCTTGCAGCGCCTGGGCCAGCTCGCCCGGCTGCTGCTTGATCAGGCCAACCAACAGCGGCAGCAGGTCCAGGCGCGTGCCGTCGACGTCGATGCCGAGTCCGAGGTCCAGCCAGCGACCGCCCTCGGCGGCCTCAATGTCGACGTCCCAGTCGCCGATGGGGGCGACGTGGAAGCGGAAGTCGGCATCGATCTCGATGCGCCATCCGTCCGCGCGCAGTTGCGGCAGGCGATCGCCCATGAAGCGCAGCCAGGCGCCGTCGTCGACCTGTTCGAAGCAGAGGCCGGGGAAGTCGTTCAGGTCCAGGCGCTGCCGAAAGCCGAGCCCCTTCAGCACCTCCACCGCCGCGGCCTCGGCGCTGGCGTCGCGCTTGCCTTCCAGCAGCACGCCGCCCTCGATGCGCTGCAGGTCCTGCGCGCGGTCGCGCGGGTTCACCAAAACGCCGTCATAGTCGAACCGGAGTATCGCCGCGTGGGCCCACTGGGGTTCGCGTCGCATCGTCCAATACCGCGTGCTGTCCTGCTTGGCCAGGTCGATGCTGTGCAGGAACAGGCAAGGCGTCGGTGGCTTGGCCTCCATCGCGCGACGTTGCGGGCGTTCGGGCAGCGGCAGGCGCAGCTGCTTGATGCGGGCCTGGAAGGTCTGCTGCAGCGCGTCGGCCGCCGCCACCGGCACCGGCGGTGCCATCGCCAGCAGGCCCGCCTCCTGATCGCCGAGCCCGGTCTGTAGCGGACCGCAGTCGCCGGTCTCGGGGTCCAGGTACCAGGGCGGTGTCATCGGCAACAGCAGCAGGCCCGGTCGGTCCGCCTCCAGCTCCACGTGCAGCTGTCCGTCCTCCCCCAGCCGCCAGAGCAGTTGCGCGGCCAGCGGGCCGGCGTTGTTCAGCACGCAGGCATCCGGACGTTGGTAATAGGCACGACCGCTGCCGACGATCGCGTGCATCACGTCGGCGCCGGTGTGCTCGTCGAGCCGTGCCTGCCGGTAGCCATTGCCATAGCCGGCGCTACCAGTCTGGTGGCGGCTCTGCACCAGGGCCAGAATGCGCTGATCCTCCCGCGTCACGAAGCCGGCGCTGGACTGCCCAAGGATGTTGAACTCCTGCGGCTTACCCCAGCCGCCCTCCACCAGGCGGCGCACCTTGACGGCGCTGAGCAGGGTCGAGCTGATCCCGTAGCTGGTATGCCGATCAACCAGATACAGCAAGTGGTCGCGCGCCTCGGTCGCCGCGGCGGTGGTGTTGGCAAGTCGCTCGACGCGACTCAGCCAGCCCCGCAATTCCATCGGTAGCTGGGTCTCCGATACCGCCGGTCCAGATGAGTTGGTTCCGGCCGACTTGGCTCCTTCTGTCTGGGCCTCGCGTTCGCTCAATACCAACAACACTGCCGCGACGTGCTTGCAGTTGTAGCCCACCGGGCAGGAGCACTGCCCGACCAGGTCCGGATCGCCGTTTGGCAGCATTGCGACCTGCACGATGCACTGATAGGCGCGACCCCGCGAGCCGCGCACGCGCCCGGTGGCCATGGCGCGTGCGGTATCGAGGTGCGCGGCCAGCACGTTGCCGCCGCGCGCGTAGCGAACGCCGCGGTCCAGCGAGACGCTATCGATGCAATGCTCGATGGTTTCTCTGTCCAGCAGATAGTGGGTGGCCGACATGGGGTCTCCGGTAGGGTGCGAGTGGCCGTCGCTAGCGGTATCGGCCGTGGTGATCGTGAAGCAGTAGCGACAAAACCCCGCACCATAGCACCACGACGCGCGCCAAGCCCATACCGGCGATAGCGTGGCCAGCGATTCCAAATTTGCCCTGATCGTATTGCTGGCCCGGCGAAGTTTATCCAGCCACGACCGCTCTTACGGAGCTAAAGCTCCGTACTCCGGGCGTAAACTGGCCAAATTTGAAATTGCTGAGCAGCGGCGGCGTCGGCTCAGGATGCGCGCTGCCCGAGCCGCTGCATCAAGAGCAACCACAACGCCAGCACGGCAACGGTCATCAGCGCCATGAGTGGCTGGGACGAGACACGCAGGTCGCGGGGGATCAGGTCATCGAGGGTCAGCGCCAGGACGGCCAGGACCAGCGCCGCGGTGAGCCGGCTGGCGAGTGCCTCGCGGGGGTCGAGAACGGCGTCGCGCAGCAGCACCAGCGCCGCCGGTAGCAGCATCACCAGATGGTGGGTCCAACTGGCTGGGGCGGCCAGGAACACCAGCACCGATAGCAACGAGAGCTCCAGGTCGATGCTCCGCGGGTCAGGTGGCGCGCGCGACCGCCAATTTCTCCGCAGCGCGTCTTGCAGCAGCCAGAAGGTCGCCGCCGTCACGGCCAACACCAGCCCGCTGGACAGCCACGCCGCCGCGGCGGGACTGGCAACCAGCGGCTGGCTGAATTTATTGGGGATCAGCAGGCGTGCCACCTCGCCCGGAATGCTTCGGTTCCAGGGTGCGGCGATGGAGCTGTGGCCGGGCGGCAACTCGGTAACGCTGGTGTTGCCGAGCACGAGGGTTATCCAGGAGTGCCAACCCCCGGCTGGCGCGATCAGCAGGCTCAGGGCTAGCAGCAAAAGGCCAGCGACGATGGCGCCGACAAACGGCCGCGGCAGCCATCGCATGAGCCACCCGCGTGGCCGGCCTCGACCGGTGCCAGCGGCAACAGGCCATTGCGCCGCGGCGAGCAGCAGCAGACCGTAATGGGGTTTCGCCACTGCACTCAAAGCCAACGCAGCGCCTGCGCCATATCCGGCGCGACCCAGCCGCAGCCGCCGCCAATACAGCCAGAGACAGAGCAGGATCAGCAGATTGACTTGGTGGAAGTGCAGCGTCAGATAGAGTCCGCCAAAGCTCGCCACATACAGCGGTCCCCAGACGCGAAGGCGCTGGCCCGGCAAACGATCGCCAGGGTCGTCTTCCTCGGGATCGACCGGCCCCATGGCGAGACGCGTCCGCGCCAGGTCCGAGACCAGCAGCCACATCAGCACCGGCACCAGCAGCAGGTTCAGGCCCCACATCAGGCGCGCCGAGTCGGCCAGGTCGAGCCGGCTGAAGGGGTAGATCAGGAACAGCGCCGTCGGCGGATAGGTAAAGGGCAGTTGCTCACCCTCGGGGCGCGGATAGGGATCGACCTGGGCGATGAAGGTGCGCTGCGCGGCCCGCCAGTAGACGCCGAGGTCCAAATCGCGGGTCGGCAGCACCGCCGCCATCAGCGCGAACAAGAACAGCGCGAGGGCGAAGGCCACGGTCGCTCGATGGCGGCCAAATGCCCCGGACAGTTTGCGATGAAACAACCGCTTCATCTCGCGGAGTGGCACTGCGCCATGAACGTTAGCGTTTCTTCGCCTGTTCGACCGCATCGTCATCGACGACCGCGTTATTTTCCTGAAACCAATAGGCCTCGCCAATCAAGGCCAGGCGGGCGCGATCCTCTCCCCAGATCTTGACACGCTCGGGCGGCACCGATTCCGCCTCGGTCCAGATGCGCCAGAGCAAGGCGGCGTTCTCCCAGTAGGCACCGGCGATGTAGTGGCCGTCCGGGCTGAAGTCGGCATTGGCGACGCCGCCCAGGTCGGCGCTCAGCGGCAGGAATTCGGTGAGCTCTTCTTCGCCGCCGGCTCCGACTCCGGCGCCGGGTTGCGGGGTGCGCCAGAGGCGGATGCTGCCGTCGCGGGATGCGGTCAGCATCCAGCGGCCATTGTCGGGGCTGAAGAGGGCACGGTAAATGCGGTCCTGGTGGCCCATCAGCACCGCACGCGGCGTGCCGTTGCGATTCCAGACGCGCGCGGTCTTGTCCAACGACGCGGTCAGGATCTGCGCGCTGTCGGGGGAGATGTCGATGCTGTAGACGCGGCCTGTGTGTCCATCGAGATAGACCGGCGCTGCGCAGTCTTGCCCATCGAATGCAATGAGGGCGGCGCGATTGCCGGTGCCGGCGGCGCCGATCAGGGTGCCGTCCGCGGCGAGGGCAAGGTCGCCGATGGCGCCGATGCCAGCATCCAACTCGCAGCGCTTGTGCCAACTGCCGTCGGCGTCGCGTTGCAGCAGCCGCAGCGCACCAGCGGCGTCGCCGGTGGCCACCAGGGTCGCGTCGCCCACTGGTTGCAGCACCGCGGATTCCACCGGCACGCCACCGTGCTCAAGCGCTTTGCCGGCATCGATCGGTGCACAACGCCCGGGGGAGGAGAGGGGCGAGAACAGGCGTACCGGTTGCTTGGTGTCGTCGGAGGTGATCAGCAGCCAGTTCCCGTCTGGTCCGAACAGCGCGTTGTAGACCTCCCCGCCCCCGGAACCCGTTGCGATCTTCAGTTCGCAGCGGTCGTCGGTGACCAGGTCATGCACATAGGCCATGCCGTCGTAGCCGGCGGAGGCCAGCAAGCGGCCCGAGGCGGAGAAGCTGACCTGTCGCACCCTGTCCGAATGGTCCGTAAAGGATGCCAGGGGCTCCGGCGCGGTCAAGTCGAGACCGCGTGCATAGCGCCAAACGCGCACGCCGCCGTCGAAGCCCGCGGTGGCCAGCAGCAGGCCGCCGCCATCCGGCGCCAGCTCGGTCGGCGCGGCCACCATGGCCAGGTTCCAGACATGGTCCGGGTGACGCAGCACGTAGGCGAGTCCGGACACCGGTTCGATGCTCCACAGCCGTACCGAGCCGTCACGCTCAGAAAAGGTGAAGACACGCTTGCCGTCGGCGCTGAAGCGGGTCGAGCTCAGGGCGCCGTCGTGACCGAGGACGGCGACCGCCTTGCCCGTCTCCAGGCCCCAGAGTCGGGCGGTCATATCCAGCGAACCGGTCAGCACCAGGGTCTCCTCAGACAGGTCCGATGAGGGTCCTGGGGCCACCTCGACGTCACTGATGCTGAGCTGGTGGTTGCCGAGCACCACCGCCTGATTGGAGCCGTCCAGGGACCAGCGCACCACCTGCCCCTCGTCATCCACCGCGACCAGAAACATGCCGTCCGGCGCGAACGCCACGTCGCGGACCGCGGTGCGATGGATCTTGTAGCTGCGCCCGCCGATCTCGCTGTCGGCGAGCTCGCCGATGGGTGTGCCGTCGCGACGGTAAAGCCGCACCCGCTCGTCCACCGCGGCGATGGCGATGCGCTCGCCAGTGCGGTCGAACACGGCGTTGTTGAACGGCCGGCCCAGCGGACCGCCGTCGGGCAGCGACAGGCGGATCTCACCATCGGCGAGGTCGATGACATGGGTACGCCCAAGGGCGGAGGCGGTAAGCAGTGCATCGCTGCCCGGCGAAAAATCGAGCCCGCGGATCTCACCCTCGTCGAGCATGTGTTCGAACTGCACCCGACCCGGCAACGCCAGGTCGACGACGCAGACGCCGTGCCGGTCGCCCTGGGTGCGTGCGATGGCCAGGTAGCGACGCGTGTCGTCCAGCTTGAACATGGCGCCGGGCGCGCTGCCGCAGGTGTAGAGCGGCGGCGCATCGGCTGCCGCGGGCAGGCGCCAGATGCCGCCCTCGCCGATGCCGAAGACCTGACTGTCGTCGCCGATGATCAGGCTATGCAGCCCGAGGCCGTCGGCTTGCAGGTCGCGATCGGCGATAAAGTGCCCTTGTTCTAACCGCCACAGGCGTGGGCCGATACCGGGCACGATGGTGGCAAGCAGCGAGCCGTCGCGGTTGAACCCGGGAACGTACGGCTGATCCAGACTCGGCCCGGCGGAGCGGGCCATGGCGAGCAGCCGATTCTTGCTGAAGGCCAGGCTCAAACTCTGCACCGCCTTCTGGGGCAGATCCCGACCGGCGCTCAACGCCTGCATCACGGCCTGGGGCGTGTTGCCACGGCTGATGTGCAGGTCGGCCTCCTTGAGCTTGCTGCGATGCAGGTTGACGCGCGCCTCCGCGGACGCCCGCAGCGCAAGTCCGGCGGCGACGGTAGCGGCGACCACCAGCGCGACCAGCATCAGCCCAACGACGCGCACAAATCGATTGCGGCGGCGCAAGAACGCCAGATGCGCGGCGGATTGGTCCAGAAAGTCCCGCTCCAGCGGCTCCAGCTCATCGCCGCAGGCTTGCACCAACTCGCGCGCCGACGCGTAGCCAACCTCGCGATACAGATACTCGCGATTGCAGTCGGTCCGCTTCCACAACCGGGCCTGGCGCGTGAGCTGTGAACGCAGATGCAGCAGGCGGCGGTTGTCTGGTTGCCGCAGCCAGTCGCGCACCGGCGCCCAGTCGCTGATCAGTGCCGGATGGCTGAAACTGGCGACCGGGCGATAGCTGCGCCAATCGATGGCGTCCGCGGGCGCAAGCGCCGGTTCGCGGTCGGTTTCGGGCTCGGGCTCGGGCTTGTTCTCATCGGCGCCCGGCCCCGGCACCTTCTCGGCGGCATCATCGCCGCCGCGCTCACGCCAGCGGCCCGGCAGCCATTGCTCGCGGCCTTGGCGCCAGGCGCCGCGAATCATGCCGAGGATGCGGTAGTCCGGCGCCTCGCAATGGATCAGCAGTGATGGATCGCGGATGCCTTCGGTCGTGATCAGGCGAGCCTCGATCATGGCATCGAGCAAGCGGCAGCTGGCCGCATCGGCGCGCAGCGTCTGCAAGTCACCACGGTTGATGGCTGGCTGCGCACCGATGCTGCCGTCGATGCCGATCAGGGCGCGACACAGCCGCGGCAGCGCGGCGCGGGTGTCGGCATCCAGCGACTGCCACAGCGCATCCGCCTGCGCGAGCACATGCCCGGTGATGCCGCCGCGGCTTCGCATCTGGGACGCGGACAGGCGCAGGTCGCCGCCGCGTCTTGCGGCATCGCGATACGCCTCGTCGAGCACGCCCTGGACCGGTGGCGCCCAGAGCCGTAGCTGCGACGCCTCCGACTCGATCTGCTCCACCAGGCCGTGGCCACCTCTGCCGTCGGCGGACTCCACGTCGACCCCGGCGACGCGTGCCGGTATCTCCACCACCTGGCGAATGCGAGCCGTGGCTGGGGGCTCCAATTCGGTCCAGCCATCAGCCCGCAACAGGGGCAGCAGCGCCGGTAGCTCGATGAGTCGATGCAGCGCGTCGCCACGGATCGCCGCGATGACCCAGATGCGGGGGTTTTCCGCCAATCCCCGCAACGCCGCCGCGAAGCGCTCGAGCTGCCCCGGGTCGACCGCGTCGGCCGAGTCGAACACCGCCTCCAGCGGATCGACGATCACCGCGAGTCGCGCCTGGGCCTCACTGTCGTTGGCCTTGGAGACCTGCTCCAGCGCGCTGACCAGCTGACCCGCCGCGACCTCGGGCTCGGTCGTCAGCAGGCGTTCCAGCTCCGCGGCGCCGAGCCCGAACTGGGCCAGCGGGTCACCCAGCACATCGGCAGCGGTGAGGCGCGCCGCCAGCGCCGCCAGCGGCGTCGAGCCATCGGCGCCGGGATGCACGACGGCGCAGCGCACGGTGGCGATCTGCTCAAACAGGAAGGGACGCGTCAGCCGCGGTACCAAGCCGGCGCGCAGCAGCGAGGTCTTGCCACTGCCGCTCGCGCCACTCAGCAGCACAAAGCCCTGCTGGCCTGGCTCGCGCGACGACAGTCGCGTCAGCAGCGCGCGCACCTCGCCCTCGCGGCCGATGAACACGCGCTCGTCGCCGATCTCGAAGGGTCGCCCCGGTCGAAACGGACTGCCCTGCCAGTGCAGCGCCCCGGCGCTGGCGCGCCGCTCGGCACTGATACGCCGATTCAGCAGCTTACGCAGCTGCACCTCCAGCAGCTCGCGGAACGACGCATCACTGTCGAAGGTGCGGAAGGCGCGACGAAAGGTATTGTCTTCGTTAAAGAAGTTGCTGCGAAAGAACTCGTCGAGCCGGCGCCGATCCTCGACCGCCTCCCGCGCCACGCCGGCATCGGTGATGTCCACCAGCTTCGGCGCGGTCTTCTTGTAGACCAGCACCTCCGGCACGCCCGTGCGCGCCGACGCCTCCACCGCGTTGACGAATTCCCACTCGGTACCGGTCATGCCGCGATAGGGCTCCTCCGGCAGCGGCGAACCGAGCCGCGTCCAGAGGATGACCAGCACGATGTCGCAGTCCTCCGGCTGGGTCAGCCCGGCCTGGAAGGTGCGGTCTGCGGTGAGCGCCTCCTCTTCCCACAGCACGGCCTGCATCTGAAAGTAGGGCAGGTACTCCTGGGCCAGACGCTCCACCACGTCCTTGACCGCAGCGCGCTCGTGCTCAACGTCGGACGGTGACGAAACGAAGATTCTGACCCGGTCGTCGCTCACCAGGGGGCTCGCTTTAGTTTTGTTGGGGAATGGACCGCACTTTACGGCGATTGTCAGTCGACAGCCACCCGCCGGCTCGCGGTAGAATCAACACGCCTGGGCGAGCCGATACATCACCGACAGGGGGTCGCCATGAACCATCGCGCACAACCGCAACCGCAGGGCATGGAAGAACTGCTTCAGGAAGCCGTCCGCCATATCCTCAGGCACCGCGATCTCGACGCCTTTTTGCACTGGATGCGCGAAGCCATCCCGGCCGCCACGGACGACGATCAAATGTCGCCCGGCGATGAACGGCGGCTGGCGTACTTGCTTGGCTCTGCCATCTGGAACGCGATGCCGCGGCCGGACAATGACTTCCTGCCCCTGAGCGCCCCGGTCCCGAACGCGGAAGCGTTGTGTCCCTGCGGCTCCGGTGATCGCTTCGACGCTTGCTGCGGCACTGTGATAGAGGGCACGGCGTCAGCTCTGGAAACGGCGCCGGAACTGCCCGCGGAACTGTTGTGGGAACTGTTGTTGGAGGAGTTAGCGGACGCTGACCTACAGCGCGCGCTGCGGCTGCGCGTGGTACCGCAGCCCTTATTCGCCCGCGTCGCCGACCGTTGGTTGGCGATCGATCGACCTGGACGCGCCGTGGCGTTGCTCGAACCCCTGTTCGAGGGCGAACTGAGCACGCGCGACGAGCAGTTCGAACCGGCCCTGGACGCCCTCTGCGACGCCTATGACGCCCTCGATCACTGGAAGAAGAAACAGACATTTCTGTTGCGCGTCACCGAGGCCGGAAGCCAACCCCTGAAGGCAGCGGCGTGGCAGCGGCTCAGCATCATGTTCATCGACGAGGGCCAGTTCGACTATGCCTTCGAGGCCTTCCAGCAGGCTCAACACCATGGCCCGGACAGTCCGGCGACCGCATTGCTCGAAATCACGCTGCTGGCGGCCCAACACCTGGATGAGCACGCCCGCGCCCGCGCCCTGTTCTGGCGCCACAAATTGCGCCGCAGCGGCGAGACCGGAGCCGACATCATTCAGTTCCTTGAGCAGGCGAGCATCGATCCCCAGGATGCGTTGATGTCGAGCCAGGAAGCAGCGATGGATCCGCTGCTTGTAAGACTTCGGGGCTGGATCGAGCAGGCCGTTGCGCGCACCCCGGCGGCACTCGGTGTCGCCCTGTTCGACGACCCGCTGGAGGACGGCGACGGTCGCCAGCTGCCGTTATTCGATGCCGAGGACCTGCCGCTGCCCGCCGGTGCCCGCACCGGCACGCGCTTTGGTGCCTTGATCCCACCGTTGCCTCTGCGACGTCTTGAGCACGCCTGGCACGGCCTATTCCCGGTCAGTAAGCCCTACGCCACGCGGCTCGTCGCCGTGGACGGCGAACCGGTCTGGGACGACGATGCCTGGTTGCGATTCCTGGAGTCTCACCCGGAGGCGGCGGACAGCCCGGACATCCTAGACGACATCGCAACGGCCCTGTACGACCACCCAGAGAGCAGTCTCCCCTGGGTTGCCCGGGTGCTGTTGCAGCCGCTGCTGGAACGTGCCGACGTGCTGCTGCGCAAGACGCTGGAGACGACCAGCGTCGAGCTGCTCCCCTGGAACGACGAGCGCAACCGGCCGATGCTGCGCATGCTGTTCCGGCTTTATCTGTTGCGCACGGAGGCTGGCGCAGACCGCTCCGCCACTGAGCTGTTAGAGTTGTTGCTGGCACTGAATCCGCGCGACAACCACGGCGTGCGCGCGGAGCTGATGAATCACTTCTTGCGCCATGGCGAGGACGACAGGGCGCTCGCACTAGCGCAGCAGTTCCCGACCGATGTGTTGGCCGACCTTGCCTATGGCGAGGTCCTCGCGCTGTATCGGCTAGGTCATCAAGAGCAGGCGGCGCGGGCGCTGCACGAGGCGATGGGCCGGCTGCCGCGCATACCGCGCTTCCTGCTGCGGAAGCGGATCAAGCGGCCGGTGCTAAACGCCAGCGGTTTCACCACCGGCGGCGACGACCAGGCCTGGCTCTACCGCGAAGCGATGCGCGATGTCTGGGAGGCCGAGCCCGGCCTGCTGGCCTGGATGAAGAAACTCACTGCTTGAGGAGATCGATAATGGGAGCTCTGTACCAGGTCATTTTCACGGGCCAACTGCGGCCGGACATCGACCCAGAGCAGGTGGTTCGGGAGTTCGGGGACGTGTTTAAGGTGCCGGACGCTAAGGCCCGTGAACTGGTGCTCAGCGGCCAAGAGCGGGTGCTGAAAAGGGAGGTCGACGCAACCAACGCCGAACGCTATAGCGCGTTGCTGGACGAGATTGGCCTCATCGTGCGGTTAGCGCCCGTCGGGTCCGAAGCCGGCTCGGCCAGCACGGACGACGCCGGTATGGGCCAAAAGCACGGCGGCGCTGGCATTGGCTCTGCTGGCGCAGGGACGACGAGCGGCGCGGCCAACCCGAACCATGCCAGCGCCGCCGACCCCTACGCGCCCCCGGCGGCGGATCTGACCCCACCGTCGAGCGCGCCCCTGGGCCAAGACCCGATGACCGGCCCCCACCGGGTTCCGGCGGAACATGGCTGGCGGTGGATTAGCCGCGGCTTCGATCTGTTCAAAGGCGCGCCATGGACCTGGATCGGCGCTGTCGCGCTGCTCACCGTCATCAATATCGGTCTGTCGATGGTACCCCTGCTTGGGGGGCTCATCGGCAGCCTACTCGGTCCGGTCTTTCTTGGGGGCCTGATGTTGGGCGCGCACGCGCAGCACAGGGGCGGCAGAATCGAGCTGGGTGACCTGTTCGCCGGCTTCTCCGCAAGCCCGAGCCGGCTATTCGCGCTCGGCGGCCTGTACTTGGGCGGCATCATGACCATCGTCATCGTCGTACTGATGCTGTTCAGCATCTTCGGCGTCGGCGTCAGCGGACTCGATCCGGCGACGCTGGAGCAGCAAGACCCGGAACTGCTCGCCGCAACACTCGGCCCGATGTTCTTGCTGGCCCTGCTGTTTCTGATGTTCCTGTTGATCCCGCTGGTGATGGCTTACTGGTTCGCCCCGGCGCTGGTGGTGCTGGAAGACATGCGCGCGGTAGATGCGATGAAACTGAGTTTCACCGCGTGCTGGCGTAACGTCGTACCCTTCTTGATCTACGGTCTTGCCGCGTTTGGCCTACTGATCCTTGGCGCCATCCCTTTTGGGCTCGGCCTGCTGATCGTCTCGCCGATCCTAATGGCTTCCATCTACGCCGGCTATCGAGACATCTTCTACCAACAGTGACGAGCACCCTCTTCTTCGGTGAACGTGGAGTTGTGTAGCGACAAATCCTCGCCAAACGGCGAACTACTCCACGGTAACGGACTTGGCCAGATTGCGCGGCTGGTCGACATCGGTGCCCTTGAGCACCGCGACATGGTAGGCGAGCAGTTGCATCGGTATGCGTGAAGATGAGCGGGTCAATCAGATCGTCGGTCTGGGGCAGACGAATGACCGTGATTCCCGGCTCTTCCTGCATTGAAACCTGATCGTCGGCGAAGACAAACAGCTGACCGCCGCGGGCGCGGACCTCCTCGAGGTTAGATTTGAGCTTTTCCAACAAGGCGTTGTTCGGGGCGACGACGACCACCGGCATATCCTCGTCGATCAGCGCCAGGGGCCCATGCTTGAGTTCGCCCGCTGGGTAGGCCTCCGCATGGATATAGGAGATCTCCTTGAGCTTGAGCGCTCCTTCCATGGCGATTGGGTATTGCTCGCCACGACCGAGAAACAGCGTGTGGTGTCTTGTCGACGAAGGACTCCGCCAGTTCGGCAATGCGATCGTCCAGGGCCAGGACCTTCTCCATTTGGCTCGGCACCGAACGCAGCAGGGCCACCGCCGCGGCCTCGGCCTCGGCGTCCATGCCATGGTAACGGGCCAGATTGATGGTCAACAGCAACAATGCGACCAGTTGGGTGGTGAAGGCCTTCGTGGATGCGACACCGATCTCCGGGCCGGCATGGGTCAGCAGCACGAGGTCAGACTCCCGCACCAGCGAACTCTCGGGGACGTTGCAGATTGCCAGCGTGGTGGCGTAGCCTCGATCCTTGGCGATGCGAAGCGCAGCCAAGGTGTCGGCGGTCTCGCCGGACTGGGAGATGGTGACGAAGAGCGCCTCTGCTGGCACCACATGCTTGCGGTAGCGGTATTCGCTGGCGACTTCGACGTGGCACGGCAGCCCCGCGACTGCTTCGATCCAGTACTTTGCGACCAGTCCGGCGTGGTAACTGGTACCACAGGCGACGATGGTCACGGCGCGCACCTGGGCCATGATTGCCTCGGCGTCGATGCCGAATGCCTCCGGCAGCACGCGACTGGCACCGAGGCGGCCTTCGAGGGTATCGGCAACGGCCCGAGGCTGCTCGAAGATCTCCTTGAGCATGAAATGGCGGTATTCGCCGCGCTCGGCCGAATCGGCGGCCACGGACGATTCGCGGATCGGCCGCTGCACGGGTTGCCCGTCCGTATCCCAGATGCTCAAGCCGTCGCGGCGCAGCTCGGCGAGGTCACCTTCCTCCAAAAAGATGAAGCGATTGGTGACCGGCAGCAGCGCGAAGACGTCGGAGCCGATGAAGTACTCCTGGAAGCCGACGCCGATCACCAGCGGGCTGCCCTGACGTGCCGCCACTAAACGATCCGGATCCTGACAGTCGATCACCCCGAGGGCATAGGCGCCTTCCAGTCGTGCGGTCGTTCGCCGAACGGCGTCGGTCAGTGAGTGCCCCGCGGCCAGCTCGTCGTGCACCGCGTGCACGACGACCTCGGTATCGGTCTGCGACGTGAAGGTATGGCCCGCCGCTTGCTGCGCTCGGCGCAGCTGCTCATGATTCTCGATGATGCCGTTATGGACAATGGCACAGCGCTCACCGGAGATGTGCGGGTGCGCGTTCTCCGTAGAGGGTTCACCATGGGTCGCCCAGCGGGTATGGGCGATGCCCAGGAAGCCCTCGATGGGTTCCGCCTGGATCGCCGCGTCGAGCATCGACACCTTACCCAAGGTACGCAGCCGATTGAGGCGACCGCCGGCATCGAGTACCGCGATACCGGCGGAATCATAGCCGCGGTATTCCAGCCGCTTCAAACCCTCCAGCAAGATGGCGGAGACTGGTCGCTGGGCGATGGCACCGACGATTCCACACATGGACTCAACCCTCTGATGTTGGCACCGGCTTCGGCTGCTTGAATGGTCGCTGCCATTGCTCGATGGTGACCTGCTTGGTACGGGTCAGCGTCAGTTTCTCCGGCGGTGCGACACGTACGATGACGGAACCCGCGCCGATGGTGGCCCCAGCACCGATTTCCACCGGAGCGACCAGGGCGGCGTTGGAGCCGATGAAGGCGTTGTCGCCGATCACGGTGCGATGCTTGTTGGCGCCATCGTAGTTACAGGTGATGGTACCGGCGCCCACGTTCACTCCAGCCCCAATATCGGCGTCGCCGATGTAACTGAGGTGATTGACTTTACTGCCCGCCGCGATCAGGGATTTCTTGATCTCGACGAAATTGCCGATGTGGCAACCCTCGCCGACGTCAGCCTCCGGCCTTAGCCGAGCAAAGGGACCGACGCGGGCACCGGGGCCGACATGGGCGCCCTCGATGACGCAATTGGCGAAGACCTCCGCGCCCGGGCCGATCTCACAGTCCTTGAGGAGGCAGTTGGGACCGATGCGCGCATTGGCACCAATTCGGACGCGGCCTTCGCAGACCAGGTTTACGTCAATGACGACGTCACGATCGCATTCCAGGCTGCCCCGAATGTCGAGTCGGGCCGGGTCCATCAGCGTGGCCCCCCCCCACATCAGGGACTCGGCGAGGCGGCGCTGGTGATAGCGTTCCAGCTCGGCCAGCTGCGCCCGGTCATTGATTCCGGCGACCTCTTCGAGACTCTCTGGCTCGGCGGTGACAACCGGCACGCCATCGCCGGTGGCGAGGCCGATGACATCGGTTAGGTAGTACTCGCCTTGAACATTGTCGTTGTCGACGCGCCCGAGCCAGTGCGCGAGGCGGGCGCGGTCGGCAACAATGATGCCGGTGTTGACCTCGCGGATGCTGAGTTCCGCTTCACTCGCATCCTTTTGCTCGACGATGCGCAGCACTTGGCCCCGCTTGTCGCGGACGATGCGGCCATATCCGGTAGGATCCGGCAAGGACATGGTCAGCAGACCGAGTTCGGTATCGGCGCTATCCGCCACCAGCCGATTGAGCGTTTCGGGCTCGATCAAGGGTACGTCGCCATAGAGCACCAACACGCGGTCCATATCCGCCATCGCCGGCATGGCCTGCTGCACCGCATGGCCGGTACCGAGGCGCTCGGTCTGCGCCACCCAGGTACAATCGACATCTGCGAGCGCCGTCGGCACCTGATCGCCGCCGTGACCATATACGACACAGATTTGCACGGCGCCCAGTGCTTCGGCAGCATCCAAGACATGGCGCAATAGCGGTCGGCCAGCCAGTGGATGCAGCACCTTCGGCAACGCCGAGCGCATGCGCGTTCCCTTACCCGCCGCGAGGATGACGACACCAAGTTTCATGTAACAGGACTCCGTTGTTCAACCTACCGATGCTGCGCGCGAACTAGACCGCGATAGTGTCAGTGCAAAGTCGGCTTCTGTTGCCCGCTCGCGTCCTCGTGACACTCCTCCGCGGACGGGTCGCGCACGTCGCAAATTCGAATGTTGACGAACAACCGCTTTCCGGCCAACGGGTGGTTGCCGTCGACGGTGAGACGGCCGTTGTCGATGTTGGTGACGTAAAAGGTGCGGGAGTCGCCGGTGTCATTTTGCATGGTCACCTCAGCGCCCAGGTGGCGAAACTGCGGCGGAACATTGTCGATGTCGTCGGTGAAGGCGAGGTCGGGGTCATGCGGACCAAAGCCGCTGTCCTCCGGCGACAGCTCGAGTGCGACTTCATCGCCAACGCGCTTGCCCTCGACCGCCCGGTCCATGCCGCCGATCAATTCGTTAGAGCCACCTTGGATATAGGAAACTGGGAGGTCACTCTGTTCGAGGATGGTGTTCCTCTCATCGCGGATACTGTAGGTGAGGGACACGAGCTTGCCTGAGCGAATGATATCGGACATCGGACGAATCGGGAGCATGCGCTGAACAGCACAAAAGCATAACTCAACCGGCCACCACCACGTAACAACCGCAAATGAAAAACCCCCGCGTCGGCGGGGGTCTATCATGGCGGGAGATTGCCGCAGCGCTGCCAAGTCTCAAAACGTCGCGTCAACCACCCTTGGTCTTTCGCAACTTCTCGATCGCGCGCAACTGAGCGATGGCCTCTGCCAATTCCACCTGCGCCTTTGCATACTCGAACTCCGCCGTTTGCCCGGCCAACGCGTCTTCCGCACGCCGTTTGGCCTCCAGGGCCTTGGCCTCATCGATGTTGTCGGCGCGAATGGCGGTGTCCGCCAGCACCGTCACGACGTCGGGCTGGACTTCGAGCATGCCGCCAGAGACGTAAAAATGCTCCATTTCCCCGCTGCCCGTATCGACTCGGACATCACCAGGTTTCAACCGGGTGATCAACGGCGAGTGCCGCGGCGCGATGCCAAGCTCTCCCATCTCGCCGGGGGCATACACCATCGTCGCGAGCCCGGAGTGGATGGCACCCTCGGCGCAGACGATGTCTACATGTACGGTCATTGCCATGGCAATGGACTCCGTTCGTTAAGCAGGTTTGCGGTTAGGTTTGCGCGGGTGCTTCTGCACCGCGCGCTTGTCGAGGAAGGCCATCGGTGCTGCGCCCTCCTCGCAGCCGCGATCACATCTTTTCGCCCTTAGCGACCGCTTCGTCGATGGAACCGACCATATAGAACGCCTGCTCGGGCAGTGCGTCGTGCTCGCCTTCGACGATGGACTGGAAGCCCGCGATGGTGTCCTTCAGCGAAACGTACTTGCCCGACGCGCCGGTGAACACCTCGGCTACGAAGAACGGCTGCGACAGGAAACGCTGGATCTTTCGAGCGCGGGACACGGTTAGCTTGTCCTCTTCCGACAACTCATCCATACCCAGGATGGCGATGATGTCCTTCAGCTCCTTGTAACGCTGCAAGGTGCCCTGCACCGCGCGGGCGGTGTCGTAGTGTTCCTGACCAACGACGTTCGGGTCGAGGATGCGGCTGGTGGAATCCAGCGGGTCGACGGCCGGGTAGATGCCAAGCTCGGCGATTTGACGCGACAACACCAGGGTTGCATCCAAGTGGGCAAAGGTCGTGGCCGGCGACGGATCGGTCAGGTCGTCCGCGGGTACGTAAACGGCCTGGAACGACGTGATCGAGCCAGTGCGAGTCGAGGTGATGCGCTCCTGCAAGGCGCCCATCTCCGAGGCCAGCGTTGGCTGGTAGCCCACGGCGGACGGCATACGCCCGAGCAGTGCGGACACCTCGGTACCGGCCAGGGTATAGCGGTAGATGTTGTCGATGAACAACAGGACATCTCGGCCTTCCTCGCGGAAGAACTCGGCCATGGTCAGGCCAGTCAGCGCCACACGCAGACGGTTGCCCGGGGGCTCGTTCATCTGGCCGTAGACCAAGGCCACCTTGTCGATGACGTTCGACTCTTTCATCTCGTGATAGAAGTCGTTGCCTTCGCGGGTGCGCTCTCCAACGCCGGCAAACACCGAGTAACCGGAGTGCTCTGCGGCAATGTTGCGGATCAGCTCCATCAGCGTAACGGTCTTGCCGACACCCGCGCCCCCGAACAGGCCAACCTTACCGCCCTTTGCGATGGGCATGATCAGGTCGATAACCTTGATCCCGGTCTCGAGGATGGCCGTGGAACTGGCCTGATCCTCGAACTTTGGCGCGTCGCGATGGATCGGCCAGGTCTCCTCGTGGCCAATGTCGCCAATCTCGTCGATCGGGTTACCGAGCACGTCCATAATGCGGCCGAGCGTGGCGGTGCCGACTGGTACGTTGATCGGCGCACCGGTGCTACTGACTTCGACACCGCGCTTGAGGCCATCGGTGGTGCCCATGGCAATGGTCCGGACAATGCCGTCGCCAAGCTGTTGCTCCACCTCCAGAGTCAGGCCGGTGGAGTCGATTTTGAGGGCATCGTAGACCTTCGGCATTGAGCCGCGCGGGAACTGGACGTCGACGACGGCGCCGATAATTTCCACCACCTTACCGGAACTCATAATTGATTCCTCATCTTCTGCCTCGCGGCTGTGCGAAAGGATATTCGAAACAGTGTTTGAAACTGGGTGTTGTGCGTAGCCGGGCAGCTAGCTGAAGCCTCGCCCGGATACCGATTGGCACGTTCGGTCAGACCGCCGCGGCACCGCTGACGATCTCCGAGATCTCCTGCGTAATCGCCGCCTGCCGCGCCTTGTTGTAGACCAACTGTAACTCATCGATGATGCTGCCGGCGTTGTCGGAGGCAGACTTCATGGCCACCATGCGTGCCGCCTGCTCACAGGCACCGTTCTCTACCACGGCCTGGTAGACCAAGGACTCGATGTAGCGCAGCAATAGATTATCGAGCACGACGCGTGCGTCCGGTTCGTAGATGTAATCCCAGATCGGTCCAGGCGCGGCGTCTTCGACCGGTAGTGGCACCAATTGGCGAACCATCGGTCGCTGGGTCATGGTGTTGACGAATTCGTTGTAGGCGATATAGACCGCATCGACCTCACCGTTCTCGAACGCGTTCAGCATAACCTTGACGGTGCCGATCAGGTCTTCGATGTGGGGCTTATCGCCTAAGTGCGTGACTTGGGCCTCCACTTTGCCGCCGAAACGTTTGAAGAAACCCAGCGCCTTGCTGCCGATGGTAACGAACTTGGGCTCCGCGCCTTCCTCGCGCTTGGCTTTGATGTCCTGAACCAGCTTACGAAACAGGTTGCTGTTGAGTCCGCCGCAGAGGCCGCGGTCGGAGGACACCACGATGTACCCGACGTGCTTCACCGGCCGCTGCTCCGCCATGAAGCTGTGACGGTACTCCGGTGACGCCTTGGCCAGGTGACGAATAACCTGCAGCATCTTCTCAGCATAGGGGCGAGAACCGTTCATTCGGTCCTGCGCCCTGCGCATCTTGGACGCGGCCACCATCTCCATGGCGCCCGTGATCTTCTGCGTGCTCTTGATGCTCGCGATCTTGGTGCGAATCTCTTTGGCGCCTGCCATTAATCAGCTCCGAAAACGGTTTGCCCAAACGTGGGCTGGTTAGACGCGCGGCCGCGGCGAACAAGCATGCGCGGAGTCGCGTCGTCAGTCACCAGCAAGACGCGGCCTGCCCGCGCCGTGCGTGACACGCTACCAGGTGTTGGTGGCCTTAAAGTCCTTGATCGCCGCATGGAGAGCCTGCTGGATCTCCTCATTGTAGTCACCGCTCGCGTCGATCTTGTCCAGCAGATCCTTTTGGCTGCTGCTCATATAGCCTTGCAGCGCGCGCTCGAACGGGACGACCTTTTTGACGTCGACGTCGTCCAGGTAGCCCTCGTTGGCGGCGAACAGGCTCACCGCCATCTCGGCAACGCTCAACGGCGAATACTGCAACTGCTTCATCAGTTCGGTGACGCGCTCGCCGCGCGACAACTGCTTGCGCGTGGACTCGTCGAGGTCGGAGGCGAACTGCGAGAAGGCAGCTAGCTCGCGGAACTGCGCCAGCGCCAGTCGGATTCCGCCGCCAAGCTTCTTGATGATCTTGGTCTGCGCCGCACCACCGACACGCGACACCGACAGACCGGCGTTGATCGCGGGACGGATACCTGCGTTGAACAGGTCTGTCTCGAGGAAGATCTGCCCGTCGGTGATAGAGATTACGTTCGTCGGCACGAATGCGGACACGTCGCCGGCCTGCGTCTCGATGATCGGCAGCGCGGTCAACGACCCAGTCTTGCCCTTGACGGCGCCATTGGTAGCCGTCTCGACATAGTGCGGGTTGACACGAGCGGCGCGCTCCAGAAGGCGCGAATGCAGGTAAAAGACATCACCGGGGTAGGCTTCACGACCAGGCGGGCGACGCAGCAACAGCGATACCTGACGATAGGCCCAGGCCTGCTTGGTGAGATCGTCATAGATGATCAGCGCGTCTTCGCCCTTGTCGCGGAAGTACTCGCCCATCGAACAACCCGCATAGGGGGCGATGTATTGCATGGCCGCGGAATCCGACGCACCAGCATGAACGATGATCGTGTGTTCCATGGCGCCGTGCTCTTCGAGCTTGCGCTGCACGTTCACCACCGATGAGTTTTTCTGGCCGATGGCGACGTAGATGCACTTAACGCCGGTGCCCTTCTGATTGATGATTGCATCGACGGCGACGGCGGTCTTACCGGTTTGGCGGTCGCCGATGATCAGCTCGCGCTGACCACGACCGACCGGGACCATGGCATCAATGGCCTTGAGGCCGGTCTGCATGGGTTGGTCGACCGATTGGCGCGCGATAACTCCGGGGGCGATCTTCTCGATCGGGGACGTCGCGGTGGCCTCCACTGGACCCTTGCCGTCGATCGGCGCGCCGAGCGAGTTGACCACGCGACCGAGGAGCCCTTCGCCGACCGGCACCTCCAGGACGCGCCCGGTGCAACGCACCCAGTCACCCTCGGACAATTGCGTGTAGTCGCCAAGGATCACGGCGCCGACTGAATCGCGCTCCAGATTCAGGGCGAGACCGAAGGTGTTGTTCGGAAACTCCAGCATCTCGTAGTACTGGGCGTCCGACAGACCGTAGATGCGCACGATACCGTCGGTCAGACTGACGATGGTGCCCTCGGCCCGAGCCTCTGTCTTGAGGTCGAACTGCTCGATCTTCTGTTTGATCAGATCGCTGATCTCGGAGGGATTCAGTTGCATGGCGGTGTTCCGGTAAGAGTCAGAATTGCAATTCGTTGGCCAGTTGGTCGAGCTTGCCGCGCACGGAGCCGTCGATCACCACGTCGCCGGCGCGGATAACGATGCCACCGATCAGGTTGGCGTCCTGCTCCACGCTGAGCTCAACTTCGGAACCGAAATGGGTCTTGAGCGCGGCGATCAGTTCCTGCTGTTCGGCTGGACTGACCTCGAAGGGGCTGATGATTTCGACATGACGCAGGCCTTCGGCGGCCGTCTTCATCTGATTGAAAAGTCGGGCGATATCCGGCAGCACCATGAGCCGCTTGTTGGCTGCAAGCAGCCGGACCAGTCCCTGCATTTCTTTGGTGAGGCCTTCACCGACAATGCCGAAGATCAGATCGCGCAGCGTCTCGCCAGAGACGTTTGGATTACCGACCTGGTCGGCAATTTGCGGATCTTCGACGACGGTGGCCAATGTTCCGAGCGCGTCGGACCAGTCGGCCAGCGCCTTATGTTCCTGGGCCACCGCGAAGGTCGCCTCGGCATAAGGCCGCGCGATGGTTGTGCTATCTCCGGCCATGTGCTTGCCTTAGATCTGTTTGGCGAACGAGTCGACGATTGCCTTGTGGGCGTCGGCGTTGACTTCTTTTTGCAGGATCTTCTCGGCGGCAGCAATGGCCAGCGAGGCCATCCGCTCGCGCAGCTCTTCGCGCGCTCGGTTGGTCTCCTGCTCGATCTCGGCGTGGGCCGCGGTCTTGATCCTCTCGGCTTCCGCCTGCGCATCGCGCTTGGCTTCGTCCAGGATGTCGTTGTAGCGTTTCTGCGCCTGCGTGATGATGTCCGACGCGTTGCCCTTGGCCTCGCGCATGACTTCCAACGCCCGCTGCTCGCCAAGCTCCTGCTCCTGCTGCCCGCGTTCGGCAGCAGCCAGGCCTTCGGCGATCTTGGTGGTACGCTCGTCGAGTGCCTTCGTGATCGGCGGCCAGACGTACCGCATGCAGAACACGACGAACACCCCGAAGGCGATCATCTGCGTAATAAGAGTGATGTTGATGTTCATCGGAATGCCTCTTGCCCGGTGGCCTGTCCCGGTTACTGGCCCCGGCTGCTTTCCCGGCGGGACAAGCAACGCGAGTCTGGTCGTTCGGGACGCCTGATGTGAGCCTGCCTAGAGCTCCGTTTGAGCTTCTCGGGATCAGGCCTGAGTAGATCAGGTTGCGTTAGAGGGCGAACATCGCGTAGAGGCCCATCGCGATGGCGATGACCGGCAGCGCGTCGGTCAGGCCCATGACGATGAAGAACTGGGTGCGCAGCATCGGGATCAGCTCGGGCTGACGGGCGGCGCCTTCCAGGAAGCGGCCACCGAGCACGCCGATACCGACGCCTGCGCCGATGGCACCCAGACCCAGCATCAGACCGGCGGCGACGATGATCAGAGCTTGTGCGATTTCCATTGGTTTCCCCTCGGGGTTGGATTGAGTTGAGTTGAGTGAGCGACGGATCAGTGATGCGTCTGGTGGGCCATGTCCAGGTAGACGATGGTCAGAACCATGAAGATGAACGCCTGCAGCGTAATGATCAGGATGTGGAAGATGGCCCAGGCCAGCTGGAGGATACCGCCACCGATGTCGAGCATCATATTGTGGCCATACATCAGCGCGATGAGGATAAAGATCATCTCGCCAGCGTACATGTTGCCGAACAGCCGCAGCGACAGCGAGAGCGGCTTCGAGAGCAGGTTGATACCTTCAAGCAAGAAGTTGGCCGGGATACCGAACTTACCGAACGGTTGCAGGGTGAGTTCACCGACGAAGCCGCCGACGCCCTTGATCTTGAAGCTGTAGTAGAGCGTCAGGAAGAAGATCGTCAGTGACATGCCGAAGGTGATGTTCGGGTCCGTGGTCGGCACGACACGCATATAGACGTGGTGCGGATCGGCACCGAACAATGACATGAATTGACCGAAGCCCCAGGGGATCAAGTCGACCGGCACCAGGTCCATGAGGTTCATGCAGAAGACCCAGGCGAAGATCGTCAACGCGAGGGGTGCGACGATGTCGTTTTTTCCACTGAACGAACCGCGCACGTTCTCGTTGACGAAGTCTATGATCCACTCGAGGAAATTCTGCGCGGGCCCCGGTACACCAGCGGTGGCGTTGGCGGCGACTTTCAGGAAAAAGCGATAGATCAGATACGCGAGGCCGATCGACCAGAGCATGCTGTCGACGTGCAGCGCCCAGAAGCCCATTTCCGAGGCCTCCTGTGCGTTATGGGCGAAAGCGAGCCCTTCCTCCGGATGCCAACCCAGCGTGAGGTTGGTCAGATGGTGCTGGATGTATTCCTGTGCGGTCAGCGATTCAGAAGCCATCGATCGTGTCTCACTTTGTCGAACGTGCGTCCGGCCTGGAAGCAAACAGCGCAGGCAACACCTGCACCGCAACATAGGCGCCGAGCAGAGCCGGCAGGTTCAGATCTTCGACGGTGGCGAAGGCGACGCTGAACAGTCCAAGGATCATCACGATTTTGATGATCTCGGCACTGTACATACGTAATACCAAGTCGCCGGGCGCTTGGGCGTTGTAACGCCGGAAGACCCGCAGGGCAAAAATCCAGTTGGCGAGGAGGCAAACACCGGCACCAATGGCGGCGGACAAGAGCGCCATTGCTCCGAAGGGTACGGCCGCCAACAGCGCGAGCAATGCAAAAACGGCCTGCCACAGCAGCAATCGTTTGAGTTGCGCCCTGTTGACTGGGCCGATCGAATCCGCGTGCGTCTGAATCGGACCCCTCCTGTAAAGGCCGCGAAGTATACGCGTGGCCAAAACGAGCGGTCAAACTGCCGCAAAGCCAGTCAATCATGCCATAAATGCTTCCTTGGGTGCACAAACCGCCTCGTATACCCTGCGGAAAGGTGAAAAAAACTCGATAATTCAATTACCGTAGCGCGACTGGCTCATCGTAGGCGACCCCTCGTAGGCTTCGGTCGGATAGATTAAGACCGGGCTAAGTCATCGAAATTTTCGATGCTTCACTGCACAATCAGGTGGCGTTGGCCAAGGGATGCGTTCGCAGGGGCCATGTGTTGTGCACCCACCAGGTTGGAAACGTCGCTGGTCTCGACGATCAGTTGATGTGTGCGAGGATGCCGTCGAGTTCGTCCAGACTGTTATAGGCGATGACCAGTTTTCCGGTGCCCTTGTTGCCATGCTGGATCGCGACCCGCGCGCCAAGACGCTCGGTGAGGTCATCCTGCAGGCGGCGGATGTCTGGGTCGGGCGCCGGCTTGGGGTTTTGCGCCTCATCGACTCCTTCAGTTTGCAGCCGGCGGACGAGCTTTTCCGTCTCGCGGACCGATAGTCCCCGCGCGACCACCTGGCGGCCCGCGAGCGTCTGCGCCACGCCCTTGAGCCCCAGCAGCGCGCGTGCGTGCCCCATCTCCAATCGGCCCTGGTCCAACAGGCCCTTGACCTCATCCTCCAGTTCTCGCAGGCGCAGCAGATTGGTGACGGTGGTGCGGGACTTGCCGACGGCCTCGGCGACTTGCTGATGTGTCAGCCCGAATTCATCCAGCAGACGTTGCAGGGCGCCGGCTTCTTCCAACGGCGCGAGATCGTCGCGCTGGATATTCTCGATCAAAGCAATGGCGAGTGCGGTTTGCTCGTCGACGTCGCGGACAACGACCGGAATATCCTCCAGCCCGGCCTGTTTCGAGGCCCGCCAGCGGCGCTCGCCGGCGACGATCTCATAGCGTTCGTCAGCGATTGGGCGGACGACGATGGGTTGGATCACACCTTGCGTGCCAATCGAGTCCGCTAACTCGCGCAGACTATCGGGATCGAAATCGCGACGTGGCTGATAGCGGCCGGGTTCGATGCGTGTAAGAGGAAGGCGCACAACCGCATCGTCAGGCCTCGGACTGCCCAACCCGCCCCCAGTACCGTCTTCCCGCGGGTCGGCATTGTCCCCGCCATTGTCGCGGGCACCGCCGAGCAGTGCGTCGAGCCCACGGCCCAGTCCTCTCTTCTTGGCAGTGCTCATGCTGACTTCATCCTCTGAGATTTTGAGCGCGTATTTCATGCCGCGCTCGGCGCGGGTTCGCGGCGACGCAATACCTCGCTCGCGAGGGCCTGATAGGCCACCGCACCGCGGGAGCTACCGTCATACAACAGCGCCGGCAGACCGTGGCTTGGGGCCTCGGCCAAGCGCACGTTACGCGGGATGATGGTCCGGTAGACCTGACTCGTGAAGTGCGTGACGAGTTGGGTGGAGACCTGATTGGCGAGATTGTTACGCGGGTCGTGCATGGTGCGCAGGATACCTTCGATACGCAGTGTGGCGTTGCGACTGCCGCGAATCTGTTCGACGGTGTCGAGCAGCGCGGACAACCCCTCGAGGGCGTAGTACTCACACTGAATGGGAATCAACACGCCGCCCGCCGCCACCAGCGCGTTGACCGTCAGCATGTTCAGCGAGGGCGGACAATCGATGACGATGAGTTCATAGCGCTCGGCGACGGTCGCCAGCGCGGATGCCAGCGTCCGCTCGCGTTGGCCGCCGTTCATCAGCCCGACCTCAGCGGCGGTCATGTCGCCGTTGGAGGGCAAGAGATCGAAGCCCGGCGCCGGCTCGGCGACGCGCACCACGCAGTCGTCGAAGGCCACACCGTTGACGAGGAGGTCGCAGCCGGTGACTTCCAGCGCGTTCTTGTCGACGCCAACGCCCATGGTGGCATTGCCCTGGGGGTCCAGGTCCACCAGCAAGACGCGGCGCTTTAGCGCTGCCAACGATGCGGCGAGGTTGACGGAGGTGGTGGTCTTGCCGACGCCGCCTTTCTGGTTCGCGATCGCGATGATTCTAGCCATGTGCTGTTGCGTGAAACGAAATCTCGATGAGGTTGCGCTCGCCGTCGAGCTGGGGCACGCAGAGTCTGTGAACCCAATGCGACGCCAGTGCATGATCTGAGGCGGATGCCGCGGCGGAGACCGTGGGGGCGGTTCCGCCCGGTAGGCCGGACGCAGACGGGATTGGTTCGGTCGCCGACAGGCTGGGAGACGCCCCGTCCATCAGGGCTGCGATTTCCTGCTCCGGGAGCCGGCCCTTCAGAGCGAGCAGGCGCGCGTCAGCGGCGGCCAGGTGGGCGCAGCGGCCGAGCAGATCACTGAGGCTGGCAACCGCACGCGCCGTAATGGTAGCGAATTTTTCCGCGGGCCGGTATGCCTCCAACCGGCTGTGCACCACCTCGACGTTGTCGAGTCCCAACTCCAACACGGCTTGGCGGACAAAGCGCGCCTTCTTGCCGTTCCCGTCCAGCAACGTGAACCTGAGCTCCGGACGCGCAACGGCCAACGGAATGCCCGGCAGGCCAGCGCCGGTGCCAGCATCGAGCACCGGCCCCCGGCTGATCCACGGCAGCACGGCCAGGCTGTCGAGCAGGTGTCGCGGCACCATCTCCGCGGGGTCGCGCACCGCGGTCAGGTTGTAGGCGCGGTTCCAGCGCATGAGCAAGGCCAGGAACGCGATCAGTCGGTCGCGAGCGGGCGCGTCGAGGGCCGCATCCATCTCCGGGCCCATCGCGACGAGGCCTTGGTCAAGTCGGCGGTGCAGGGCGGAGCGATCGAATTCGGCGGCCACTGGCGGCGGTCGGACGTCTGCCATCAGGCGCTCAACCGCGCGAGCCGATCGCGGCGCGCCAGATGGATCAGCAACAATGACACCGCGGCCGGCGTTACACCCGGGATGCGCGCGGCCTGTCCGACCGTCGCCGGCCGCACGCGCTGAAACTTCTCCAGCACCTCCGCGGACAGTCCCCGCACGTTGCCGAAGTCGAAGTCGGCGGGCAGCACTTGCGCCTCATGGCCACGTTGGCGTTCGATCTCGTCCCGCTGGCGCTCGACGTAACCCGCGTACTTGGCCTGAATCTCCAGCTGCTCCGCGACCGTGGGATCGACCCGGCCGCTCTCGGACGCGTTGGCGGACTCCGCATCGATGGCGTCGACCAACGCGCCATACGAAACGCCAGGACGGGCCAGGAGCTCGATCGCCCGGACCTCGCGCCGAATCGGCTCGCCGGTGGCCTCCCCGATGCGTGTCGCAGTCGCACTGTTGGGGCGCACGAGGCATCCCTGCAGCCGCTGGCGCTCCTGCTCGATGGCCTCGCGCTTGGCCTCGAACTGCCGCCACCGCTGGTCGTCGACCAGGCCAAGGCGGCGGCCCGTCTCGGTCAGGCGCAGATCGGCATTGTCCTCGCGCAGCAACAGCCGATACTCGGCGCGGCTGGTGAACATGCGATAGGGCTCGCTGGTGCCGCGGGTGATCAGGTCGTCCACCATGACGCCGATATAGGCTTCGTCCCGGCGGGGCGACCAGGGCTCGAGCCCCAGCACCTGGCGCGCGGCGTTGAAGCCGGCGAGCAGGCCTTGGGCGGCGGCCTCCTCGTAGCCGGTGGTACCGTTGATCTGGCCGGCGAAGAACAGCCCCGGCACAAAGCGGGTCTCCAGGCTCGGCGCCAGGTCGCGCGGGTCGAAGAAGTCGTATTCGATCGCATAGCCGGGCCGGGTCAGATGCGCCTGCTCAAAACCCGGAATCGAGCGCACCAGCGCCTCCTGCACGTCGTAGGGCAGGCTGGTGGAGATGCCGTTGGGATACACCTCGGCGCTGGTCAACCCCTCCGGCTCGACAAAGATCTGGTGCGAGGTCTTGTCGGCGAAGCGGACGATCTTGTCCTCGATGGACGGACAATAACGTGGCCCGACACCTTCGATGACGCCGCTGTACATCGGCGAGCGCGAGAGGCCGCCTCGGATGATGGCGTGCGTCTGCTCGGTGGTACGGGCGATGTGGCAGCAGACCTGGCGCGGATGCTCGTCGACCTTGCCTAGATAGGAGAAAACCGGCAGCGGGTCGTCGCCGGGCTGGGTCTCGAGGACCGAGTAGTCAATGCTGCGGGCGTCGATACGCGGCGGCGTGCCGGTCTTCAGGCGAGCCACGTTGAAGGGCAGTTGCCGCAGCCGATCGGCCAGCGCAATGGCAGGCGGATCGCCGGCGCGGCCGCCGCGATAATTGGTCAGGCCGATGTGGATACGCCCGCCGAGAAAGGTGCCCACCGTCAACACGACCGCGCGCGCACGGAACTCGAGCCCCATCTGGGTGCGCACGCCCGCCACGCGCTCGCCATCCGCGCCGGTTTCCAGCAGCAGATCGTCGACCGCCTGTTGGAACAGGTACAGGTTCGGCTGCGCCTCCACCGCCTCGCGCACGGCCGCCTTGTACAGCTGCCGGTCCGCCTGCGCTCGGGTAGCGCGAACGGCCGGGCCCTTGCGCCGATTCAGCACCCGAAAATGGATGCCGGAGCGATCCGCCGCCCGCGCCATCAGACCGCCGAGGGCATCGATCTCCTTGACCAGATGGCCCTTGCCAATGCCACCGATGGCCGGGTTACAGCTCATCTGCCCGATGGTCTCGATGTTGTGGGTGAGCAGCAGGGTGCTGGCACCGCAACGCGCGGCCGCTAAGGCTGCCTCGGTGCCGGCATGGCCGCCGCCCACTACGATCACGTCAAACTGCCGTTCTGCCAACATGGTTCAAAGTATCTCCAGGGTCAGCCCCTTATAATAGGCTAAGGGCGTTCGGTTAAGCCATTGGCCGATCGCTGATTTCGCCTCGACGACGCGACGCACAGATCGGACTCGGACCAATCACGGGCCGTTTGCCGGGGCATGATCGAGGACGAGATCAACCGCGCCACGCCCAAGGCGCAGAGCGCGCTGCTGGAGGCGATGGAGGAACGTCAAGTCACAGCCGATGGCGAAACCCGGGCGCTGCCAGAACCCTTCTTCGTCATCGCCACGCAGAACCCAAACTATCAAATCGGCACCTTTCCGCTGCCGGAATCGCAACTGGACCGGTTCTTGATGCGCATCGAGCTCGGCTACCCCGACGCCGATCAGGAAAAGGCCCTGTTGGCCGGGACCGACCGCAGACAACTGCTCTCGGAACTCACGCCGGTGCTCGGGCCGAGGGCGCTGATCGCCGCGCAAAAGCTGGCCGAGCAGGTGCACGCCGCCGCGACGGTCATCGACTATGTGCACGCGATGCTGAGCTTCACCCGCGGCAGTGAGCGCTTTCGGCACGGCCTCTCGCCCCGCGCCGGATTGGCGCTGGTGCGCGCCGCCAAGGCTTGGGCACTGATGGCCGGTCGCACCTACCTGCTGCCCGAGGACGTCCGCGCGGTGTTGCCATCCGTGGTCGGTCATCGACTCATCAGCGGCGACGACAACAATCCCAAGGGGCACGCCGACGTCGCCGATTACCTGTTGTCCGCGGTGCCCGTACCCTGATGTCGGCGCCGGAATCACGCCCTCCGCCAACGGTACTCCGGGGCGAGCCGCGCTGGCAATTGCCAGCGATCATTCGTAGGCTCAGATCGGCGCCTTCAGTTGGGTCCCGGCAAGCAGTGGCCCCGGCGACCGCCACCACCAACCCCCGCCGAGTCTACATCCTTCCCACCCGCGCGGGTCTCGGCTACGCCCTGGTTCTGTTCGCGATGCTGCTCGGTTCGCTGAATTACCAGAACAACCTGGCCCTGTTCCTTACCTTCGTGATGGCCTCCGCGGCGGTGATCAGTATGCACCATTGCTGGTTTCATCTGTTGAAGCTCCGCTTGACGGCTCGGGACGGCCCGCCCGTGTTCTGCGGCCACACCGCACGTTTTCCGGTCAGCATCGAGGAAACCGGGGGGCGACCTCGGGCCGGGCTTCAGGTACAGGATAGCGGAGAAGTTGCCCTGGCCCCGGCGGGCCAAGCCCAAGTACAGATTCGCAGACCGGCGACGCGCCGCGGCGAGCTTGACCTGGCCTTTGTCGACCTCGAAACCCGCTACCCATTTGGGCTGTTCCGCGCCTGGACGCGGCTGCCGCTGCACGGGGCGGTGCTGGTCTACCCGGCACCAGCACGACGCGCGCCGGAACCGGGTCGCGTCGCTGTCGGCGAACAACGCGGTGGTGGTGATCTCGGCAGTGGAGCCGACGACTACATCGGCCCGCGGGGATATCAGCCCGGAGATTCGCCGCGCAGGATGGATTGGAAGGCACTCGCACGGGAACGCGGCCTGATCGTCAAGCAATTCGGAGGCGATCGGGCCGCCCGCATCTTGATCGACTGGCAAAAGATCGGCGGGGGCGACACCGAAGCGCGGCTTGCCACCCTGGCCCGACAGGTCCTAAACGCCCATGACCAGGGCCTAAGCTACGGCCTGAGCTTGCCGGGACTGGTGCTCGATCCCGATCGGGGCGAGACCCACAAACACCGCTGTCTGGCGGCATTGGCGAGGTTCTCTACCCATGGCTAAGGGGATCCTGGACTGGCGCGCGAGAGCAGGGCGGCTCGGGCTGCGCCCGCCCAGCAGAAGGGCAGGGCGGTCCCGACGCGCCCCGTCTGCGCAACGGGCGCCGAGACCGGACGCCGGGCAGTTGCTCGGGGTCACACTGCTACTCGCGCTCTGTTTCGCGCCGCTGTTGCTCGAATTGGAGCCTCAAATCGGGCTGTTCATCGGCGCGATTTTCTTTCTGCGCCTGCTCTGCGTCCGCTGGCCAACCTTGCAGCCCGGTGCCTGGCATACCGATGGCCGCCGCTGGACGCCCGCGAAGCCCGACGAGTTCGAGGATGGCGAAACCCTGGTGCACCCCATCGGGGAAGCGATCAGCTACACCGTCGCCTTGGAACGCACCGACCAGCGCTGGCTGATCAGCCTGGACTTGCCCACGCAGATCCCAAGCGATGCGCGTTTAACAGGTGATTTTCAGGTCGTCGCCGCGCGTGCGGTGGACGACCTGCGCTTTTACCGCATGCGCTCGGCGCTCAACTATCGCACCGAAGGGCTCAGCCTGTTCGAGGAGGCGGCGGCGACCGCGCTGCCCAACAACATCACCCCACGCATGCGCGCGCTGGTCGCGGATTGGCGCGAAGACGGCGCAAGCCCCGAGCAGGTCGTCCAGCGCGCCCTGAACCACTTTAATCAGCAGGAGTTCTACTACACCCTGTTGCCGCCGGACCTGGGTCCGAACCCGATGGACGCCTTCCTGTTCGACGCACGCAGCGGCTTTTGCGAACACTACGCCGGCAGCTTCGCGCTACTGATGCGCATCGCCGGCATTCCAACCCGCATCGTGCTCGGCTACCTCGGCGGGGAGTACAACCCGCTGAGTGACGGCTATCTCATCCGTCAATCCGACGCCCACGCCTGGAACGAGGTCTGGTTGCAGGAGCGGGGCTGGGTGCGTGTCGACCCCACCGCCTACGTCAACCCTGCCCGGGTCGACGCCGATTCCCGGCTGCGTGCCATGGGTGCCGGCGCGCCAGTGCGCTTTCGCATCGATGACCAGGGCGTCATCGGAGGCCTGTTCTATCAGGCACATCTACTCGCTGACGCCCTCAACTCCGGCTGGCGGCAGTGGGTGGTCGGCTTCTCGCGCAACAAGCAGCAACGCCTGCTCGAAGCCCTCGGTCTTGGCCACCTCCGCGAGTATGGGCTCGTGCTGCTGATGACCATCGCTGGCACCTCCCTGATGCTGCTCTGGAGTCTGGCGCTAAGCCAGCGGCCACGCCAGAGGGACCCCGTGATCCGCGCCTATGCGCAGTTTCTGCGCAAGCTGACGCCGCTAGGCCTCGGACGCCGCGCCGACTGGAAAGTCGGCGCCCCCAGAGGCAGCTACGGCGACAATCTGTCGTAGCCCCCCGAAGCGGCCTTCACAAGCTGTTGAGAACCGCCGCCTGCAAGCTGTGGATAAACGGTGGACTGTTTTCAAGGTCTTCTTTATCCACTGCTTATCAACAAATACCGAGCCACTGGGCACACAATCTCAAAATATTGCATCTGCATGAAAAATAGAGGTTTTTAACGTGAAATTGAGTTATCCACTTTGCTTATTATTACTGCTATCTTAAATTCTAAGACTAGTAAATATAGAGCTCGTGCGCAAAAGCGCCCATACGGTGCGAGCAATGGGCGACCACAGCAGTCATCGCCGGCTTGGTCTGCCTGTCGATCAATGACAGGGCCAACTCGATTTCCGGTGCAACCAAGTCCGCGCACGACTGATCAAGCCAGCAATCCGAACCGATCACGGTCGGCTTGCCTTATGATTCAGAAAGAACAAGCTGTTGATAACCTAGCTTCTGAAGCTGTTGATACTCTGTGGAAGAATCTTGCGGCGAAAGTTTTCCACTGCTTTCCAACAGGAAAATACGGGTGTTCTACACCGAAAATATTTAATCTATATATCTGAAAAATATATTAATTTGCCATTTTTTTTGCTTTTCAACAGCGATTATTACTAATATTTTATTTACTCTCTATTTAGCTATTGAAGAGTCGGCGAAGATGTAGCGCATCCACCGTTGGCCGACTCGCTTACATCGGTTCAATCGGCTGCTTATGGCTTGCTTGCCAATGCTGAAAGCAGTACATTGACGCTCGGCGATGATCTGTCTTGGTGATATGAGAATGTCTGCGAGCTGAGGGATGGCGATGCACTGGTTGCCCGATGAGGCGTTTGGGAAATTGCAGCGGGATGACTGTGGGTGCGTAACGGCCTGGCATCCGCTGATCGATCATTTGATCGATGTCGCCGCTTGCTTCGAGCGTCTATGCCGCTGTCGTTCGATACGCCGAGCACTGGCACGCGTGGCCGGTCGGGAGCTAACGCCGACGGACCTGGGCCGCCTAGCGGTGTTGGTCTTCTTACACGATCTCGGCAAGGCCAACAGTGGGTTCCAGGCCAAGCGCTGGCAAAAGGCAGCGATCCCGAGGGGTTGGCCGGGTCACGCGGGGCACGGCCTGGAAGCGACCAAGCTCTTCGACGACGACGACTTCCTGCAGGCGTTGGCGGCCCTGTTGCCGGTGCAGGCACTTTGCTCGTGGGGCGATGCGGTCGAGCCGCTGCTGAAGGCGAGCATCAGTCATCATGGCCGCCCGATCATCGAGCATCCGGGAGACTGGAAGCGGGCGATCTGGAAACCCGTCATCGGCGCCGATGGACAAACCGCCTATGACCCAGCGCCCGTACTGGCGGACATTGGCCAACGTGCCGTCGACCTGTTCCCGGAGGCCTTCGCGCCTGGCGGCGAGCCGCTGCCAGATGCTGCGGCCTTTGGTCATCTGTTTGCCGGGTTGGTGCAGCTCGCCGATTGGCTTGGTTCCGATACAGCCTTTTTTCCCTTTTCCATCGTCGGCGAAGATCGGGCTAAGGAAGCCGTTGGTTACGCGGAGCGGGCGGTGATGTCGCTGGGACTGGATGCCGATGCGTTCCGCTCTGTCCTCGCCGCAGATCCACCGAGCTTTGGTGAAGTCTTCGGCAATCCGCCCTATCCAATCCAGGCCGAGATGGCGCGTTCGGATCTGGGGTCGCTGGTAGTCCTGGAGTCCGAAACCGGAAGTGGCAAGACCGAAGCGGCGCTATGGCGTTTCGTGGATCTGTTCCAGCGGGGCGCGGTCGATGGTCTCTACTTCGCGCTGCCCACCCGCGTTTCCGCCAGCCAGGTCTACGATCGGATCTTGCAAGCGGTGAATCGCCTCTGGCCAAGCAATCCGCCTGTCGCAGTGCGAGCGCTGCCAGGCTACGCCAGCGCCGACGGCCACGAACCGAAGGCATTGCCGGACTTTCAGGTCCTGTGGCCAGATGAGCCTGACGATCAGGAAGCGCAGCGCCGCTGGGCCGCGGAGTCGCCGAAGCGGTTTCTCGCCGCGCCGATTGCGGTTGGCACCATCGATCAGGCCCTGTTCGGTGCCTTGCAGGTGCGGCATGCCCATCTGCGCCATGCCCTGCTAACGCGCAGTCTGTTGGTCGTCGACGAGGTGCATGCCTCCGATCCCTACATGACCGTGCTGCTAGAGCGTCTGATGCGCGCGCATCTCGGCTGTGGCGGTCACGCGCTGTTGCTATCGGCGACCCTTGGCGCCAGCGCCAGAGCGCGCTATCTGGCCGTAGCGCAGTTGGCGCATTCCGTTTTGCCGACCTTCGAGGCGGCCTGTGGTGCCCCCTATCCAGCCGTCTCGGACCAGGTCGCGATGCACGGCATGGCCTCGACGATTTGTCCCAAGACGGTCACTTGGTCGCTGCGCGATCTTATCGATGATCCGGAAGCCGTTGCCCGCCTAGCCATCGACGCGGCGGTGACGGGCGCCAAGGTGCTGATCGTCCGCAATACGGTTCCCGCCGCGCTTGCGGTCTTCCGCGCATTGGAGCAGCAGGTTCCCGATCCGACCTGGCTGTTTCAGGTGGAGGGCGTCGCAACCCTACACCACAGCCGGTTCAGCCGTCAGGACCGGCCGCGGCTGGACAGCGCGATCCAAGCGCAGCTAGGCAAGGAGCGTCCGCCTGGCCCGCGGATCGTCGTCGGCACCCAGACGTTGGAGCAGAGCCTGGACCTGGATGCCGATCTGCTGATCACCGACCTCTGCCCAATGGACGTACTGTTGCAGCGCATCGGGCGGCTACATCGTCATTTGCGTGCAGAGGAACAGCGCCCAGTACCGTACCGGTCACCGCAAGCCTGGATACTGACACCGGCGGACCATGACCTGTCGCCGTTGCTGAAGGCGTCCCAACATGGACTGGGACCGTTTCGCGACGGCGACGGTATTTATGCCGATCTACGGACGGTCGAGGCGACCCGGCGCCTGATCGAGGAGCATCCAATCATCACGATCCCTGCGCAGAATCGGTTCTTAGTTGAGGCAGCCACGCATCCCGAACGCATGCGGGAGATGGAGGCGCTGGGTGAAGACTGGCGGCGACTCGGCCAGCAGATCGAGGGACACACCGGCGCCCAGCGCAGCATCGCCCATCTGCATGGTCTGGACGTCGATCTGGCCTTCGACCAGCAACCGGGCTTTCCGACCGATCTCGACATCGCTACCCGCCTGGGCCTGCGCGATCGTCTCCTCAGCTTCGATCCTGCCCCCATCGGGCCGTTCGGCCAACCGCTGCAGCAGTTACCGGTTCGACATTTCTTGCTGCCGAAGGGGCTCGATCCTGACGCCCAACCGACGGCGGTGGTCGTCGAAGACGGTGCGATTCTGTTCGATCTGGAAACAGTCCACTTTCGCTATGGCCGTTTGGGACTTGAGAAGATCGAGGGTTAGTTCACAAGGAGTATCAGATGTCGCTGTTGTATTCATTGCTCGACGAACCCCTGATCGGCGTTCGCCTGGCGGCCAACGGTTCACGGACTAGGCTGAGTCTTCCGGCGTTGTTCGTTGCGCTGGCCGAGGATCGGGTCCGCGACTTTCCTGCCCTGCGACCCCATCAGCGACACCCCTGGCATGCCTTCCTGGTGCAACTCGCTGCGATGGCGCTGCATCAGGCAGGTCAGGCCACGACCTTTGCCGATGAGGTGGGCTGGAAGGCAGCGCTGTTGGCGCTGACGCCGGATGATGCCGATGGGGCGGCTTGGTGTTTGGTGACGCCGCCCGCGCGGCCGGCCCTGATGCAGGCGCCGGTATCGGAGGGAAAGCTGACGGCATGGAAAAACCGGCTCCAAGCCCCCGATGAGCTCGACATGCTGGTGACCTCGAAGAACCACGACCTCAAGGCGGCGCGCATGAAGCGCTACGCGCCTGAGGATTGGCTGTTGGCCTTGGTCAGTTTGCAGACACAAGAAGGTTTTCTTGGCGCAGGGAACTACGGGATTTCTCGGATGAACGGCGGATTCGCCAGCCGCCCGGCTCTCGGCGCGGTCCCCGTTGGCGGTTGGGGTCGACGGTGGGCGCGAGACACCAGTCGTCTGCTCGATCGCCGGGGCTATATCGTCAAACACATGGGGCTCTCGGAGGAGGGCGGAATCGGCTTGGTGTGGCTGCGGCCCTGGAACGGGATCGAAAGCCTTGCCTTCTCGGCACTCGATCCTTTTTACATCGAGATTTGTCGCCGGGTTCGGCTTGTCGAGACTCCAGATGGCGGTTCCCCCGCGCTCGCGGGGATAGGCCGTGCACGAGCAAGACATCCGCCTGTTCGATCCAGGTTCCCCCGCGCTCGCGGGGATAGGCCCGCTTCGCCGGTGGCATGTCTAAGCTTGCGTCCCGCTAATGGTGATTGGCACATGTTCCACGTGGAACAAAACACCTTTTCGTGTCTTCATCGCGCTGGCAGGGAGAAGATCCCACTTCCCTTGGAGAATTGTTACGGCCAGATAGCCACCGTCTTAGGTCGGCGCTGACAGCCAGCACTGGTAGGCACTTCGTGAAGATGTCGCGGGCACACACAAAGAATGCGATGCAGCCGCTACTTTCCGATACAGAATTCACCAAAGATACGCCCCAGCAAGTCGTCGGAGGTGAACTCGCCGGTGATCTCGCCAAGGCTGAGTTGCGCCTGGCGAAGGTCTTCCGCCATGAGTTCAGGGGTCCCGGCCAGGTCGAGGCTGTGCAGCGCAGCAGCCAGGTGGGAGCGGGTGCGATGCAGGGCGTCGAGGTGGCGGCGGCGCGCGCTGAAAGCGCCGCCGTCGTCTGCGCGGTAGCCGGCGCAGGCCTTTAGGTGATCGCGCAGGCTGTCGAGGCCGGCGCCGGTCTGTACCGAACAGGCGATTTCTACTGCGCCGTCCGAGGCTTGTTGGATGCCGGGCGCGCGCCCGCTGAGGTCGATCTTGTTTCGGAGCATCGTGACGGCGACGCCGTCAGGAAGGCTGTTGGGATCGAGCGCTGCCGCGTGTGGATCGGCGGCGTCGTCGATGATCCAGAGCACGCGATCGGCCTGGTCGATCTCGGAGCGTGCGCGGCGGATGCCTTCTCGCTCAATTGGGTCATCAGATTCGCGCAGGCCGGCGGTGTCGACAATATGCAAGGGTAGGCCGTCGATCTGGATGTCGGCGCGCAGGAGGTCGCGCGTGGTGCCGGGGATGGGGGTGACGATGGCGACGTCGGT
Organism: uncultured Gammaproteobacteria bacterium; assembly: GCA_963698775.1. Lineage (GTDB taxonomy): Bacteria > Pseudomonadota > Gammaproteobacteria > Chromatiales > Chromatiaceae > Thiohalocapsa. Next base: position 41,663 of record CAVOSE010000042.1, read on the forward strand.
ACGCGATAGGGCGTTGAGGAGGCTGGATTTGCCTGCGTTGGGCGCGCCGGCGATGACGATGATCAGGCCATCGCGAACGCGCTCACCGCGATGCGCGTCGTCGAGCAGGGTTTGGGTCTGCTGGATGAGGTCGTTTAGGTCGCGGCGAATGTTGGAGTCGGCGATGAAGTCGATGTCTTCGTCAGGGAAGTCGAGGGCGGCCTCGACAAAGGCACGCAGGCGGGTGAGGTCGTTCAATAGGTCCTGCACACGCTGAGACAGGGCGCCTTGGAGGGTGCGGGCGGCAAGTCGGGCCTGGACCGCCGTGGTGCTGTCGATGAGATCGGCGATGGCCTCGGCCTGGGCCAGGTCGATCCGTCCCTCAAGGAAGGCGCGTTCGCTGAATTCTCCGGGGCGGGCTGGCCGGGCGCCGAGTGTGAGTACGCGCTCCAGCAGGAGATCGAGCACGACCGGACCTCCGTGGCCTTGGAGTTCCAGCACGTCTTCGCCGGTGAAGGAGTGGGGAGCGGGAAAAAACAGGGCGATGCCGCGGTCGATGGTCTCGCCAGCGGCGTCGGTGAAGTTGCAATAGGTGGCGTGGCGCGGTGTCGGTACTTGGCCGAGCAGCGATTGGGCGATGGGGCGAGCGGCGGGTCCCGAGATACGGACAACGCCGATGCCGCCGCGGCCGGGGGCGGTGGCCACGGCGGCTATGCTGTCTCTGTGGGGCGCTGGGCTTTCGATCACGGCCCTGACCTCACGGGCAGGGCCACCTGACGGATGCCGTTTGCCTGGTCGCTCAGTTGCGGTGCTTGGCTGCTTCCGCTTGGTCGATGCGACGGGTGATGTGCCATTGCTGGGTGATGGACAGGAGGTTGTTGACGGTCCAGTACAGCACGAGGCCCGACGGGAAGAAGGCGAAGAACACCGTGAACACGAAGGGCAGGGCCATCATCACCTTGGCTTGGATGGGGTCGGGCGGCGGCGGGTTCAGCTTTTGCTGCACGAACATGGAGACGCCCATGATCAACGGTAGGACGTAGTAGGGGTCCGGCGCCGTGAGGTTATCCAGCCACAGGATGAAGGGTGCATGACGGAGTTCGACGCTCTCGAGCAGCACCCAGTAGAGGGCGATGAAGACGGGTATCTGGACCAGGATCGGCAGGCAGCCGCCGAGGGGATTGATCTTTTCCTTCTTGTACATCTCCATCATCGCTTGGTTCATGCGTTCCTTGTCGTCACCGTAGCGATCTTTGAGCGCTTGCATGCGCGGCGCCAGCTTGCGCATGTTCGCCATCGACTTGTAGCTGGTCTCCGACAGCTTGTAGAAGGCGAGCTTGATGAGGATGGTAAGGATGATGATTGCCCAGCCCCAGTTGCCGACCACGGAGTGGATGGTGCTCAGCAGCCAGTAGATAGGCTCCGCTAGAATGGTCAGCCAACCGTAATCGACCGCCAGTTCCAGTCCAGGTGCAATTTCCGCGAGCGTGTTCTGCAGCTTGGGACCGGCGAACAACAGGCTGTCAAAGACGTGGCTCGCCCCTGGCTGGACGGTGACCGCGGGCGAGTACATGCCGATGATGTAGCGGTCTCCGCCGACGGTCTTGGTATAAAAGGTCTGTTCTTCCTGGCGCGGTGGTATCCAGGCGGCCATGAAGTAGTGTTGAATCATCGCGATCCAGCCATCGACGATCTTGATGTCGAGGGGCTGTTTAGCGATGTCGTCGAACGACTCCTTCTTGTACTTCACCTCGGGGCCATAATAGACGCCACCGGTGTAGGTGTGGATGAAGCTGGACTTTTGTGGGTCGTACAGTTCGGTGCGCTGGAGTTGGTCGTAGTCGCGGACCGCCAGCGCCTCGCTGCCGCTGTTGAGGATCTCTTGCTCCGCGTGGATGACGTAGCTTCCGCGTTCGAAGCGATAGCGTTTGATCACCTCGATGCCGGCGTCGTTGGTCCAAGTCAACTCGACCGTCAAAGCATCGGCGTCCGGGGCCAGTTCATAGGACGACTGTTCGGCCGTGAAGGGCGACTTGTGCGTGGGCAACTGTCCATCGGCGCCGCCGAGTAGGCCAGACTGCGCGATGAACATGTTCGGCGGGCTGGGCTTGAGGAGGCGGAACTTGTCTTCGGGTCGCTCGGCTTGCGCGGCGTAATCCTTGAGCCACATGCTCTGGATGGTGCCGCCGCTGGTGGAGATCTCGGCGTGCACCACATCGGTGTCAACCGTGATGATGTCAGCGTTCGAGTCGGCGGCGCCGATCTCAGAAGTGGCGACGGATGGGTCAGCCGCGGTTAGCGCGGTGACCGGCGGCGCGTCGGGCGCATCGGCTGGCGTAGCGTCACTGGCTGCGCTTGGGCTGTCGGTTGGCTGCTCGTAGGCGGTGGGCGGGGGCTGGGTGGGACCGTAGTCTTGCAGCCAGGCCTGATAGATCAAGAACAGGACGGCGCCCAGGGAAAGGACGAGCATGAGCCGGATGTTATCCATGGTCACAGGATTTCCGTGAGTCGGGAACGGGGTCTAAACCGCCGGGATGCCATGGGTGGCAGCGCGACAGTCGGCGCAAGGCCATGAAGCCACCATGCAGTATCCCAAAGCGGTCGATAGCTTCGATGGCATACTGCGAGCAACTAGGGTAAAAGCGGCAATGGTTGCCGATGAACGGACTGACCAGAAGCTGGTAGCCGCGGATCAATACATGGGCGAGCCTACGCATGTGAGCTCTCGGATCTTCGTCCAGTGCTGTTGCAGTGAGCGGTGCAGAAGCTGGTTATCGACGCGGAGCACGGCAGGTCGACACATCACGACGATGTCGACGCGACAATGTGGCCAATGCTGGCGTCTAAAACTTTCGCGGATCAGCCGCTTGATGCGATTCCTGTCGACGGCCCTCGCGGCGCACTTCCGTGATACGGCAAGCCCGAGACGAGGCGACCGGGGGCCGGGCGCTTGGGCCGCCGAGTGGTTCTCATCGTCCGTTTCGTCCGGCACCCGAGCGAGGAGCGTAAAGAACCGATCCGACGATTTGATCGGATCTGCAAAGACGCGTCGGAACTGCGCCTCGCGTTGAAGGCGTTGGCGCCGGTGAAAAGGCGCTACGGCACTCGGGCTCGTGAGGGATGATGTCGAATCGCTCAGGGTACTAGGCGGGCGCGGCCTTTGGAGCGTCGGGCCTGAAGCACCTTGCGGCCGTTGCGGGTAGCGGCACGTGCGCGGAAGCCATGGGTGCGAGCGCGCTTCAGGCGGCTCGGGTTGAAGGTCTGTTTCACGGCGGAATTCCTTAAGTGGAGAAAGCAAGAATCGGTGGAGTGAGATGCTCGACGAGGCTCCCCATCAAGCGCTGAAAAAAGACCTCGAATGGTATCCCGGCGGAAGGCGCAGGTCAATGGCGACAGGCTGTCGGTTGGCGTTAATGGCTGTGGATAACTGGGCGTTACATGGCTAGACTGGGGTAGTCTTCACGTCTGGGAAACACGTGCACCGCTCGATGTCTGTCGCGGTGGGTTGTCCGTTTGGGCAAGCCATCGGGCGATGTGACGGGTTGCGTGCGGCGGGTGTAAGTGGCGACTGTTCGGCGTGACGGTTCGACGGTTACGCGGTCTGGTATTCGATGGCGGCGACACAGGGGTTAGACCACGATGGTGCAAGTTTGGGGGGAGTGTTCGAATCTCTTGAAGGAGGATTTGACGTCCGAGGAGTTCAATACCTGGATATTGCCGTTACAGGCTCAGGACGACGGCGATTGCATGCGCTTGTACGCGCCGAATCGCTTTGTGAAGGATTGGGTCAAGGAGCACTACGAGAACCAAATCTCGGTCTTGTGTGCTCAGGTCAGTGGGGGGCGCATTAAGCAAGCGAGCTTCGAGATCGGCTCCCTGAAGCCAGCGGGGGGTCAACGGGATTCCGGCTCCGGCCGCGACCAAGAAGAGCCGGTACGCGGTCGCTTGCTCGCATCCATGACACCGGAGGGGCTGGACAAACGTCGAGCGGACGGAAATCTCAATTCGGATTTCACGTTCGACACGTTTGTGGAAGGCAAGTCGAATCAGATTGCACGGGCGGCGTCCATACAGATCGGGCAACACCCCGGCCGAGACTACAATCCACTGTTCATCTATGGCGGCGTTGGGTTGGGTAAGACGCATTTGATGCATGCCGTCGGCAACATCATCCTCGAGACCAACCCCAGCGCGCTGGTTGTCTACGTGCATTCGGAACGATTCGTTTCAGACATGATCCGCTCGCTGCAGCACAACAAGATTGACGAGTTCAAGAAGCGCTACCGGCGGATCAATGCGTTGTTGATCGATGATGTGCAGTTTTTCGGCAACAAGGATCGGTCGCAGGAAGAGTTTTTTCATACCTTCAACGCGTTGTTCGAGACCAAACAGCAGATTGTGCTCTCGAGCGACCGGTTTCCGAAGGAAGTCACCGGCCTCGAGGAGCGGCTGAAGTCCCGATTCGGGTGGGGCCTGACGGTCGCCATTGAGCCTCCGGATTTAGAGACACGTGTAGCGATCCTTCACAGCAAGGCGTCGGCGATGGGGGTAGAGCTACCAGATGACGTGGCTTTTTTTGTTGCCAAGCGTATGCGGTCGAACATCCGTGAGTTGGAGGGTGCCCTGCGTCGTTTGGTAGCCAATTCACGGTTTATGGGCGCGCCGATCAATATGGAGTTTGCCCGTACCGTCCTGCGGGACATGCTCGTCGCCCAAGACAAACAAGTCACGATTGAGAACATCCAGAAGATCGTCGCGAACTACTTCAAGATTCGTGTTGCGGACCTGGTGTCGCCGAAGCGCACGCGGAGCATTGCTCGTCCGCGACAGATTGCGATGGCGCTTGCCAAGGAGTTGACGAAGCACAGTCTTCCAGAGATCGGCGGTGCGTTTGGTGGCCGCGACCACAGCACAGTCATCCACGCGACTCGCAAGGTGGCGGCCCTTCGGGAGAGTGACCCACTCATAGAAGAAGACTACAAGAACCTGCTGCGCACCTTGACGTCCTGATCGGCTGGGGTGGATTCTCGCCTGTTTCGGATTTTCCCCGTTGCTATCAATCCCGGCCTATCATGGTCTGCGTCGGCGTGTTGATGGTCGCGAAGTAGCCTTGGGCCCTGCCCTGGAGGGCGGGATCTGTCGGCGAGGTGAGTGTGGGGGACGGTTGTTATGAATGTTAGGTTTCGGAGATTCTGGGCATGAACATCGAGATTCCACGATCGGAATTGGTTCCCGCGTTGGGAATGGTTTCAGGGGTCGTCGAACGGCGGCAGACGTTGCCGATCCTGGGTAATCTGCTGCTCAGTGCTAGCGAGGGGTCGCTGTTGATTCGGGGAACCGATCTGGAACTCGAGATCGCCACTCGGGTTGGCGTGGATATCGACGAGGAAGGCGAGGTGACGGTACCGGCGCGAAAGTTTGTGGATATCTGCCGCGCATTGCCGGAGGCAGCGCGCGTCCGGGTGCGTGCGGATCAGGAGCGGGCGCTGGTGTCGTCCGGGCGGAGTAGGTTTGCGTTGAGCACGCTTCCGGCTGGGGATTTCCCGTCGTTGGAACTTGGCGACATGGCGTTGGGCCTCGAGATGGGCGCGACAGTGTTAAAGCGCATGCTCGAAAAGACGGCGTTTTGCGATGGCGCAACAGGACGTTCGTTACTATCTCAATGGCGTCATGCTTGAACTTGGGGCGAGGACTCGAAGATCGCCGTCGCGACGGATGGGCATCGCCTTGCGCGTATGGCGGTGTCGGTGGAGACGGGAGTGGTGGAGGAAGATGGAAAGCTACAGGTCATTTTGCCTGGAAAAACGGTGGTTGAACTGAAGCGCTTGCTTGGCTTGATGAAGGTCCCGTCCGGGTGGAGTTGTCGGATCGCACACTCCAGGTCGCGTTGGGTGAGACTGTGCTGGTGTCAAAGCTTGTCGATGGGCGATATCCCGAGTATGGCCGGGTAATCCCAAAAGATCTCCCACGCAAGGCCGTGCTCGGTAAGGATCTCTTGCGCTCCGCGTTGCAACGCGCTGCGATTCTTTCGAGTGAAAAGTACAAGGGTGTTCGGGTCAGCTTTAATCCGGGCGCGTTGGGGTTAGGCGCACAACCCCGAGAAGGAGCAAGCAGATGATGAGATCGAGATGGACTACGAAGGAGAGCCCGTTGTGATTGGGTTCAACGTTGGGTATATCGTCGATGTGCTCCAAGCGGTCGATAAGGATCGCGTGGAGGTGCTGTTTCGGGATGCGGACAGTAGTGCCATTTGGCGCGGCGAGGGGGCCGACGACGAAACCTTTGTGATTATGCCTATGCGGCTGTGAAGGCTGCTCGGGGTGGTCAAGGTCGAGCGGCTGCGAGTATCGGGGTTTCGGACTGGCGCTCGTTGGACTGCGGGTTTCCCGAAGGGGCTGTCTGGTTGGTGGGGCCGAATGGCGCCGGTAAGACGAGCTTTCTTGAGGCGATTTATGTCTTGAGTCGGGGGAGCAGTTTTCGCGGGGCGGCGGCACGGCCCTCTGACGACGCGGGGGCTCAGTTGCTCCAGATTGGATTGCTGGCTATCGGATGGCGACGATACTTGGCAGCAACGATGGACAAGCGACAAGGGTAGAGATGGCGACGCGGGGAGGCCTGAGTTTCACGTTCGGTTGGTTGGCTCCGCAATGCACGCCTTGCTCGAGGGCGATCCTACGTTGCGGCGTCGGTTTGTCGATTGGAACCTGTTCCACGTGGAACCACGCTTCGGGGGCTTGCGGAAACGCTATCGACGCGTCGCGGCGCAACGAAACGCCTGGTTAAAGGTGGGCGGGCCGGGTCGAGCGGTTTGGGATCATGAGTATGCGGCTGTGCTGCAAGCGGTGGAAGTCTCGCGGCAACGGTTCTTCGAATTACTTCGAGCAGACTTTCTAGCGCTTGCGGAACCCTTCGAGGCCATGGGAACGGTTGTACCCCAGTGGCGGAGTTGCCTCGCGACGGGCATCGATGTGCGACGCTGGCTCGAGGAGCATCGGGCCGCCGATGTGGCGCGGGGGTATTCGTTTCTGTCTCCGTCGCGTTCAGACTTTTACCTGAGTAAAGACGGAACGGCTTGGCTTGGCTCACGGGGGCAAAACAAGCTAGCGGGCATCCTGCTGCAGCTCGCCGCCGATCGCGTGGTCTCGAGGTCGCTGTCGCAAAGGGCGGTTTGGCTTGTTGACGACCTTGGCGCGGAGCTCGACTTGGTGACTCAGTTGGCAGTATTGCCGCTGCTTCACGATGCGTCGGATCAATTGGTGGTCACGAGTCTCGCCATGCCTCCAGCTGCGTTTGAGTTGAACCACATGGCCACGTGTTCCACGTGGAACAAGGTGCGCTTATCCCCAACGTCGCGCCTCGCGCCTCCCCTCAACCCCGGCATGATGCCCTGACCGACTAGCCTGCCCAGCGCCTATTCCCTCAACCGCTCGTGACCCAAAGCCATCAACCTGGGCGCGAAGCGGCCGCTATCCCTCGCTTTCGCGGTATAATCAAACGCTTTTCCATCCTGGCTAAGTGCCACCAAGACTCAGGCGACGTCCCGGGGTCCGCGCAAAGGGATGCCCCACGCATGGATGGCTGCCTCCCCTGCGAGAACTGCTGGATGACTCAGTCGCAGCTACCTTACAAAAGGACACCGATACTCCGCATGACCTACGACTCTTCAAACATCAAAGTTCGTGGCCTCGACGCAGTGCGCAAACGGCCAGGAATGTATATAGGCGACACCGACGATGGGACCGGACTCCATCATATGGTCTTCGAGGTGGTCGACAACTCGATTGATGAGGCGTTGGCGGGGCACTGCAAAGAGATCAGCGTGATACTGCACGCCGATGGGCTGGTGACGGTCACTGACGACGGCCGGGGTATCCCCGTTGACAATCACCCGGAGGAAAACCGTTCCGCGGCCGAGGTGATCATGACTGTGCTGCACGCTGGCGGTAAGTTCGATGACAACTCGTACAAGGTTTCGGGTGGACTTCACGGGGTTGGCGTGTCCGTCGTCAACGCCCTCTCGGAGCACCTGCACCTCCTAGTTGCCCGCGACGGTATCCAATATGAGCAAGAGTTCCGGCTTGGCGAGCCCCAGTACCCGCTCAGGGAAATCGGCGCCATCGAGGGAAGCGGCACGTCGATTCGATTCAAGCCATCGTCCCAGATCTTCACGGATCTTGAGTTTCACTACGACATCCTGGTCAAACGCCTGCGTGAACTCTCTTTTCGTAATCAGGCGTCCGTATCCGTATCAAGGATGAGCGGACCAGTCGCGACGCAACCTTTGAGTACAAGGGGGGCATTCGGGCATTCGTCGAACACCTAAACCAGAACAAGTCGCCGATCCACCCCAATGCGTTCTACTTCAGTGCAGAGCGAGCGGATGTGACCGTCGAGGTCGCGCTGCAATGGAACGATTCCTACCAGGAGTCGATTTACTGTTATACGAACAATATTCCGCAGAAGGACGGTGGGACTCACCTTGCTGGATTCCGGGCTGGCCTGACACGCACGTTGAACCAGTACATCGAACGAGAAGGCATCGATAAGCACCAAAAAACCAAACCTGTCGGCGACGATGCGCGCGAGGGATTGACTGCAGTCCTGTCGGTTAAGGTGCCTGACCCGAAGTTTTCGTCGCAGACCAAGGACAAGTTGGTTTCTTCCGAAGTCAAGCCGACTGTCGAGTCTCTGCTCGTCGAAAACCTGTTTATGTTCCTGGAAGAGAACCCGGGAGACGCGAAGATCATCGCCAACAAGATGCTCGAAGCCGCGCGTGCCCGGGAAGCCGCACGTAAGGCTCGGGAAATGACGCGGCGTAAAGGGGTCCTCGACGTTGCCGGTTTACCGGGCAAACTCGCGGATTGCCAAGAAAAGGATCCGGCAAATTCCGAATTGTTCATCGTCGAGGGTGACTCCGCGGGCGGTTCCGCAAAGCAAGGCCGTGATCGCGCCTTTCAGGCGATACTCCCTCTCAAGGGGAAAATACTCAACGTCGAAAAGGCGCGCTTCGACAAAATGCTGTCATCCGCCGAGGTAGGGACTCTTATCACAGCACTGGGCTGCGGGATCGGTCGTGAGGAGTACAACCCGGACAAGCTCCGTTATCACCGCATCATCATCATGACCGATGCGGACGTCGACGGCGCTCACATCCGGACCTTGTTGCTTACCTTCTTCTATCGTCAGATGCCTGAATTGATTGATCGAGGTTATGTTTACATTGCTCAACCGCCGTTGTACAAGGTCAAGCGCGGCAAGCAGGAGGACTACCTGCTCGACGACGTCGAGTTTGGCGCCTCGCTGATCAAGGCCGCGACCGATGGCGCGAGCTATCGGTCGCGGCCGAAGCCCCACCGATGACCGATCTGGCGTTGGAAAGCCTGGTGCGCGACTACCAGATATTTCGCGCCATGATCACTCGGCTGTCGACCCGCCATGACCCGCTCTTCCTGGCGGAACTCGTCAATATGCCTCCGATGACCGCCGCGCTTCGGGTAGACCCAGAAGCCTTTATGCAATGGGCGACGCCATTGCAGGAGCGCTTGGCGGCGATGACTGGTCCTGCTGTCGACTTCGACATTCGCTACCGAGCTGCCGACGAAGATCATGCAGCGGGGATCGAATTGACCAAACTCGTCCACGGCATTCCCGAGACCCGATTCATCTCCTTTGATTTCTTCGACAACGCAGACTATGGGCGCATCGCGGCCTTGGCCGAGAAGCTCGACGGCCTCCTACAAAGCGGAGCGAGGGTGAGTCGTGGTGAGCGGGGGCAGGAGGTCGAGCGATTTGATCAGGCCTACGACTGGCTGATGTCCGAGGCAAAGCGCGGCTACCACATTCAGCGCTATAAGGGTCTTGGAGAGATGAACCCCGACCAATTGTGGGACACGACCATGGATCCGACAATGCGTCGTCTGCTCCGCGTCACGATCGAAGACGCGGTCGCCGCGGACCAAATCTTCACGACCCTGATGGGCGAACATGTGGAACCGCGGCGAGACTTTATCGAGCGTAACGCGCTAGAGGCCGAAAATATTGACATTTGATTGCCAGCAAGCAAGCGCGCTAAGACTGCCGCAGGTCGCTCGGCACCTGCGGCAGGCCACGAACGGCCTCGTCGATCCAGGTCTTGACCAAGGTGTTGATCTCTTTTGCCGAACGACCAGCGGGATCGATCGGGGGACCAATCACCATATCGATGCGTCCCGGCAGCTTGCGCAGTGCCCGCCGCTTCCAAAAGACGCCGGCATTATGGGCGATGGGTACAACCGGAGCCCCAGACTTTTCGGCAAGTAACGCACCGCCGATATTGAACGCCGCCGCCTCTCCAACGCCGACTCGGGTTCCTTCGGGGAAGACCAGGATCGATTGGCCCTGTTCGAGTTGCGCCTTGCCTTCATCTAACAGCTGCCGAATCGCCTTGCGTCCCGCTTTGCGATCGATTGCAATCGGCCGGAACGAACGCAGGGCTCCCCCGAAAAAATGGAATTCGCATCAATTCCTGCTTCAAGACCCACGCCTGAGGGCGCGGGATGATGCCGGGATCGCAATGGTTTCCCAGGCCGACTGATGCTTTGCCATCAGGATGCAGGCTCATTCGGTGAGATTTCTCGATACCGACTATTCGATAGTCGAGGCGGCACAATCGCTTCAGCGCGCCAAGGGACACCCTCGACCAGCTGGCGGCAAGCCCTAGCAGGGACGCCCGCGTGATCCGTCGGCCAACTAGAATAATGACCACGGAATAGCCCACAACGGCGAAAACAAAAAACACCTGAAACAGCAAGGAGCGGAGCGTTGCTCGACTAGTGGACGAAGCGAGGATTGTGGCCACCGCGGCATCGAGGTCGTCGACGACGGTGATGCCGGTTAGATGTGACGGGAGCTGCGCGGAAGCGAGACGTCCTTTGCCCGTCCGTACCAGAATGGGTTTTGCCCCGACGCTGAGCGCAGCCTCAAGGTCTCGCAGTGAGTCACCGATGACTGGGACGTCATGCAGGGTGGTGCCAAAGCGTTTTCCCAAATGCAGCAACAGTCCCGGGGCCGGCTTGCGGCATGCACAACCCGCGTCAGGACCGTGCGGGCAGAACGCAATGGCGTCGATTCGACCCCCCACCGCAGCGACGCGATCCATCATGACGCCATGGATGCGGTTCAGGGTGTCGATGTCGAACAGACCCCTTGCGAGTCCCGACGATTGGTCGCGACCGCGACGTTGAATCCTGCGTTGGTGAGCGCGGCATCCGCCTCGAGGCTCCCCGGGATGGGAATCCACTCGGCGGGCGACTTGATGTAAGCATCAGAGTCCGTATTGATCACGCCATCGCGATCGAGGATGACTAACCGCATCGTGCTGATCACCCAGGTAGACTCATTCAGCGTTCGTCCCTGAACTCGGAGACGCGGATGCGGCCGTTGACCATGCGTGACTCACGGCCGTCGAGCTTTGCCATCTTGCCCCAGAAGGCCGCCTTCAGGTCGAAGTCCGCGGCGATGCCCGTGCCAATCAGC
>CAVOSE010000043.1:0-45050 GCA_963698775.1 uncultured Gammaproteobacteria bacterium
GCCAAACGGTGGAGGCCGTGCAGTTTCTGCTCGTTCGACTTGGCGGTTGCCCGGTAGCGCACGCGGTCGAGTGGGACTTCTTGGCCGAGGTCGGGCAGGCGCTGCCAGCAGACCACCCGACGCGGGTGGCTGCGCTGACGCCGGCGGAGGCGATCGACAACAATCCGCGCTATTCCGGCGCGACTACGGATCGCCCGCTGCTGAAGCAGTTGGCGCGGGTGTTGCGCGCCAAGCGCTACGCCCTGCGTACGGAGCAGACCTACGTGGATTGGTGTTATCGTTTCGTGGTCTATACGGAGGGGCATTCGCACCATACGCCAGGGGATTACTCGAACGTCGGCAAGGCCGACGTACAGCGCTTCCTGACCCATTTGGCGGTGGAACGGCAGGTAGCGGCGAGCACGCAGAATCAGGCGCTGAACGCGCTGGTGTTCCTGTTTCGGCATGTGCTGGAGCGTCCGCTGGATGACATGGATTTCGGGCGCGCGAAGCAGACGCAGCGGTTGCCGGTGGTGTTGAGCATGGATGAGGTGCGGGCCTTGTTGGACGCGCTGAACGGCACGCCGGCGCTGTTGACGCGCGTGCTCTACGGGACCGGGATGCGGTTGATGGAGGGCGTACGATTGCGGGTGGGCGATCTGGACTTCGACAACCGGTGCATCGTGGTGCGCAACGGGAAGGGCGGCAAGGATCGGGTGGTGCCGCTGCCAGAGCGCCTGATCGAGCCGCTGCGGGGGCATTTGCAGCAGGTGGCCGCGCTGCACCGGGAGGATTTGGCGGGCGGCGCCGGTTTCGTTTACCTGCCCCATGCGTTGGCGCGGCAGGCGCCGAACGCGCCGCGGGAATGGATCTGGCAATACGTGTTTCCGAGCGCTCGGCTGTCGACGGACCCGAAGGCGGGCGTGGTGCGCCGGCATCATCTGCACGAGGCGGGCTATCAAAAGGTCCTGAAGGCGGCGGGTCAGAAGGCGGAGATCGCCAAGCGGGTCAGTTCACATTGTTTGCGTCACTCGTTTGCCACGCATCTGCTGCAGGCGGGTTACGACATCCGAACCGTGCAGGAACTGCTTGGGCATAAGGACGTGGCGACGACGATGATTTACACGCATGTGATGAATCGGCCGGGGGTGGTGCCGGTGAAGTCGCCGATGGATGTCTTGTAGGCCCTTCTTGGCGCCGCCTTGATCGCGGGTTCGATCGTCGCGGCGTTCCTCTGTGATCGATCGCGACAATAGGTTCAAGATGGAGGCTGACGATGCAGCAATTCCAAATTTGCCCTGATCGTATCGCTGGCCCGGCGAAGTTTAACCAGCCACGGCCGCTCTTACGGAGCTAAAGCTCCGTACTCCTGGGGTAAACTGGCCAGATGTTGGGATTGCTGATGACGATGCTGAAGCTCTACTGGGTCACGACCGAGGATCATCATGAAGATTGGTTCGTGGCTGCGCCAAGCGCGGCCGCCGCGGAACGCTTTTTCGAGGAAGAGGAAGGTTACGGCAGTGGAGAGGCCAATGCCGAAGAGATCATCCCCATGCAGGATGGCAGTTCGTCTGACGTTGGGTGGCCGTCGCACGAACGATTGACGGCCCACGGGGCGAGAATCGTCCGGGAGGAGACGCCGCGCGCGGTGGAGATCGGCGGGAGGACGTTCGGTGAGGGGATGCTCCAGGGGATCATCGACGAGTTACAGGACGAGCGCTGCGAATAGGCGAACTAGGCGCGGATGCACGGGACGCGGCCTTCCGAGCCGTCATCGGTATAAGGTCGGGAGTCCCGATTCGGCCAGCGACTGAACTGGGTTTGGTCTTGTTCCTTGCGCAAAATACAAGACCTGGGTCTGCCTTCCCAGAAGCCGCGGTCTGTCCCTGGTTTCTTTTTCGGCGGCGAACACGCCAATTCGCTATTCAAACCACGACCAGAGGATCAACCCTCCAGGCGCTGCCGCAGCAGTTTCACCGCCGCTGTCTGGCTGTTTGCGGTCATGCATTCGGCGATGATCACTGGGTCCAGCCCCGGCAGCTTGGCGCTGCGTTCGGCCTGCCGATACCCGCCGGTTTCGAGCAGGTAGAAGCTCAGCCGGCCTTGCTTCCAGAACCAAACCTCAGGCACGCCAAGGCCGCGGTAAACGGCCAGCTTGTCGATACCGCCCGAGGTCTTGATCACCTCGATGGCGATATCCGGCCGCTCTGGCTCGCCGTCGAGCGGCCCGATCAGGTAGCACTCATCGGCCTCGGCAGCGAGTCCCTTGTGCTGTCCTTGAGTGTCCAGGAGCCGGCACCGGTGAGTTCGACACCGGTCAAGTCTGCCCAGGCCTCAATGATGCGTGCGAGGGTTTTCTTGTCCGTCTCGTGTGGGAAGCCGGGTGACATCAGCTCCAGGGCTCCATGCAGAAAGGTCAGGCGTGGTGCGGCGGATTCGCCGCGGAGTTGGTCGAGGCGCTGGTAGTCGGCCCAAGAGGCAGCGCGGAGCAGGACGCGCTGGTCTGCCTGGTGCGTATCGAAGTCGGCGGCGTCTTCGGCGATGTGTTCAGCTGCGGTTGCCATCGGCTGCTTATGTCTGGGTCGGCGTTAGGGGACTGAATCAGGATAAAAGGCCCGGCGTTGGGTCTTGCGTTAGCTTAGCATCCAACCACGGATCAGCGGGGTCTCATGCCACCAGAGGTCGCTCGGCTTGAGCTGGCTCCGGGAGGGGGCGAAACAACGGCTCGTCGCTGTCGTCTCAACCTCTATAGCGACCGTGGCCACCGGGTACTAAATTTAAAGGTGAGAGCAGCGTGTTTCCAACCTGAGGAGGACAGCCATGTATCTGCAACTTCGCCAGACCGGCAAAATGATTGAGGTCTTGGGCGTCAATGACCTCTACAACCCGATGCACGAGGCCCTGATCGGCCGTTATCACTCCGGTGAGGAGGTGCAGGAGCCGGAACGCTTCGCCAAGAACGACTTGGTGTTCTGCTCTGGGGAGGATCTGCCCCGCTGCTGGACGGATGTTCACTATCGCGACGCGGAGGTGCGTCGTCGTCAGGGTTGAGATGATCGATAGGAACTGCAGACGCTAAATTATCCGGCCCTCAGCGTGAAGTGTGCGAACGGTTGGTTGGTCCAATCGGCCGGGCGCATGGTCTGGGCGCCGGGTAGGCTCGGGTCGAGCTTATGCTGGGTTCGGCATTGCTGCAAGGCGTAGTTGGTGACGCCAGCGGCCGCGAGGCGATGCATCAAGCGGCTGAGATAGACGTGATCGTCGAGCCCCGGCATGGGCGTGGTACGGACCTCCAGCGGGATCTTGGCGTCGAGGAGCAGACGTAGCGACTGCCAGGCCTTGTCGCCGGAGCCGGGCACGCCGGTGATCAGCGGGTAGTCTTCGAGCAGGGCCTTGATGTCGAGCCCGATCCAATCGATTAGCGGCAGCAAAGCGAGCAGGCGTTCCGGGTAAGGGCCGCCGGTGTGTAGCCCAACCTTGTAGCCCATTGCGCGACACTCGGCCATTGCCGCTGGCAACGCCGCTTGCGCGGTGGGTTCGCCGCCCGTGAAGACCACCGCGTCGAGCATACCTCGGCGACGCGCCAGCAATGCCTGGACCTCGTCCCAGGGGATCGGCAGCTCCGGCTCGGTCGCCAGGAGATGGCCGTTATGACAGTGCCGACAATGCCAGGGGCAGCCTTGGCAGTAGACCACCGCGGCGAGTTCGCCGGGGTAGTCGATGCTGGTGAGCGGCGTCAAGCCGCCGACCCGCAGGTGCTGTGCCGGTGTCATGGTTTGAGTCATGGTCTGAGCCCTGCTTGCAGCGCCCGTTCGTCTGCCGGCCCCGCGCATGAGCGGCCCTTATCGTGGCGCCACCGGGGCAAATATCACAGGCTCGCGCCGGTCGCGTTCAGGCGGCTTCGCGCTTGGTTTCGCATCCGCGTATTGGATGATTGGGCCGTGCCTTCGGGCTGCTCGGAAAAATAGGCCCGATCCGCGTGCTCGGCGCGCTTGCCGGCGTTGAACGCGGACACCGGTCGGTGATAACCCATGACGCGGGTCCAGACTTCGCAGCGGGTGCGCTCCTCGTCTTGCAATGCGATTGGTTCGTTAGTCATCGTTCTTGTTCCCTTCATTTGAAGTGTAGTTTGATTCTGGCTCTGCCGGGTTAGACGCTTGGTGCGCGTGCCGTGGCAACTTCGAGCCCCTGGGCTTGGCCTTCGCTGCCAAGGCGTAAGCGCTTTTTCGCGATCAGTTCCTGATCGCATTTGGGACAAAACTCATGCTCGCCGGCGAGATAGCCGTGGGTCGGGCAGATGGAGAAGATCGGCGTCACGGTGACGTAGGGCAGGCGGAAGTTCTCCAGTGCGCGGCGCACCATGCGTTTGCAGGCGTCGGCGGAACTGAGCTGCTCGCCCATATACAGGTGCAGCACGGTGCCGCCGGTGTATTTCGATTGCAGGGTCTCCTGCATCTCCAGCGCCTGGAACGGGTCATCGGTGTAGCCGACCGGTAGCTGCGACGAGTTGGTGTAGTAGGGCGCATCTTCGGTGCCGGCCTGCACGATGTCGGGGAAGCGCTTCTTGTCTTCGCGGGCGAAGCGGTAGGTGGTGCCCTCCGCCGGCGTCGCCTCCAGGTTGTACATGTGCCCGGTCTCTTCCTGGAACTGCACCATGCGGTCGCGCACGTGATCGAGCACTCGGGCCGCGAAGTCGTGCCCCCAGTCGCTGGTAATGTCCTCAGCGTCGTCGGCGAAGTTACGGATCATCTCGTTGATGCCGTTCACGCCGATGGTGCTGAAGTGGTTGCGCAGGGTGCCGAGATAGCGCTTGGTGTAGGGAAAGAGCCCGGCGTCCATGTGCCGCTGGATCACCTTGCGCTTCAGTTCCAGGCTCTTTTTGGCGAGTTCCATCAGCACATCGAGCCGTCTCAGCAGTCCGGCCTCGTCACCCCGGTGGGTGTAGCCGAGGCGTGCGCAATTGATGGTGACCACGCCCAGCGAGCCGGTCTGCTCGGCCGAGCCGAACAGACCGTTGCCGCGTTTGAGCAATTCCGTCACGTCCAGGCGCAGCCGGCAGCACATGCTGCGCACCATGTTGGGTTCCATGTCCGACGAGACGAAATTGGAAAAGTACGGGAGGCCATATTTTGCGGTCATGCCGAACAAGCGCTCGGCGTTGGCGTCGTCCCACGGAAAGTCGTCGGTGATGTTGTAGGTCGGGATCGGGAAGGTGAAGATGCGGCCCTTGGCATCGCCTTCGGTCATCACCTCGATGTAGGCGCGGTTGATCAGGTCCATCTCGGCCTGCAGGTCGCCGTAGGTGAAGGGCTGTTCCTGGCCGCCGATCACCGGCACCTGTTCGCGCAGGTCTTCCGGGCAGACCCAGTCGAAGGTGAGATTAGTAAAGGGTGTCTGGCACCCCCAGCGGCTCGGCACGTTCAGGTTGTAGATCAGCTCCTGGATGTACTGCTTGACGCGCGGATAGTCGAGGCCGTCGATGCGCACGTAGGGCGCCATGTAGGTGTCGAAGCTGGAGAACGCCTGGGCGCCGGCCCACTCGTTTTGCAGCGTGCCGAGAAAATTCACGATCTGGCCGATGGCGCTGGACATGTGCTTGGGCGGACCGGCCTCGACCTTGCCGGGTACGCCGTTCAGGCCCTCGGTGAGCAGCGTGCGCAGCGACCAGCCGGCGCAGTAGCCCGCGAGCATGTCGAGGTCGTGGATGTGGATGTCGCCTTCGCGGTGCGCCTCGCCGATCTCCGGCGAGTAGACATGACTCAGCCAATAGTTGGCGATCATCTTGCCGGAGGTGTTCAGGATCAGCCCGCCCAGCGAATAGCCCTGGTTGGCATTGGCCGACACGCGCCAGTCGGAGCGGTCCAGGTACTCGTTGATGGAGCTGGCCACATCGACCAGGGTGTGGCGGTCCGCGCGCAGCTTGGCGCGCTGCTCGCGATAGACGATGTAGGAGCGCGCGGTGTCGAAGTGGTTGGCGCTGATCAGCGTCTGCTCGACGACGTCCTGAATGCCCTCGATGTCCGGCACGCGGCCCTGGTCCAAATCGGGGTCCAAGTCGGACTCGGCGCCGCCGCCGAAGCGGTGCGCCAACACCTTGACCACCTGCGCCGTCAGCAGCGATGCCTCCAGATCACCGAACTCGCCGGTGGCGCGACCGGCGTTGAGGATGGCCGCTTCGATCTTAGCCGTGTCGAAGGGCACCTGTTGCCCGTCGCGCTTGAGCACGCGTCGGGGCAGGGTCGCAAGCTTCGGCAGGGCGTTTTCCATGGAGCGGACCTCGTCGGGGGTAAGCACAAGATATTGTGGTCGCCATTATAGAAGACGCAATATTTGGTGTAATTGACGGATCGCAGATGCTTGATGCAAGTCAATAAGACAGATGGAAAGTAAGGAAAATCAGTGTCTCGCGTACGAGATTTTCCGCCAATCGCCTAAGCTGTGCCTCTCAACATCACGACTAGACGGAGGAGAACCATGACAGACAAGATCGGCTTCATCGGCCTCGGCATCATGGGCCGGCCCATGGCCCTGAATCTCATCAAGGCCGGGTATGACTTGGTCGTGCACGCCCGGCGTGCCGAGTCCATGGCGCCGCTGGCGCAGGCGGGGGCCGAGACCTGCCCGAGTCCGGCCGAGGTGGCGCGGCGCGCGTCGATCGTCTTCACCATGGTGGCGGACACGCCGGATGTGGAACAGGTGATCTTGGGCGCTGGCGAAGCTGGTGGCGATGCCGTGCTGAACGGTTTGCAGCCGGGCAGCGTGGTGGTGGACATGAGCACCATCTCCGCTTCCGCGACGCGGGCCATGGCCGAACGGCTGCGCGCGGCCGGCGCCGAGATGCTGGACGCTCCGGTCTCCGGTGGCGATGTCGGCGCCGTGGCCGGCACGCTCTCGATCATGGTGGGCGGTTCGGAGGCGGCCTTCGAGCGCGTGCGCCCCTTGTTCGAGGCCATGGGCAAGAACATCGTGCATGTCGGCGACAGCGGCGCCGGGCAGGTCTGCAAGGCCTGCAATCAGGTCGTGATCAGTCAGACCATTGCCGGGGTCGGCGAGGCGATGCTGCTGGCCCAAGCCTCCGGTGTCGACGGTGCCAAGGTGCGCGAGGCCCTGCTCGGCGGATTCGCCAACAGCCGCGTGTTGGAGCTGCACGGCCAGCGCATGCTCGACGATCGCTATGAGCCCGGCTTCAAGTGCTCGCTGTTCCAGAAGGACATGCGCCTCGTGCTGGAGGCCGCTCATGAACTAGGCCTGGCGTTGCCGGGTGCAGCGCAGGCAACGCAGCTGATCAACGCGCTGGTTGGTCAGGGTGACGGCGAACTCGACTCCGCTGCCATCTATCGGGCACAACGACGGCTCAATGGCGCCTGATCGGCACAGCCCGCCCCTTGTGGTCATTGCTCTTGTTTGACTTTCCGAGCATCGTTCAGAGCGGCAGGGTTCGATTTCGGTCTACCACGACGCGGATATCACGATTCCCCGGCTCTTAGCGGGCAGGTCGATTTCGATATGCAGGTTGGGCCGGAGCAACGGTACCCCATCCAGTAGCCATTGCATCGCGTTTTTCCAGGGCACCTTCGAGCGCATGTACGTGGGCATGAGGCGCGCCTTGAATGGAACGAAATCGGGCGAAAGCAGCTGGAAGTAGTCCAGCACTTCCCTGCGGCTATACTCGCGCCAATGGTGGCCATAGGTACGTGTTGTAAGAACCTCATCAACCGTTATGCCGCCACCCCGGCCGCTGGCGTACCTGATGAACTGCCAGGCCCGGCCCTTCCACGAATAATAGTTCGGGGTCGTCACCAGGATTCGGCCGCCGGGAGCGAGGATGCGGTAGACCTCGCGCCAGACGTTGATGGGGTTAAAGGTGATGTGCTCGAGGATTTCCGTGAACAGCACGACGTCCATCGAGTTGTCGGGTATCGCCTTCAGTTCCTCGGCCCGCTCCAGGTCGGCGCAGGTGACCAGCGGGATGCCCGTCGCGGCGGCGATGCGCTGTTCGGTCAAGGCCCAAGTTGGAGCGCTCCGATTTTACCTACCAGTTCCGCGCTGAGCGCGGCGGCACGAATCATCGAATCGCGTGGCATGTACACGGGTAATGGCGGGGTGTTGCCGTCTCACAGGCGGCAGCCCATCCGACGGCGGCTCGCCGTTAGGGCGGTCAGGTGCAGCTCAAGCGCCCCGTGGCTTGCGATGCGTCCGCGCAGTGCCAGGGCGACGCCGTCTTTGGGGTTGCGGGAAGTCGCCAGATTTGGGCCCCATCTCAGGCGCCGCCGACCTTGAACGCACCATTGATCCCGTCGATCAGCATCTGAACACCGATGACGGCCAGGATCAGGCCCATGATGCGGGTGATGACATTGAGCCCGCTTTTACCTAGGAAGCGCGTCAGGCCCTCGCCAAAGACAAAGAACAGGAAGGTGATCAGGCATAGCAGCGCAAAGGCCGAGATGGTGAGCACCATTTCCGGCACACCGCCGGTGGAGGCGAAGTTCATGGCCGTGGCGATGGTTCCGGGGCCGGCCAAGATCGGGATGGCCAACGGCGTAATGGCGATGCTGAGCGCCGCGTCGCGGCTGGCATGCTGGTCTTCGTCGCTGGGGTGGTGCACGCTGGAACTGCTGCCGTGCAACATCTGATAGCCGATCATTGCCACCAGCACGCCGCCGGTGACGCGAAACGCCGGCAGCGTGATGCCGAACAGTTTGAAGATCACCGAGCCAATCAAACAGAAGACGGTGATGATGATGAAGGTTGTCAGCACCGCCTGAAGCGCCACCTTGCGCCGCAGCGCCGCATCGTCGCTGCCGGTGAGCCCTAGGAACACCGGCGTGTTGGCGATCGGGTTCATGATGGCGAAGAAGCCCATGAACACCGATAAGCCTTGGCCGATCGCGGCCTTGTCGAAGACGAAACCTTCCATTTGAGAGATGTGCTCCGGTTTAGTAAAAGACGGCGTCGGCGACCCCGTTGGCCACGGACACCCTTGCCACACCCTGCTCGCCCAGGGGGCAAATGTAGTTGACGATGATGACGGTCTGCACGGCCGCGTCACCCTCAGAGCGGACCATGGCGGCCGAGTTGAGCGCGCCTGATTCGTGCAGCAGACATCCGCACTCGGTGAGCTGGCGGGTTGTCATCCCCGGTTTAAGCTTGCAGTACGTGTATTTTTGTTGGGGTGCCGAGCCACAGGCGGCCAAGGCCGATACCAGGCAAAACACGGCGAGTGCTCGGTATCGGCGCAATGCACCACCATGGGCCGGGCTAAGTGCTTCGCTCGGCATTCGCTAGTGCGTCGCGCAGGGCCGCAAAGATCAGTTTCGATGCCTCCTGCTCGTCAACCTCCGGCACCTCCCAGCCCAGGATGCGGCAGTATTTCTTGACCAGGTGCTGTACGTCGTGTTCCAACTCCCGGCGATAGCGCTCAATCTCGACCTGTTCCAGATTCGCCATGTCTTTATTCCTCGTCGTTGGTGTTTAACCCTTCGCCCCGTGCGAAACCCAGGCGACCAGCAGGATCGGTGTCCGACTGGTTCGTCCGCGACGCGGCGCGTTGTCGGGCAAGGCGGGGTGTCAGGCCCAACAGCGGATGGTCTTGCCTTCCGGTCACGCGCATCAAACTAATCGCGTCAGGAGGCAATGGCAACCCTTTGCGCCTGTTGCGCAACGCGTTGCAGCGCTGGCGAGCGATTTTGGCCGGCCCGACGCACCGGGCCCGTGACAAAAAATTAATGTCGCTGCAACACCGTCGTAATCGTGCAGCACCGACCATGTAGCCCTGACTGAACCATGACATTCATTCCGCCGCCACCGAACTACAGCGGTGGGGCAACACCAGAGGAACAAACCCATGTCGCATTTAGCGCATGACACCAACACCGACCAACCACGTCGCCCGCGCCCAGCCCGGGCGCTGGTCATGGAGCAGCCCGCCCCGCAGGGATTCCGGCGTGCAGCGCTGGCGGGCGCCGTGGCGCTGACCCTGGCCATGAGTGCAACGCTGGCGACCATCGGCAACGCCGACGCGACTGATCTCGCAACCGGTGCCGCCCCACAATCCCCGCTGGAGCAACCCGCCGGACCGCCTGGCTTCGCCGATGTGGTGGAGCGCGTCACCCCGGCAGTGGTCAATGTCACGGTTGCGCAGAAGCCACTGCAGCGGATGTCTATGCCGGGTCAGAACGCGCCCGAAGGTTCGCCGATGCACGAATTTTTCAAGCAGTTTGGCGGTATGCCCGACATGCAGCCGCGCGAGCGCGAGGGCGAAGGCTCCGGCTTTTTCATCAGCCCTGATGGCTACATCGTCACCAACAACCACGTGGTGGAAGGGGCCGAGCGCATCGAAGTGACGCTTACCGACGGATCAACGGCTGAGGCACGCATCATCGGCCGCGATCCGAAGACCGATCTCGCCCTGATCAAGGTCGATACCGACCAGCCTCAGGCCTATGTCGAGCTCGCCAATAGCGGTGCTGCCCGAGTCGGCGATTGGGTGTTGGCGGTGGGCAATCCGTTCGGCCTCGGCGGCTCCGTCAACGCCGGCATCATCTCGGCGCGGGGGCGTGATATCCAGTCTGGTCCTTACGACGACTATATCCAAATCGATGCGCCCATCAACCGGGGTAATTCCGGAGGGCCGCTGTTCGACGCCCGCGGTCGGGTGATCGGCGTCAACACCGCCATCTACTCGCCGAGCGGCGGCAACGTCGGCATCGGCTTCGCCATCCCGGCGGAGACCGTCGCCGATGTCGTCGCTCAACTGCAGAACAACGGTCGTGTCGAGCGTGGCTGGCTCGGCGTGCAGATTCAGCCCGTCACCGACGCGGTCGCTGGAAGTCTCGGGCTGGACAGCGCCTCCGGCGTGCTGGTGGCCGATGTGCTGGCGGACAGTCCCGCCGAGGCCGCCGGCGTGCGCAGCGGCGACGTGATTCTGCGTGCGGCCGGTCGCGAGATGGAGGAATACCGTGACCTCACAAAGCTCATCGCCGGCATCGACGCCGGTACCCAGGTCGAGCTGGAGGTGATCCGCGGCGGCAAGGTGCGTGTGATCGACGTGACCATCGGGCGCATGCCGGGCGAGGATTTGGCCCAGCGTGAGCCCGCTAAGACTGCCGAGGACGGGCCACGCATCGGCCTGATGCTGGCACCGCTGACGCCAGCGCTCCGCGCCGAGCGCGGCCTCGAATCCGACACGGTCGGGGTGTTGGTCGCAGAGGTCGAGGCGGGTAGCCCCGCCGCCCGCGCGGGTATCGAGGCCGGCAGCCTGATCTCAATGGTCGGCCAAGAGGCTGTGTCGTCGCCGGACGAGGTCGCGAACGCCGTGCGTGATGCCGCCAAACAGGAGCGCCCGTCCGTGTTGCTGCGAGTGGAGAAAGACGGTGAGCAGCGCTTTGTCGCCGTGCCTTTCGCTTAGGGAGCGGGCTGGCGCCGGGGGCTGGAGCGCGGACTTTCCGCGCGCGACCACCGGCGCTGGTGCCAGCATCGCCCGTCGAACCGATCGTCCTGGCAATCCAGCCACCAATGTCCCGATGCGAGTCCTTATCATTGAAGACGACGCCCAGCTGGCGGCCTATTTGACCAAGGCGTTTGCCGAGGTCGGCGCCGTGGTGGAGCATGCCGCGGATGGGCGCGATGGGTTGCTGCGGGCCGCCGGCAACGATTACGACGCGTTGGTGGTCGATCGTATGCTGCCGAGTCTGGACGGACTTGGCATCGTGCGCACGCTGAGGGCATCCGGCGACAAGACGCCCGTGTTGATCCTGAGCGCCCTTGGCGAGGTCGATGATCGTGTCGACGGTCTGCGGGCTGGCGGTGACGACTATTTGGTCAAGCCGTTCGCCTTTTCCGAACTGCACGCACGGGTCGAAGCATTGCTGCGCCGGGCGGTGCCCGGCGATCAGCCAGAGACGCGGCTTGCCTTGGGGGATCTGGAGATGGATCTGCTGACGCGCCAGGTCAGCCGCGCCGGCCAGGCGATCGCGCTGCAGCCGCGGGAGTTTCGCCTGCTGGAATATCTGATGCGCCATGCCGGGCAGGTGGTCACCCGCACCATGCTGTTGGAGCATGTCTGGGACTACAATTTCGATCCCCAGACCAATGTGATCGATGTGCATATCAGCCGACTACGGGGCAAGATCGACAAGGAGTTCGACCAACCCTTGCTGCACACCGTGCGCGGTGCGGGCTACGTGTTGCGGGCGACATGAGTCGAACCGAAGGCGCCGGTTCCCCAACCGGCGCGGGCCGGACCGCGGCAGCCGCTCGCGCCCGCGTCGTTCTGTCCAGCTTCACCTTCCGTCTTGCGGTGCTCTATGTCCTGCTGCTGGGCGTATCGGTGGCGATCCTGCTCGGTTTTATCTACTGGTCGACGGCCGGTTTCATGGCGCGCCAGATCGATGCCACCATTGGTGCCGAGATCCAAGGTTTGGCGGAGCAATATCGCCGTCGCGGTCTTACTGGGTTGTCCGTCGTCATTGCCGAGCGGGCCGCCCGCGACCCCGCCGGCGCAGGCGTCTATCTGCTCGCGGACAAGAACGCTAAACCGTTGGTGGGCAATCTCGAGGTCTGGCCGACGGCCGAGCCGGACGATGACGGCTGGGTGGATTTCCGGCTATTGCAGCCCGTTACCGATGACAAGGGCGCCGCGTTGCAGGCGCATGCCGCCCGTGCCAAGGTGTTCCGGCTCCGGGGAGGGTTGCGGTTGCTGGTGGGGCGCGACGTGCGTGAACTCGCCGCCACCCGCGACCTGATCCAGGATGCGTTGGCCTGGGGGCTCGCCATCACCGCTGCGCTGGCGCTGCTCGGCGGCTGGCTCATGAGCGCGGGGGTGGTGCGCCGCATCGAGACCATCAACGAGGTCGGTCGAGAGATCATGGACGGCGACCTGTCTCGGCGCGTTCCGAGCGACGGCAGCGGTGACGAGTTCGATCAGCTCGCGGTCAATCTCAATCGCATGCTGGCACGCATCGAGGCGCTGATGGCCAGTGTGCGCCAGGTCAGCGACAACATCGCCCACGACCTGCGCACACCGCTGAGCCGACTGCACACCAAGCTCAGTCAACTGCGCGATACCGACCTGTCGCCAGAGTCCGCGGCCAGTGTCGATGCGGCCATCAACGACGCTGAGGAACTGCTCAGCGCATTCAACGCGTTGTTGCGCATCGCCCGGGTGGAGTCCGGCAGCCGGCGCGCGGCCTTCGCCCGTATGGACCTAGTTCCGCTGCTGCACGACGTGGCCGAGCTCTACGAGCCGTTGGCCGCTGACAAAGGGCAGCGTCTGCAAGTCGTCCCCGCGGCACCGACACGGGAGGCCGCTGACGCCGCTGACGCCGCTGACGGATTGTTTGTGCACGGGGATCGCGATCTGCTCTTCCAGGCCCTCGCCAACCTGCTCGACAACGCGATCAAATACACCCCGGATGGAGGCGTGATTATGCTCGGCGCCCGCCCCGTTGATGCTTCGGTCGAGATCTCGGTGACCGATTCCGGCTCTGGAATTCCCGCCCTGCTGCGGAACAAGGTGTTGCAGCGCTTCTACCGCATCGACGAGAGTCGTTCAGCGCCCGGCCACGGTCTTGGGTTGAGCCTGGTGCAGGCCGTTGCGCAACTTCACCACGCCGAGTTGCGGTTGGACGATGCCGCGCCGGGCCTACGCGTCGTGTTGAGGCTCCAACGGGCCCCGTAGCGCCCGGAGTGCGGCACCAGTCCGCGAGATGAGGCTGTGAGAGTATTGCCGAAAGCGCCGCTTGAGGTAGGCCGGGTAGACTGGGTTTCGTCCCTGAACCCAGCTGACTACGAACACTCGTTTCCCCGTCTTGATGAAGCGGATCGCCTGGCAACGGCGCATGTACGCCTACGCTATTCGGCAGCGGCGCGGGCCTGTGCGAGCCAATCGTCGAACTTGTCGCGATTGGCCGCAATCCAGGCATCGGCGTGCTTTTCGATGTCTTTGGAACTGTCTTCGCCGTCGCGCATGGCCAGGTTTTGGGTGCTGATATCGTTGTTGCTCACCGCCATGATCGCAAACAGCTTTGCGGCGGCCGGGTTGGCCTCGACGAATGCGCGGTTGGCGATGATGTGCTGGGTGTTCGCCTGGAAGCCGTAGTTGGAGCCGTCGGGCAGCGTGGTATCCACATCCTTGCGCTCGCCGGGCAGCGCGCTGAAGGGCACCTGGAGCCAGATCACGTCTTCACCCGGAACCAACACGCCGCTGATCCAGTAGGGCGTCCAGGTGTAATAGAAGATCGGATCGCCCTGCTTGTAGCGCGCGATGGTGTCTGCCATCACTGCCGAGTAGCTGCCCTGATTATGGGTGATGCGTTCGCGCAGACCATAGGCGTCCAGGTGATGCTCGATGACCTTCTCGCAGCCCCAGCCGGGGGTGCAGCCGGCCAGATCGGCCTTGCCGTCGCCCTTGCTGTCGAACAGCTTTGCGATCTCAGGATCCTTAAACTGCTCGATGTTGGTAATGCCGTACTTGTCGGCGGTGGCCTTATCGATCAGGTAGCCCTGCAGCGCGCCGTCGGAGTAGGTGCCTTCGCGGTAGAGCTTCTCATCGCCGCCGGCCTCGTTGTAGAAGTCCACATGCAGCGGGCTCCAGTGGTCGGCCATGAAGGTGGCGTCGCCGTTGGCGACGGCGACATGGCCGGCGGCGTATTCGATCTCCTTGATGTCGTTGACCTCATAGCCGAGTTCTTCGAGCGCCCGCATGACCAGCAGGGTCTGGAAGGTCTCCTCGGCGATGGAGCTCTTGAGGGGCTGTACCTCGACACCCTCACCGGGTTGGTCCGTGGCCAGTGCCGGTGCGGTCGCCAGGGTGATGGCGGAGAAGAGGACGGCGCGCAGCCCGGGTTTCAGGTCGTTCAATGAGTGTAGCAATGGCATGAGTCGGTCTCCGTTCGTTGAATAGTTTCAGCGTTTGTGCGTGCCGTCGCGCTGAGCGCGCGCGGCCTCTAGTCGGCCCGGCGTCCGAACAGGTTCACGATCAGGCCGGCGGGCCCGGCCTGGTACCAGTGACGGGTCTCGCGATCGCGATCCGATTGGCCAAAGGCCTGTGTCATGCGGTCCAGGATGATGGCCAGCAACACGATGCCGACGCCGCCGACGGTGGCCAGCCCCATGTCGAGCCGACCGATGCCGCGCAGCACCATCTGGCCGAGACCGCCGACCGCGATCATCGAGGCGATGACCACCATCGACAGGGCCAGCATCAGTGTCTGATTGACCCCCGCCATGATCGTGGGCATCGCGAGCGGCAGCTGGACCTTGAACAAGAGCTGCTTGGGTGACGCGCCGAACGAGCGTGCGGCCTCCACCAAATCGGCCGGCACCTGTCGGATACCCAGGCTCGTAAGGCGAATCAGCGGTGGTAGCGCGAAGATGATGGTGACGACGACACCGGGCACGTTGCCGATGCCGAACAGCATCACCACGGGCACCAGGTAGACGAACGCCGGCGTGGTCTGCATGGCGTCGAGCACCGGCCGAATGCTGGCCGCTGCGCGATCGCTGCGCGCCAGCCAGATGCCGACCGGCAGGCCGATGACCATGCAAAAGAACACCGACGTCAGGACCAGGGCCAGGGTGACCATGGCCTCCGCCCAGGCGCCGATCAGAGCCGATGGTGATCAACGAGAGCACCGCGCCGATGCCGAGCCGCCGGCCGCCGGCCTGCCAGGCCAGCAGACCGATGAGGATGACCATCAGCACGTCGGGCACGGCCAGCAGCGTCGCTTCGATGCCGCTCAGGGTGCCGTCGATGGGCCAGCGAACGGCCTGAAACACCGGTCGGAAGTTGGCAACCAGCCAGTCCAGACCCGAGTCGACCCAGTCGCCAAGCGGGATGACCGCGTCTTGGAACGGATGCAACAGGTCGAGCGGCGTCTCCGCGGCATCGCCGGCACCGCTGCCGGCAAGCCAATCGCCCGAGGTCTCTTCAGCGCCGGCGGAAGTGCCCCAGGGGTTCGCGGCCTCGGCGGATTCCGACGCTGCCTCGGTGGCCATCGGTGGTATCGGCGGCGCGGCCTCGCCGGCGGCCCATGGGTTGCTGTTTGCGGGGTCCGCGCTGGGGCCCGTGCTGGCGGGGTACTGGGGGCGGTTGCCCACGGATTGGTGCTGTCGTTGGCCATGTTCAGGTTTCCCGATCCAGGGTTTCGAGCAGGCTTGCCTTGGTGATGACGCCCTGGTAACGATTGTTTGCGTCGACCACCGGCACGCCGCAGGGGGTGCTGGCGACCGTGCCGAGCAGGTCGCTGACGGCGGTGTCCGCCGGCAAGGCCGGCACGTCTTCGAGCAGCGCGGCGCTGATGCGTGGCTCCGGCTGGTGCAGTTGCTGTTGCAGGGAGTCCAACGAGACCACGCCGTGGAAGTGCTGGCCCTTGTCGACCACGTAGCCGAACTCGCGGTCGTGCTCACGCAGCCGCGCGAGCCCGGCGCGGATGCCGTCGTCGTTGCGCTCGATGACCGTGACCTGGGTCTTGCGCGCGATGTCGCCGGCCTTGAACACGGCCGCCACGTCGACGCCGCGGAAGAACGAGCGTACATAGTCGTCGGCGGGGTTCTTCAGGATGTCGTCCGGGGTACCCACCTGCACCACGCGTCCGCCCTCCATGATGGCGATGCGGTCGCCGATGCGCATCGCCTCGTCGAGGTCGTGGGAGATGAAGACGATGGTGCGGCTGCTGTGCTCTTGCAGCTTCAGCAGCTCTTCCTGCATTTCGCTGCGGATCAATGGGTCCAGCGCGGAGAAGGCCTCGTCCATCAGCATCACGGATGGGTCGTTGGCCAGAGCCCGCGCCAGCCCGACGCGCTGCTGCATGCCGCCGGAGAGTTCGTCGGGGTAGCTGTCCGCCCAGGCATCGAGGCCCACCTGCGCGAGCGCGGCCAGCGCCCGGGGCTGACGATCGGCCGGCGCAACGCCGGCCAGTTCGAGTCCGAACGCAGCGTTCTCGCCGACGGTCAGGTGCGGCATCAACGCGAAGGATTGGAACACCATGCTCATGTCGCGGCGACGCAGTTCGAGCAGCTCGGCATCGCTGATGGCGGCGATGTCGCGGCCGTCGACGATGACCTTGCCGGCGCTCGGCTCGATGAGTCGGTTGAGCAATCGCACCATGGTGGACTTGCCGGAGCCCGACAGACCCATGATGACGAAGATCTCGCCTTCGCGGATGGTGAAATTGGCGTCGCAGACGCCGACGGTCTGCCCGGTGCGGTCGAAGATGTCGTTCTTGTCGACACCTTCGTGAAGCAGCCGCAGGGCCGCTTCCGGTTGGTCGCCGAAGACCTTGTATAGGCCCTCGACGACGACTTTGTCTTGCATTGTCGTTCGTTCGCGTCCGCTGGCGGCGCGGAGGCGCTCCAGTTGGCGACGACGGCGAAACGCGCACGCTGCGAGGTGACGATGCCTTGGGCCATTCCCGCGGTGGCGGTCCGCGTCGAGGCCGGTGCGTGTCGATGCTGTCGTCTGTCGAGCAGCAGCGCCGACGGCGAGGCCGTTACGCTACATTGAGACCGCCCACCGGTTTGCGGTGGACGATGATGGCCAACGACCCTTGGGTTCGAGTTCGGGTCGCCGGGTGGAGCGCGAAAGCACTCCGGTCGTGTCGGCACAGTCCGAGGGAAGACTGATCGATGCAGAGGAGAAACCCTCTCGCGCGACCGACTCAGGCTACGGACTGGTGCCGATGCTGTCAAACCCCGGCCAGTGCAAACCCGGCGCGGCGTAGCGCCAGCACTGGCTAGGACCCCATGGCCGTCGGCTCAGAAGTAGTAGCCGAAGTTGATGTTGAAGCGGTAGTTCCACTCGTTGTTGCCGTCGACGCCGAAGTCGCCGACACCGTCGTAGATGTTGCCGTAATTGTCGCCCTTGTTGCCGACGAAGTAGTTACCGTCCGAGAACGCCAGGTCGGTGTAGATGTACCAACCCTGACGGGCCCAGGCTGCACCGACGATGGCCAACTGGCTGTCGTTGAAGTCCTTATCTTGTTTGATGATGTTGCTGTATTCGACGTAGGGGCGCACCGAGTCGAGCCAGGGGATCTGGTTGGTCTTGTACAGATAGCTTAACGACACGGCGGGGATCCATGCGTCGGTTGCGGCCGGCCAGGCGAAGTCGAAGGCACCCATCGGCAGCAGTTCGTCCGTTCCGAGCAGGTTGTCGTTGTCGATGTTCCACTTGTAACGGGTGATCTGGCTGGCTAGCAGCCAGTTGTTCCAGCTGTTGGTCATGTGCACCGATGCGGCCCAGTGATCGCCGTCGTCGGCACGGCGCCCCTTGAGCTGGCCGTATTGCAGCGACACGCCGAGATCGGTGGGTACGGCAATGTCGTCGAAGCCGTAGATCGCGCGCAGATTGAACTGGTTGCGCTCTTCGTAACCGTTGGGTAGCGCGGCCACCACGTCTCCGTTGGGCTCCAGTGCCGAGTCCCAGACGACAGCGTCGTAGCTGTAGCGGGCGCTGTCCTGGCTGGTGCCGTTGCCGTTCCACTCGCTGCGGTTGTAGTAGGCGAAGTCCAGGTCCCAGTTGCCGAGACTGGTGATGTACTTGATACCTAGATCCATGTCGTCGGCGAGACCGACATAGTAGTGCTGATCAAAGAACCAGCTTTGCGACACGCCGTACGGGCCTGGCCCGAAGGGTACGCGGTTGACGCCGACCTGAACCTGACTGCCGTTGTCGAAATTCCAGCCCAGCCAACCCGTGTGCAGAAAGTTGTAGCCGTTGTACCAACGATATTGGAACTTTCCGACCAACTGCTTATAGTCGAGGTCGATGTTGATAAAGAAGGTGTCGAGCTCGAAGTTACCGCCGTTGCCGCCGCGCGAGGGTCCGTCGCCGCCGTTCGGGTAGTCGCCGAGGACGTAGTTGGCGCGGATGGCGCCGCCGACGGTCAGCGGGCCGACGGTGATCTTCTTGGCCTGAGGATTGCCCGCCTCGGCGAGTGCGGCCTCGACTTGCACGGTTTCTTGCTGGGCCTCGGCCGTTTCGGTCTTGGCCGCGGTCAGTTCGCGTCTCGCCTGCTCCAGTTCTGCCTGGAGTTCGGCGACGCGACGCTCGAGTGCGGTGGTATCGGCGGCGGCCTGAAGCTGCGGTGCCCCGGTTAGGGCCAGTGTCGCCAGAATCGCCAAGGAAAACGCCTTGGGTGGCGTGTGGTGAGCGGCGCGACGAGGCGCGGATTGGGGGTGTTTAGCGCGTAGCGGGATGGAAGACATAGGCACAGTTGTAAGCTGAGATTGCTGTGATGGTGATCGTGCGTTGCGAATTTGCGACGCACGTCTCTAAACTACAGGTGTTTGTTGCTATGTCGCAACGCACCGTGCAACTCAGGTTTGCATTTTCCGCGGGTTTCGGCGGCACTCGACGTGCTCCTGCCACCGCTGGCGTACGTGGTCGCGGATGGTCTGGCCCGCCTTGTCAACGCCCAGTTCGGCGTCGAGCGGCGGATGCGTGGACCGCCCCGTGTCGGCCGATAGCCCGGCATCGGTGCAGCGCGGGCCTCGAGCCGTTGATTGCTCTAACCCGCGTCTCAGTTGCGCCGCCGTCCCGCATGCCCCATCTCCCACCTTAGGCCGCGGCCAATGCCCATCGGCGTGGCCTTGGTTTCGAGGCCTGAGATGTTTCAATAATTCGGAGTGGAGGAGATGATGATGCGTATTGAATTTGGTTTTTTCGTCCTGCCTGTCGCACTGAGTGCGTCGTTGTTCGCCGGCCCGGCCCTGTCTGATTGGACCATGGACCCCGAACGCTCACACCTGGCTTTTATGTCCATTAAGGCCAAGGATGTAGGCGAGGTACACAGTTTTACCGAAATGACGGGTACCATCGCCGACGATGGCAGCGTGTCCGTGTCGATGATGCTGGACAGCGTCGAGACCCTGATCCCCATCCGCAACGAACGCATGCGCGAGTTTCTGTTCGTTACCACCGACTACAAAGACGCGACGCTCACAGCCAAGGTCGACCCCGCGCTCATCACCGCCATGAAGCCCGGCGACATTGCCCAGATTACCGCCGAGGGCAATTTGTCCATGCATGGTGCCACGCAACCCATGACGCTGAACATGCAGGCTGCTAAAGTCGCAGACGGTACCGTGATGGTCGCAAGTACCAAGCCGTTGGTGATCGACGCAGCAAAATTCGGCATGAGCGACGGCGTTGAGAAACTGCGTGAAATCGCGGGCTTGGACAGCATCAGTAATGCCGTGCCGGTCACCTTTGCCATGACCTTCGTGCAAACAACTCCTTAGCCCGAACGAGCCAACCCGCCAGTATCGGCGCCGGGCTAGAACTGCCCAGTCCGGCGCCCGCATATCGACAGTGATATTGCCGTCTTTAGCCGTTGGTTGACTCGGTATTGCGTCGCCGACGCCCGGCGGCGCGTTCCGCGCCGTTGGCCTCGTCGATACAGCCGCGCGTGGGGCACCAGCGGACGTAGGCGGTCAGGTCAATCGGCGAGCCACCGAAACGCGGCGACGCTGAGCGTGCTCCCCTCTTTGGTGAAAGAAATTTGGCGCCCCGTTCGTTACAAGGAGGGCGCCGTGGTGGCAGAATCGCGCATTGGCCCACCCCCAGAGTAGCTAGCTATGTCGCGCCTCCCAGACGTCGTCGCCCAACTTACGGTCCGCAATGCCACGCCGAAGGACATCCCGGCCATCCGCGCGTTGTTCAAGCGCGCCTACGCCGGCAGCGGGGTCAGCAGTTATAGCGCGGCGATGCTGCGTGGGCAGATCAACAGCTTTCCGGAAGGGCAGTTCGTCGCCGAGTATCAGGAGCCGGACGGCGGGCGCATCATCGGTTTCTGCTCCAGCTTCTTGATCGCCGGCGACATCGCGCTGAAACCGCACTCCTGGACCTGGATCAGCGGCGGCGGCTACGCCAGCCGACACGACCCCAACGGCGACTACATGTATGGCATGGAGGTCTGCGTTGACCCGGACTTCCGCGGTCTGCGCATCGGCCAGCGTCTCTATGACGAGCGCAAGAAGGTTGCCCAGTCCTGGGCCTTGAAGGGGATCATCTACGGTGGCCGTTTACCGACCCTGGCCACCGCGCTGGAACGCTACGACAGCATCGAGTCCTATGTCGAGGCGATCAAGGTCGGGCGCGAAAAGGACCCGGTGCTGACCTTTCAGCTGCGCAACGACTTCAAGGTCATCGGCCTGCTGCCGGACTATTGGCCGGAGGACGCGCAGTCCAAGGGCTACGGCATTCACCTGCTGTGGCGCAATCCACAGGCCCCGGACGAGGTCGAGGAAGCGCGTGCCAAGCACTACGGCGGCCGGCTCACCGATACGGTGCGGGTCGCGACGGTGCAGTACCAACAGCGCCGCGTCGCCTCCTTCGATGAGTTCTTGGAGATGGTGCGCTACTTCGTCGACGTGACCGCCGATTATCGCGCCGATTTTTGCGTCTTCCCGGAGCTGTTCTCGCTGCAACTGCTGTCGATGGAGGACAAACGGCTGTCGCCGGCGCAGGCAATCGAGGCCCTAACCCGCTACACGGAGCCGCTGAAGACCGCGCTACGCGACATGGCCGTGCGCTACAACATCAACATCATCGGCGGCTCGCACCCGACCATGATGCCCAACGGCCGGGTCGAGAACATCTGCTACGTCTGCCTGCGCGACGGCGAGGTGCACGAACAGGCCAAGATCCACCCCACCCCCAACGAGGTCTATTGGTGGAACATCGAGGGCGGCCATGAGCTCGCCGCCATCAACACCGACTGTGGCCCGATCGGCGTTCTGATCTGCTACGACGCCGAGTTTCCGGAGCTGGCCCGGCACCTGGCCGACCAGGGTGCAAACATCATCTTCGTGCCCTTCTGTACCGACGAGCGCCAGTCGTACCTGCGGGTGCGCTACTGCAGCCAGGCGCGGGCGGTGGAGAACCAGTGCTATATGGTCATGTCCGGCAACTGCGGCAACCTGCCGAATGTGGCCAATATGGACATCCAGTACGCCCAGAGCTGCATCCTGACCCCGTGCGATTTCCCATTTGCCCGCGATGGCATCGCCGCCGATACGACGCCGAATGTCGAGACGGTTGCATTCGCGGACCTACGTCTGGAGGCCCTGCGTGAGGCGCGCAACGAGGGCACGGTGCAGAACCTGAAGGATCGCCGACACGACCTCTACACGACGGTCTGGCGCGAGCGCTCGGGCTGATCGGCTGCGTCCCATTCCCCGTTTCGGGGTGCTGCTCACCGGTGGCTAAACGATTGGCGGGTCGATGGCATCATCATCGTCCATGTGCGTTTGCTGGAATGCTTCCACCTCGTCCGCCACATCGTCGTGATCGTCGCGGAAGCGGGCAATGTGGTAGAGCGCCTCGCCCTCGTGGACCAAAGGTGTTTGCATGCGGCCGATCACGACACCTCTAATCGGTGTTCGCACCTCGTGCTGGGTGCCGGTATAGGGGTCACTGATGTAGCCGAGCAGTTCGCCGCGCTGAACCTGGGCGCCGAGGGGCACCAGGGTGCGTAACAGGCCGCTCTCGGGTGCGCGCGTCCAACTGCTGGATCGGGCAATAAACGGGGCGGGAATGCGCGTGCGCTGACGCGACGGTGAGAGCATGCCGAGCGCACGCATCACATTCAGAATGCCGTTGAGTCCGGCGCGAATGGGTACCTCGTCGAAGCGCAAGCCCTCCCCGGCCTCATACAACAACATCGGTATGCCGAGTGCTGCCGCGGCCTCTCGCAGCGAGCCGTCGCGCAGCGTTGCGTTGAGTAGTACCGGTACGCCGAAGGCGCGGGCGAGGGTGTCGGTCTCGGGATCATCGAGATTGGCGCGTATCTGCGGCAGGTTGGTCCGATGGATAGCGCCCGTGTGTAGATCGATCCCGTGGGTGCAGTGTTTCACGATCTCATTGATAACGAGATACGCCACGCGGGCTGCCAGCGATCCGGATGCAGAGCCGGGAAAGCTGCGATTGAGGTCGCGGCGATCGGGCAGGTAGCGCGATTGGTGGATCAGGCCGTAAACGTTGACCACGGGCGCCGCGACCAGCGTACCGCTGAGCCGGCGCAGTGCCTTTGCCTCCAGCAGGCGGCGAATGATCTCGACGCCGTTCAGTTCGTCGCCATGCA
Organism: uncultured Gammaproteobacteria bacterium; assembly: GCA_963698775.1. Lineage (GTDB taxonomy): Bacteria > Pseudomonadota > Gammaproteobacteria > Chromatiales > Chromatiaceae > Thiohalocapsa. The sequence continues at coordinate 23,067 of CAVOSE010000043.1, forward strand.
CGGCCGCGCTGACGAACAGTCGCGGGCCGTCTTTACGCCCATGCACGACATGCAGCGGCATGGAGAGACTGGTGTGCGAGTTGAGCTTTGGCAGGGTCAGATCAATCACCGCGCGCTGGCCCGCCGCTACCGACTGTCCCTGTATGACAAACGGCGCGCGCATCGGTTAGCCCTTCCCGCGTGTGCGTGTGTTGCCGGCGGATGCGCGTTTTTCGATGAATTCGATCACCATGCCGGCGATATCCTTGCCCGTCGAGCCCTCGATGCCTTCCAGCCCCGGTGAGGAGTTCACCTCCATGACGACCGGGCCATGGTTGGAACGCAGCAGGTCGACACCGGCGACGTTGAGTCCCATGGTTTGGGCAGCGCGCACGGCGGTGGAGCGCTCCTCCGGCGTGATGCGGACCACCGTCGCGCTGCCGCCACGGTGCAGGTTGGAGCGGAACTCGCCTTCCTTGCCCTGGCGTTTCATAGTCGCCACCACCTTGTCGCCGATCACGAAGCAGCGCAGGTCGGCGCCGCCGGCCTCTTTGATGAATTCCTGCACCAGAATATTCACATTCAGGCCCATGAATGCCTCGATGACGCTTTCGGCGGCCTGTTGCGTCTCCGCCAGCACGACGCCGATGCCCTGGGTACCCTCCAGCAGCTTAATCACCAGCGGAGCGCCGCCGACCATCTTGATCAGGTCTTGAATGTCGTCCGGTTTATGGGCGAAGCCGGTCACAGGCAGCCCGATGCCCTTGCGCGAGAGCAGTTGCAGCGAGCGCAGCTTGTCGCGGGAGCGGGTCAGTGCGACCGATTCGTTCAGCGGGTACACCCCCATCATTTCAAACTGGCGCAACACCGCGGTGCCGTAGAAGGTCACCGATGCGCCGATGCGTGGGATGACCGCGTCGAACCCCTCAAGCTGCTCACCGCGGTAGTGGATCTGTGGGCGCATCGACGTGATGTTCATGTAACAGCGCAGCACGTCCAAGACCCGGACCTCATGTCCTTTCGCCGTGGCCGCCTCGACGAGGCGGCGCGTTGAATACAGTTTCGGGTTTCTAGATAAGATCGCGATCTTCATAAGTGACCTTCCTTTCGGTGGATGCTCAGCCTTCATCGCGAAGGTCTGGGCGCGGGGTGTCTGTCGGCGGGTTGGCTGCGTCAGGCAGGAACCCAGTTCGGGGTGCGGTGGGGGTTGATGCTGTCTAAGCGGTCGACCTTTACGTGCACCGGGGCGAGGGTGCAGGGCCGTAATGCTCGGTGCCTGGCCGCGTATGGTAGCAGCAGACGGGCTCAAAGGCCGAACAGCGGCGTCTCCTACTCGTTGCCCGGGCTGGTATTCTTTGGCATGACCCGGCGCTTGCTCTGCCAGAACATCCCGCCAATTGTGACGTCAACGCTGAAATCGCTGTTGGACTCAAGGAGCGTGCTGGTGGCGAAAGCGGTACCGGCGAAGTTCATTTAGGCGCCGCATAATCACCAATGCCAGTTTCCCGAGACCCCGCTCGGTCCGGTGCCCAGTCGGCCGCCGGCAATCCTACGCCCGGTTGTCGGCGTCGTTGGCCGGTTTCGGGTACCATCCAAAGCTGACGGTGTTCAGATCACAAAGTGCCCCCTCGACTCGCCATGTCGTCCTCCACCGCTCGCCGCCGGCCGCCACAAACCGGGTCAGCGACTGGCTCAGCATCCGGTTCGGCAACCGGCGCAGTCGCGCTTGGCTGGGTCGAGCAACTGGGCCTGGCGGCGGTGACCCTGAAGCTCTGTCTGTCGCATTACCTGGGCATCTTGGTCGGACGTCAGCGGCTAGACCTTCCGGCCTTCGCAGCGGCCCTTCGGCAGTCGGGATTGTCGATCTTGCCGGCGATCACGTTGGTGACCGCGGCGGTGGGGGTCATCCTCGGCCGTCAGGCAGCGCAGGCGCTGGGCGGCTTCAATCTACCGTCGCTGGTGCTGGCGTCTATCAGCTACGCAGTGGTTATGGAACTGATTCCGCTGCTGGTCGGCATCATGGTGGCAGGGCGCGCCGGTGTGGCGCTATCGGTGCGCCAAGCCACGTTGGTCGTCAGTGGGCAGATGGACGGTCTGTTGGTCAGCGGTATCAATCCGATCACTTTCAGTGCCGCGCCGGTGTTGCTGGCGATGCTGATCATGTCGTTTGCCTTTGCGGTCTGGGGTAGTCTGGTCACGCTTGTCACCGCCGGTCTCTGGCTCATGGCGGTCGCGGATGTGAATCCGGCGGACTTGATCGATGCGTTACGGGTGTCGCTGACACCTGCTGACCTGACGGAGGCGTTATCCAAGCCGCTGTTGTTCGCGCTGATGATTGCGCTGATCGCGACCGTAAACGGCAGCAGTGCCGGCCGCGATCCCGAGGGCATCAGTCGGGCTGCCACCCGGACCATGGTCGGCGCGGTGACGACGATTTTGCTGATCGACGTACTGTTCGTGTTGTGGCCCAACAGCTGATGACAGATCTGGAGGCCGAGAACCCCGACGCGCCGGTGGTGCTGTTCGAGGACCTGTTTCAGCATGTTGGCAATCGCTGCGTCCTGAATGGCGTTTCGCTCCAGGTGGCCCGAGGCGAGGGCCTATTGCTGATCGGTCCGAACGGCGCAGGCAAGACGCTGCTGACCCGGCTCATGGTCGGGTTGGACCCGCCGTCATCCGGGCGGCTACTGCTGTTCGGTCAGGACCTGGCGACGCTGGACGATCGCGGCATGAGGGCGTTGCGCCGGCGCGTTGGCGTCGTGCTGCAACGTGGCTCCTTGCTCGACGGCCTGACGGTGCTGGAGAATCTGCTCCTGCCACTGCGCGAGATGCGCATGCGCCGCGACGACATGGCACGCGCGGCGCGTCTGGTGATGACGCAACTGCAACTCGATGGCATGGAAAATCACCGACCGCGTTCATTGTCTCTGGGCCAGCGCCGGCGCGTCGAACTCGGGCGGGCGCTGATTCATCACCCGGATCTGTTGGTCTGGGACGGTCTCACCGATGGGTTGGATCTGCCCGCGGTGCGCGACATCTTCGCGGTGCTGCGCGTGCAGCAGCAGGCGCGGGGCCTGACCGTCGTCGCGACCGACAACAGCACCCTGGAGGCGATCGGCGATGCCGATCGAGTCGCCGTGGTTGACCGTGGCCGTGTGCTGTTCGACGGTACCCGGGATGCATTGCGGGTCGCCCTCGCGGAGCGCCTGGAGTTGCGCTATGTAGTGGAGGGCCAGGCCTGATGGCGGCGTCCCGTTTGCCCGATAACACTGGCTCTCACCAACCTGGGCTGGGGGATTCATGAGCCGACTGGAACGCCTGTATTCGCCGCCCGAGATTGGCGCGCCCGGCAAGCGACAAGCGCAAAGCCGGCATCGCGATCTGTTCTTCGCCGGTGCATTCGTGCTGGCGATGCTGGCGGTGTTGGGGGTCGTGCTGACCTTGCTGTCGCCGGGGCTCTTTGGCGGCTATGGCCTGCGCGCCTATTTTCTCGATGCCGATGGGCTCGACCGGGGTATCGATGTGATCCAAGAGGGCTTTGTGATCGGCGTTGTGCAGGCCGTCGATCCCGTTTTCGCGGTCGATCGCGGATCGTGACCGCTGTCCGCGGCCCACTGGCCCGAGGGCGCCGGATTTGCCCTGTTTTCGCGCCACGCTGCGCATCCAGGACGAGTGGCCCGTGCCGCCCGAAAGCAAGGCCCAGTTGGCCCCCGGCGGACTGCTGAAGGGCAACGTCATCCGCATCCATCCAAGTGTCGAACCCGGTGCGCTGGAACCGAATAGCTGGATCGCGACCCTTGATCGGCAGCCGGACCTGCCGGCCCAGATCGCGTCGGCATTGCAACAGGCGCAGGCGACGATCGACAAGACCATTCGCCCGACATTGGTTCAGATCCAGGAGCGCATCCAGGGTCTGCTCGGTGGCGCCGACGATGTCGCGGCCGACGGCGCCGACATGGGGCAGGGGCTTGCAGAGGTGTTCGGCAACCTCAAGCAACTCAGCGACGACATCGAGACCATCGTCGATCCGAAAAAGATCAGCGCCATTCTGAGTGCGGTGGAAGAGATGACCGCGAACCTGGCCAAGGTATCCGGCACCTTCAATGAACGCAGTGCGGACGTCAGTCAGGCGGTGCAGAGTTACGACGCGTTGGCGGGGGATATCCGTCGGGTCGTCAACCAAAGCGAGCCGGCGCTGACCGCGTCGCTGGACGATACCCAATACCTGTTGCAGGAACTGGCCGCCGCGTTGACGCCGATCATGGCCAACATCGAAACCGCGTCGCGCAATCTGGCGGCGTTGTCGGCGGACCTGCGGCAGGACCCGAAATCCCTGTTGTTCGAGAATCCGCAAAAGGAGCCGCCACCGTGGTTCGAACGTTGATCGCGCCCGCGTCGTTCGGTTGCTCGTCGCGTTGGGCGTGTCCGCGCGTGTTGCTGTTGCCAGCGGTATTGATCGGAGCTTTGTTGGTCTCCGGATGCGGAGGCGGCGAGCGGACTCGCGATATCTTTTTCAGCCTGACCTCGGACGTGACGGTTAGCCCCGCGTCGCAGCCTATTGCGGGTACCCTGCGCGTCAGCCCGCTCGCCGCGCGGGGCTTCGTCGGCGGCAGCCGCATCGTCTATCGCACCGCCGAGGACCCGCTGCAGGTGCAACGTTACAACGAATTCCTGTGGGAGGAAGTGCCGGCCCGCGCGCTCGCCGACGACATCGTTGCAGCGATGCGCGCCGGGCGGGTGTTCGATAACGTCGTCACAGCCGGTGATCCGGCCCGCGCAGACTATCTGTTGACCGGCGATCTGTCGCGCTTCGAGCATCTGCCCACCGCGCAACCTCCGGGGGTCAGCGCCGAACTGTCGCTGGCGCTGGTGGATGGCCGGACGCGTCGCTTATTGGTGTCCAGGACCTATAGCGGGTTCGAACCGACCACCAATGACCCGGACGGGCGCACCACCCCCGAGGCCATGGCGGTCGCCTTCAATCGCCTTTCCGGCCGGCTCATCAACGAGCTGGTGCGTGACGCGCAGTCCCTCGGGTCCAGGTTGCGCTGATGCCAGTTTCTTGTTGCTCGCGGATGGATATGCCCATTGTCTGAGCGCGTCCCGCACGACCCGTTTGCGGCGCTGATCCCGGCAAGCGCGGCGCGTATGCCGGTGGCTTGGGACGCCCTGCGGGTGCCGGGGCCACCTGCCGCCTTCGCGCTCACGGCCTACGAGACGTCCGCCGCGGATCCAATGGACCGCTTTCACCGGCGGACTATTCAGGTGTTCGACTGCGCGGGAATCACTGGCTCAGATGCCGGTACGGCGACTGGCGATCGCCTGGCGCTGGTGGATAAGGCGATCCCTCATGCCCTGTTTGACCTGATGCTGAGCGAGGCGTCGCCGCGGGACAAGCCGACCCCGGTCGATGTGCTGCCGATCACCGGCCAACTGCTGTGGCGAACCGGGCTGGAGATGGTGCGCTTCGTCTCGCAACCGCATCATCAGCGGGAGTTCGCTCTGGGGGGCGGCCAGCTGCACCTGGCCTTGAACTGCGATCCGAACACCACCGATCGGGAGAGCGTGCAGGCTGCCAAGCAGTTCCACCTGCATCTGTTGTATTGGACGGCGGCGGAGCTTGCCGTCCTCGGGCAGCCGTCGAGGCTTGCCAACGAGCGCTCCCCGGCGAGGCGTCGGCAGTGTCTAGACCCGCTGAGTTTTCTTGGTGCGCGCGTTCTGCACGCGGCGTTGTCGGACTTCGAGTTCGGCATCTTGGGCGCGGAGTTGCTGGGCTGGGACGACGCCGGCGTGTTTAACGGCAACCGCCCCCTGGGTTGCGTGATGCGGCTTCCGGGCTGGCAGGTGCTGGAGTCGCCGGCCTTCGAGGACATGATGCGCCGGTTGCACCAGCGCCTGGTAGGGACTGGTGAACAGCTGCTCGACGCCTTTACCGGCCACGGCGCACCGCCAGCACCCTGGCAGCGTTATCCGTTGCAGCCGAGCGCAGCGATTGAGGCCCGGTTGGTTGCGCAGGGATGGTCGCGATCGCTACGGGAGGGGCTGCTGAGCCTGGCCGCGGGTCTGCGCGATCTTTCGCCAGCGCAAGCGACGCGGTTGCGACGCGCATCGCCGGTCGCGCGGAAGCACTGTATGACACTGAACCTGCCCTGCTATGCGCTGAATCTTTATGCGCCAAGCCCCAATCGCGCCGATGCGCCGCTGATCGAGGCCAACAGTGTGTATCTGATCCTGCAGACCAAGCTGTTTTCTGGCATCGGTGGCGCCGGGTTGCTCGGCCTGAACGGCATTCCGAGCGTGCGCGTCGTCCGCGGCCAGGGCCACTTCAGCGAGGCCGAATGGCGTCGTCGCGCGGCCTTTCAGCGTGCCTTTGCGCTGTACAACAATGAGGCACTGAAGGGCGTGGTCGGGGGTCGCTGTTCCGACGTGCGTCGGCTGCTGGACCTTGAGCAGGGTTGGGTCTGACGTCTGTGGATTTCTCGTCCTTCGCGCCCTTCTGGATCGTCTTTTCGCTGCTGTCGGCGTTCTTTCATGCCTCCAGGCTGGCCGTCACCAAACACCTGAGTCTGAGTTTTTCGGTCCGCGCGCTGACGCTATATGTGAACCTGGCCAGCCTCGTGGTCACGCTGCCGCTGATCGTCTGGCATCACGATTTTCCACTGCATGAGCCCGTCTTCCTCACCGCGGTGCTCGTGGGCGGGGGCCTCTCGGGGGTCGGGGGCTGGGCGCTCAATACGGCTATCCACCGCAGCGATATCTCTCTGGTGGGGCCGGTGATGACGCTGACGCCCGGATTCGTCGTCATCATCGAGTGGCTGGTCATCGGTGACCTCCCCAGCGGCGTCGGCCTCCTCGGCTTGCTGTTGCTGGTGGCCGGCGCCTATGTGCTCAGCGTCGAGCGCGGACAGGCCAGCCTGCTAGACCCGTTGCGACGGCTGTTCACGGCACCGGGCAGCGCCTTCACGTTGATCGCCGCATTCTGCTTTGCGGCCGCCTCGACGCTCGGGCGTGTCGGCGTGCAGATGACCGATCCGCTGTCGTTCTCCGTCATCGTCGCCATCGTTAACCCGATCGTGCTGTTCACGCTGTTCAGCCTGCAGGATCACCGCTTCTATCGCGAGGCGTTTCCGCCGGACCTGCGCCGGGAGTTGCGCCCGCTGCTGCTGCTCGGCGTGCTGTTCGCGCTGATGCGCATCGCCGATCAGATCGCGCTGAGTCTGACGCTGGCCTCCTATGTCATGGCGGTGAAGCGCAGCGCCGGTATCTTCTCCGTACTGCTCGGGCACTGGTACTACGGCGAAGGCCACCTTGCCGCGCGCCTGGCCGGCAGCGCGGTGATGCTGCTGGGGCTGGTGGTCTTGACGCAGTCTTAGACCCGAAGCGTTGCGATCAGGACCTTTTGCCAAGGTTCGTAAGGCCCGCTTCGCTCAGCAGATAGTCTTCGTAATTGCCACGGAAGTTGACCAGGCCCCGCGGTGTCAGCTCGATGATGCGGGTCGCCAGCGAGGAGACGAACTCCCGGTCATGACTGACGAAGAGCAAGGTGCCCGGATAATCTTCCAGTGCATTATTGAGGGACTCGATCGACTCCATGTCCAGATGATTGGTGGGCTCGTCCATCAGCAGGATGTTGGGTTTTTGCAGCATCAACTTGCCGAACAGCAGGCGGCCTTGCTCACCACCGGAGACCACGTTCACCGGCTTCTTGATCTCATCCTGGGAGAACAGCAGCCGTCCCAAGGTGCCGCGGATGACCTGCTCGTCGTCGGCAGGCTGCTTCCACTGATCCATCCAGTCGTAAAGCCTGGTGTCATCGGCGAAATCGGCCGCATGGTCCTGGGCGAAATAGCCGAGCTTGCTGTTCTCGGACCACTTGACCGTGCCGCCGTCGGGCGTCAAGTCCCCGGCCAGGCAGCGCAGGAGCGTTGTCTTGCCGATGCCGTTGGGGCCGATGATGGCAACCCGTTCGCCGACCTCGATGGTCAGGTCGAGACCGCTGAACAGGGGCGCGCCGCCGTAGCCCTTGGCCAGCGCCGACACCTCCAGCGCCAGGCGATAGAGTTTCTTGTCCTGGCTGAAGCGGATATAGGGATTGACCCGGCTGGAGGGCTTGATGTCTTCCAGTACGATCTTTTCCATCTGACGCTTGCGCGACGTGGCCTGCTTGGACTTGGATGCGTTCGCCGAAAAGCGGCTGACAAAGGTCTGCAGCTCCGCGAGCTGGGCCTGCTTCTTGGCGTTGTCGGCATACTGGCGCATGCGCGCCTGGCTGGAGGCAGTCATATAGGCGTCGTAGTTGCCGGGGTAGACACGCAGCTCACCGTAGTCCAGGTCGGCCATGTGGGTGCAGACACTGTTCAGAAAGTGCCGATCGTGAGAGATGATGATCATGGTGCTGGTGCGCGCGATCAGCACCTCTTCCAGCCACTGGATGGTGTGGATGTCCAGGTTGTTGGTGGGCTCGTCGAGCAGCAGGACGTCCGGGTCGGCGAACAGCGCCTGGGCAAGCAGCACGCGCAACTTCCAACCTGGCGCGACCGCGCTCATGGGGCCTTCGTGTTGCTCCAGCGGAATGTCCAGCCCAAGCAACAGTTCGCTCGCGCGTGATTCGGCGGTGTAGCCGTCCAGCTCGGCGAACTGCACCTCCAGGTGCGCCACCTCCATGCCGTCCTCCTCGCTCATCTCCGGCAGTGCGTAGATGCGGTCGCGCTCCTGCTTGATCCGCCACAATTCCACGTGGCCCATGATGACGGTGTCCAGCACCGTCTGGTTCTCGTAGGCGAACTGATCCTGGCGCAGCTTGCCGAGCCGTTTTCCGGGCTCGACCGAGACATTGCCCGCACTCGGCTCCAGCTCCCCGCCCAGAATCTTCATCAGGGTCGATTTGCCAGAGCCGTTGGCGCCGATCAGGCCATAGCTATTGCCGCCGCCGAACTTGACGGAGACGTTCTCGAACAACGGCTTGCCGCCGAACTGCATGGTGAGGTTGGCTGTTGAGATCAAAGTATGAATTCCGCGAAAGAGGTGGGAGTCAGGGCAAGTCGCCATGGCTGGAAGGAGCAACAACGCAAAAGCCCCGCCATGGGCGGGGCCTTCTGGGCGGGTGGCAAGCACCCGGTGCCTCGACTTACTTTGGGATGACGTTGGCCGCGCTCGCCGTTGGGGGCGGCCCTTCACTGCATGATACAGGAAGACGGCCTTGGAGCCGTCGGGTGAAGCACGATGGATGGTTGTCGCAACGCCCAATTAAAGCGGTCGCTCGTCGCGATCGGCTTTCGCCGCAGGCGGTATCCCGGAGCAGGGTATTCAAGCTGCCTGTGGCGTAGACAAAAACGGGTAGGGCAATCACCCCGAGTGCTCGGCGCGACGCTCAACGCATGTGTGTTGCTCTACGGCCCGAAGACTTCGTGGATTTCCTATCCGTTGTTTTTCTAATGGTAATTCAGCCATGGAACAGGATAGGAAATCTGCCGCCTGTCCATATATGAGGTAGACAGAAGATGTTCATTACTGTCTTCTACCTCGAGATTTAGTAGTCAAAACTTGGAGATTGAGCAATGAAAATCGCGAAGATCGCAATCGCAACCACTCTGCTTGGCGCAAGCGCCGTCGCCAGCGCCGCTGATGTCTACCGCGATGTTGGGGCGGGCAACCCCGACCTCGCGAATCGCGCGCTGAGGAGCTCCGAACCGGTAGCCGTGCAACCAGGCGTGGGGATGGACCTCGACCGATACCACGGCTTCGCGGATGGCAATCCCGACATCTTTCAGCTCCCGCAGGTCGGGGCCGAACAGGCCACTCGCTCGTCGGGCGAGCCGGCGCCAATCTACGTCGGCCCCGGACTGCTGTTTTAACGTGCTGCGCGCGCCTCGGTTAGGGCTACCTGCTCCGGGGCATGCGGCACAGAGTCTTGCGCGTCATCGAAACGGTTTCTGAGACAGGCAATCGATGCCGTCAACTCGCCCAAACCGCGCTTCGGCGCGGTTCGCCGCGAGCACCGCATCGAAGCGTCTCTGAACCTCGAGGGTAGCAACCACTGCCGCACGTTCGTGCGTATCGGCAATGTGCAAGCACTGCCAGGTCAGGTGCGCTCCCGCCAAACGGGTCCACTGACGCAACGGCATACCCCACTCCTCTCCAGCCTCTCCTCTGGCCGTCTACTTGGGTCGTTGGCCCGCAGTCCCGGGTTCTATAAAACGATAAGCGCAACAGCTTCGCGTGACACAACGGCGGCTCGCCCGTCAACGTGGAGAGCAGTCTCAGCGTGGCGTGACCGCGAGCCCAGGGCTCGAGACGAATCCGATCCATCTGGACTGAATGCCCTCTAGGCGCAGTCTTGCTGTCCCGGTCCGGTCTCAGGTTAGCGTAGCGTAGGCTCTTAATCGACACTTTCCTATCGATGCCACCTGTCCCGGCGACAGCAGCCGACCCAAAGCTGGAGGTGGTCATCGCTATCCTGAGTGACCGGTGTCGACCCATAGGAAACATCGGCGCTTCGAACAACGACGACGGCAATGCAACCCATAGCGGACATTGGGAGGGTCGCCGCCTTCATCACCGGCGCCGCCGCAGGCGATCGCCCCGAGCGTGCGCGACCGCTTCGAAAGAGGATGCATAACGTGTACAGCACCGGTACCTCTGTGGCCAGTCGGAGCCGGGCTTCCAATTCGATCAGCGCATCGTCTCGTGACCGACGTCTCCTGCGATCAATGGCGCCGCTGCCCCATGTTTCAGGGCTGACGGCGGCTCTTGGAAATCTCGTTCAGAAGGTCGTCGAGGTTGGCTCTCATGCCTCGCCAGATGTCCCCGAGTTTCCACGCTTGTGCCTTGCCCGACCCTAGGGCGGGCGCGAACCTCGCGTCTCAAGCAATAAGGACGTTACCAAGGACACCGATGAAGTCGCACTGGCCAAGGAAAAGGGGGCCAAGGCGGCGGTATCGGATCAGACGGCGGTCGATCAGGCGCAGTTCAGTCGCTGCGCGCCATGGAGCAAAGCGAAGGTGCGGTCTGGGGACCAAGTGCCCGACCGATGATGCTGAGACCAGGCGGGATCCTGTTGAAGCGGGTCGGGCGGGGACACCAAAAAGCCTGCCTTTTGCGGCTGGTTGCTCCTGTCGCGAGCCTATGGGATGCTTTGCCCTGATACTCTCTGGCACGATACGCTCTGGCTTTTCACTTATCCACAGATCCCGATATGGACCGTTCATCGCAACCCTTGATCCTGGCTGGTCTTCTGTTGGGCCTGCTATCGCTATTCGTCGTCGCCGCGCCGTGCCTCGCCGCGGACGATAAACCTGTCAAACTGACTGGTGCCGGCGCCAGTTTTGCCGCTCCTTTGTATTACCGTTGGTTCCGCGACTTCTCCCGCGAGCAGGAGAATGTGAGGGTGGACTACCAGAGCACGAGCACGAGCGGCGGCGTTCGGGATCTGATCGAGGGACGGATCGATTTTGCCGGGTCTGACCTACGCCTTAGCGAAGAACAGGTGGCGCGCGTACCAGATGGTGTCTACCAGGTCCCCTTCGCCGCTGGTGGCATCGCCGTGATCTACAGCCTGGACGACATGCCGGGGCTGAGGCTGAGTCGCGAGGCGCTGGTGGGTATCTACCTAGGCACCATTCAGCGCTGGAATGATCCGAAGATTGCAAAGGACAACCCGGATATCATGCTGCCGGATCTACCCATTACCGTCATCGCCCGAAGTGATTCCAGCGGCACCACGTACAAATTTACCCGCTATTTGACTGCGATCAGCCCAGCCTTTGCCGATGAGATTGGCACCACGATGACGCCGAATTGGCCCGATCGGCTGAAGAGTTCGGGGCACCTGGTGCGCGGCCGGGGCAATGCCGGTGTGGCGGCCAACGTGCGGCTGATTCCGGCCAGTATCGGGTACGTACAGTATGCCTATGGGTTCTTGCCGGGCATCCACATGGCCGCATTGGAAAATCAGGCCGGTGGCTTCGTTGCGCCAGGCAAGGTCGGCTTCGAGGCTGCGCTGGACTCGCCCGTCCCGGAACGTCCTTTGGCGGCTGCGACCGACCCCGCGGGTGAAGCGGCCTATCCGATCATCGCCCTATCCTGGCTGATATTGCGCAAATCCTATGACGACCCCGCGAAGTTGCCGACGCTGCTGTCGATGATCGAATACGGCTTGGGCCCAGGGCAGGAGGTCACCGAACGGCTGGGATACGTTCGGTTGCCGCAGCGCATCCTCGACTATGTGAAGGCCGAGCTGCGTTAGGCGGGTCGGGCCGCGGTCAACTGAATTCGCCGGCCACGTATTCCTTGGTTAGACGTTCGCGCGGCGCTTCGAAGATCTGCCTAGTCGGCCCCATCTCGACCAAATAGCCTGTGCGGCCAGCATGGGAGATGTCCACCGAGAAAAAGGCCGTGGTATCACCAACGCGGGTCGCCTGCTGCATGTTGTGGGTCACTAGCGCCACGGTGAAACGGCTTCTCAGTTCGAGCATCAATTCCTCGACCTGACGCGTCGCAATGGGGTCGAGCGCGGAGCAGGGTTCATCCATCAGCAACACGTCCGGCTCAGTGGCAATGGCGCGCGCGATGCACAGACGTTGCTGCTGGCCACCAGACAACGACAGGCCGCTGTTCTTCAGTTTGTCCTTGACCTCCTTCCAGAGCGCCGCGCGCTCCAACGCCTTTTGCACCTTTTCATCGTAATCGCCCTTGAATCGGTTCAGGCGTAGTCCGAAGGCAACATTGTCATAGATGCTCATCGAGAATGGGTTCGGTTGCTGGAACACCATGCCGATGTAGCGGCGCACGACGACGGGGTCTACGTTCTTGGCGTAGATGTCCTGACCGTGATACATCACCGTGCCTTCGAAGCGGAATACGTTGATGAGGTCGTTCATGCGGTTGAGGCTGCGGAGCACGGTCGACTTACCGCAGCCGGAGGGGCCGATAAAGGCCGTGATCTTGTTCTTCTCGATCGGTACATGGCTATCGCGAACGGCAAGGAAATCGCCGTAGAAGATCTTGTCGACGTGGCAGTCGATCAGGGGACTGCCCTCGGGCGTGAAGCGCTCGGCCACGAAGGGCATTTCGGTTAGAGCATTCAATGTCGCGACCTCGATTCGATTAGGGGTTAGGCGCCACCCGACGGGCGAATCCGCGAGCGAGCGCCGTAGTCAGTGTAATGTCGAAGGGTATCGATTAGACCTTTGGCGATTAGACCTTTGGCTGGCCGAACAGCCGCGCCAGGATGTTAAACATCAACACGATCAGCACCAACACGAGGGACGCGGTCCAGGCCAGTTCGATCTGGTTCTCGAAGGGCATGCCCGCGAAGTTGTAGATCAGGATCGATAGCGACGCGGTCGGCTCCATCAGCTCGCTAATGTAGTAATTGCTGAACAGGGCCGTGAACAACAACGGCGCCGACTCACCCGCGGCGCCGGCGATGGCCAATAGGATGCCGGTGAGGATACCTGGCAGACCGGTGGGCAACACAACCTTGGTGATCACCTGGGTGCGGGTGCAGCCCATGCCATAGGCAGCGTCTTTCATACGCTGCGGCACCTGCTTGATCGCCTCTTCGGCAGCCAACACGACCGTTGGCAGCATCAACACCGCAAGCGCGACGCCACCGGCCAAGGCCGAATAGCCGAAGTTGATCACGAGCACCGAGTAGATGAACACACCCGCCAGGATGGAAGGGAAGCCGGTCAGCACCTTGGCCAAGAAGCGCGCTGTGGTGGCGATCTTGCCGTCCGGTTCGAGCATGGCCAGATAGATTGCCGCAAACAGGCCGAACGGGACGCTGATCAGGGCCGCGATACCAACCATCAGCAAGGTGCCGACAATGGCCGGACCGATGCCACCGCCCATCTCGAAACCAGCTGGGGGCAGCTCGGTGAGCACTTCGACGAAGTCGGCGCCAAACAGCCGCGTGCCACCCTGCGCCAGTAGCATATAGATCACCGACAGTAGCGGGATCGAGGCAAGCATCGCGGCAACCCAGGTGAGCACGGTCAGGAGATTGTTCATGATCGCGCGTCGCTCTAACGGTCGCCGCTCGAGGTTTGGGCGACGGATTTCTTGATCGGTCGCCATGGTGAGATCGCTATCCGTCATCACTTCCCCTCGAACTTGCGCGTGGTAATTTGCTGGATGCCCAGACCGAGCACGTTGACGACGAAGGTGATCACCAACAGCACAAGGGCAGCATACATCAGGGCCTGCACCTCGATAGGACCGGCCTCCGGGAAGCTGGACGCGAGCAGCGAGGCCAAGGTGTTCGCCGGCGCGAACAGTGACAGACTGATTTGGTTGCTGTTGCCGATCAGCATCGCCAGCGCCATCGTCTCACCCAGCGCGCGCCCGAAGCCCAACACCAATGCCGCGAGGATTCCGCTTGATGCCGTCGGCAGCATCACTTTGAGAATGACCTCCCACTTGGTGGCCCCCATCCCGTAGGCGGCCTCTTTGACCTTGTACGGAATCCGGCGGAAGGCATCGACGGAGATTGCCGCCACGGTCGGTAGGATCATGATCGCTAGCACGAGGGAGGCCGGTGCCATACCTGGGCCGCTAAGGTCGGTGCTGAACAGCGGAATCCAGGAAAACCCCTCATGCAGCCATTCCGCGACGGGGCGGATCAAGGGGATCAGTACGTAGATGCCCCAGAGGCCATAGACGACCGACGGAATCGCCGCCAATAGTTCGACGGTGGTGCGAAACACCAGCGCCATGCGGTGATGGATAAAATCCTGAGTCAGGAAGATCGCGATAAAAACGCCAAAAAACCCGCCTAGCAACAACGCCAGCAGGGAGCTGTAGAGCGTGCCCCAGATCTCTGGCAGGACACCAAACACGCCTTTGTTAACGTCCCAGGTGGTGCCAACCCAAAAGCCAAGGCCGTGCTCCTGAACCGCCGGCAGCGCCTCCTTGCCGATGTCCCAGAGGATGAACGCCACAAGCGCGATGATCAACAGCGCGAAGGCAGAGGCGACGGTCCGAAACAGAGCGTCGCGGGTAATTTCAGCGGAAGACGGGGCCCGGGTGATCGAGCCGGAAGAGCCCGCCTGCTCAAATGGATTTTTGACCATGATTTAGATTCCTGGCGAGCCGCGAACGGGGCCGGTTGGAATGATCGGCGGAGACGGACCTGCGCAATGCTCCGGTCACCCCGATGGTGTGCATGGTCCGCCAGCTCGACGACGGGCCTCGTCGATGGAGCCCTCGATCGAGCCTGTCCGGTTATCCCTCTGAGCCTCAGACGTCGGGGGCACGTACCGACCGACAGACCGTGAGCGCACGGCGGGATGGACAGACATGCATGCTGTCGTCCGCCCCAAGCCGACGAAATCGCAAGCCGCGCCCCGTCTCAATGCCTGGGAGCCTCGGAAAACGCCCGTTACTGAACGAAGGCCGCGGCGGCGCGCACCTTCTCGATCACCTCCGCCGGTAGCGGAATGTAACCAAGGCCATCCGCCTGGGACTGGGCCTCTTCGCTGGTGCAATAGTCGACGAGCTTGCGCAATGCGGCCGCCTTGTCGTCGTCCTGGTCTTGATAGAGTAATAGCCAGGTCATGGTGGCGATCGGGTATGCGTTGTCACCCGCCGGGTCCCAGACCCAGGCGACCAAGTTTGGTACATCGCTGCCGGGGAGTGTGCCTTCGGGGAACTCGGCACTGGCTAGCGCGGCGGCACCGGATTCCGGACCTGGCCCAACGAAGTTTCCAGATTTGTTCTCCAACATCGCCGTCGGCTGCTTGGTGAGCTTGGCATAGCCGTACTCGATATAGCCGATGGCGCCCGGTATCTGCTTGATTTGAGCCGTCACGCCGTCATTCTTCGGCGCCTTGATGAAATTGTCGCTGGCGAGCCAGTTAGGGGCCTTAGCCTGACCGACCTCTGTCTTGAACGTCTCGCTGATGTGGCTCAGGTGCCCGGTGAAGACGTAGGTCGTTCCAGACGAATCCGAACGAACGACAACGGTGATATCCTCGTCCGGCAGGTCCACACCGGGATTGGCGGCGGCGATCTTGGGATCGTTCCACTTCGTGATCTTGCCGAGGAAGATCTCGGGGTAGACGTCGCGGGGCAGCTTCAACTCGCTGACGCCTTTTAGGTTGTAGGCCAGAACCACCTCGCCGGCGGTCATCGGTAGTAGCACGACGCCCTGTTTCACCTGCGCCATCTCTTCGTCCTTCATTGCGGCGTCGGAGGCGGCAAAGTCGACGACGCCGTTGATGAGATCTTGGATACCTGCCCCCGACCCTTTGGCCTGGTAGTCGACGCGGATGTCTTTGTTGGCTTTGGAGAAATCCTTGAACCACTTGGCGTAGATCGGGAAAGGGAAACTGGCACCCGAACCGTTGAGCTTCACGTCGGCCTGCGCGGAAGCAGTCCACGTGAGGACTGATAGACAGCTGGCGACAGCAGCCGCCTGGATTAGTCGTGGGGAAGTCATTCTCTCGTACCTCGTGTTGGCGACATGAGCAATGAAGCGTGTCCAGGCGGGAACACGTTGCTCATTGTGTTGGTTCTCATCTCCGACCGCAGTGGCTTCATGGCTGCCAGGGACACGCTGGTACGGCGCCTGTGCAGCACGCGGCGCAGGGGCACTGTACCCCGCAGGCGCCACGGAATACTGCCATCACCAATACTCGGTGTCATCGGTCGTGGCGGCCTGTTCGAAAGTTTCGATGTGTTTGATGCTTTATTCGGCGATCGCTGCGCGCCATGGAAAACGAAGCGAAGGTGCGTAGTCCCAGGCAGGCCTCGGCACGAGCGTATTGCCGCAGTGGCGCAGTGGCGCCGGTCCTGAAGCCCCGGAGGCACTATGCAGAGCGCATCCGATACCCCGTCAAGCCGTTTGTGGGCATAGCCGTGCCCGGCAGATCAACGAAGAGTCGGGTGCGGCTCGGGCCGGAGGGCGAACCCAGGCACAAAAGGCCATCGCCTAGCGCGAGTCCTGGTGGCGAGGGATCGCCCCGCCGGGTATCACGAGCGCGAGCGCGACTCACCGGTTCCGGAAATTTTGTTGTCAACTGATGCCGGATTGACGTTCGTCTTAGAGAAGAATCGGCGAGAGCAATGTCCGCACTGTGAGTGCCGGCCCGACGCCAAAAGGCGCGCGTCGTCGAGCGGGGTGGCAGCCCGGCGGTCGCGGATGTGACGCTGTCCATGAAAAACAGCTCACGAACCGGTAAGCCGATTCGGAGTCCATGTCAGGCTACGAAAGCTAGTCGCCGAACGGCGATAGGCGCGACCCCCCTTTAGGACTCAGCCTGAGGTTAGATACATCCCCGGTATCGTCATGCGGATTGGGATTCAGCGCTGGAATGCCGGTCCACCCCTGATCAAGTGAGCGTCGATGGGCATGCTGCAGCGCCGGCACAATCCCATGCGGCGTTGCTTCCCGCATTGCGCGTGCCTCTTGTGGCGTGGGCAAGGTTGGCACCACCGAGGTGGAATCGTATTTCAGCGCTTCGCTCACAATGCCCGGGGTGCCAGCGTTGGCAAGCCCAGAGAGTGCAAGTCCTGCGATTAGTCGACCGATCGGAGTTTGCTTCATCGTCGTATCGCCCTCGCGGCTCAATGCATCGGGTGCTCGTGGGATTCGGCCTGTTGGTGGCCGAGCGCCCGTTCGCTGTAGCTGCGGACTGAGTACGGCCGTCGCATTCGGGATTTACGCGGAAAGTGATCGGATTTGCCGAACCTATCGATTTTCGTCGATCTCCTTGTCCCGAAAGTCCGATATCCGGTCGGGACGGATTGCCCACATGCTACTCAGCATGGCCGTCATGGCCTGTTCCAGGTCGCCCGAACGGAGCTCGGGAGAGCATGAGCATCGGGCGGACACGCACCCCGCGCGGAGGACCGAGCGTCCGTGTCTCGCGACCTTGTGATCGCGTTGCGCTCGTCGCTTGGCGAGTCAGCCGGTCGAATCAAAGGACCGCCTTAACGATGCAGCAGACGCGCCGTCGCCAAGACGACGCCATGCTGCGAGTAATGCAAACAACGAGGAGTTAAGAACGTGGAAGTATTGCTAGACTTCGGCACGCGGTTTTTGCACCAGCTGCAGTCGCCAACCTTGGCCTTCCTGTTGGGCGGCATCCTCATCGCCGCGCTCGGTTCACGACTGACGATCCCCGATTCCATCTACAAGTTCATTGTCTTCATGCTGCTCATGAAGGTCGGACTGAAGGGCGGCATGGCCATCAGCGAGGCGGATCTCGCGGCGATGCTGCTCCCCGCACTGATCGCGGTGTTCGTGGGTTGCCTGATCGTCGTGATCGGCCGCTACACGCTCGCCATGCTGCCCGGCATCCGCACCGAGGATGGAATCGCAACCGCTGGCCTGTTTGGCGCCGTCAGCGGATCGACGCTCGCCGCGGGGATGGTGGTGCTGGAGAACGACGGTATCGCCTACGAGCCCTGGGCCGCGGCGCTGTACCCGTTCATGGACATCCCGGCGCTGGTCCTCGCCATCGTGCTCGCAAGCCTCTATCTGAAGCGCAAGGACGGCTCCGGGGAAAAGGTGCAGATCTGGCCAATCGTCAAGGAAAGCCTGCAGGGCTCGGCGCTGTCGGCCTTGTTGCTGGGGATCGCCCTTGGGTTGTTCACAAATCCAGAGAAGGTCGTCGACACCTTCTACGAGCCACTGTTCCGTGGCCTACTGTCGGTGTTGATGCTGATCATGGGCATCGAGGCGTACGCCCGATTGAACGAAATCCGGCGCGTGGCCCACTGGTTTGCCGTCTACGCAGCCATTATGCCGATCGTGCACGGGTTGATCGCGTTCGGGCTTGGCTACGTCGCCCATGTTCTGGTCGGCTTCAGCCCAGGCGGCGTCGTGCTTCTGGCCATCATCGCGGGTTCGAGCTCCGACATCTCGGGGCCGCCGACACTGCGCGCCGGCATACCGACGGCCAATCCGTCGTCCTACATCGGCGCGTCGACGAGTATCGGAACCCCGGTCGCAATCGCCATCGGCATCCCACTCTACATCGGCCTGGCACAGGTGGTCTTCGGCTCCTGACGCGGCGCCCGGCTAGGGCCGAAAGCAGCGCTTGCTGAACCGGTGCTGGTATGGACTACGTTGTTTTCGGAGTCGTCGACGGCAGGGACGCCGCGCTTGAGCGCTCTGAGAGACGGTGCCAGACGACAACCGACACAACGACTCGGCTGCCTCAGGGACGCGCCAGACCGCATCAATCACTGTGAAGAATCGGGGCTGGGAAGTCACGTACTAGGACGTCCCGGCCCCGCAGATCAACGCCAAGAGGTATCGACACATGACACAGACGGCCACGAAACTCGTCATCATCACCGAGAAGGTGCTGCTGAGTAAGATCACCAAGATCATCCAAGCGGCCGGCGCCACTGGCTACACCGTGATGGCTGCCGGTGGCGTCGGTAGCCGCAATACCCGCTCGTCCGGTCAGCCCGCCGTCTCGGACGCCTTCTCGAACATCAAGATCGAGGTCATCACTGCAAACGATGACGTCTCCCGGGCGATCGCCAAGCAGGTCGCCGACAAGTACTTCGACAATTTCTCGGGCATCATCTACCTCGACGATATCGAGGTGCTGTACGCGCACAGCCTTTGATATCACCCTGAACCGTCGCCAAGGATGGCAAGCGCGAGTTCGCGGCCCCGAGACACAGAAAACATGCCCGCACCAGAGGTCGCCAGCAATGTTGAGACAGTTCGTCTTTATCCTCTTCTTGAGTACCGCCTTCGCGGTTCAGGCTTCTCCCGGATACGAGCCGATGACGAATCCCGTGGGCTCAGAGAGCTGGTGGTGGGACGATGTCTGGTGGGACCGAGGGACCATCGACACCCCGGCCAACCTGCCGACCCGTAGCGAGCGGATCGAATACGAGAGCGATACGGTGCAGGTCCCCGCCCTGGTGGTCCGTCCGGACGATGACCGCGCCTATCCGGCGGTGCTTTACCAGCACGGCCGGCGCGGGCTCGACGAGTTCGTGCAGCGGCAGGTGACGCGCATCGCCGCTCGGGGCTTCGTCGTCCTGGCGCCGGACGTTTACAGCGCCCATTTCATCGAGAAGTTTCCGATTGAGCACGACTACGCGACCGAGCTCGACGTCGCCAACGGGATCGACGTGCTCCTGGCCCGCGACGACGTCAGCACATCGCGTGCTTGCCTGGCATCTCACACCCGAGGCGGCTACATAGCACTGAAGGCGGCGACCACGCACGGTCGACAAGAGGATGCCGTGGCCTGCTTCGTCTCCTGGTACCCGCACTTGCAGGACCCAAACGCGCCAGAGCCATTGCAGGTCTATCGGTACGCGCGGGAGGTCGATGATCTGCGCATTCCCGTGCTCGTGTTCATTGGCGACCAAGAGCAATATCAACGCCGCCGCTCGATCGAGACCGCGATCCGGTCACTGGAAGAGGCGGCTAGGCCCGTGCGGCTGATTGTCTATCCGGGCGTTGGACGCGGTTTCGACTTCCGACCGCCGAACGTCCGTACCTTCGCCGACGATCTTGCATCAAAGGACGCGGTGCAACGTGCGGCATCCTTCATCGATCGACATCTGCGCCCATTCGAGAAGCGCCTGGAGCCGTCATCTGGAGAGGCAGAAGCAAAGTAGATTGTCGGCAGGGAAACCGAGCCGGAATCTGCAAGGCGCGGGTAATGCGCTTACTTCCCCCGCACCAGGCTGATCGAGCGCGACGATGTCCGCGAGATGCTCGCTTGGGAGATTGGTAGACATCGGATCGTGCAAGGCACCATCGAGTGTTCGACTGGCTTAAATGGCCCGGTGATCATTATTTTATAAAATTCTAATGGGCTGTTATTAGTGACATCTGTTCGATTATTTCTTGACCTGTACGATTGGGTATTGGCAGGTTAACCTCTATTTCGAAGCTTGCCATGGTGGCGGAGATCAAGAAAAACCATCCTGCACTGAAACGAGGTTTCAATGTTACAAAAGTTACTGCCGAAGACGGTCCGATCGCGCAACGACCTGCCGGACGACACTGCGCATAAACAGCAACGATTGACAACTCCGAGCGGGGATGTGCGGCGCCTTGGGCGAAGTGCGCTGGTCCTACTGCTCGTGGCACTGATTCCGCTCACCGTCTGGGCGACCACGCGTGAAGAGGCCGAGTCCGCCATCGCCGAGGCCAAGCAGATGCGTACGGATGCCATCGCCGCCGGCGTCACTGACAGCCCCACCGATGAGATGATCAAACAAGCAGAGTCGGTGTTGCCGTCACGCCAGTACACGCGGGCGCTACAGTACGCGCAATGGGCGTGGCGCCAGGATGCCATGTCGATGCGACTGCTCGCCAAGCAAGAGGCGCGCGCAGCCGCGGGCGGGGCCGCGAAAGCCGCCGTGGGCACCTATCAAGAGCCGTTGGATGTGCTCCAGGGGCTGATTGATCGCACCGAGTCGGAGTATCTGACGCAAAGCGACCAGAACCTCATGATGTTGGCAGATAGCCCGGCGCAATGGATCGCATCAGATGGCGAGGCGTTGTTCCAAGAGGCCCGTGGCCCGAACAATGTCTCGCTCGAGGAGTGTGATTTCGGCAAGGGACCGGGCGTCTTGGAAGGGGCCTATGCCGAGCTGCCGCGGTATTTCGAAGACACCGGTAAGGTCATGGATCTCGAGACTCGCCTGGTGCATTGCATGATCACGCTGCAAGGCTTTGCTCCGGATGATCCTGCGGTTAAGAGCCGCCACGGCAGTGACTCGGATCACATGATGCTGCAGACCTATATCGCCAGCCAGTCCAGTGGTTTTGCGTGGAATCCGCCGCTGGACCATCCGCTGGAAGCCGGCCTTCGCGATGCCGGTGAGGTCATGTTCTACCGTCGTGCTGGCAAGGCGGACTTCGCCTGCAGCACCTGCCACGCCGAGAGCGGTAAGCGCATCCGAGCCTCGGTGCTGCCGAACAAGAATGTGCCAGAAGAGTGGACCAAGGCCATCTCTTGGCCGGCGTTTCGCGTCGGTCACGACCATGTTCGCAGCAGCCAACACCGACTGCGC
>CAVOSE010000044.1:0-55773 GCA_963698775.1 uncultured Gammaproteobacteria bacterium
TTGGACACACTGGACACAAGCCTTGAATGCCGATACTGTAGTGCCTCATGCGGCTCTACGGGCAAACCTTCACCACCGAGATCCTCGAGCGGATACGCACCGTCGTGTCGACAGAGGACGGGCTGAGCCGCAGCGCGCTGTCGCGTCGGGTGTGCGGTTGGTTGGGTTGGCACGATGGCGCCGGCAAGGCGAAGGAGGTCAGTAGCCGCAAGGCGCTGGTGGAGCTGGAGCGCCGCGGGGAGATCGAGCTGCCCGCGGCGCGCTGTCCGGCGCCGCAGGCGCGCGAGTCGGTGTTGCCGGAACCGTTCGCGGGGCCGGTGTTCAGCGGCTCGCTGGAGGCGCTCGGTGGTGTCGACTTGGTGGCGGTGGATGATCCGCAGCGCTCGGCGCTGTGGCGGCGCATGCTCGCGAGCCATCATCCGCAGGGCGGTGGACCATTGTGCGGGGCGCAGCAGCGCTACCTGATCCGCTCGCCCGTGGTTGGCTGGCTCGGCGCGCTGGGCTTCAGCGCCGCGGCCTGGCAGTTGGCGGCGCGCGACGAGTGGATCGGCTGGTGCGCGCATGCGCGCCGTGCTCAGCTTGGGCGCGTGGTGGCCAACAGTCGTTTTCTGATTCTGCCGAGCATTGAGGTGGCCAATCTGGGCTCGCATGTGCTGGCGCTGGCCGCGCGGCGGTTGCCGCGCGACTGGTCGCAGCGCTACGGTGAAGCGCCGGTGCTGCTGGAGACCTTCGTCGACGAGAGCCGCTTTGCTGGGACTGTTTACAAGGCGGCGAACTGGCAGCGCCTAGGCGAGACCAGCGGGCGCGGACGCCAAGATCGTGACAACCGCGCGGCACTGGCTGTGAAGGCCATCTACGTGTTGCCATTGCAGCCCGAGTGGCGCACGCTGCTGTGCCGACGCCCGGCACCGGTGCTGCGCTTGCCGCCGCCAGCGACGCTTGATGCGAGCGTAGACGCCAGCGCCGATCCCGGCTGGGCCGAACAGGAGTTCGGGCGGGTGGATTTCCCCGATGCGCGCCTGCGCCCGCGTCTGCTCAGCTTGGCGGCGGCGTTTGCCGCACAGCCCACCGCGCCGATCCCGGTCGCGCTGCAGGGCAACGCCAGCGACACCAAGGCCGCCTATCGCTTCTTCAACAATCCGCAAGTGGACCTACAGACCCTGCTCCAGCCCCACTTTGAGGCCACCGCTGCACGCATCGCCGAGCAGCCGGTGGTGCTGACGGCGCAGGACACCACCAGCCTGAACTATGACGCCCATCCGGCCACCCGCGACGTGGGGCCGATCAACACCCATGCCGACGGTGCACAAGGGCTGAAGCTGCACGACACGCTGGCGCTGACGCCCGAGGGCGTGCCGTTGGGCTTGGTCGACATCCAAGTCTGGGCGCGCGATGCGCAGCAGACGGACCAAGCCGCACAGCGCAAGCAGCGCCCGATCGAAGACAAGGAGAGCCAACGCTGGCTGGACAGCTTCCGGCGCACCGCCGCGTTCCAGCGCCTGTGCCCCGACACCCGCTTGGTCAGCGTCGCCGACCGCGAGGCGGACATCTATGAGGTGTTCCAGGAGGCGACGCAAGACCCCGATGGCCCGGACCTGCTGGTGCGTGCCAACCGTGCCACACAACGCCGGGTCGATGGCGACGACAACGAGCAGACACCGCTGTGGAACTATTTACCAACGCGCCCGCTGCTCGGCCACTGCGACTTGGCCATTCCTGGGCGCGGCGGGCGCAAGGCGCGCGTCGCCACCTGGAGATTCGCTGCGCAGCCATCCAACTGCACCCGCCCAAGCGCCTCAAGGGCGCCCCCGCACTGGCATTGTGGGCGGTGCACGCCATCGAGCCCAAGCCACCCGCTGGCGCTGAGGCGGTCGAATGGTTGCTGCTGACCACCGTGGCAACCGTCACCCTGGACGACGCCCTGGAGCGCCTGCGCTGGTATGCCGTGCGCTGGAACATTGAGGTGTTTCATCGCACGCTGAAAAGCGGCTGCCGCATTGAGGACCGTCGCCTCGAGAGCGCCGCGGGCCTGCAAGCCTGCCTCGCCATTGATCTGGTGGTGGCCTGGCGCGTGATGTGGCTGAGCAAGCTCGGGCGCGAGACCCCGGATGTGCCCTGCTCGGTGTTCTTCGAGCAGGCCGAGTGGCAGGCCCTGCATTGCCATCACCACCGCTCACCCAACCCGCCCGAGACACCGCCAACCCTCGGCGAGGCCATGCACATGGTGGCCAAGCTCGGCGGTTTCCTCGGGCGTCAGTGCGACGGCAATCCGGGGGCCACCGCGCTTTGGCGTGGCCTCGCGCGACTGTCCGATATCACCGATACGTTTGCGATCTTCCATCCGTCGATCCCGGCCGGACCGTAGGGGTTGTGTCCAGTGTGGGCAATAGACAGGCCCCTGCCGAGGGTTGATCTGGGGCGGACGAGAAGCGCGCAGAGCAAAGCCGCGCTGAGCGAAGGTGGGCAGGAAGGTTGATTCGCGAAGTGTCGTGCGGCGACCGGCGCATGCCGGGCGTGCCAAGTGCCTTCGGGCTAGGCCGTACGCAAGCTGTTTCTGATGCGGAGCGGATGTTGGCGGCCCTGGTAACGGGGTCCATGCGGTGGCTGCGGCCACCCCCTGCGCTGGCTCGGAGCAGATCACCCGGTCTGCTGCTCCCGCTGGCGAGCCAATCCCGATGCGGAAACAACCGACTGGAGAGCCGTGTGCGGGAGAACCGCACGCACGGTTCGGAGGGAGGGGAGGCGAAAGCCTTCCCTACCCCTATCCACGGGCTGGCTCTGAGGCAGTCTTCCACCTGCATTGCCCTGACGGCCCGCCTGAGTTGCGGGAGAATTACGGCTTCTCTCTGCAGAAGCTAAACCGTATCAAGGCGCAACTTGCCGATGCTCTCACCGCCGCCTGCAACCAATGGAGCGCAATCCATAGTGAACACTGAAGAACTGGAACGCGCCAACACGCGTGCCGCGCAACGCCAATCCGAAGGCCCGGTTGCGGTCTCCGCCCACTACGACAAGCGCGTGCATCGCATTGTCATCGGTCTATCCAGCGGCATCGAGGTCGGATTCCTGCCCCGTGACGCTCAAGGACTTGAAGAGGCGAAGCCGGCCGATCTCAACATCATCGAGATCAGCCCGTCGGGCCTAGGCTTGCACTTTCCCAAGCTGGATGCGGACCTCTACCTTCCCGCGTTATTGGAAGGCTTCTTTGGCAGTCGTCACTGGACCGCGGCTCAGCTCGGCAAGAAGGGCGGCAGCGTCAAGAGCGCCGCCAAGGCGCAAGCCGCCCGCGAGAACGGCCGCCGTGGGGGCCGACCAAGAACGGCGTCTGTAACCTGACCCTGACGGCGCCTCGCGTGGGCCGCTACCGCGCTCAGCCCTGACGCAGGCTCGGGGTCAGCTCGACGGTGCTCTGGCCGTTACCGATCCACAGGTCGCCGCCGTCGATGGTGCATTGCAGGTCCATGGCCCGCTCCGCCAACGCGGTGAGGGCTTGGACACCGTCGGTGGGCAGATCCAGCACCCGCAGATTGGTCAGGCGCGCCAGGCCGTCCCGGTTCTGCTGCCACCACAGGTCCGCCGCCCGCCCGGCGTAGGTGAGGACCACCACCTCGCGGGCGCGGCCGCAGGCCTTGCGCAGGCGCCGCTCGTCCGGCTGGCCGACCTCGATCCACAGCTCGATCTCTCCGGAGAGGCTGTGCTGCCAGAGGTCTGGCTCCTCGTCGGTGGAAAGCCCCTTGCCAAAGGCCAGCCGGTCCCCGGCGAACAGGCAGAAGGCGAGCAGGCGCACCATCATCCGCTCGTCGGTCTCCGAGGGGTGGCGCGCCAGCGTCAGGGCATGGGTCTCGTAGTAGTGACGATCCATGTCGGCGATCTGCACCTGGGCCTTATACACGGTTGCCTTGAGGGCCATTGGATTGTCCTGATGATATCCTGAGGTGGATGCCCTGGGGTTGGAGCAGGCGCGTCTAACGTTCGTTGGCCGATGCCGCGCCGTGGTCTGGCTCGCCTGCTTGAACCCGGCAACGTGTATCAAGCGTTGTCGCCATGATGAGTTCTAGTTCTTCGCCGGGTGCAAGATGGCCGCATCGGCGCATCGAGTTCGCTCTGCCTACTACTTCACCTGGGTCGGACACTCTCGCCGGCCAAACACCGATCAGGCGCTCCACCACCAGCGTGCGGCGCATCCCCTCGCCGTCGACCACCGGCCGTTGCGCCAGACTGCCTTCCACCGTTACATGCAGCGGCGATCCTGGCTCCGCGTCGGTCTCCGCGATGGCCGCGAGATAGGCCCGCTCCAGCGCCGGGAAGTCCGCCTCCATCGCCACGGGCATCCGCTGTCCGGTCAAACATTCGTCGAACACTGCCGCATCCGCCAGGTAGCGAAACGACCCGGCCATTAACAGGCGCGGCTGCAACGCGACGCAGGCCGCGGCCCGATTCAACTCAGACTCGCCGTCCGGATACAAGGGGGCGCCGTCCGGTCCCAGGCGGGTCAGCAGATGGCTGTTCTGCACGGCAAACACCACCGGCGCCTCGCGTCCGCCGTGCAGCGTCAGGCGCGCTCCGTCGGCGCTCAGCTCCCAGCGCCCAATGTCGTCCGACGGCACCGCGGCCGCGTCATCGAGCCGTTCGGTCCGATAGACGAAATGCCCCGCCGCATCCAACTCAAGCGTATGCGCCGTCGGCGCGCAGCCCTGGCAACCGAGGTCACCCACGAACATCGCCGGCAGCGGCGCGAAGAACGCCGTGCCTGGGCGCTTTGCCGCCCCCACCGGCTCCACCGGAACTGTCACCGCCCCATCCGCCGCGGCATCAAAGGCCGCCACATGGCTGGTATTGATGTACCAGAGTTGTCCCTGCACCGAGATGCGTGCCCGCAGGCCATAGCGGCCCCTGCGCCTCAAGCGTCGATGGGTCGACACTGAGCGTGAAGGCATAGGGCGGCGGCCCCGAAGGGATCAGCTGCGTCTGTGCCAGGATCTCCGCCTTGGTGTCCGCCCGGGATTGGTCCTCCAAATAGACATCGAGCACGGCGCCGGCGGGAAGGGCCGGGCCGTCTACGAGGATGACCTCACCATGCAGGGTCCGCTCGGCGGCGAAGCGTGGGCTGCACGACCGAACCCCATCACCAAGCAGCAGCCCGAGCGCGCCCACAAGGACGCCGTAACGGCCACCGGTTAGACGAGCACGGCGTTCAGAGGAAACCGTCACAGGAAAGGCGAAGCATCGATCATCAAATGATTCTCCGGGTTCAGCCACTATCGTTAAATTCTTGTGAGACCATGAGGTTTGCGCCCAACAGCGGTCTCTGATCTTGATGCCGATTATGAGTAGGGGTTGGGCTAATGTGGCCCAGCCTAGACTCAGGAATCGGGGGAGTTTAGTGCCCCGTAAGCGATTGCAAGACACAAATGAGGTCTTGGATACGGAGGGCTTCCCCGTCTGTCTGCTGCTGCACGACCGCTTCGCCGCCGCGATGGTGTCGTCGCGATTGCAAATCGCTCCCACGGGCGAAGTGAGCGCCGCCTCCCATCCCAGCAATTGCAAATTTGGCCAGTTTGCGCCCGGAGTACGGAGCTTTAGCTCCGTAAGCGCGGCCGTGGCAGGCTAGACTTCACCAGGCCAGCAATACGATGAGCGCAAATTTGGAATTGCTGGTTCCGTCCGCGCGCGGTTTCTTCGGGGTGGCCGAATGCGCATAATGCATGGCTGACCGCAACTATCGCTCGGAGACCTCGATGCCCCAGTACCGCTCCCGCACCACCACTCATGGCCGCAACATGGCGGGCGCCCGTGCGCTCTGGCGCGCGACCGGCATGAAGGATGGCGACTTCGACAAGCCGATCGTCGCGGTGGCCAATTCCTTTACGCAGTTCGTGCCGGGCCATGTCCATCTGAAGGACTTGGGCCAGCTGGTGGCGCGCGAGATCGAGCAGGCCGGCGGCGTCGCCAAGGAGTTCAACACCATCGCCGTGGACGACGGCATCGCCATGGGCCATGGCGGCATGCTGTATTCGCTGCCGTCGCGCGACCTGATCGCCGACAGCGTCGAGTACATGGTCAACGCCCACTGCGCCGATGCGCTGGTGTGCATCTCCAACTGCGACAAGATCACCCCCGGCATGCTGATGGCCGCGTTGCGCCTGAACATCCCGGCGGTGTTCGTCTCCGGCGGCCCGATGGAGGCCGGCAAGGTGAGCCTGGCGAACAAGGGCGACCTGAAGCTGGACCTGGTCGACGCCATGGTCTCGGCGGCCAATCCCGACGAGACCGATGCGGACGTGGCGGCCATCGAGCGCTCGGCCTGCCCGACCTGCGGCTCCTGCTCCGGCATGTTCACCGCCAACTCGATGAACTGTCTGACCGAGGCGCTGGGCCTGTCGCTGCCCGGCAACGGCTCGTTGCTGGCTACCCATGCCGGGCGCAAGGACCTGTTCCTGGAGGCCGGCCGCCTGGTCGTGGACCTGGCCAAGCGCTGGTATGAGCAGGACGACGCCACCGTGCTGCCGCGCAATATCGCCACCTTTGATGCCTTCGAGAACGCCATCGCGCTGGACATCGCCATGGGCGGCTCCACCAACACGGTGCTGCACCTGCTGGCCGCCGCCCACGAGGCCGGGGTGAACTTCACCATGGCCGATATCGACCGCATGAGCCGCAAGGTGCCGAACCTGTGCAAGGTGGCGCCAGCGACGCAGCAGTACCATATGGAAGACGTGCACCGGGCCGGCGGCGTCGATCGGCATCCTGGCCGAGCTCGATCGCGGCGGCCTGATCCATCGCGACTGCCACACCGTGCACAGCCCGAGCATGGGCGCGGCGCTGGAGCACTGGGACGTGATCAGCGACCAGGCATCGGAGGCGCGGGCTCGCTATCTGGCCGGCCCCGGCGGCATCCCCACCCAGGTCGCCTTCAGCCAAGACAGCCAGTGGCCGGACCTGGACCTCGACCGTGCCGACGGCTGCATCCGCGACATCGAGCACGCCTACTCCAAAGACGGCGGGCTCGCGGTGCTGTACGGCAACATTGCCGAGGACGGCTGCATCGTCAAGACCGCCGGTGTCGACGTGAGCATGCTGCAAGCCGAGCAACTGCGCTACACCACCAGCGTGCCCAGCTCGACCCTGCGCGGATTCGTCGGCCCCGCACGCATCTTCGAGAGCCAAGAGGCCGCGGTCACGGCCATCCTCACCGATCAGATCAAGGCCGGCGATGTGGTCCTGATCCGCTACGAAGGTCCCAAGGGCGGCCCCGGCATGCAAGAGATGCTCTACCCGACCAGTTACCTGAAGTCGAAGGGTTTGGGCAAGGCCTGCGCCCTAATCACCGACGGGCGCTTCTCCGGCGGCACCTCCGGCCTGTCCATCGGCCATTGCTCGCCGGAGGCGGCCGAGGGCGGCACCATCGGCCTGGTGGAAGAGGGCGACATCATCGAGATCGACATCCCCGGGCGTTCGATCCGGGTGGTGCTCGACGAAGCCGTGCTGGCCGAACGCCGGCAGGCGATGCAGGCGCGCGGCGACCAGGCATGGAAGCCAGTCAATCGCGAACGGCCGGTTTCCCAGGCCCTGCGCGCCTACGCCGCCCTGACCACCTCCGCCGCCCATGGCGCGGTGCGCGACCTGTCGCAAATCGGCGGCTGAGATTGGGAGTGCCGGTTTTCCAACCGGCGCTTGCTATCGTCTTTGATAGTGTGCCCTGCCCGGTACGACGTTACGAATACCACCCCTTGGATCTTGCACGTCTCCGCGATAGCGCGGCAACAGAATCAGGTGCAGATGGTCGATGCTTCTTCCTGCTTCTCTTCCATCGTTGTTGCCAACGGTGTAGGCGTCGGGCTTGTTCCCCAAGAAAACGAGCTGCAAAACTGCTTCGATGTGGTCCTTGGGCCTGTCTTGCAGATAGTCCCTGCGAAGCATCTTTCGATAGAGATCCGTCAGGTCAGTTGTTTCGATGATACGTTTGACGCCCCGAATCGCATCGAAATAGTCCGCCTCCTCCGCCCCATTCAGATCAAACACCGAGACAACATGCCTTCTTGGAATAACCAAGGCATGCCCTGGATTGACGGGGTTGGTATCGAAGATTCCAACGAAAGACTTGTTTTCAAAAACAATAGGGTCGGCGTTGCCACTTGAAACTTTGCAAAAATAGCAATCTCGTTCTGATTGGGTCTTGCTCATAGAGGAACCTTGGTTGTTCGGTGTTGCATTCAACGAATCGCTGCTTTTTCTGTGCCTGCTTGGCATCGAATCCATGTCCCTCTTGGGCCTGACGCGCGGCGATTGCCGCCCAGTCTGTCTGCGATCCCCTGGTCGAATGCGGTAGCATGACCTGGCCCGCTTATCGACCACGCTGAGGCCCGTTGCCCATGGCCCTGAAGTTCATCGCAGTGTTGCTGGCTTGTCAGCTCGCCGGCGAGGGCATCGTTGCCTGGACCGGCCTGCCCGTGCCGGGCCCAGTGCTGGGCATGTTGCTGCTATTGGGCGGCATGACGCTGCGCGGTAGCGTACCCGAGGGGCTCGGCCGAGTCAGCGACGGTTTGTTGGCGCACCTCTCGTTGTTATTCGTGCCAGCCGGCGTCGGCGTCATGCTGCACCTGGCAACGCTGCGCGACGAGTGGTTGGCGGTGCCGCTGTATCGCAACTTGCAGCTGATCCGGCGGCTCTGGCTGCCGATCCTGATCTCGATTGTCGTCGGTGCCCTGGTCTCGTCCACCAGCGCGGTGCTCATCGCCGAGCGGCTCGGTGCGTCGCGACAGACGCTGATCTCGCTGGCGCCGAAATCCGTCACCGCCCCGGTGGCCATGGGCATCACCGAGCAGGTGGGCGGACTGCCGTCGTTGACCGCGGCGCTGCTGGTACTGACCGGGCTGCTGGGCGCTGTCATCGGGGTCGCCGTGTTGGCGCTGGTGCGGGTGCGCGACGATCGTGCCCGGGGTCTGGCGCTCGGCGTCAGCTGCCACGGCATCGGTACCGCGCGCGCCTTTCAGGTCAGTGGCCAGGCTGGCGCCTTTGCGGCGCTTGCCATGGGGCTGATGGCGTTGGCGTCGGCGTTCGTGCTGCCGTTCGTGCTGCGTTGGGTGTTCAGCGATTAGCGCCGTCGCGCGCGACCGACGGGTTCGTGGCCCAGCTCTCATCAAGAAACCGCAGCAGACCGCCAACGTGGCGCTCGATCGCTTCCGTCGAATCGTGGCGCGCGTCTTCGATCTCTAGCAGGTGCACCGTCGCGCCTGTGCCCTTGCCGGGACAATTGGCGGCGATGCGCCGGGCATCGTCTATCGGTACCGTCTGGTCCTGCATGCCATGCACTAGTAGCACCGGGCAGGGAATCTTGGGGCAAGTATTGATCGGCGCGATGGCATCGAAGCGATGACCGATGATCCATTCCACATAGCGGATGACCAGCTTGGTCACCGGTCGTGGGATGTGCAGATGCCGCAGATAGCGCTCGGTCACCTCCGCCGGATGGGCAAAGGCAGCGATGCTGACCACCGCTGAGATCGCGGGGTTGCGCGACGCCTCGAACAACGTGGCGCCGGCGCCGACCGAGTGGCCGACGACGGCGATTCGCTTGGCGCTGTCGGGCTGGTAGCGCTGGAGCCAAGCGATTGCGCTGTTGAGATCCTCGGCGAAGCGCGGCAAGGATGAAAAGTTGTCGCCGTCGCTGTTGCCGTGGTTACGGGCATCGCACAGCAGCACGTTGAGACCGGCACGATGTAACGGTGCCGCGAGGGGCAGCATCAGCTCCGCATTGCTGCCCCAGCCGTGCAGTACGACCACGCTGCGTGGGCTGCCTGGGCTCGGCAGCAGCCAGCCGAATAGATGGCGGCCGCGGACCGTGGCAATGCGGACTTGCTGATAGTCCAAGCCGAAATCGGCCGGCGAACCGATCTCGCGGATGCGCGGTGCGCGAAACCCGAGGTGCACACCAGCGGGGATCAACGCCACAACGAAGAACACGACGAAGGCGAGGATGGAAAAAATGAACACGACGGCTTTCCTGAGTAGGAGGCGGCGGCATACCCGGACCTGACGCAGTAACGTCCTCGGTGCGCAGGTCTTTGGCTAAGCATCTAGCTTTGGCATTCTAGGCGCGCGCGTGACGTCTCGCGCTGACAAACCGCAGACACAAGCCCCAGACTTAAGGACGCGGTCGGCGACGCAACGATCGTCGCGGATGTGAGGGCTTGACTTGGCGCTAGAGCAAGAACACCGTCGCGAGTCCCAGAAAGGCGAGGAACCCGACCACGTCGGTGACCGTCGTCAGGATGACACCGCCGGCCAAGGCCGGGTCGATGCCTAGGCGCTCGAGCAGCAGCGGAAGCAGCGCGCCGGAGAAGGTCGCCGCCAGCAGATTGATGGTAATGGCCACGGCGATGATCAGTGCGATGTCGACATTGCCGAACCAGACGTAGGCGACGGCCGCCACCACCACGGCCCAGATGGCGCTGTTGATCAGTGACACCGCCATCTCCTTCGCCAAGAGCCAGCGCATGTTCTTGGTGGACAGCTGCCCCAGCGCGATACCGCGAATGGCCAGGGTCAAAGTTTGGGTGCCGGCGATGCCGCCCATGCTCGCCACCACCGGCATCAGTACCGCAAGCGCCACCACCTGCTGGATGGTCGCCTCGAACTGGCCGATGACCCAGGACGCCAGAAATGCCGTGAGCAGGTTGACGCCGAGCCAGAGTGCTCGGCGCCGGGCGCTGAGCAGCACCGGTGCGAACATGTCTTCGGTCTCGCTCAAGCCAGCCTGGCCCATGAACTGGTGATCTGCCTCCTCGCGAATCACGTCCATGACGTCATCGACGGTGATACGACCAAGCACGCGCCCGTCGTCGTCGGTGACCGGGGCCGACACCAGGTCGAGTTGCTCGAAGCGGTTGGCCACGTCGCGCGCGTCGAGGGTGGCGGCGATGGCCTGGGCATCCAGGCTCATGACCTCGGCAACCGACTCATCGGGGTCGTGGGTGAGCAGATCGGTCAAGTACAGGACGCCCAGATAGCGGCCGTCGCGGTTGACGACGATCAGGTTGTCGGTGCTATTCGGCAGCCCGTCCTTAAAGCGGCGCAGGTAGCGCATGACCACATCCAGCGTCACCTCTGGTCGCACGGTGACCATGTCGGTGCTCATCAGACCGCCAGCGCTGTCCTCGGGATAGCTGAGCGAGGTCTCCAGGCGCTCGCGGCGTTGTTCGTCGAGTGAGCTCAGTACCTGTCTGGTAATGGTTGCAGGCAGATCCCGCACCAATTCCGCCAGATCGTCGGTGTCGAGTCCTTCGGCGGCGGCTAGGATGCGGATGGAACTCATGCTGCGCAGTAGATCTTCGCGCAGATCGTCATTGAGATACAGCAGCACCTCGCCCTCGGAATCATCGTCCACCATGCCCCACACGATTTCGCGCTGTCGCGGCGGCATCGATTCCAGTAAATGCGCGATCTCGGCTGGATGTAGCGCATTGAGCATGCGCGTTGCCTTGATGACCGAGCCCGATTCCAGTACCGCGCGTAGCGCGTCCATGCGGTCGACTTCAGGTGTTGCTTCGGTATCTGTGGTCATCAATGCGGGTCCGGAATATCGAGGAATGTCGCGTGCTGGGCAAAACGCCGCGTCTGCGATCAGCCCAGCAGTGTAGCAGTCTACCGATAGGCGCAGACACGTTGGCGGCAGTTGTCCCCCGAGCCCCGGGCTTGATCGGGCGGAGATCGGGCTTTGAGCGAACTCGGCTTAGTTCGTGCCGAGGGCCCTGAGATGGTCGATCAGTTCCTGGTGATCCAACTGATCAAGCCGCTGCATCAGTGCGTTGACGCCGCGTTCCAGCGCGGGCGTATCGCAACGCCGAACCTGGTCCTTGACCTCCAGCAAAGATCCGGGCTGCATACTGAACTCGCGCAGCCCCAGTCCAAGCAGCAGCGCGGTGAAACACGGATTGCCGGCCATCTCGCCGCACATGCTGATGGGGGTGCGGTTGGCTGCACCGGCATCGATGGTGGCCTTGATCAACCGCAGCACGGCCGGGTGCAGCGGGTCGTAGAGATAGCTGACGGTGTCATCGACGCGATCGATGGCGAGCGTGTACTGGATCAGGTCGTTGGTGCCGATGGATAGGAAGTCCAGCCGCCGCGCCAGGCCGCCCGCCATGAGCGCCGCGGCGGGTACCTCGACCATGCAGCCGATGGGCATCAGTGGGTCGAACTTGACCCCGTCGCGGCGAAATTGACGCCGGATGCCGGCGATCAACGCGAGCACTTGGTCAACCTCCTTCATACTCGAGATCATCGGGATCATGAGTCGGATCGGTCCCTCGGCGGAGGCCCGCAAGATCGCCCTCAGCTGCGGCAAGAACAGTGCTGGCTCCTTGAGACACAGGCGGATGGCGCGTAACCCGAGCGCCGGGTTGACCTGGGTCGACACCAATCCCGGGATCGGCACCTGCTTATCGACCCCCAGATCCAAGGTTCGGATCGTTAACGGGATGCCGTCGAGACCGCGGACGATGTCGAGATAGTTCGCCAGATGCTCCTCTTCGTCCGGCAATCCATCGCGGTTCATGTACAGAAACTCGGTGCGATAAAGGCCGACGCCGGCGGCACCGTTGTCGCGCGCCGCGGCCACGTCCTCGGGCAGCTCCAGGTTGGCGAGCAGCACCACCGGTGTGCCGTCGCGACTGGCTGAAGGTTCGGCGACCAGCCGCCGTAGCGCATGCCGGCGCGCATCGGCGCTGGCCAGCCGTGCGCGATAGTGCTCCAGAATCGCGGCATCGGCCTCCGCCAGCACGGTGCCGGTCTCGGCGTTGACCACCAGCAACTCGCCATGGCTGAGGTAGTGGGTCGCGTTGTGCACGCCCAAGACGGTGGGGATGTCGAGGCTGCGGGCCAGGATCGCGGTATGCGACATCGGGCCGCCGTGCTCGATGACGAACGCAGCGACCCCGCGGTGACGCAGCAAGATGGCATCTGCCGGGGTCAGATCCGAGGTGACGATGACGCGTCCGGAGATATTGGCGGCGGCCAGGGTCTCGACCGGCGGTTGCCCCGACAAGAAGACCTGGATCTGGCGCACCACGTGGTCGACGTCGTCGCGCCGTGTGCGTAGATAAGGGTCTTCCATCTGGTCGAAGATCTCGACCAGGGTATCGCGTTGCAGTTGCAAGGCCCAGCTGGCATTGATCTCGCGCTCGCGGATCAGGTCACGGGTGGCGTCCACCAGCGCTGAATCGGTCAGCATCAACAGGTGGGCGTCGATGAACTCCGCAATATGCACCGGCGTCGCGGCCGGGATCTGCGCGCGCACGTCCTCCAGGTGACGACGGGCGCATTCGAGGGCGCTGTCGAGGCGCGTCAGTTCAGCATCCACGTGATCCGGCAGGATTGTCGCTTGTGTTGCGACCGGATCGCGAGCGAGCACGTAGGCAGCGCCGATCGCGACCGGGCGCGACCCAACGACGCCGATGCCGACAAAGGCGGTGGTCATTCACCCTCCCCGAAGCGGTCTTTCACCAGCGCCGCCAGCGCTGCCGTGGCTGCTTCCTCGTCATCGCCGTCCACCTCCACGACGATGCTGCTCCCGCAGGCAGCGGCCAACATCATCACCCCCATGATGCTCTTACCGTTGACGCGACGCCCGTCCCGCTCCACCTGCACGGCGCTGGCGAATCCTGTGGCGCAGGTGACGAACTTGGCCGCGGCGCGGGCGTGCAGTCCTAGGCGGTTGATGATTTCGAGTTCAGTGCGAATCATGGCGATGGCCGGGTCGTTGTCGTGGGGAGAACGGCTGTCCGTGGTCGGTATGGTCGCAAGCGGAGTCCGACCGAAGGTTAATGGCTCGGCGTTGCCCAGAAACACCGAAACCGTGGCGAGCGTTTAAGCGTTCATCTTAGCGCCAGCGCGCGCTGAACCAGCGTTGCACAGCGCCTAGGATCGCTCAGCGCGATGCCTCGCCGGGGCAGGCGAAAACGCCGTCATGACCTCCGCTCAGCGCCTTGTCGGCGAGTTCCGCAAGCCCAAGGCCATGATAGTTCAACACGCGCACCAGCATCGGCAGGTTGACCCCGCTCAACACCAGCACGTTGTCGTGATCACAGAGGCAGGTCGCAATATTCGCCGGCGTGGAGCCGAACAGATCTGTCAACACCAACACGCCGGCGCCGTCGTCAAGTGTCTCGACCCGGCGCCGCGCCTCGGCGCGCAGCGCGTCGGGGTCGTCTTGTTCCATCACGGCAATTGCCGTGGCGGCCAGCGGGCAACTGCCGAGCATGCGCGACGCGGTGACCAGCAATTCGTCACCGATCTGATTGTGGGTGATCAGTAGCAGCCCGACGCTCATGGCAGTTCCCGGTGTCGGACCAAGACCCGGTGTCCGCTGTCGGCGAGATGGCGACGCAATACCTCGACCATGTAGACGGAACGATGTTGCCCGCCGGTGCAACCGATGGCGATGGTTAAGTAGCTGCGCCCGTCGGTCTCGAAGTGCGGGATCCAGCGATCAAGAAAGCCGATCAGATCTTCGCGCATCTGCGCGACCTCCGGCGATTTTTCAAGGAACTCAACCACCGGCGCGTCACGCCCCGTCAGCGGCCGCAACTGCTGCTGCCAGTGCGGGTTTGGGAGACATCGGACGTCGAAGAGGAAGTCGATCCCTTCCGGCACGCCGTTCTTGAAGCCAAACGATTGCAGCAGCACCGACGCGCATGCCGCCCGCGTGCTGGTGAGGTGCTCACGGACCAGATCGCGCAGCTCGTGTACGTTGGTGTGGGTCGTGTCGATCTGCGTCTCGGCGACCTGACGCAGCGGTTCCAACAGGGTGCGCTCGTGGCCGATGGCCTCTTGCAGCGAGCGTTTGTCGCTCGTCAGTGGGTGTTTGCGACGTGTCTCGCTGAACCGCTTGATCAGAGTTTCGTCGTCGGCATCCAGGAAGACCACCTGATAACCGATGCCGTGCTGGCGCAACTCGCCGATCAGCCGCGGCAGATCGGCCAGATGCTCCGGCTGGTTGCGGGCATCGATGCCGACCGCCGTGCCCACATAGTCGCCGGCCGGCCCGGCACCGCTGCCCTTTAGCCCCAGCGCGAGCTCTCGCAGCAGGAACAGCGGCAGGTTGTCGATGCAGTAGTAGCCGATGTCCTCAAGCGTGCGCAATGCGACACTCTTGCCCGCGCCGGACAGACCGCTGACGATGATGAAGTCCATGGCTCGATCCACGTGCATCTGATTCGTGAACTGGAATTAAGGCGATTTCCGTCAAGACTGAAGTCGACCACAGGGCTGACGCGCTGCCTGCCGACCCGCTGGGCCAGCCTCAGCGCTGGGCGCTGGTCGAGGCTGCAACGGCTAGCGCGTCTGCCGCGAGCGGGTTGTCGATGGCGCGGGCCTGACGGTCGATCAGGTCGACGCCGGCATCGTAGCCGCGGATGCGCAAGATCTGGTTGCGCACCGCCGTCTCGAGCAGCACGGCGAGGTTGCGTCCCGGCGCCACCGGCAGCGTGATCTCAGGTACAGCCACCCCCAGCAGCGTGCGCGCCGACAGGCTGCCGTGCAGGCGGTCGATTTGCGCCAGCTGGTCGTTGTCGAAGCTGCGCATGTTGACGATCAAATTTAGGGTTTCGCGTTGGCGCACCGCACCTTCGCCGAACATGGCGCGGACGTTGAGCACACCGAGTCCACGCACCTCCAAGAAGTCACGCAGCAGCGGCGGACAGCTACCATCGAGGGTTTCGGGCGCGATTCGGGCGAACTCTGGCGCGTCGTCGGCGATGAGTCGATGGCCGCGGGCGATCATCTCCAGTGCCAGTTCGCTCTTGCCGACACCGGGATCGCCCACAAGCAGCACGCCCATGCCGAGCACTTCCAGCAACACGCCATGGACCGTGATGCGTTCTGCCAGTGCGTGGGTGAGGAAGTACTGCAACCGGTCCACTACCTCGGTGTCGGTGGCCGCCGATCCAAGCAACGGCGTACCCGTTTGCCGAGACAGTTCATAGAAGACCGACTGCGGCTCGATGTCCGAGGCAAAGATGATCGCGGCTGGTCGCGCGGCGAACAGGCGTTCGATGGTCTCGTCGAAGGCCGGTGCGCTGAGGTCGGCGAGATGCGCTATCTCGGCTTCGCCCAGCACTTGCAGCCGGTTAGGATGGATGCAGTTCAGCGATCCGACCAACCGCTGATTGGCGCTGCTGCCGCCATCTCCCAGCAACGAACCACAGCGCGACGGTGGCGGCGTGAGCCAGCGCAAACGTAAGCGCGGTCCGATGTGCTCGATCAGTCCTTGCAGCGAATGGACCGGTTTCATTGCTCGGCTTCGTGCAGCCCCCAGCTACCCAGCGCCTCCAGGAGATCCGCGCTGCTACGCGCATCGCGCAGACGCTGGCGCAACAAGGGCTCGTTGAACATTTCCGCCAGGCCAGCCAGCAGCTGCAGATGGCGCTCGTCGGCCTCCCTCGGGACCAACAAAGCGAAGGCGAGGTCGACCGGCTGGTCGTCGATGGCGTCAAACGCAACCCCCGCACGCAGTTGGACGAATGCACCCACGGGGGCCATCACCTCGTCAATGCGAGCATGCGGCAGTGCAATGCCATGGCCCAGGCCCGTGCTGCCGAGGCGCTCGCGCTCCAGTAGGCGCTCGAACACGGTGTCCGGATTGAGGTCGGTCCCGGCCTCGGCGAGTAATTCGCCCAGTGATTCCAGCAGGCGTTTCTTGCTGGTCACTTCGCAGCCGCTGAGGATTCGTGCCTCGGTAATCAGGTCAGGGGGCAGCATCGAGAAAGCTCCCGCAGTTTTTGTCTTTTGATCGGGCAACTGCCTACGCGATTCGGTTGCCTCGGCAGCGACGGTACCTCGGCTCGGCGAGCATGTCCTGCCTGGCCGAGAATGCAAACGCAGGACGGATGCCGACGGGGCTAGCGTCGCGCTGTGCTCTCCGGCAAGTAAAGCATTCGTTGCATGCTAGCGACAGCCCGACTCCAAGACGAGTTCAATATGTGGTGAAAAAAAGCCGGAGTCGGCGAGACCGGACTCCGGCTTGCCTTGGCACCTGACCGCGAACTGTCAGTGCGCCGATTCTACTCCTATGGATGCATCTCGGCAGAATCCTCCGCGGCGCCGTCGGAAGTCTCCTCCTCAGGCAGACCCTTCTGGCCGTTTCCGCGATGGCTCTGTCGCTTTTCCTTGTACTTGATGACCTGACGATCGAGCTTGTCAATCAGCCCGTCGATAGCCGCGTACATGTCCTCGTGCACCGAGTCCGCGAAGACATTCGCGCCGTTGATCTTCAACGTCGCCTCAGCCTTTTGACGCAGCTTCTCGACGCTGAGGATGACATGCACGTTGATCACGTGGTCGAAGTGCCGCTCAAGGCGGTCGAACTTGCTGTCGACGTAACCCTTTAGCGGTTCGGTGATATCGACGTGATGGCCGGTCAGGTTGATCTGCATAGTGTCACTCCAGTGTAAGCAGGCGTCGGGCGCCGTGATGGTATGAAACCATCATCACGCCAGTCGCTTGCGCTCGTTCGAGGGTGGAATGCCCATTGCCTCGCGGTACTTGGCGACGGTGCGTCGCGCTACATTGATGCCCTGATCCGTTAGGATGTTGGCAATCTTGTTGTCACTCAACGGCTTACTTGGGATCTCCGCGGCAACTAGCTTGCGGATGAAGGCGCGGATGGCGGTTGAAGAGCACTCCCCGCCGGACGCGGTGTTGACATGACTCGAGAAGAAATACTTGAACTCCAAGGTGC
Organism: uncultured Gammaproteobacteria bacterium; assembly: GCA_963698775.1. Taxonomy (GTDB): domain Bacteria; phylum Pseudomonadota; class Gammaproteobacteria; order Chromatiales; family Chromatiaceae; genus Thiohalocapsa. The sequence continues at coordinate 17,738 of CAVOSE010000044.1, forward strand.
CGCGGGGGGTATGCATGTATTTTTGGGTAGTGACCCGCGACACGGTCGACTCGTGCAGTTCCAGGGAATCCGCGACGTCTCGCAACACCAGCGGTTTCATTGCTTCTTCGCCATAGTTGAAGAAATCCTGCTGCAGTTCGACGATTTTCCTGGCGACGCGCAGAACAGTGTCGTTGCGGCTCGCGAGGCTCTTGATGAACCAGCGGGCCTCCTGCAGATGGCTCTTCATGCAGCTATTGTCCGGTGCATCGTCGGCGCGCCGGATCAACTTCGCATAGCCCGCGTTCACTCTCAGTTTAGGCGTTGTTTCTGAATTCAGCTCGACCGACCACTGACCATTTCGTTTACGCACGATGACATCCGGCACCACATACTCCGGTTGGATGTCTGCAACCAGGGTGCCCGGCCGCGGGTGCATGGAGCGCACCAGCAGCAAAGCCTGCCGCAGCGCATCCGCTGACAGCTTGGTTTGCCTACGTAGCTCATCCAGGTCGTTGCGGGATAGGGCCGCAAAGTGATGCTCGCAGATCAGGATGGCCTCGTCACGAAACAGCTGCTCCGGGGGTAGCTGCCGCAGCTGCAGCAGCAGGCATTCTCGTGGATTGCGCGCGCCGATGCCCGACGGATCGAACGACTGGATGCGATGCAGAACGGCCTCGATCTCGTCGAGTTCCAGCTCGCCGTCGCCGAGGGACTCAAGTAATTCCTCCGGCTCGACGCGAAGATAGCCATTGGCGTCGATGGCATCGATCAGGGCCTCGGCGACGACGCGGTCGCGGGGCGCAAGACGCGCCAGATTGAGCTGCCAGGCGAGATGATCATGCAGGGTCTGTGGGCGCGATTGTTGCGCGAGCGGGTCGAAGTCGGCGCTGGAATCGCTGCCATGCCCAGAGGGCGGAGAATAGCTGTCGTAGGTGTCGCTCCAGGTACTGTCCACTGGCAGCTCGTCCGGCATCGTGGTCTGATCAGGATGCAACTCGTTGTCGACCTTGGCATCGGCCTCCCGGCGGCGTTCGTCAGACTCGTTTCGCTCCGGGGACACATCCGCATCCTCAGCGGTCTCCAACATGAGATTCGATTCTAGCGCTTCTTGAATCTCCCGTTGCAGATCGAGCGTGGAAAGCTGAAGCAGCTTGATGGCCTGCTGCAGCTGGGGAGTCATGGTCAGCTGCTGACCGAGACGCAATTGGATGGTCTGTTTCATCGAGACCGGTTTGGGGGATGGTACGCGATTTGGATACTAGGTTCGTCGATTCTAGCTGAAATCGCTGCAAGCATGGCGATCGCGGTCACAGGACGGAAAGATAGATCCTCGGGCGTCGCTGCAGCCGCCGAAACCGGCAGCCTGCGGAAACTGCCGAGATACGCTGCCCTTGCCGAGCGGGGCAGGACGCCCGTGCTGAGGTTTGCGCTGAAAGTTAACAGCTGAGTGTCTCTGGGCCAGCGGCGCTCAGAGCCGAAAGTCCTCGCCCAGATAGACGGAGCGCACCTGCGCGTTCTGCAGCAGCGCGGCCGGCGACCCGTCAGCAATCACCCTTCCTTCGCTGATGATGTATGCGCGATCGCAGATATCCAGGGTCTCGCGCACGTTGTGGTCGGTGATCAAAACGCCAATGCGCCGGGCGCGCAGATGGCCGATGATGGTCTTGATCTCGCCCACCGCGATGGGGTCGACGCCGGCAAAGGGCTCGTCGAGCAGCATGACCTTCGGCTCAACCGCCAGTGCACGGGCGATCTCCAGCCGACGGCGTTCTCCACCGGACAGGCTCAACGCCAGGGAATCCGCGACATGCGCGATGCCAAGCTCGTCGAGCAGTTGCTCGCAGCGCTGCAGCTTATGGCTGCGGGTGAGATCGCGGCGCATCTCTAGCACCGCCATGAGGTTCTCATGCGCCTTGAGCTTGCGGAAAACGGACGGCTCCTGCGCCAAGTAGCTCAGTCCGCGGCGTGCCCGGGCGTGCATTGGCCGCAGCGTGATGTCCTCGTCATCGAGGGTAATGCGCCCCGCGTCGGCCGCCACTAGGCCGACGATCATGTAGAAACTGGTCGTCTTGCCGGCACCGTTGGGTCCGAGCAGGCCAACCACGTCGCCGGCGCCTACCGCTAAGCTCACGTCATTGACGACGCGCCGACGGCGGTAGGTCTTGGCGAGCCCCTCCGCAACCAGCGTGGTCATTGTCCCTCGGGCTTGATGCGGATTTGCACGCGCTCGCGGCCCTGGGCACTGGTGCCGGCGGTGACGCGCTGGGTGATGCGGTTGTAGACGATGCGGTCGCTGGCGAAGCGATCTTCGCCCTGGTTCAGTTCGGCTTGATCGATCAGTGTGATCTCGTCGCGGTCGGCCTCGTACTCCATGCGCAGCGCATAGCCGAGGACCTCGTCCGGATCATCGTCGAGCAGCTGGCGATAGCGCGCTGGGTTGCCGACGGCGATGATCTTTTGCGGCTGCCGGTTGGGTCGATGATGAACCAGCACCTCGTCGGCAAAGATGCGCATGCTGCCTTGCTCCACCTCCACGTTGCCGATGTAGAGGCTGATGGACTGATTTTCGTCGAGTTCGGCGGCATCCGCTTCGATGAGGAGCGGTTGCTGCTGATCGCTGTCGAGGGCGGCCAGCGGCGGAACCACAGCCAAACCGAGCGCCATCGCCAAAGCCGGCGCCAACCACGCGACCCTCGGCCAACGGGCAGGTGGCGGGCGTCCGTGGACAGGCGGGTCTGACGTGTTCGGAGCTAGCATGTACGTTAATCCGATGGCTGGTTCTGCGGCGGTTCGGACCCGATCAATTGCTTTCGGCCGGGTTCGAGTCCGCTTGGTCATTGGGGCTAGTGCTCGATTCGTCACCGAGATCGCTCGTGGGGGCGAGCCGCGTGCGGTTGCGACCAAACAGTTTGACGCGCATCTGCTCGCCGAACCAGATCTGCATGCCATCGGTGGCTGTCACCCAGTCCTCGCCGCGCTCCAGCTCGGCGAAGCGGTCGGTCTCGGCGTAATCGGCCTCCGGTAGCACCAGCAGCTCGCTGGTGACGAGCACCATGGCCGCAAGGTCGGGTGCGGACGCGCGCTCAGCGCGCACGGGACCCTGTAAGAGCAATTCGTCGCCGCCCGCTGAGATCCAGCCGCGCTCAGAGCCGATCACCCAGGGTGGCGCATCTGGGTTGAAGACGGTCATCACCGGTGCGTCCAGTTCGCTGCTTTCGTCGTCGGGATAGTGCCGCAGCAGCGGCGTCGCGAGCAGCCGCGCGGGCCTGCCGTTAAGGTCCATGGTCACGCCGTTCAGATCCTCCACCACGAAGTCCGGCTTGCGCTGCGCATCGGTTGGGGCCAGGGTCTCCGGCTTGTTCGACGCTCCGTACCACCAAGCCAGTAACGCGATCGTGGCCAACAGTGTCCCAGTGATCAGTTCGCGACGGGTTGGCAGCACCGGCCCTTACTCCACCGATGCCAGCGCCAGCAAAGCCCGATGGGATTGCGCCAAACAGGCGCAGGGGCCAGAGGATGCATGACGACGGCCCTCGCTAAAGATAGGTTGCGAGCATGGCGTCCAGCTTGCCATGGGCGCGCAGGATAAGCTCGCAGACCTCCCGCGCGGCACCGCGCCCGCCGGGACTGCGCGTCCGCCAATGCGCGTGTTCGAGCACCATTGGGTGCGCGTCGGCCACTGCCACCGCCAAGCCAACCCGGCGCATAACGGGCAGGTCGACCACGTCATCGCCGACATAGGCCACCTCATCATCGGAGACTTTGAGCACCTGTTTGAGTTCCTCGTAGGCGGGCAACTTTTCGCGACGACCCTGCAATACGTGCGCGATACCCAGGCTTTCCATTCGGATGCGCACGACCTCCGAGCTGCGTCCGGTAATGATGGCGAGGGTGACGCCGCCGTGCGCGAGCATGACCATGCCATGGCCGTCGCGAGAATTGAATGCCTTGTACTCCTGGCCATCGTCTCCAAGGTAGAGGCTGCCGTCGGTGAGGACACCGTCGACGTCGAAAATGACCGCCTTAACTAACTGCGCCCGTGCGATCGGGTCCTGCATCGGTTTCGTCCTCGGAGTTTGTTATCGCGGCCTGACCGGCATCCGGAGGCTCTATCATACCGCTTCGGCGCCGCGGGGCCATCCGGACCGCGAGCGGTCCGTCACCTGAGGCCGGCGCGAAACCGCAAACTACAAGCGCCATCGAACGGAGCGGCAGGCCAATCGTAAGATGTGCCAAGCGACACAAATGGTGCTGCGACAGACCAGAATGCCGCCGGACTGCGCGCCAATGACCGACCCCGCTGTCTTACCCCGTGAGTATGCCAACATCCATCGACGTCGTTCCACGAGGCTGGCTGGGCCTCGCGGATGCCAACAGCTTCTACCCTGACGACCTCCCCCCGGAGTGGCAGCTTACCTACTTTGCCAATGCCTTCTCCGCCGTGCTGCTGCCGCCTGAAGCTTGGCTTCCGCGCTCGGAATCCGAGCTCGGCGTTTGGCGCACGGACGTGAACCCTGGCTTTCGCTTCTATCTGGAGGCGACCTGCAGCACGGGAGAGCGGGCACGCTCGTCGGCAGCGGCGGCACTGGGCTCCGCGCTGGTCGCCTTCGTCGACGCGGCCGCCGAACGGCAGGTGAACGAGGCCTGGACCACCGCCCCAGGCACCTTGCTGGCGGCTCACGGGGGGCAGCGCATCGGCTTGTCCGTTAGCTGTCCGCGCCATCTGAACGGTGACCCGCGCGGCGCCCGTGCCTGGCTGACTGCGCAGCCTGAACAGCCCCGGCTCGTCATTCTGGACCGGCCGCGATCAACCGAGTTGGAAGCCTGGGGCGACCTACTGATGCTGCTCGGGTTAAGCTAGCCTGATGATCGCCGGCCATCTCCCACAAAAACCGCCCGCATGCATCGCTTGACGCTTGCCGCGCGCGAAACCCAAAATGCCGACCCTTTATGCACCGATAGGAATTTGCTCCATGAGGGAGGATCGTCCGCAGTCAGCGTCTCCGCCCCCAGGTCAGCATCGGCGCCAGAATCTGGGCGCGAGCGATTCCGACACCGGGTCCAGCCCCCACAGCCAGGTGAACAGCCAGGTGAACAGCCAGGTGAACACAGGCAGCGGGCATGTGGAACCCTTGGTCAAGATCCGTGGACTGACCTTTAGTCGCGATGGAAGGCGCATCCTCGATGACGTTGATCTCGATATCGAGCGCGGCCAGGTCACCGCCATCATGGGTCCGTCCGGCACCGGCAAGACCACACTGCTGAAGCTGATCAGCGGTCAACTACACCCGGACAGCGGCAGCGTCGTCGTCGACGGGCTTGACGTCCATCGGCTGGGTCGCGGGGAGCTCTACCGGCTGCGCACCCGCATGGGCATGCTGTTTCAAAGCGGCGCCCTGCTGACCGACCTTGACGTCTATGAGAATGTTGCCTTCCCGCTGCGCGAGCATGCACGGCTGCCGGAGACGGTGCTGCGTAAATTGGTGTTGATGAAGCTGGAAGCCGTTGGGTTGCGCGGCGCGGCGCGGCTGATGCCGAGCCAGCTGTCCGGCGGCATGGCCCGGCGTGTGGCGCTGGCCCGCGCGGTCGCGTTGGACCCGATGATGATCATGTACGACGAGCCCTTCACCGGCCAGGACCCGATCTCCATGGGGGTGTTGGTATCGTTGATTCGGCAGTTGAACGACGCCAGCCGGCTGACGAGCATCGTCGTCTCACACGATGTCCGCGAGACGGCGAGCATCGCCGATTACATCTACGTCATCGCCAATGGTCACGTTATGTGCCAGGGTTCGCCGCAAGCGATTGCTGCCGAGCGCGCCGAATGGGTGCGACAATTCATGGATGGCCTGCCGGACGGACCTGTCCACTTTCATTACCCGTCGGCTCCGTTGGAACAGGATATGGCGGGTCCGGGCACCGCTAAGCGGAATCACGAGGCGCCGCCAAAATGATGGACGCGTTGGCGAGCCTTGGCCGCTTTGGCCTCAGCGCGTTGGCCAATATCGGGCGCGCCCACCTGCTGCTCCTGGGCATATTGGCCGGGGTGCCGGCCATGCTGGCACGGCCGCGCCTGCTGATCGCCCAGCTGTTCGGGGTTGGTGTGCTCTCGCTGCTGATCATTCTGGTCTCAGGCCTGTTCGTCGGCATGGTGCTGGGCCTCCAGGGATACTACGTCTTGTCGCAGTTCGGGGCCGCGGAGAGTCTCGGGGTGATGGTATCGGCGTCGCTGGTGCGGGAGTTGGGCCCGGTGGTCACCGCCCTGCTTGTGGCGGGACGTGCCGGCTCCGCACTGACTGCCGAGATTGGCTTGATGAAAGCCACCGAGCAACTCTCGGGACTGGAGATGATGGCCGTGGATCCGGTTCGCCGCATCCTCACTCCGCGCTTCTTCGGCGGCGTTTTCAGCATGCCGTTGCTGGCTGCGATGTTCAGCGCCGTCGGCGTGCTCGGCGGCTACTTCGTTGGCGTCGGCCTGTTGGGCGTCGACGATGGTGCCTTTTGGAGTCAGATGCAGGCCAAGGTCGACTTCCACGAGGACATCGTCAACGGCGTTATCAAGAGCATCGTGTTCGGCGTCGTGGTCACCTGGATCGCGTTGTTTCAAGGCTACGAGGCGACGCCCACCTCCGCCGGTGTGAGCCGGGCGACGACACGCACCGTCGTGCATTCGGCGCTCGCGGTATTGGGTCTCGATTTTGTTTTGACGGCACTGATGTTTGGAGAATAAACATGGCGAAGATGCGCACGGTCGAGATTTTGGTCGGCGCCTTCATGGCGGCGGGCTTCGTCGCGCTGTTCTTCCTGGCGATGAAGGTCAGCAACCTCAGTGCCGCCTCGATCGGTGACGGTTATGTGTTGAGCGCGCGCTTCGATAATATCGGCAGCCTCAAGGTGCGCTCGCCGGTCAGCATGGCCGGGGTGCGTGTCGGCAGGGTCGAGGCAATTCGTTTTGATCAGGATACCTACCAGGCGGTGGTTCAGCTGCGGATCGATCCGCGTTTTGACCGGATTCCAGCCGACACCTTTGCCAACATCTTCACGGCCGGCCTGCTCGGCGAGCAGTATATCGGGCTCGATCCCGGCGGCAGCCCGGACTACCTGGCCGACGGCGGTCAGCTCGAGCACACGCAATCGGCATTGGTACTCGAACAAATGATCGGGCAATTTCTATTCAGCAAGGCAGAAGAGGGTTCCGAATGAACGCATCACGACTGATTTGGGCCGCGCTGGCCGGTGCATTGCTCCTGCTCGTTACGCCGCTCGCTTCAGCGCGCGCGGACGACTCGGCAACGCAGCTGGTCGAACGCACGGCGGAAGACATGCTTCGCACGCTCGACGCGAAGCGTGCCCAAATCGACGCGCGGCCGCAGCTCATCTACCAGCTCGTCGGTACCAAGTTAGCGCCGCACTTCGACTTCGAGCGCATCACGCGCTCGGCGGTCGGCAAGGACTGGAGCAAGGCAACGCCGGCTCAGCAAAAGGTGCTGGTGTCGGAATTCCAAGAGGTGCTCGTACGCACCTATGCCAAAGCGTTGCTCAAGTACACCGATGAGGACATCGTCTACGAGCCGTCCAAACCGGGCACCCGCGACGGCACCGTGGTGGTACCGACGCAGGTGCGCGCCGCCGGGGCGCCGCCGATTCCCATCGACTATCGCATGCATAAGCTGTCCGGGCAGTGGAAGGTCTACGACGTCGTCATCGAGAACGTTAGCCTGATCTCCAATTACCGGGGCCAATTCCGCACCGCAATCGGGCGCAGCGGTATCGATGGCCTGATCGGTGAACTCAAGGCCAAGAACGCCAGCGGCGCATGAGCGCCGCCCGGCTGGAGCGCCTTGCCGCGGGTCGCTGGCGCCTCGGCGGCCCGCTAACGCTCGCAAGCGTCCCGGCCCTGGTCGGCGAGGCGAGCCGCTTGGTCGCGGATGGCGACGACGTGGAGCTCGATCTGGCGGGAGTCGACCACAGCAGCAGCGCTGGCGTTGCGCTGCTGCTGGAATGGCGCGAGCGGCTGCATCGCGTCGGCCGCCAACTGCGGCTACACAACTGCCCCGCGGCGCTTGCGCGTATTGCGGAATTCTCCAATGTCGACGGCCTCCTCGGCCTTGATCGTGCCTGAAGCCGACAAGCCGCCGGCCCTGTCGCTGTGCTAATCATCATTCCCGATGGATAAACTCCTGATCGTCGGCGGAAATCGGCTCGATGGCGAAGTGCGCGCCTCCGGCGCCAAGAATGCCGCGCTACCGATCCTTGCCGGTACGCTGTTGGCCGAAGGCGAGTGCGTGCTGTCCAACGTTCCGCACCTGCGCGACATCACCACTACCATGGAGCTGCTCGGGCGCATGGGCGTGGTATTGACCGTCGACGAGCGGATGCGCATTCACGCCGACGCCACTCACGTCGACCGCTACGAGGCGCCCTACGACCTCGTGAAGACCATGCGGGCGTCGATCCTGGTGCTCGGGCCACTACTGGCCCGCTTCGGCGAGGCCGACGTGTCGTTGCCCGGCGGCTGTGCCATCGGTGCCCGCCCGGTCAATCTGCATCTCGAAGGCATGCGCGCCATGGGCGCTGAGATCAACGTGGAGAACGGCTACATCCACGCCCGCGCTGGGCGATTGCAGGGCGCCCACTTCAGCATGGACGTGGTCACGGTCACCGGCACCGAGAACCTGATGATGGCGGCGGCGCTGGCGGAGGGCCGCACCGTGCTCGAGAACGCTGCCCGCGAGCCGGAGGTCGTGGATCTGGCGGATTTCCTCAACGCCATGGGGGCGCGGGTAAGCGGCGCCGGCACCGATAGCATCGTCATCGACGGCGTCGAGCGGCTCGGCGGCTGCGAGCACAGCGTGCTGCCGGATCGCATTGAGACCGGAACTTATCTTGTGGCTGCCGCCATGACCGGTGGTCGGGTTCGGGTACGCGACACGCGCGCGGACCTGCTCGAACCGGTGCTGGCCAAGCTGCGAGAATGCGGCGCCAAGGTCGCGACCGGCGACGATTGGATCGAGGTGGATATGCAGGGCAAGCGCCCGCGGTCGGTGAATATCCACACCGCCCCGCACCCCGCCTTCCCCACTGACATGCAGGCCCAATTCTGCGCCCTGAATAGCATCGCCGACGGCGTCGCGACCGTCACCGAGACCGTATTCGAGAACCGCTTCATGCACGCGCTCGAGATGCAGCGCATGGGCGCCGATATCCAGATCGAGGGCAACGTCGCCATTTGCCGTGGCGTCGACCGCCTGACCGCCGCGCCGGTGATGGCGACCGACCTGCGTGCATCCGCCAGCCTGGTGTTGGCCGGGTTGGTGGCGGAGGGCGAGACATTGATCGATCGCATCTACCATATCGATCGCGGCTACGACAATATCGAGGAAAAGTTCGCCGCGCTCGGCGGCATCATCCGGCGCGTCCACGGCTGAACTTCCTCTGTTTCCGATCGAGCCTCGGTGGGTCACCGGGCAGCCGGTGTCGCACCGATGCTCATGCCACTGGGCCACATGGGCCTAGGGCCAACCAAACAGCGCATATCAGAGTTTCGCCATGGCCGACGACGACACATTGACCATCGCCCTGTCTAAGGGGCGCATCTTCGAACAGGCAATGCCGCTGCTCGCGTCCGCCGGCATTCGGGCACTGGACGACCCGGAGCGCAGCCGGAAGCTGATCCTGGATACCAACGACCCACGCGTGAAGCTGGTCATCATCCGCGCCAGCGATGTGCCCACCTATGTGCAATACGGGGCCGCCGATCTTGGCGTGGCCGGCAAGGACGTGCTGCTGGAGCACGGTGGCGAGGGCCTGTATGAACCACTCGACCTGCGCATCGCCCGCTGCCGGCTGATGGTGGCCGGCAAACCAGATGCCCATCGCGATGCAGACCTCCATAGCCATGGCCGTCGGCGGCTACGCATTGCCACCAAGTACGTCAAGTGCGCCGAGCGCCACTTCGCCGCCAAGGGCAAGCAGGTCGAAATCATCAAGCTTTACGGCTCCATGGAGTTGGCGCCGCTGGTCGGGCTGGCCGACCTGATCGTGGACCTCGTCGAGAGTGGCGGTACCCTAAAGGCCAACGGCCTGGTGCCGCTGGAGCACATCTGCGACATCAGTTCGCGGCTGGTCGTCAACAAGGCGTCGTGGAAGATGAAGCACACCCGCGTCACCCGCTTGCTCGCCGCGCTTCGAGAAGCGGTCGAGGGCCGAGCTGCCGCCTAGCCTGGCGCGCCGCCAGGTCTGATGCGCCCATCGATCCCGGCATGGCTTGGCCGTACGTCCATCGGGCCCTAGATCGAGCCCCAAGATCGAAGCAGGCCCAAACCTCTGAGTCGTACCCTTTCGAGAGCAACCAACATGGCTGACATCGCCCGACTCGTCACCGCCGACAGCGACTTCGCCGAACGGCTCGACGCCCTGCTGGCGTGGGAATCCGTTTCGAACAAGCAGGTCCAGCAGACCGTCGACGCCATCATCGACGACATCCGTGCCCGCGGTGATGCTGCGCTGATCGACTTCACCGCCCGTTTCGACGGCTGGCAACCTGCGGGCGCCGCGGCGCTGGAAATTCCAGCGGAGCGCCTGCGACAGGCCCTGGACGCCATCCCGGCCGTTCAACGGGAGGCCCTGGATGCCGCCAGCGCTCGCATTCGCGCCTATGCCCAGCATCAGCGTATGCAGGACTGGGAGTTCCGCGAGGCTGACGGCACGCTGTTGGGGCAGAAGGTCACGCCGCTGGACCGGGTTGGACTGTATGTGCCTGGAGGCAAGGCCGCCTATCCCTCGTCGGTGCTGATGAATGCCATCCCTGCCAAGGTCGCCGGCGTGGCGGAACTGATCATGGTGGTGCCAACCCCGAGTGGTGACCTCAACGAGTTGGTGCTGGCCGCCGCCTGCATCGCTGGTGTCGATCGCGCCTTCGCCGTCGGCGGTGCTCAGGCGGTCGCGGCGCTCGCTTACGGCACCGAAACCGTGCCCGCCTGCGACAAGATCGTCGGCCCCGGTAACATCTACGTCGCGACCGCCAAGCGCGCCGTCTTCGGCCAGGTCGGCATCGACATGGTCGCCGGCCCGTCCGAGATCCTGATCCTATGTGACGGCGAGACGGATCCGGACTGGATCGCGATGGACCTGTTCTCCCAGGCCGAGCACGACGAGGACGCCCAGTCGATTCTCGTCTCATGGGACGCCGCATTCCTCGAGCGCGTCGCTGCCAGTATCGACAAGCTGCTGCCGACGATGGAGCGCGAGCCCATCATCGCCACGGCGCTGAAGGAGCGCGGCGCGCTGATTCTGGCCCGCGACCCGGACGACGCCGTGACCATCGCCAACCACATTGCCCCGGAGCATCTGGAGCTGTCGGTCGCTGAGCCCGAGGACATGGCGGCGAAGATTCGCCACGCCGGGGCCATCTTCATGGGTCGCCATACCGCCGAGGCCCTGGGCGACTACTGCGCTGGACCCAACCATGTGCTGCCCACGTCGCGCACGGCTCGCTTCTCGTCACCGCTCGGCGTCTACGACTTCCAGAAGCGATCGAGCATAATCATGGCGTCGCCCAAGGGTGCGGCCACCTTGGCCGCCACCGCGTCAGTATTGGCACGGGGCGAGGGGCTCACGGCGCATGCGCGCTCGGCGGAATATCGGTCCGACCAACGCAACGTCGATTGATCCCTTGCTAATGCGACGGCAGGTCGCTTGACGCGCGGCGCACGCAACCTAGAAAGAGCAGTTCACCACGAAGACCACGAAGCACACGAAGGGACTGAATAGTAGAGTTTCGATCAAGACGACAGCTTTCAGGTGAAGCCCATATCCTCGGGAGCTTTATTGTTGCCTTTCTTTTCCTTCGTGCTTCTTCGCGAACTTCGTGGTTCGACAACTCGGCTTAGGTTCAACCCCAGCAGGTTTATTCGTGGAAATTGATGGCCTCATCGAAGCCCTTATCCGCCCCGAGATTCGCGCCCTCAGCGCCTATCACGTCCCCGATAGCGCTGGGCTGATCAAGCTCGATGCGATGGAGAACCCCTACGTCTGGCCCGACGCGCTGCGACAGGACTGGCTCGCGGCGCTGAGCGACGCCGCGCTGAATCGTTACCCGGACCCGCAGGGGACGGAGCTGCAACTGGCACTGCGTGAGGCCATGGGCATCCCGGCGGACATGGCGCTGCTGCTCGGCAACGGCTCCGATGAGCTGATCCAGATGCTGGCCATGGCGGTCGCGACACCCGGCCCCAACGGCCCACGTAAGGTGCTGTCGCTGGACCCCGGCTTCGTCATGTATCGGATGATCGCGTTGTTCGCCGGGCTCGACTACGTCGGCGTGCCGCTGAACGCGCGGGATTTCTCGCTGGACCTGGCCGCCACGCTGGCCGCCATCGACCGCGAACAACCGGCGCTGGTCTACGTCGCCTATCCGAACAACCCCACCGGTAACCTGTTCGACCCGCTCGCCGTCGAGCGCATCATCGAGGCCAGCCCCGGCCTGGTCATCGTCGACGAGGCCTACGCCCCCTTTACCGACCAAAGCTTCCTGCCCCGACTCGGCGACTGGCCCAATCTGCTGGTCATGCGCACCGTCTCCAAAATGGGCCTGGCCGGCCTGCGCCTGGGCTACCTAGCCGGGCCGCCGGCCTGGCTGACGCAGATCGACAAGCTGCGGCTGCCCTACAACATTAACGTGCTGACCCAGGCCAGCGCCACCTTCGCGCTGCGCCACCGCGCCACCCTCGACGCGCAGACCAAGCGCATCCGTGCCGACCGCGCCCTGCTGTTCGATGCCCTGCAAGGCATCGACGGAGTCACGCCGTATCCCAGCGACGCCAATTTCATTCTGGTCCGCACCGAGTCCGGTCGCGCCGGCGAAATCTTCACCGGCCTGCGCCAACGCGGTGTGCTGATCAAGAACCTTGATGGCGCCCATTCCTTGCTCGCCGACTGCTTGCGCGTGACCGTTGGCACGCCGGACGAGAACAGCGCCCTGATCGACGCGCTCCGAGCGACCCTGGTCGCCTAACCCGATCGTCACTTACGCCGCCGCGGGGCGCGTTGCTTACGCACCGGCTTCGGCTCACCGTCGGAGATCGCAAGCACCAGGCCCAGGCTAACGAAGGCGGTCAGCAGGCTGCTGCCACCGTGGCTGATATAGGGCAGCGTGATGCCGGTCAGCGGGATGAACTTGGTCACGCCACCGACATTGAGAAAGGTCTGGATGGCGAACACGGTGGCGATGCCGGTGGCGGTGAGCATGCCGAACGGGCTGCGGGCGCGGGCGGCGGTGTTGAACAGGCGCGCGATCAGCAGCAGAAAGAAGCCCAGCACCAGCACGCTGCCGGCGAAGCCCAGTTCCTCGGCGATGACGGCGTAGATGAAATCGGATTCGGCGATGGGGGTGTATTGCGGCCGCGCTTGGCCGAAGCCCTCCCCCCAAAGCCCGCCCGCGTACATGCCCGACAGGCCTTGCAGTATTTGCCAGCCGCCGCCGGTGGGATCCTGGAACGGATCGAGCCAGGATGCGATGCGCGCCTGACCGTGGCTGAAGAACGCAAACAGCGCATAGCCGCCAATACCCGCCAGCAACGCGCCATACAGCAAGTAGCCGGGCTGCCGCGTGCCGGCCAGCAGCAACGCCAGTAACGCCAAGCTCAGGATCAGGATCATGCCCAGGTCGCGCTGCCACATCAGCAGCGCCATCAGCACGGCGACGAAGGCAAGCAGCGGCCAAAGCCTCCGCACGGGCGGAAACGGAATGGCGCCGGGCCATTTCGACAACGCCTTGACGTGGCGATCGACAAAGGCGGCGGCGAACAGCACCACGGTGAGCTTCAACGGTTCGGTGGGGGTGATGAAGCCGGCGGCATAGACGCCGCCGCGAAAGCGCTGTCCGGTCGCCAGCAGCAGCCCCACCAGGGCCAATGACAGCAGCGCCCAGAACCAGATGGCGGGGGCCAGCCAGCGGTAACGGCCGTTCATGGCGATAGCCACGGCGGCCGTCATCAGCCCGACGCCGGCGGGCAGCAGCAAATAGGTCAAGGCCCCGACCCGCTCGCCAATGAACACCCCCATGCGAAACTGCGCCAGCAGGCCGATGCCGCAAAGCAGCGCGGTGACGGCGAGCGCGATTTGATCACCGCGAAAACCCAGCAGCGTGAAGATCAGGTGTGCGGCACCGAAGCTGGCGACCAGGGTCAATAGCGGCAGCAGGTCGATCCAGCCGACCGCGTAACCGTCCTTGGGGCCGGCGCCGAGCAGCATCAGGAACCCTAGCGCGATGGCGACCAGCGCCCACAACAGCAGTTGCCGCTCCGGGGCGCGTTGCTGCCAGCGATCGGCGAGGGTCTCGGGGCGAGCGGGTTTAGCGGCCATTCAGCAGCCCTCGTTCTTGCGCCAGCAACAGCAACTGCTGGGCGATGGGGGCAGCGACGGCGGAGCCGTAGCCGGCATGCTCCACCAGCACGGCGACGGCCAGCGCCGGGCGATCCGCCGGGGCGAAGCCGATGAACCAGCTATGGGCCTCGCCCAACGGGTTCTGCGCGGTGCCGGTCTTGCCGGCGATGGCTAATTCCGGCACCTCGATGCCGCGCGCGGTGCCGTCGCGCACTACGCCGCGCATCATTGCCGCAAGCCGGGCTGCGCTGTTGGTGGACAGGAAGCGCGCCAACGCCTGCGGCGGCTCGGCGGCGGTGAGGCGCGGGCGCATCGCGACGCCGCCGTTGGCGATGGCGGCGGTGATCAGCGCCATGTGTGCCGGGGTGGCCAGCACCTTGCCCTGGCCGATAGACGCCTGCGCCAGCCCGTATTGGTCCGACGTGGCGATGCGCGGGATGCGCCCGGTGCGCATCAGTTGGCGGCTGGACAGGCTGTCGGTCAGCACGACCCGGCTGTTGAAGACGAAGCGATCCAGGGTGCGATGGAAGGCATCGTGACCCGCTTGTACGCCCAGCTGCGCGAAGTAGACGTTGGAGGACTTGCTGAGCGCCTTGCTCAGGCCGATACGCCCAAAGCCGCGCCAGGTCCGACCCGAGCGGCGCGCCGAGTAGTATTCGTGATCGCGGATCTTGGGGTAACGCCGCGACGTGGTGAAGCCGTCCGCGGGGCATTGCAGCACCGGCTCATGGCCGGCATCCAGCGCCTGCGCCGCGAGCACCACCTTGAACGTGGAACCGGGCGGATACAGACCCGCGGTGGCGCGGTTCAGCAAGCGTGCGCCGGGGTCGTGGCCACGAAACAGATCGGCGTCGATGCGGTTCGGATCGAACGACGGGCTGCTGGTCAGCACCCGCACGGCGCCGTCGGCGGGCACCAACATCACCACCGCGCCGGGTCGTCCGTCGAGCAACTGATAGGCCAGGGCCTGAAGATCGGCGTCCAGCGTCAACACCAGGTCGCGGCCCTTGGCGTGCTTGTCCCGCGTCACCAACTGGCGACCGAGCTCACCCCACTCCAGCCAGTTCTCCGGTGAGCCGCCGTTGAGCCTGACGTTGCCCGCCGCCTCCATGCCGGAGGTGCCGAAACGCGGGTCCGCATAACCGACGACGTGGGCAAAGCCAGGACCGAAGGGATAGACGCGCTGCACCTGCTCGCCACCCACCGGGTTGCCGGCCCGGTTGCCTGCCCGGTTGCCTGCTTGGCTGTGGGCGACCCGACTCTCCGCCAACACCTGACCACGATGGTCGAGGATGCGCCCCCGCTCGATCCAGTGCGCCGGATTGAACTGGCGCCGGTCGTGGGACTGCATGAAGGCCACGAAGGGCTGCCGTGCCGTGCCGGACAGCTGCCAGGTTGCCTGATACGCAAGCACACCGACGAACAACAAGCCGATGCCGATGACGGCAACCTGGAACCCGGCCCGCGGTTTGGCCAGGTGACGCAGACCGGTGACGGCACGCAGGTCGTAGACCTGCTTTAGCACATAGAGCAGCACCAGCAGAAAACCAAAGTGCAGGCCCGCGCGCAAAACGCCCCAGGGGGCGGAGAGAAACAGGGAGTTCAGCAGGTCCATTCGGGCTCGAGAGCGGGTGTTGAGGAAGACTGTCGGATGGCGCGGGTCGATGGTGCAGGCGAGGTGATCAATGTCGACGACTTCTCTGGCGTTGCTTTGTCCCCATGAACCGGGAGGCGCCCCGGAGCACGGGCACCGGCCCGACCATCGGTGCGAGCGCGCACAGCATACTGAACCCGACGGCAAACGTCGCCGGCACATGGCGATGCCGGCGCAATGTCCCTACAATCCTGCTCGATCACGCTCACCTTGAACAACCCAGCGGGGACCACCGTCATGTCCAGCAAGCTGCCGCCGCGTCATGCCAAGACCGGCAACGCCATCGACACCCAGAAACTCGACCGCGTCGTCGCCGAGGCCCGTCAGGCCAGCGATCAACGCGCGCTCGGCTATCGCGACCAGGCGTTGAAGCTGTACCCCTGGGTTTGCGGACGCTGCGGGCGCGACTTCAACCACGCGAACCTGCGCGAGCTGACGGTCCACCACAAGGACATGGACCACGACAACAACCCGCCGGACGGCAGCAACTGGGAATTGCTGTGCCTGTACTGCCACGACAACGAACACCAGAAGTATGAGGAGCACCTGGCGGCGATGGCAGCCGGCCATGCACCGAAAGGTGCGGGACGAACCAAGAACGCCACCACCCACAACCCGTTCGAGGGTCTCGCCGACCTGCTGAAGAAGGACTAATCCAGCCCCATGGACATCAGTAGTAGCGACATGCTGCGCGTGCTCGGCGAGAACGCGCGCACCGTCGAAAAGGAATACAGCGACCAACCGCTCGCGATCGACGGCAGCCTACCGCCGACCATCGACGGCGTGCTGTTCCGCAATGGCCCCGGCCGCTTCGAACGCGGCGGCCAACGTTACGCCCATCCGTTCGACGGGGATGGGCACATCACCCGCTTCGACATCACCGCGCGGGGCGTTCGCTACAGCAATCGCTTCGTACGCACACGGGAATTCGTCGCCGAGGAACGCGCCGGTCGCATGTTGTATCGGGCCTTCGGCACCAACCTGCCCGGCGGACTGCCTGCCAACGTGTTTCGGCTGCGCTTCAAGAATGCCGCCAACACCAACATCGTCTGGCACGGCGGTCGGCTACTGGCGCTCTGGGAGGGTGGTCCGCCGCACCGGCTCGATCCGGACACCCTGGCAACGTTGGGCACTGAGGATTTCGATGGCGGGCTGAGCAATCCCTACCCGCCGCCGGCGCGCTGGCTGTCGCCGCTGCTGCCCTTCTCCGCGCATCCCCGGCTCGATGCGGACAGCGGCGAGCTGTTCAACTTCGGCCTGGTCTCGGGCAATCCGAACCGGCTGCTGATCTACCGCGTCGACCGTGATGGACGCATGGCGCCCTTTCAGGCGCACGACCTGGCGCGCTTCAGCTTCGTCCACGACTTTGCCGTGACCCGGCGCTGGTTCTGCTTTCTGCTGCCCCAGGCGGATTTCGACCTGACCCGCGCGGCGCTGGGCCTGACCACGCCGGTGGGGTCGCTGCGGCTTGCCCCGGGCAGGCCGATGCAGGCCTTACTGATCCCGCGCGACGCCAACGGCGCGCGGCCGGGCCTGATCGACTGCGGCGGCGGCTTCGTCTTCCACATCGCGCAGGCCTTCGACCGCGCCGACGGCGCCCTGGTGCTGGACGCCATTCGCTATGGCCGCTATCCGGACTTCGACCGCTACGAGGCCCTGTTCAGCGGTGATGATCCCGGTCTGATGCCGCACCTGGAACGCATCGTGATCGACCCCGGGGCGGAGTGCAGCGACATCAGCTCCTGGGGCCCGCGTGGCGCCGAGCTGCCGGTAACGGCGCCGGGCCCGCTCGGCGAGCCGCGCCGGATCATCTACGGCATCGGCGCCCCGGCGGAACGCGGCGCGCCGTACCTGAGTTCCCTGCAACGCCTGGACACTGAAACCGGCGAGGTGCGCAGCCGCGATTTCGGCCTGGACATGGTCAGCGAGCCGATCCTGGTCCCGAATCCGGATGCGACGCCAACGCGGACCGACGGCGAAGGCTGGCTGTTGAGCCTGGTCTACCGCGCCGAAACACGGCACTCCGAGCTGTTGGTGCTGCGGGCGTCGGACCTGGAGACGGTCGCAACAGCGGCACTACCGCATGCCGTACCGCTCGGCTTCCACGGCTGCTGGGTACCGCGCACGCACTTGCCTTGAACCTAAGCCGCGCGGTTGCTTCGCTGTAGGGGCGAATTTATTCGCCCAGTCAGGGCTGTATTCGCCTCGACGCTCGGCGCGCAAGCAATTGAATCGGGGGAGCGATTGATGCGAACTGCCGAATCCTGGGTTGAGCCCACAACAAGCCGTCTAGCCATTGATGCCAGCCCCAAGGTTGCGGGCTCATTCGCGCAGCATCCCCAGCAACAGTTCCAACGCCTCGTCGACACCGGTCGCCGGCACGGGCGTCACCGGGCCGATGTTCAGCAGTTCCATCAGCGGACCCGCGATGCGTCCCGCCGACAGGTCATCCCTATCCAGAGCGCGGGTCGGCACCCGCTTCGCTAGCCAGTCCACCAAATAGGGCTCCTCGGGCCAGTCACCGCGCGGCACGTACAGCACCGGGATACCATTGCAGGCGGCCTCGGCGAAGGCGCCATAGCCGGGTTTGGTGATCAGCACATCGCAGGATGCGAGCACGTCGAGCAGGTTCAGCCCCGGCCCGCCGACGAGGCTGACACGCTCGCGACCGTCCGCCGCCGCCGCGTCGGGCGTGAGGATCTGCACGTCATCGGGCCATTGTCGATCATCGCCGAGCGACAACCGTCCGGCGCCGCCGAATTGCATCAGCACCAACCGCGTTCTGCGCGAGAGGCCGAGCAGTGCGCGCACCGCGGCCGGATCACGCCGGTGTCGCGTGGCGATGGGGCCAATGTCGCGCCCGTTCGGCAGCCAGGCCATCGGCATCGAGGGTGCGGGGCGGAGGAACAGCTCCGCGCCAGCATAGGCCGTGCGCATGTGCTCGACCAGCGACGCCGGTAGCAGCGGGCCGACCGGGCTCTGCGCCAGGATGTCGAACCAGTTCAGCGAGCACAGTCCAACCGCTGGAATACCCAGCTCACGCGCGGCCTGCAGCGGTAGCCAGGGCACATCGGCGAGCAGCAGGTCGGGCGGGTCCTGCTCCAGCAAGGCACGCTGCCGAGCCAGATGATGCGGGTGCTCTGCGTCGAACGCCCGGTACACCTCAAGCCCCTCCTCCCAACGCGCCCGCAGCGGACCGTCCATGGGCAAGACCACGTCCGCCGCCTGCTCGAGGTAGCGACAACCGGCCGGCATGCGCGCCGCAACGAAAGCGCGCGGCACCGTACCCTGTAAGGTCACCCGCAGCCCCGGCAGGCGCCGACTCAGCGCGTCGGCGATGGGGGCCACCTGGGCGACGTGGCCATAGCCGTGGGCGGTGACCGCGATGTAGAGATGGGGCATGGCGCGTCCTGATCGGCAAAGAGTTTCCGCTGCCATCACCGGCAGATGACACAGAGTGTCGCAGCTCCCAGCGTCAATCCGTCATCCGCATCTGTTCGGTGACGTCGGTGATCGCCACCGATTCGTATTGAACAGGTGCAGCAGGGTGAATCGTAGATTGACGGCATGCGGGCTCGTGGCGCCAGTCCGCCGCTGGCCGCACTCAACGCACGACCTGCCCTTATCACAAAAACATACAGAGAAAAATGGAATCCTTGCTTTTTTCGTATCAAACCTGATCTAGCTCATCGTAGTTAGAAAATGAACAGCTTGACGAGTTACATGACCGCCACCTGTTCATTCTTCGTCAAACCGTGAAACGTGTCGATGCGAGGAAATATCCAATGTCTGAAGCAACCAAGCAAATCAACTATGGCCCGGTCGCAATCCTCGGTCTAGCCATGGCCCTCGGCCCGCTCACCGCCCTGTCGCTCGGAAGTCGCTATGCCGGCGAGGAGACTTGGGAGCGGGCAAATGCCGGCCTCGAAAACTACACCCCCGTCTCTCGCCTGGCCCCCTATGGCGCCACCGGTGCGACGGCTGGCGTGCCTGATTATGCGCAGGACAAGACCCTGGTCGACGTCTTAAGCGGGTCTGGGGTCTTCGGAACATTCGGGGCGGCAGTGGCCGACACGGGCCTCACTTCGACACTGACCTCTACGGACAGTTACACCATTTTCGTGCCGTCGGACGAGGCCTTCGCAAGGTTGCCAACGGAGCAGCGCGAGGCACTCTTGTCCGATAAGGCCGCGATGGAAGCGATGCTTTCCAATCACATTGTCCCCGGCCGCTATACGGCGACCGACCTGATGGAAATGCGGCAGGCACGAACCCTCGGGGGGTCAACGGTCGAGGTCGGTCCCTCGGCAAAATATAACGGCCACGTCGGAATTGGCGGAGCTGAGGTCGTCAAGACCAACCTGTTCGCATCAAACGGCATCGTCCACGTCGTCGACAACGTCATTCAATAGCAAGCGCTGAAACCGGCTGTTGCCGTCGCCGGTGGACGAAAAGCGGCTGGTCGCAGTCTCCGGCTGCTAGTAGGACTATTTCAGGGGGCGACCGCGTGAGCGGCCGCCCCCTGTTGTCGAGCGCAACGGGGTCTGGTCTACCCCTTTGCGTGATCGGTGTCGAATACCAAGTAGACCTTGAGCCCCTCGAGTTCCTCGCGCCAAGGTGCCCGCAGCGGACCGCCCATGAGCAATGCCACGTCCGCTGCCTTTTTCATGTATTGACAATCGGCCGGCAATCGCGCCGAAACAGAGGCGGGCGACACCGTCGCTTGCGACGCACCCGCAATCCCGGCGGACGCCAAAGTAGCGCTTGGGCGATGGGCGCTACCTGGGCGACGTGGCCATAGCCGTGCGCAGTGACCGCAATGTAGCGATGGGCATCGTATTTCCTGAGCGGCACAGCGCTTGCGCTGTCATCAACGCTTACCCAAGAGCGCAGCCAAGGGCTCCGCGCGTTCTTGGTTGCGCCTGGACCCGTGCTCCGGCCGCAGTTACCCTGCCTGCTGACTCAATTCTGGACTCGCCCCTGGACTCGGAGGGCAGCGCGGCTCTCCTGTTCCGATCCGTTGGCCTTCCGTCCTCCGTCCGAGCAGGCGAACGAGCTTGGCCTGCTGGATGCCGTGACGGTTTGAAGCGGGACTCATCACAATCCTTCCGAGTGCATCGAGCTCGATCTTGTATGGGAGGTCGCGCAGGCTCGGATCATTGATGACGTCGGACCAATGCATCTCACAGAACTCCAACAGAGGCAACCAACTGACTTGCTGGTAGGGATATCCGTCAGTATGCCTAACCCGGCGCAGCCGGAACCAAGTCTCAGCGAAGGCGGCGAGGATTGTTTCCGTCTTCAGCCAATCGGGCGTTTGTTCCAGGCCGATCAGGGTCGAGGTGCACGGCGAGCCAGACGCAGTGCGGGTCCGCGGAGGTGGCAACGACGCGGTGGGGCGTATGGGCGGGGATGAATAGGTAGTCGCCGGCAGTGAAATCGACCTGCTCGCCGGCAATCTCTAGCGACGCGGCGCCCTGGACGAGCAACACCCATTCGTCCTGGGGCTGATCGTACAGTGTCGGCTCCGGTTTCGGGCTGCTGACGATGCGCTCGATGCGGAGATTTCGGCAGCGAAGCAGTTCGCCGAACACCTCGCCGGCACTCGGGCGCGGGAGGTTCGCGAACAGGTTGTCGGGTGGGCGCGTCGGGCTGGTCGACATCGGGGATATGGCTGCGACGGGGCAGATTCCCGCAGCATAAATAGGCTCGGCGGAACGCTTCGACCGCCAGCGTAGACGGGACCGGCGTTGACAGGGTGGCGCGAAACCGCCGCATGAAAAAGCCGACGCGCAGTCGGCTTCGGCAGACGGTCTCTCGCGCCGTTGATGGGCTGGCGAGGCTGGCGGCGGTGTTGTCGCTACCGCCCAGCGATAGGCCTAGCCCAACGCCTTGATGTGCGCGTTCAGGCGGCTTTTGTGACGGGCAGCCTTATTCGCGTGCATCAGTCCCTTGCCGGCGGCGTTGTCGATGATTGGGACCGCGACCTTATAGGCATCGGTTGCGGCTGCCTTGTCGCCGGCGCCGATGGCTTTCAGCACCTTTTTGATGGCGGTGCGGAAGGTGCTCCGTTGCGCGGAATTGCGCTGGCGATGCGTCTCGGCCTGACGGGCGCGCTTGCGGGCTTGTGCGGAGTTGGCCAACGGTAGTCTCCTGCTATCGTTTAGGGCCGCTTTTTAGACCGCGGCCGACATGAAAATGGGATTCGCCGCGGAAAGTCCCGCGGTAAACCGTGCAGCATGAATGCACAGTCGATTTTTGTCAACTGCCGCGGATCAGGGGATCAGGCAACATGACCGAACAGGACGCCGAGATCGATCTCGATCTCGGCGAAGGGTGGGATGCGCGCCTTGGCCAAGGTCTCGCCCGACCCTTCGGCGGTGAATGCCGCATGATACCCGCCGGCATCGAGGGCATAAGCGATCAGGGCGCGATCTTCCGGCGCAATGATCCAATAGAAGGGTACACCGGCCCGTTGCAGACGTAGCAAGTGGTGCGTCAGGGTGTCTTTACGCTCATGGCCCGGGGAGAGGATCTCGCATACCCAATCGGGTAGGACGGACATGACGCCGGACGGGCGCTCCGGCAGCCGTCGCTTGCGCCAGCTGGCTAGGTCGTGGCTCGGGCAGTGGATCTCACTGTAGCGGACGCTGATCTCGGGGACGATCCACCACCCATCCGGTCCCGCGCGACGCTTCAGCGGAAGTGTCTCTTGATCAGTCCCCCCTGTGCGAACCCGTGCTCGAAGCGGCTCATCGGCCGCTGCACGATCTCGCCGTCGATCAGTTCGACGTGCTCATCGGGCCAAGCCAGCAGGTCGTCGATGGTCAGAAGGCGTTGGGTTTCCATTAGGATTCGGCTAGTGGTCAGGATCGATTGCGGTTTGACACACGGGCAGGGTCAGGCGCCGCCCCGTCGCTGTCAAGCTTGGTCGCATTGTCGCGGCAAGTCTTCCGATTCGCCTTGGGATGCGGCATCGTGCAGCCATGGTCCTTTGCAAAGATGCGGAATCGCGATCGCGGCATCGGCGGATCCCGGCATGGCGCGATCATTGGTCGCTCGTCTGTCCGGCGGTGGTCGGGCGCTGACGTACAATAGCGATTTTCGGAGCAGTTGTGGCATCCCTTGCAGCTTCCCTGACCAAGGTCGGCGGCAGCACCCTGCTGTCGCGTGTGCTGGGCTTTGTGCGGGACATGATCGTCGCGCACGTGTTCGGCGCCAATGCCGCGACGGACGCCTTTTTCGTCGCCTTCAAGATTCCCAATCTGATGCGACGGCTGTTTGCCGAGGGGGCCTTTTCCGCCGCCTTCGTGCCGGTATTGCACGATTACCGGCGCAACCACGGGTTCGGCGCGCTGAAGCGCTTCGTCGACGACGTCGCCGGTACCCTCGGCCTGGTGCTTTTGCTGATCACGCTATTGGGCGTGCTGGCGGCGCCGCTGTTGGTGCTGGTGTTCGCACCGGGCTTCGCCGACGATGCTGGGCAACGGCTGCTGACCTCGGACATGCTGCGGCTGGTGATGCCGTATCTGCTGTTTATCGGCCTAACGGCCTTTGCCGGCGGTATCCTGAATACTTATGAGCGTTTTGGCGTGCCAGCGCTGACGCCGGTGCTGCTGAATCTGGTGCTGATCGGCTGTGCCCTGTGGCTGGCGCCGCACATGCAGCAGCCCATCATGGCCCTGGCCTGGGGGGTGCTGATCGCCGGCGTGGCGCAGTTGTTGTTTCAGTTGCCGTTCCTGGCCCGGCTGGGATTGCTGCCCAGGCCGCGTTTCGCGCCCCATGACCCAGGCGTGCGCCGCATCGGCAGGCTGATGCTGCCGGCGCTGTTCGGGGTGTCGGTGGCCCAGCTGAGCCTGCTGATCGATACGCTCTTGGCCTCGTTCCTGACCACCGGCAGTATCTCGTGGCTGTATTACTCCGACCGGCTGATGGAGTTCCCGCTCGGCATCCTTGGCGTTGCCATCGGCACGGTCATCATGCCGAGGCTCGCCAGGCAGCACGCGGACGGCGAGCGGGCGGAGCCGGACCGCGCCGACGCAGGCGCGGACGCACCGAGCGTTGCACGGACAGCGGGGCCGATGCTTGGTAAGACGCAAACTCAGGATCAAGGCGTGGCCTTTTCGCACACCTTGGACTGGGGACTACGTTGGGTCTTGCTGCTAGGGCTGCCCGCGGCCGCGGGTCTGTTCGTGTTGTCCGGCCCGATGCTCGCCGCGCTGTTCAACTCGGGCGCCTTCGGTGTCCACGACGTGCAGATGGCCAGCCGCAGCCTGATGGCCTACTCCGTCGGCTTGGTGGCCTTCATGGCCATCAAGGTACTGGTGCCCGGCTTTTATAGTCGTCACGACGTGAAGACGCCGGTCCGTATCGCCGCCGTTGCAATGGGGGTGAATCTGGTTTTGAGCCTCGGTCTTATGTTCCCTTTGGGGCATGCGGGGCTGGCGCTGGCGACGGTGATCGCGGCCTTGTTGAACGCCGGGCTGTTGCTCCGGCAACTGGTCCTGCAAAGGATTTACCGCCCTGGTGCGCGCTGGCTCCGGCTGCTGGCACAAACGACTGGCGCAAGCCTGGTGATGGGTGCCGTTTTGTGGTTTACGGGCGGTTCTACGCTTGCCTGGACCGAGCTTGAGCAGGGGACGCGCCTGCTGCGGCTCGGGCTGTTGATCGGCTTGGGGGCGTTGCTTTATGGCGGGGCCTTGCTGGCCCTGGGGTTACGGCCAAGGCATCTGCGATGAGGTGCGACGGCACGCTGGCGATGGCCGTTTGTTCGTCGATTGATGCGCAAACCAGTCCGGCATGCCGGCAGCCAGGGCTGACTCGCCCACCTCGCCGTCGGTCAGGGCGTTCTATACTGTTGTTCTTTCAATCGGGGTCAAACCGCCATGAGGCTGATTCGGGGCCTGCACAATCTACGCGACCAAGACCGGGGCTGCGTTGCCACCATCGGCAACTTCGACGGCGTGCACCTCGGGCATCGCAGCGTCTTTCAGCGGCTGCTGGAGCGGGGGCAGGCGCTTGGTCTGCCGGCGACCGTCATCACCTTCGAGCCGCAGCCGATGGAACTCTTCGCCCCGGAGCAGGCGCCGGCTCGACTGACCCGGTTGCGCGAGAAGATCGCCGCCATCGCCGACGACGGCATCGATCAGATCATGCTGTTGGAGTTTGGACCCAAGCTCGCTGTCATGGATGCGCGGGTCTTTGTCGACCGATTGCTGGTGGATGGGCTCGGGGTGCGGTTTCTGTTGGTCGGGGACGATTTTCGCTTCGGCCACAAGCGCGCCGGCGGTTTTGACCTGCTCCGGCATGTCGGCGCGGAGCAGGGCTTTGCCGTCGAGAATCTGCATACCATCAAGCACGGCGACGAGCGCGTCAGCAGTACGCGAATTCGCGAGGCGCTTGCGCGGGGGGACCTGGAGCAGGCCAAGCATTTGCTTGGTCGTCCTTACCGCATCTGCGGACGCGTTGCCCACGGCGACAAGCGCGGGCGCACCATCGGCTTCCCAACCGCCAACATCCATCTGCACCGGCGCGTGAGCCCGATCACGGGAGTCTATGCGGTGATGGTGCAGGGTGCCGCAGAACAACCGCTGCCGGGGGTGGCCAACGTCGGTAGGCGGCCCACCGTCGGCGGCACCGAGCCGCGTCTGGAGGTTCACCTATTCGACTTCGACGGCGACCTGTACGGCGCCCATCTGAACGTGGAGTTCGCACTCAAGCTTCGGGACGAGCAGCGGTTCGCGTCATTCGATGCGCTGAAGGCGCAGATCGGGCGGGATGCGACGGCGGCGCGCCAGTATCTACGAGCTCATCTCTCCGCGCATGCCTCAGACTAGACCAGCGCCTTTACGCAGGCACGCCGAGGCGCATAAGACGGCGCAATTTCACTGGATTGCTTGGCGGCGCCGAATGCTTGCAGACGAGTCAAGCTTCGACGCAGCCTAGCGCCGGCAAGGGTCCTCGAAATCGGAATCGAAATCGGAATCGGGAATCGGGAACGGGAACGGGAACGGGTCGCTTGCCACTCGTTTCGATACCGATTCCGATACCGATACCGATACCGATACGGATAGCGCAAGCGATAGCGATGCTCACGACCCTTCGGTCTGAGGCGAAGCCTCGTTAGAGCACTGGTATCCGGCGGGCCAGCGCAGTCAGGCCTTGCCCGACTTGCTCGTCTCGTCCGGCTGGTCTTCTTGGCCCTCGTGCAGGTCGAAGCCCGCCGCGCGTATCAGCTTCATCTGCGCCGCCGACCAGATCTCGAAATTGCGCTGCGTCATGCGGCCCAGGGCATCAAAAGGGCCATCACCCCAGGTCTCCACCAACTGCTTCTGTTGCTCGGCAAAGGAATCCAGGGAGTGTTCCATGTAGCGGGCGAAGACACCCTGCAAGGTGCCGCCATAGAAGCGGATGATCTGAGCCAGCATGCCGGCGGAGAACAGCGGTTCGCCGCCGGTTTCTTCCTCCAGCATGATCTGCAACAGGATGGCGCGAGTCAGGTCCGCATCGGTCGCGGTGTCGAGCACTTTGAACGGGACGCCTTCCATCACCAGCTCGCGCACGTCGGACAAGGTGATGTAACGGCTCAACTCGGTGTCGTACAGACGCCGGTTGGGATATTTCTTGATGATGCGTTCGCTGGACATGGCTGGGCATCCGAGCAAGTCAATCATGACAAGTGTAATCGAGCGATGCCAGGGCCGCCCTGGCGGGTGTCAGTAAACTGCAGGGCGGCCCTGCGCGGCGGTAGCACCGTCGATCCGAGGACTGTCCCGCTAACCTTGACGACACCGCAGGCGCGCACGCGGCCTCCGGTGTCATCGTGCAAAGCGGGATCAGACCGCGGTTCAGTCGCGCTCCACCGCCAGCGCGACGCCCTGACCACCGCCGATGCATAGCGTCGCGAGACCCTTCTTGGCGTCGCGCTTCTGCATTTCATGCAGTAACGTCACCAGCACGCGGGCACCGGACGCGCCGATGGGGTGGCCGATGGAGATGGCACCGCCATTGACGTTAACCTTGTCGTGATCCCAGCCCATGTCTTTGTTGACGGACATGGCCTGTGCCGCGAACGCCTCGTTGGCCTCGATGAGGTCCAGGTCGGCGACGCTCCAGCCCGCCTTCTCCAGGCACTTGGTGGAAGCGGGGATCGGGCCGGTGCCCATGATGGCAGGATCGACGCCGGCGCTGGCGAAGGCGACGACGCGCGCCATCGGCTTCAGACCCAGTTCCTTGGCCTTGGACTCGCTCATCACCAGCACCGCGGCGGCACCGTCGTTGATGCCCGAGGCGTTGCCGGCGGTGACGGTACCTTCCTTGTCGAAGGCCGGACGCAGCTTGCCCAGACCTGCCGCGGTCGTGCCAGCGCGCGGGAACTCGTCCTTGGCGAACACCAGCGGATCACCCTTGCGCTGCGGGATCTCGATGGGCACGATCTCATCGTCGAAGCGGCCGGCCTGCTGCGCGGCCTCGGTCTTCTGCTGTGAATCCGCGGCGAAGGCATCCTGCAGGTCGCGGGAGAAGTCGTACTTCTTGGCGATGTTCTCAGCGGTGACCCCCATGTGGCATTGGTTGAAGGCGTCCCACAGGCCATCGACGATCATGGTGTCGATCATCTTCCAGTCGCCCATACGCTTGCCATCGCGGGAGCCGGGCACGACATGCGCGGATTGGCTCATGCTCTCCTGACCGCCGGCGATAACGACCTCGGCATCGCCGCAGGCGACCGCCTGCATGGCGAGGTGCACGGCCTTCAGACCACTGCCGCAGACCTTGTTGATGGTCATGGCCGGCACCTTGTGCGGCAGGCCGGCATGCAGCGTGGTCTGGCGAGCCGGATTCTGGCCGACGCCGCCGGTGAGGACTTGCCCGAGGATGACCTCGTCGACCTGGTCCGGTGCGACCCCGGAGCGCTCGAGCAGGGCCTTGACCACGGCCGTGCCCAGGGCGGTGGCGGGCAGGGATGCCAGGCTGCCGCCGAAGCTGCCAACGGGTGTGCGGGCAGCGGCGACGATAACGACGTTCTCGCTCATGGCGGTGTCCTCTTGAAGGAAGCGAAGTGAACTGAATCGACAAAAAGGGGGTGCGGGCTCAAGTGTCCGGCCGCCCAGTCGTCCCACCAGGGCCGACCAGCGTGCGCGGCTCGATTTGGCCGCTGAGGCGCGCAGTCTAAGCCCTTTTGTTGCAGTGCACAAATTTCCGTGTTAGGTTTCGCGCAAGATCACCCGAGGAGAGGCTTCGCCACGAGAAAACCATGAGTAATCAGAATTTGTTCAACGACAATTGGCTCAAGCTGCAACAGCAGTATTGGGAGGGGTTGACCGAAATGGGCCGCAAAGCTGTGGGCGGTGCGGTGCCTGCCACCAGCCCGTGGGACGCCGCCATGACCCAATGGTGGCAAGCCGTCTCGCCCGCAGCATCGGATCCCAGCAAGAAATTCATGGACCATCTGATGGAGCAGGGTAAGACCTACTTCGCGACGGTAGAGCGGTTCATGCGGGGTCTGCCAAGTTCGGAGGCCGACGCGCCCGGTAGCGGTTGGGCGGTGTTGAGCAAGACCTTCGATGACATGCAGAAGGCCTTCACTGGTGGCGTCAGCGACGGCGACGAATCGTTCCGCCGGATGCTCGGTTTCTGGGAGATGCCGCTGGACAACTGGCAGCGTACGATGTCGTCGCTGTCGCCGATGATGCCCGGCGATCTGCTGCGCAACATGCCCCATGATCAGGTCAAGGAGGGCTTCGATCGTATGCTCTCAGCGCCTGGGCTGGGCTACAGCCGCGAGGAGCAGGCTCAGTACCAGGATCTGATCCGGCGCTCCATGGACTACCAGAAGGCGTTCCAGGAGTATCTCGGTTTCTTCAACCAGCTCGGCATGAAGTCGGTCGAGCGTATGCGCAGCTCCGTCCAGTCCTTGAGCGAGAGCGGCAAGCCCATCGACTCGGCGCGCGTGCTGTATGACAACTGGGTGATGTGCTGCGAAGCTGTCTATGCAGAGGAAGTCAGTACCCCCGAGTACGCGCGCATTCACGGCCAATTGGTCAACACGCAGATGGCGTTGAAAAAGCGCATGTCGGTGATGGTGGACGAGAGCCTGGGCGCAATGAACATGCCTACTCGCAGCGAACTGCGCACGCTGCAGGATCGGCTGCAGGAGACTCGCCGCGAGAACAAACACCTGCGTCACGAGCTCGACATCGTCAAGCGGCAGATTGCCAATCTGCCCGGCGCCGGAGCATTGCCGCGCAGCGCAACGGCGGCTCCGGTCGCTGCTAGGACTTCAGCGCAAGCGCCCAGGGCGCTGGCATCATCGGCGGCTCCGGCTACCAAGAAGACCATTGCGCGCAAGAAGACCGCGACCAAGTCGGCGCCGAAACCAGCCTCCCGCTGACATTCCTCGGTTGCGACCGCACTGATGTTCGGCTGCGTTCCAACAGCGCGCCGCCGAGCCACCGCCCAGCCGTCTGGGCTGGGTCTGTGCAGCGGGCCTCAGTCGCCTCAGGGCGGCGCTTGTAGTGCGCAAGGCAAACACAAAAGACTCTTGATTCCACCACGAGGAAAGCGACGTGCTCCCCATCGATATTCGCCCCGACAAGCTCAGCGAGGAAATGTTCGACTACAGCCGCAAGCTGGGTCAGGGCATGGAGAACCTACTCAACGCCGACGCCATCGACACCGGCGTCACACCGAAAGACCCAACGTACAGCGAAGATAAGCTGGTTCTGTACCGCTATCAACGCCCCGCCGAGGTCGTCCAGCAGCCGGTGCCGCTGCTCGTCGTGTATGCGCTGGTCAACCGCCCCTACATGACCGATATCCAAGAAAACCGATCGACTATAAAGGGCTTGCTGGCGACCGGTCAGGACGTTTATCTGATCGATTGGGGCTATCCGGACGAGGCCGATCGCGCACTGACCTTGGACGACTACATCAATGGTTATATCGATCGTTGCGTCGACCACATCCGCGAGGCCCATGGCATCGACAAGGTCAACCTTCTGGGAATTTGCCAGGGCGGCGCCTTTAGCCTGATGTACACGGCGTTGCACCCGGACAAGGTGAGTAACCTGGTGACCATGGTCACTCCGGTGGACTTCAAGACGCCCGACAACCTGCTCTCGTCCTGGATCCAGAACATCGACATCGACCTCGCCGTCGACACCATGGGTAACATCCCGGGCGAATTGTTGAACTGGACCTTCTTGTCGCTGAAACCGTTCAGCCTGACCGGCCAGAAGTACGTCAACATGGTCGACGTACTCGATGATCCTGACAAGGTGAAGAACTTCCTGCGCATGGAAAAATGGATCTTCGACAGCCCCGACCAGGCTGGGGAGACCTTCCGCGAATTTTCCAAGACGTTCTATCAGCAGAATGGATTTATCAATGGCACGGCGAAGGTCGGCGATCAGCTAGTGGACCTCAAGCAGATCAGCTGCCCGGTGCTGAATATCTATGCGCTGCAGGATCACCTGGTCCCGCCGGATGCCTCCAAAGCCATGAACGGGATGACCTCCAGTAAGGACTATACCGAGTTGGCCTTCCCCGGCGGCCATATCGGCATCTATGTCAGCGGCAAGGCGCAAAAAGAGGTCACGCCGGCCATCGGCAACTGGCTCAACGAGCGTTCTTGACGGCGTTGCCCTAGGACAACCGTGCGCCATGGAAGGCGCCAGCAAGCCGGCATGAGCGTGCTAGTCTTTCGCCTTAGGTCCG
The DNA here is from genome assembly GCA_963698775.1 of uncultured Gammaproteobacteria bacterium. GTDB lineage: Bacteria > Pseudomonadota > Gammaproteobacteria > Chromatiales > Chromatiaceae > Thiohalocapsa. Next base: position 48,474 of record CAVOSE010000044.1, read on the forward strand.
GTCGACTCCTCCCCTGAGATCCCAGCGAAATGCTCGATATCAGCGCCCTCGAGAAAGCGATTGATCGCCTGCATGAGGGCCTGGCACGTTATCGGCGGGACATCTCAGACACGCAGATTCGCGACGGCCTGATCCAGCGCTTCGAGTTCACCTACGAACTCAGCCACAAGATGCTCAAACGCTATCTGGTCTCGGTGGCGGCCACACCTGATGACTATCAGGCGATGCCCTTCCAGGACCTGATCCGCTCAGGCAACGCGCGCGGCCTACTGCTGCACGACTGGCCAGCCTGGCGCACCTACCGCGAGATGCGCGGCAAGACCAGCCACACCTACGACGAAGACACCGCCTTGCAGGTGGTCGCCGGTATTCCCGATTTTCTCGCCGAGGCCGTCTACCTGCGCGATCAACTCCGGCAGCGCCTGCGATGACCGACGGCGCCACCGGGACACCCGCCATCGACATCCGCCCCGAGCATTGGCTGATCATCCGCGACATTCTGCAAGCGTACGTGCCGCAGTACCCGGTCTGGGCCTTTGGTTCGAGGGTCAGGGGAACCGCGCGGCCCTATTCCGACCTGGACCTCGTGGTCGTCACGGATCAGCCCCTGTCCCTGGACGTCAGCGCGGCGCTGGCGGATGCCTTATCGGAATCTGATCTACCTTGGAAGGTCGACCTCGTGGATTGGGCCACGACCAGCCCAGCCTTCCGCCGCATCATCGAGCAAGAGCATGTGATTGTTTCGGGATACCAAAGCCCCGTCGAGCAAAACTGACCTGACAGCTTGAGGCCTGTTCAGCGCTGAGCGAACTGCTTCAATGCCGCCGCTAGCTCCGGCTTGTTGAGGGCATAGTCCGCGACCTCGATGCCTTGGGCGATGGCCTCCCAGGCCTGGCGAATGCTGGCGGCGCCACCGCGCGGCCCGTCCGGATGACCGAACACGCCGCGCCCAGGCACGAAGCCGAAATCGGCATTGCCGATGTGGCGATACACCCCTTCCAGCGTTGCCGCCGAATCGCTGCCGCCGGGCACCGGCAGCGCGGGCTTGATCGGTCCCATGGGCTCGGTACAGGCGGCGACGTTCTCCAGTACTTCGGCCTCGGATGTCATCATTCGGCTGCCGAAGCCGGGCATGATGATGACGTCGAAGCCGGCCAGACGTTGCAGGCGTGTCAGCACCCGTGTGTGCACGCCGAAGTTCGGCAAGCGCGTGGCGGCGGCGATGAACGGGAAGTGCGCGATCAACGGCACCGTCGCGTGCCGGCGCAGCATACGCACGGCGCTGAGCCCCACCGGCAGGGCGTTGACCATGACGGCGTTAGCGCCGTTGCCGACCGCGGTGTCGTGCAGCTCCAGCAGGCGGTCGACCTCGTCGGTGATGTTGGCCAGGTAGACCTTGATGGCACCGGTCGCCTGTTCCGCGCGCCGCCGGGCGGCACCGAGAAGCGCGGAGCGTTCTGCCAGCGGTGACCAGTCCGGGTCCGCCAGCATCTCGTCGTCTTTTGCGATGTCGAGTCCGCCCAGCCAGGCAGCGTGGGCGAGTTCGGCAAAGGGCTCCGGCGGCAGGCCGATGTTGGGCTTGATCACCCCGAAAAAGAACGGTCGATCATGGATGCCCCACAGTTCACGCAGACCCTCGATGCCAAAGCGTGGTCCATCGAAGGCGGCCAGAAAGGAGTTCGGAAACTCGATATCCAACAGCTTCACCAGCGGCATGCCCGGCGCGAAATAGGCGCCCTCGCCGAGCACGGCGCTGATGAGGTTCGGCAGCCTGGGGCCGAAGTTGCGATGTGGATGGGCGATGCGCACCCGGCACGCACTGACCGGCCCGGACACCGGCGGGTCGAGGAAATAACTGGTGCCGGACAGCACGGTCTCGACCTCCAGGTCCACCACCTTGGCACCGAATCGCGGCCGATAGTCCTCGTCGACGTCAACACGCTTCCACTGCGCCGTGGACTGTTCGCTGCATAGGTGCGCGGCGGCGGTCTCGGGTTCGCCGCTGCACTCGAAGTAGTAGTCCAGGAAGAGGTAGTCCTCGGCGTCGAGTTGCGATGCGTCGGCATAGAACCCGCGGATGTCCTGTGGCTGCATGGCTCAGTCTCCCCCTGCTTCGCCGATGAATTGAAGCGTCACACTGCGCCGCTCGCGGGGACCGTCGAGCTCAATGAAGAACACCGATTGCCAGCCCCCGAGCAGTAACTCTCCATTCACCACGGGGATGCTCTCGGAGGCGTTCATGAACAGCCCAAGCAGGTGCGCGTGGGCGTTGTCGCGATCGTCCACCGGCGCGAGGTTGTGCAGATAGTTGCCATCCCGCGGCACTAGGCGCTTCAGAAAGGTCACCATGTCGCGCTGCAGCTGTGCCTCGTGTTCATTCAAGTTCACGCGGGCCGTGGTGTGACGGGAGATCAGCGTCACCAGGCCATTGCGCAGACCGCTCTCGGCAAGCCGCTCGCGGAGCTGTTGCGTGATGTCGATGACCTGAATCGGCTCTGTGGTGGCCAGGGTGATGCTGTCGAGGGTGCTATGCATGTGGAGAGCGCGAGTGGCTGGTTGCCGCTTGACGAGTGTGGGGGCATGGATCCTAGGGAAAAATGATACTGGACCGATTCGGGGCTGACCATGACTCGACGCACTGGGCGTCCATGTCGCAGCAGACACGAGACGGCGCGGTATAGGCGGCGCCCATCTCGCGTGCGCTTGACGGCCATCAATGTGATCCATCGCCGGCTGTGGGAGCTTAACCTGCTGTTCGAACTGCACTGCTTTGCTCGTCTCCGCTGATTCTATGGCGCTGTCCGACCTGGTCAACACCTTCGGCACCGATTTGCTGCGCCGCTACGGCGCACGGGTGCACAAGCTCGCGATCCACGCCGGCTTCACCTGCCCGAACCGCGACGGCAGCAAGGGCCGCGGCGGCTGCTCATTTTGCAACAACGTCTCCTTCAGCCCCAACGCGGCGCGTGCACCGTCGGTGGCGGAGCAGATCGCGGCGGGGCGGCGGGTGCTGCTCAAGCGCACCGGGGCGCAGCGCTTTTTGGCCTATTTCCAGGCCTATACCAACACCTACGACGACGTCGAGCGGCTCGGTGCGCTGTATCGGCAGGCGCTGGCGGAACCGGATGTCATCGGCCTGTCGGTGGGTACGCGTCCCGACTGCGTGCCGGATGCGGTGCTCGACCTGCTCGCCGGCCTGCGCGCCGAGGGCCACGAGGTCTGGCTCGAACTCGGCCTGCAATCGGCCTTCGACCGCACCCTGGAGCGCGTCAACCGCGGCCACAGCTTTGCGGACTATCGCCGCGCCGTGCGCGCGGCACGCTTGCGCGGGCTGCCGCTGTGCACGCACCTCATCGTCGGCCTGCCCGGCGAGGGCCGGGACGCGGCGCTCGGCACGCTGGAGCGCGTGCTCGACCTCGGCACCGACGGCCTCAAGCTACATCCGTTGCATGTGGTCCGTCACACCCTGCTGGCCCACGAATGGCGCCGGGGCGGCTATCGGCCGCTGTCGATGGAGCAATACATCGGCATCGCCGCTGACCTGATCGAGCGCACGCCAACCGAGGTGGTCTACCACCGCGTCACCGGCACCGCGACGCGCGACATCCTGCTGGCGCCGGACTGGTGCTCGAAGAAATGGGTGGTCCTGAACGGCATCGAGAACGAGCTCAAACGCCGCGGTACCGCCCAGGGCGCATTCGCCGGCGACGCCGCCATACCTCGCTCGGCCGCGGCCGGTGCGGCGTAGACATCATCACCGCTGCGTAACGGCTGCCGTTGCCGCGTCCCCGCGGTTCGCAGTCGTGCGCGGACGAAGCAACACCGACAAACACGAAAGGTAGCTCTGCATGGAACTGGTCTGTCCCGCCGGTAATCTGCCGTCGCTGAAGGCGGCGGTGGACAACGGCGCCAACGCCGTCTACACCGGCTTTCGCGACGATACCAACGCCCGCCATTTCGCGGGCCTGAACTTCACGCCCCAGAAGCTCACCGAGGGCATCCGCTATGCCCGGCGCAAGGGCGTGCGGGTGTTCATCGCGCTGAACACCTATCCGCAACCGGGCGGTTTCAGTCGTTGGCAGCAGGCCGTCGACCGCGCCGCGGACCTGGGCGTGGATGCGCTGATCGCCGCCGACATCGGCGTGCTCGAATATGCCGCGCAACGCCATCCCGAACTGAATCTGCACTTGTCGGTGCAGGGCTCGGCGACCAACTACGAGGCGCTGAAGTTCTATCGCGATCACTTCGACGTGCGCCGCGCGGTGCTGCCGCGGGTGCTGTCCATGAGCCAGATCCGCCACGTCATCGAGCACAGTCCGGTGGAGATCGAGGTGTTTGCGTTCGGCAGCCTGTGCGTGATGGTGGAGGGGCGCTGCATCCTGTCGTCCTATGCCACCGGGCGCTCGCCGAACACCTACGGCGCCTGCTCGCCGGCCAGCCATGTGGAATGGAAGGAGACCGCCGACGGCCTCGACACGCGCCTGGGCGGGGTCTTGATCCAGCGCCACCCCAAGGGCGAGAACGTCGGCTATCCGACCCTATGCAAGGGCACCTTTCGGGTCGGCGACAACACCTATCACGCCATCGAAGACCCCATCAGCCTCAACGCCATGGAGCTGCTGCCGGAGCTGGCCGCGGCCGGCGTCAAGGCGCTGAAGATCGAGGGACGTCAGCGCAGCCCGGTTTACGTGGCTCAGGTCACGCGGATCTGGCGACAGGCGCTGGACGCCTTCGAGCGCTCGCCCGACGACTTCCGCCCGCGCCCGGAATGGACCGCGGAACTCGGCAAGGTGTCCGAGGGCGCGCAAACCACCCTCGGCGCCTATCACCGGCCCTGGCAGTGAGCAGGAGACAGGCATGAGCACGAGCAACACGCAACAGGCGCCGCGGCTGTCCCTCGGGCCTATCAGCTACTACTGGCCCAAGGACAAGGTCGACGACTTCTACGCCATGGTGGCCGACGCGCCGGTCGACATCGTCTACCTGGGCGAGACGGTCTGCGCCAAGCGCAACCAGGTCCGTTTCGAGGACTGGCTGGCCATCGGCGAGCGCCTGGAGGCGGCCGGCAAGGAGGTGGTATTGTCGACGCTGGCGCTGCTGGAGGCCGAGTCCGAGCTGATCCGGCTGCGCGCCATCTGCGACAACGGCCGTTGGCTGGTGGAGGCCAACGACATGGGCGCGGTCGCCCTGCTGCAGGGCCGCCCCTTTGCCGTCGGCCACAGCGTCAACGTCTACAACGATCGCACGCTGGCCCTGCTCGCGCGTCAGGGCTGTAAACGCTGGGTGCTGCCGGTGGAACTGACCCACGAGACCCTGGCCGAGATGCAGCAGCTGCGTCCGGATGGCGTCGAGACCGAGGTACTCGGCTACGGTCGTCTGCCGCTGGCCTACTCCGCCCGTTGCTTCACCGCCCGCGCCCGCAATCTGCCCAAGGACGATTGCCGCTACGCCTGCATCGACGACCCCGACGGTCTGGTGTTGGCGACCCAGGACGACAACCGCTTCCTGGCCCTGAACGGCATCCAGACCCAGTCCGCGCGGACCATGAACCTGCTGCCGGAACTGCCGCGCATGCGCGAACTCGGCGTCGACATCCTGCGCATCAGCCCGCAGGCGAACGGCATGGAGGAGGTCATCGACCTGTTCCACCGGACCCTGATCGGTGAACTGGACCCGAAGGAAGCGAGCCTAGCGCTGGAACGACTGATGCCTACCGGGCCTTGCGATGGCTATTGGCACGGCGGGGCGGGCATGGACGTGCAAGGAGTCGCCGGGCGGGCCGCCTAGTTCACCGCGGCGGACGTTCCGAGACCGTTGGAGTGACCTTCGGCGTTGTGGGAGCGACTTGCAGTCGCGACCATCGCCATCAGACCCCGGAGGCATTCCAGTTGTTGAACGCCAGTAGCCAGGAGGCGATGCCGGGATTGGCCGCACCGCGCGCGCGGAGTACCTCGCCGATCTCGATCATCAGCTCCCGGAACTCGCGCACCTCCGCTTGCCAGAGCACCTCGGGCAGGTCTGGGTTGTCCGCCATCGTCTCGGCCGCAAGGGAACCGGCACCGGCCCACCAGTCGTTCGCGTCGAGTCGCTGCAAGGCCTGGTCGGGCGCTGCCCCAAGCAGGGCGCATAGCGCGTGAACCTCGGCGGCACGGGGGTGGTCGATGCGCTTGAGCAGCTCGGCGAGCCGGGACAGTGCGGAGGATAATTGGGGATCGGGTTCAGACACGACGATTCGTTGCGAAAGGGGGCTGACAGGGATGGATAGAATGCGGTCTAGGACAACGTCATCGTGATCGACGGGATCGATGCGTTTGCCGACACCCGGTGCTCGACACCAAGCCCTGAGTGGATAGTGGGGCGGCGACGAGCGGGTAGCAAGAACGCCCAGATCACTCGCGGACCATAGGCTCCAGCATTGCCGGTGAGTCATTGCGCGGACTGTTCACTGCCCGCGAGACCGGATAGGCCGTCCAGCCGGCGGGGTCGGCGGGCCTCAGCAGTCGCTGCAACGCCGCCTTGTCCTCGTTCGCCGGATCAAGCCAAGTATCGTAGTCCGCCGCCGCGAGGATGACCGGCATGCGGTCGTGGATCGGCGCCAGCAGCGCGTTCGCGTCGGTGACGATGATGGTGCAGGAGTCGATCTCGGACCCGTCCGGTGCCAGCCAATGCTCCCACAGCCCGGCCATCGCGAACGGCTCGCGATCCTCGCGGCGGATCGCATGCGGCACCTTACCGTCGGCAGCGGCTCGCCACTCGTAGAAGGCATCCGCCGGAATCAGACAGCGCCGTCGAGCGAAGGCCGCGCGATAGGCCGGCTTGGTCGCCACCGTCTCGGCGCGGGCGTTGATCATGCTGTAGCGATTGTCTGGCCCCTTCGACCAGGACGGCACCAGCCCCCAGCGCAGGGCGGTCAGCTCACGCTGGCCGCTTGCATCGGCGCGCACCGCCAGCACGGGCTGCGTTGGGGCGACGTTGTAGCGTGGGGCGAGCGCCGGCACCGTCGCCAACTCGAAGTGACGGGCGAGGGTGTCGGCATCGGCGCATTGGGCGAAGCGTCCGCACATGGGGGATTCGATCGGTTAGGTGGCATTGGGTCAAGCGTGCAACGATCGCTTCCGGACCGCCGCGTCCAGCGTACCCTGGCCGGGGTGACGTGATCCATCCAATTCCGAGACCGTTGGAGTGACCCTCGGCGCTGTGGGAGCGACTTGCAGTCGCGACCATCCCCGTCGCGGCGGTCGCGATTGCAAATCGCTCCCACAAGCGCGGCTGGTCTCGGCATTTTCGCAGCGAAGCATCA
>CAVOSE010000045.1:0-34686 GCA_963698775.1 uncultured Gammaproteobacteria bacterium
CACGATGCGAACTCGATGCCGCCCTGTCTGGTTGCTCAGAGGAATCTCACGATGGCCGATATCATCCAATTTCCCCGCCCCCCGCAGCCTGCCGACGGCGACGGTGAAGGACCGACCGAGATCGTTGTGCGCATCGTTTTCGAGTCGTCCGAGGAGCCTCCTGATGAACCGGAAGACGAACCGGACGAGGAGCCGCCGGCAAAGCCCAAGGTCGGCTGGGGCTGGTTCTGGCTGGGCGCGCTGTTTGGGCTGGGACTAGGCGGATGAAGCGCGGCGCCGATGTTGACGCGGGCCGGACAGCGCTACCGTGATGGAGCGAGGCGGCTCAACGCCGCCGATGCCGGCGCATGTTGCGCGGCGATCGCGTCGAATCGCCTTGTCGAAAGCCGCCCACCGGCGAATCGCAACGAACGCCGCGGCAGCCTATCGCGCCTTTCAACCGCGTGCTGCACGGCAGGGCACCGTACGGGTATCATCCGCCCGCGGGCGTCAACGCCACCTCCAACGACTAAACCCGAAGGGACCGACCGTTCTTGCTCAAGCTGGAAGCCATCAACCTAGAAAGAGCAGTTCACCACGAAGCGCACGAAGAAGAACACGAAGAAAAACAACGGCCCTCAAGGAGGGCTATGCTACCAAGGTGCTCATCTGGAGGGTGCACTGCCAAACTTCCCTATCTTTCTGAACCCCTTCGTGTTCTTCGTGCTCTTCGTGGTTCAACTACCGAATTTTGGATCAACGATAACTCCCAGCAATCAGGGAAACGACACAACGACGCATGATCACCGGCGAACTCAAATCCAAGGTCGACCGCATCTGGGACACGATGTGGTCCGGCGGCATCTCCAACCCGCTCTCGGTCATCGAGCAGCTGACCTACCTGCTGTTCATCAAGCGGCTCGACGAGCTGCACACGCTGCGCGAGCGCAAGGCCGCCCGCACCGGCAAGCCGATCGAGGAGCCGATCTTCAGGCCCGACCAGAACGCCCTGCGCTGGTCGCGGTTCAAGGAGACCGCCCCGGAGCAGATGTTCGCCACGGTCAGGGACGAGGTCTTCCCCTTCATCAAGACCCTGGGCAGCCTCGGACAAAGCGGGCGGCACGGACGCGGAGGGCGACTCGACCTACTCCCACCACATGAAGGACGCGCTCTTCATGATGCCCACGCCCCGCGTGCTGGCCAACGTGGTGGACCAGCTCGACGGCATCGACATGGCCGACAGCGACACCAAGGGCGACCTGTACGAGTACATGCTCGGCAAGATCGCCAGCGCCGGGCAGAACGGCCAGTTCCGCACGCCGCGCCACATCATCCGGCTGATGGTGGACATGACCGCCCCGGTGCCGAAGGATGTCATCTGCGACCCGGCCTGCGGCACCGCCGGCTTCCTGATCGCCGCGTCGGAACACCTGCGCACCCGCCACACGGACGCCATCTACAAGAGCGAGGAGAGCCGCCGCAAGTTCAACAGCGGCACCTTCCACGGCTTCGACTTCGACAGCACCATGCTGCGCATCGGCAGCATGAACATGCTGCTGCACGGCGTGGAGAACCCGGACATCCGCTACAAGGATTCGCTGGCCCAGGCCGACGAGCTGGACGAGGAGAAGTACTCGCTGATCCTCGCCAATCCGCCCTTCGCCGGCAGCCTCGACTACGAGTCCACCGCCAAGGACCTGCAGCAGATCGTCAAGACCAAGAAGACCGAGCTGCTGTTCCTGGCCCTGTTCCTGCGCCTGCTGCAGACCGGCGGACGTGCGGCGGTCATCGTGCCGGACGGCGTGCTGTTCGGCTCCAGCAACGCGCACAAGACCCTGCGCAAGATCCTGGTCGAGGACCAGAAGCTCGACGCCATCATCTCGATGCCTTCGGGCGTGTTCAAGCCCTACGCCGGCGTCTCCACCGCCATCCTGCTGTTCACCAAGACCGGCGTGGGGAAATCGGGGGCGGCACCGACCAGGTCTGGTTCTACGACATGCAGGCCGACGGCTTCTCGCTCGACGACAAGCGCACCCCGCAGCCGGACAAGAGCGACCTGCCCGACATCCTCGCTCGCTGGCAGGCCTACCGGTCCGGGGACGGGGCCGAGGCCAAGCGCAAACGCACCGACCGCAGCTTCCTGGTGCCCAAGGACGAGATCGCCGGCAACGACTACGACCTCTCCATCAACCGCTACAAGGAGGTGGAGTACGAGGCGGTGGAGCATGACTCGCCGCAGGAGATTCTGGCAGCGGCTGGCGAGGCTGGAGGAGGAGATTGCCGAGGGGCGGAAGGAATTGGAGGGGATGTTGGGATGAGTTGGCCAACGGTCACGACTTGGCGACGGTCGCGAAGTTCGTCGACGGCGATACGCTCGTCAAGACGCCAGACGAGTACGTCCGACGAAGGATCCGATCGTCCGTACAGAATGTCAGCAACGCGAATCAGGACGACGTCCGAAGATCAATCGCATCTGACCGCGCATAGCCGACGAGTTGCAACGTCACGATTGCCGGAGGCGACATCTGATCGTCGCGAAGCTCGGCCGACGTCGGAACGGCATGATGTCGTTGCGACAGAGTGCCGATGCGGCATGCCGATTGAATCAGCGAATTGTCGATGTCATTCGAGCCGATCAGAGCGACGTCGACTCGAGCTACCTGTTCCACGTTCTCGAATTCGACGTACGCTCGACGCAGATGCGATCGCAGCACTGCCAGGGAGCCACATGCCAAGCACGTGAGCTCAGCAAGAGTTCTCGAAAGCTTCAAATCCCCCTCCCACCCCTCCCCGAGCAGAAGCGGATTGCGGGGATACTGGATGCGGCGGACGCCTTGCGGGCCAAGCGCCGGGAGTCCCTCGCCCAGCTCGACACGCTCCTCCAATCCACCTTCCTCGACATGTTCGGCGACCCCGTCACCAATCCGATGGGGTGGGAGAGTCGGCACGCTCGGCGAGATTATGCAAGCTCGTGAAGAGCGGAGATCGGTCTAGTCGCGAAGGACATGGCTCCTGGCGGCGAATACCCTGTCGTACGGACGGAAACATCGGGATCAACGGCTACTTCGATGACTCAAGCTACATGTCCGATGAACTCGCAGACGAATCGAGATACTAGCGTCAGGGCAGACTGCTGATCACTGATCGCAGGCATCGTCGGTCAGTCTGGCGGAATCCGACAGTCATGGCGTCACAGATAACGCGCTTCATGTGCCGTCGAACTTCATCCAGCCGATAGACACCACCGACCTCGTTGCCGCATTCAAGAGCGATCGCGAATCTCAACGCAGTATGCTGGGCCAGAGCAGCGGCAGACCGCTAAACATTCAGCAAGCAGGATTTACGCGAGCTTCCGATCCTTTCTCCACCCCTCGACCTCCAACACCGCTTCGCCACCATCGTCGAATCCGTCGAGCGCCAAAAGACCCGCCTCCGCGCCCACCTCGCCGAGCTGGACACGCTATTCAGCTCTCTGCAATCTCGAGCCTTTAACGGGGAGCTTTGATGAGACCCATCCATGGGGCATCGCCCAGCTCGGTCTTCCACGGCCTCGCGTTCGCTCCCAAATTCGTGACGTTAAGCGCTGTAGGTTGGGCCGACGTAGGAGGCCCAACGGGTCCGCCGCTCGAACCTTAACCAACGGGCATGACCGATGCGATAGGGACGTGCCGACGTTGGGCCTCCTGGCGTCGGCCCAACCTACCAGGCTCTTCGCCTCCCTCCAGTCCCGCGCCTTCAACGGCGAGCTCTGATGGTACGTGTCCTCCCCAGCGCTGTAGGTTGGGCCGACGTAGGAGGCCCAACGGGTCCGCCGCTCGAACCTCAACCAACGGGCATGACCGATGCGATAGGGGCGTGCCGACGTTGGGCCTCCTGGCGTCGGCCCAACCTACCAGGCTCTTCGCCTCCCTCCAGTCCCGCGCCTTCAACGGCGAGCTCTGATGGTACGTGTCCTCCCCAGCGCTGTAGGTTGGGCCGACGTAGGAGGCCCAACGGGTCCGCCGCTCGAACCTCAACCAACGGGCATGACCGATGCGATAGGGGCGTGCCGACGTTGGGCCTCCTGGCGTCGGCCCAACCTACCAGGCTCTTCTCCTCCCTTCAGTCCCGCGCCTTCAACGACGAGTTCTGATGGTGGGTGTCCTGCCCAGGCCCAAGTCGGCTATGCTTCGCTCCAACACCAACCGAGCTGCCTGAACATGCGTCCCTCCATCGCCCTGCAACGGCATCGTGACCGCATTCGCGAGATCGCGCTGAGCCATCGGGTCACGAATGTGCGGGTCTTCGGCTCGGTCGTGAGCGGCGAAGATACGGAGGAGAGCGACCTGGATATCCTGGTCGATCCGACCCGCGATACGACGCTGTTCGACATCGCCAGGATTCAGGTGGACCTTTCCAATCTGCTGCAGGTGGATGTCGACGTCCTGACCCCAAACGCATTGCCGGAGAAATTCCGCCAGCGCGTACTGGATGAGGCTCGGGCACTATGAGCAAGTCCGACCCGTTGCGCCTGTCGGATTATCTCGGTCACATCCTCCAGGCGATCGAGCGCATCCAATCCTAATGTGGCAGACCTGGACGAAGCGGCTTTCTTGGTCGATGCCAAGACCCAGGATGCGGTGGTGCGCAATTTCGAGGTCCTGGGCGAGGCCACGCGCAACATCGAACGCTACCATCGCAGCTATGCGGACGCTCACCCGGAGGCGGAATGGGCGTCAATGGTCGCCCTGCGCAATCGCATGGCACAGGGCTACTTCACGGTGGACTACGCGTTGCTGTGGAAAACGATCCACGAGGACCTGCCCGGACTGCATCGAACCATTCGCGACTTACTCGATGGTTTGGAGGCTTCCTAGATTGCTTGGGGGCGACAAATGTTTGCAGATGAATCAAGTTTCGACGCAGCCTAGGACCGGCGGGGGGCCTCGAAATCGGGATCGGGATCGGGATCGGGGTCGCGATCGGATCGCCTGCCACTCGTTTCGATTTCGATACCGATACCGATACCGATACCGATACCGATACCGAATGATCATGACTCGTCGGTCTGAGGCGAAGCCTCGCTAGCCGTAGGTTGGGCCGACGTAGGAGGCCCAACGGATCCACCGGACGATCCTCAACCAACGGGCATGATCAATACGATATGGACGCGGCGACGTTGGGCCTCCTGGGGTCGGCCCAACCTACGGGGCTGGAGCAGTTGGAGACGCGCTGTAGGTTGGGCCGACGTAGGAGGCCCAACGGATCCGCCGGACGATCCTCAACCAACGGGCATGACCAATACGATATGGACGCGGCGACGTTGGGCCTCCTGGGGTCGGCCCAACCTACGGGGCTGGAGCAGTTGGAGACGCGCTGTAGGTTGGGCCGACGTAGGAGGCCCAACAGATCCGCCGGTCGAACCTCAACCAGCGAGCATGACCAATGCGATACCGAAGGTCTTGGGTTCCCGGAGGCACCTATTTCTTCACGGTCAATCTCGCCTGCCGTCGAGAAAGGCTCCTGACCGCGCATATTGATTGCCTCCGGGACTCGGTGCGCCGGGTCCGCCGGGCGCATCCCTTCGAGATCGTTGCCTGGGTGGTTATGCCGGAGCACATGCATGCCGTCTGGGCGTTGCCGGCGGGGGACAGCGACTTCGCGATGCGTTGGAGCCAGATCAAAGGGGCGTTTTCCAGGGGGCTTCCCAAGACCGAGACCATCTCAACGAGTCGGGTACGCAAACGCGAGCGCAACATTTGGCAACGCCGCTTCTGGGAGCATCTTGTGCGGGACGAGGAGGATCTGGCGCGGCATGTCGACTATGTGCATTACAATCCGGTGAAGCACGGCTATGTGGAACGTGCGGTGGACTGGCCGTTTTCCACCTTCCATCAATACGTCCGTCGCGGCTGGTTACCGGAGGATTGGGGATGTGGGGGGGATGTTCAGGGAGATTTCGGTGAGCTGCGTTGACGTTGGGCCTCCTGCGTCGGCCCAACCTACCGGGCTCTGGAGTTGCAGCCAGCGGGCGTGGAGCTTACCCGTCGCGTTGGGCCTCCTGCGTTGGCCCGACCTACCGGGCTCTGGAGTGGCAGCCATTGGGCGTGGAGCTTGCCCGTCGCGTTGGGCCTCCTTGCGTCGGCCCAACCTACGCGGGCTGCCGGATTTGGGATCATGGGGTGATCTCGAAGCTGTCGATCAATGGTAACGATGTCCAACTTCACCTTCCTGCCAACTGAGTTCCGCGCCATCGCCGAGGCCGCCGCGAAGGCGGAAGGCCACATCCATGGCGACCCCCGTGCCGCCTGCTTCCATGCCCGCTTCACGCTGGAGGCGGTGGTCCACTGGCTCTACCGGCACGACGCCGCGCTGCGCATGCCCTACGACCAGGGCCTCGGGGCCTTGCTGCACGAGCCCTGCTTCCAGAACCTGCTGCCCCAGGCGGTCTTCCAGAAGGCGCGGGTGATCCAGAAGGTCGGCAACCAGGCCGTCCACAGCCCGCGCCCGATTCGTGAATACGACGCCCTGCAGGTGGTCAAGGAGCTGCACCATATCTGCTACTGGCTGGTGCGCACCTACCGGCCCGACGCCTCCCGCGAAGGGGCTGGCTGGCAGGACGAGCGCGTGCCGCCCGCCCCGGACAGCAGCTCGGTGGTGCCCCGCAAGGAGCTGGAGGCACTGGAGACGCGGCTGGCCGAGCAGAACGAGGCGGCCCTCAAGCGCCAGCAGGAGCGCGATGCCCTCGACGCCGAGCTGCAGGCCCTGCGCGAGCAGCTCGCCGAGGTCCGTGCCGCCTCTGAAGCGGTGCCGGACACGCACGACTACTCCGAGGCGGAGACCCGCCGCTACCTGATCGACGTGGAGCTGCACCGCGCCGGCTGGCCCCTCGACGGGCCGAATGACCGCGAATACAAGGTCACCGGGATGCCCAACACGCAGGGCATCGGCTTCGTCGACGACGTGCTCTGGGGCGATGACGGCAAGCCGCTCGGGGTGGTGGAGAGCAAACGAAGCACCGCATGACCCCCGCGAGGGACAGCAACAGGTCAAGCTCTACGGCGACTGTGTCGAGTCGATGCACGGGCGTCGCCCGATCATCTTCTATACCAACGGCTACACGCATTGGCTCTGGGACGACACCGCCTATCCGCCGCGCCAGGTCGCCGGTTTTTACAAGAAGGACGAGCTGGCCCGCGCTGATCCTGCGTCGCGGTCAGCGTGAGTCGCTGGACGTGACCCAGGTGAAGGACGCCATTGCCGGGCGTTACTACCAGAAGCGGGCCATCGGCAGCATCGCCGCGCAGTTCGCCACGGCCCGGCGCAAGGCCCTGCTGGTGATGGCGACCGGCACCGGCAAGACGCGCACCGCCATCGCACTGGTCGACCTGTTGCAACGCGCCGGGTGGGTCAAGCGCGCCCTGTTCCTCGCCGACCGCGTCTCGCTGGTCAACCAAGCCTGCAACGCCTTCAAGGCGCATCTGCCGGAGTCCAGCCCGGTCAACCTGGTCACCGAGAAGGACACCGAGGGGCGCGTCTACGTCTGCACCTACCCGACCATGCTGGGCATGATCGACGAGACCAAGGCCGGTGCGGGGAGCGTTGAGGCCCGCTTCGGCGTCGGCCACTTCGACCTGATCATCATCGACGAGGCGCACCGCTCCGTCTATCAGAAGTACGGCGCGATCTTCCGCTACTTCGACGCCCTGCTGGTCGGCCTGACCGCCACCCCCCGCGAAGAGGTGGACAAGAACACCTACGACCTGTTCGAGCTGGAACCAGGGGTGCCGACCGATGCCTACGAGCTGACCGAGGCGGTCAACGACGGCTTCCTGGTGCCGCCCCGCGTCGAGCAGGTGGACCTGACGTTTTCCTCGGGAAGGCATCGACTACGACAGCCTGAGCGACGACGAGAAGGCCCAGTGGGAGAGTCTCGACTGGGGTGATGATCTGGAGCCGGGCGAACTGCCGGACCGGGTCAACGCCGCCGCGATCAACAGCTGGCTGTTCAACCGGGACACCGTCGACAAGGTGCTCCAGCACGTGATGGAGCGCGGCCACGCCGTAGAGGGCGGCGACCGGCTGGCCAAGACCATCATCTTCGCCCGTAACCACGACCATGCGAAGTTCATCGAGGACCGGTTCAACCGCCACTACCCGCAGCACGCCGGGCACTTCGCCCGTGTCATCGACAACCGGGCCAAGTACCCGCAGAGCCTGATCGACGACTTCTCACAGAAGGACAAGGCCCCGCACATCGCGATCTCCGTGGATATGCTCGACACCGGCATCGACGTGCCGGAGGTGGCGAACCTGGTCTTCTTCAAACCTGTCTACTCGAAGATCAAGTTCTGGCAGATGATCGGGCGCGGCACCCGCCTCTGTCCCGACCTGTTCGGGCCAGGCGAGGACAAGGCCGACTTCCGTGTGTTCGACTTCTGCTTCAACTTCGACTACTTCCGGGAGAACCCAGAGGGCATCAACGCCAGCGACAGCGCCCCGCTGGGCACGCGGCTGTTCCGCGCCCGCGTTCAGTTGCTCGGCCACGTGCAGGCCAACCCCGAGCTGGACCCGGATGCCGATCTACTGGTGTCGCTCACCGAAGGGCTGCACGGCGAGGTTGTGGCGATGAACACCGACAACTTCATCGTCCGGCTGCACCTGGAAACGGTAGAACGCTTTCAACAGCAGGACGCCTGGGCGGACCTCAGCGAGGGCGACCGCGAGACCCTGCATCGGGAGCTGGCGGGGCTGCCCAGCGAACTCGCCACCGACGACATCGAGTCTCGCCTCTTCGACCTCACGGCCCTGCGCATGCAGCTGGCGCTGGCCGAGGGCGACCAGGGCGCCTTCGAGCGCCACCGCCAGCGGGTGATCGAGATCGCCATGCTGCTGGAAGAGAAGGCCGCCATCCCGGCGGTGGCCACCCAGCTCGAATACCTCGCCAGCGTGCAGGAGAGCGTGTTCTGGGAGGGCGTCGATCTCAAACTGCTGGAGGACCTGCGCCTACGGCTGCGCGGGCTTGTACCCTTCCTCGACAAGAAGGAACGCAAGATCGTCTACACCGACTTCAAGGATGAGGTGCTCGGCGTGCGGGAGGAGACCCCGGTCGTGGTACCGAAGATGACCGGTGCCCAGTACGCAAAGAAGGTCGAGGACTACCTGCGCAACCACCTGGACCACATCGTGATCCACCGCCTGCGCTCCAACCAGCCCCTGACGGAGCTGGACCTGAAGGGCCTGGAGGCCACGCTGAAAGAGATCGGGGAAGAGGACGGCGAGAGCTTGCTATCCGGCCTGTTGACCCAGAGCGGAGCCCCGTCCCTAGCGCACTTCATCCGCCGACTGGTCGGTATGGACCGCTCGGCGGCCCAGGCGGCCTTCTCCCGCTACCTCAACGACCGCAGCCTGACCGTGCCCCAGATCCGGTTCATCGAGATGATCATCGACCAGCTGACGGCACGCGGCATGATGGACGCCGCCGCCTTGTACGAGCCGCCCTTCAGCAACCTGCACGCCGGCGGGCCGGACGCGCTCTTTGCCGGCAAGGAGAATGTCGTCGAAGCGGTGTTCAAGACGCTGGAATCCCTGGCGCCTCGGGTTCAGAAGGTCGCGTGAGCAAGACGTCGCCTGGGGAGTGACCGCATCCATTCTCCGCGACAGCCTGAACCGGGAGTCACTGAACAGTCATGCCCGTGATCGCAAGCGTTGCGCGGACAGATAACCAACGCAAGCTCGTCAACGGCAACCTCGGGCATCGCAAAGCCGCTCACCACCCACTAGCACAGGTCGGCTCACAGCAGAGCGTTCGAGCCGGATGGCCAGGCTTGCACCCTAAGCGCGAACGGGCTAACTTTCATCGTCCGTGTTTAGGGGTAAGGCGTCCCGACGTCTACACCATCGCGTCTTACCGATAACCATTCTTGGAGGATGTTTCATGCAGAATAGATTACTTGGTCTCGCCTTGGGCGCCGCGCTGGTCAGCGCCGCTGGAGTCCCCGGAGTTGCATTTTCGCAGGAGGTCGAGCCGGTTGTTGCCGAGATGAGCGACAGCTACCTTGCCGGCGAGGTCATGGTCGTGAATACCGAGACCCGATTGATGACGCTGAAGGATGCCGATGGCATTTTCCACGTCCTGCATGTGCCACCGGAGGTGACCCGGATCGATGAGATCAAGATCGGTGACAAGGTGACGATTACCGAGATCAGCACCGCGCTGATCGGGCTGACGCCAGCCGACGCGGGAACGCCGATTGGGATGGATGCAACCACTGATGTCGAGCGGGAGTCGGGCCGGAAGCCTAGCGGCACCATCACCGAGACGTTAACGGTGTCCGGCGAAGTCGTCGGCGTCGATGCGGCTGCGGGCACGGTGACAGTCAAAGGACCCAACCAGACGCGGACCTTCGACGTCAGTGACCCCGCATTGCTGGATGGCATAAAGGCCGGGGATGGCGTCGTTGCGCAGTTCCGCAACGTGATCGTCGGCGAGGTCCTGGACGGTTTGCAGCGCAAGCCGGGCCCCCCAGGTAAGAACAACTGACGTCGCCGACCGGTATTGACCGATCCCGGGCTCGAGGCCGACGGGGGCTGAGTATGGGCGGTTAGCGCGGTCTGTGAACCTGACTGCGCTAACCGCCGTTTGCGCCGACGGCGCTGATAACTGGCCTGCGCGCCGCCGCTGTCGAGGATCAGCATTGACAGGGCGAATGAATTCGCCCCTACGGGCCGGGCAACTGCCGGATTTAGGTTGAGCGAGCCTGTCCCCTCTCTACCATCATGCACAAGGCCGCCTTGGCCTCGCAGGGGCGCTCGGATTGCCTGTCCGCTGTCCGTTATCGGTCTATATTTCCCGTAGCCGTTGGGGACTTTGCCATGTCATACACGATACGCGTCATTCTCGTTACCTTGGGCGGTTTGCTTGTCGCGGCCGCGTTCGCGTTTCTGCTCATGCTCATGTACACCATGTCTCAAAGCATGGAGCGCATGACCGAGGAGATCACCAGCATGGCCGTGGACATGCACCGGATGGGGGGCGACATCAGCGGTCTGTCCGAGCAGGTGGCGGCAATTCGGGTCGGGGTAGACACGATGGCGTCGGACATGCAGGGAATGCGAGCGAGCGTGGATCGAATGTCCGCTGTAATCCAGAGTGGCGGCAAACAGATTGAGCAGATCAACCCCATGGGTGCGATGCAGCAGATGATGCCCTCGGGGCGTTGACCTGGCCTGCGTAGCCATTCGCATCAGTGCTGGGCAGTCGCCTCCTCCAGGGCCTTCACAACCTCCGAACACACTCTGGGCCGTTGCAGATGCTGCATCCAGGACCGGGTGTGCTGCCGCCGCGCCGACACAACTTTGCAGCGAGTAGGTCCAGGCTGCCCCCCAAGGCAGACCCTATCGGTTGGTCAATGAAAATCCCGCGAGGGAAAAACGAGCCCGCCCAGCAGATGCGTATAGTCCGCCAGCTCCTTCGCGACCAAGTGCGTGACGCCGCTCTCGCGCTGGATTGCGCCGCCGACGCCCAGCAGGCGAGCGCCGAGTAACACCGCGCGCCGACGCTCTGCAAGCTGTTTCCAGACGACCAGATTCACATGGCCGGTCTCGTCTTCCAGGGTCACGAAGGTGACGTTGTTGGCGGACGCCGGTCGCTGACGGTTGATCACCAGGCCAGCGACACGCACCCAGGTGCCGGGCTCGGCCCGTTGCACGTCGCACGCCGTCATGAGCCCCAGTCCCAACAGCCGGGGGCGCAGCAGGGCCAATGGATGGCGGCGCAGACTCAGCCCCAGGCTGGCATAGTCGGCGACGATCTCCTCGCCTTCCGTCAGATCGGGCAGCAACGGCAGCCTGGGCTCGGCCGGCGCGGGCGCCAATGGCAGCGGCGCATGGCGCGGCGTCACCTGCCAGCCGGCCAGGTGGCGATTCCCCACCAAACCCGCCAGGGCATCGGCGCCGGCCAGGGCCTTGAGGTCGCGTCGATCCAGCGCGGCGCGGGTGCGCAGGTCGTCCAACGAGTTCCAGTCACGCTGAGCACGGGCCTCCGTCAACCGCCCTGCACCGGCCGCCGACAAGCCCTTGACCAATCGCAGGCCCAGGCGCAGCGCCGGTGCGCCGGAATCCGTCGCTTCCAGCGTGCAGTCCCACTGGCTATGGCGCACGTCCACGGCGCGCACCTCGACACCCTGCCGACGCGCCTCGCGGATGAGCTGGGCCGGGGCGTAGAAGCCCATCGGTTGGCTGTTGATCAGCGCCGCGAAGAAGGCGGCCGGCTCGTGGTGCTTGAGCCAAGCGGAGACATACACCAGCAGCGCGAAGCTCGCGGCATGGGACTCGGGGAAGCCGTATTCACCGAAACCGAGGATCTGCTTGTAGATCTGCTCGGCGAAGGTGCGCGTATAGCCGCGCGCGAGCATGCCGCCGATGAGCCGGGCGCGAATCGCCTCCAACCCGCCGCGACGACGCCAGGCGGCCATGGAGCGGCGCACCTGATCGGCCTCGCCGGGGTCGAAGCCCGCCGCGACGGTGGCGACCTTGATGACCTGCTCCTGAAAGATGGGCACGCCCAGGGTGCGGCCGAGCACCGCCTCCACCTCCGGCGACGGATACGACACCGGCTCCAAGCCCCGCCGCCGACGCAGGTACGGATGCACCATGTCGCCCTGAATCGGCCCCGGCCGGACGATGGCGACCTCGATCACCAGATCGTAGAAACAGGCGGGCCTGAGCCGGGGCAGCATCGCCATCTGCGCGCGGGACTCGATCTGAAACACGCCGGTGGTCTCGCCGCGCTGGATCATGCCGTAGACCGCTGGGTCCTCTGCCGGGATGTCGGCGACGCCGAGCCGACTGCCGTGCAGGCCGCCCCGGAAATCATTGATCAGGTCCAGCGCCCGGCGGATGGCGCTCAGCATGCCCAGCGCCAGGCAGTCGACCTTGAGCAGCCCCAGCGCGTGCAGGTCGTCCTTGTCCCATTGGATGACGCTGCGCCCATCCATGGCGGCGTTCTCGATGGGCACCAGCCGCGAGAGCTTGTCGCGGGAGATGACGAAGCCGCCGACGTGTTGGGACAGGTGGCGCGGAAAGCCGATCAGTTCGTGCACCAGACGCATCAGGCGCAGGATCAGCGGGTTGAACGGGTCCAACCCGACCTCTCGCAGCCGCTCCGGCGGCACCGCCTGGCCGTCCCACCAATTGATGTTGCGCGCTAGTCGATCGATCTGATCCGGCGGCATGCCGAGCGCCTTTCCGATATCGCGCACGGCGCTCTTGGGCCGATAGCTGATCACGGTGGCGGCCAGCGCGGCGCGCTCGCGACCGTACTTGCGGTAGATGTATTGGATCACCTCCTCGCGGCGCTGGTGCTCGAAGTCGACGTCGATGTCCGGCGGCTCGTTACGCTCGCGGGAGATGAAGCGCTCGAACAGCATGGACATGCGCGACGGGTCCACCTCGGTGATGCCGAGGCAGTAACAGACCGCGGAGTTGGCCGCCGAGCCG
The DNA here is from genome assembly GCA_963698775.1 of uncultured Gammaproteobacteria bacterium. Lineage (GTDB taxonomy): Bacteria > Pseudomonadota > Gammaproteobacteria > Chromatiales > Chromatiaceae > Thiohalocapsa. The sequence continues at coordinate 13,459 of CAVOSE010000045.1, forward strand.
CGCCCCTGGCAGAGGATGCCGCGGTCGCGGGCGAAGCGGACGATGTCGAACACGGTGAGGAAGAACGGCGCGTAGTTCAGCTCGGTAATCAGCGCCAACTCGTGCGCCAACAGGCTCTGGACTCGATCGGGTACGCCGTCGGGGAAACGTCGTTCGGCACCGGCCTGGGTGATGCGGCGCAGATAGGCGTCCGGCCCTTCACCGGCGGGGGTCAGTTCTAGCGGATATTCATAACGCAATTGATCCAGCGCGAACTCGCAGCGGGCAGCGATGCGCACGGTCTCCTGCAGCAAATCGGCCGGATAGAAACGCCGCAGGGTCTCTGGCGGACGCAGGTGCTGCTCGCAATTCTGGCGTTCCGCGGCGCCAGCGGTCAGGTCTAGGCCACCGGCGATGGCGGTCATCACGTCCAACAGCGGCCGGCGGCCGTGGACATGCATCAGCACCTCGCCGACAGCGGTCAACGGCAGCTGAGTTGCCGTGGCCAGCGCTCGCAGCCGCCGCAGCTTGGCGACATCGTCGCCGCGGCGATGCAGCCCGACGCCAATCCAGCAGCGATCGGGGAAGCGCGCGCGCAGCCAGTGCCCGCGAGCGCCAGCGTCCCTATCGGCGTCCACAGCGGTATCGCCGTCATCGTCGACCAGCCACAGCACCAGGCAACCGGGCAGGCCCGCGTCAAGATCGGCGGTCTCGAGCCGGTAGTCACCCTTCGCGGCACGCCGTCGCGCGGTAGAGATCAGCTGCGACAGGTTTTGATAGCCGGCAAGGTCGCGCGCCAGCGCGATCAGCCGGAGACCGTCGTCAAAGCGCAGCTCACTGCCGATGAGCAGATGCAGGCCCTGCTTACGCGCCTCCTCATGCGCCCTGACGACACCGGCGAGGGAGCATTCGTCGGTGATGGCCAAGGCACGGTAGCCGAGGCGCGCGGCGGTCTGCACCAGTTCCTCGGGATGTGAGGCGGCGCGTAGAAAGGAGAAGCAGCTACGGCAGCAGAGTTCCGCGTAATCCACCGCGATAGGGAGACTCAAGGCCAACAACCAGTTTAACTGTTTATATTAACAGTATAGACCGGCCTCGGGGGGATTGCCCGAGCTCCGTCACGGCAATGTTGGCGGGCTACGGAGCCCGAGACGGGATTTGAGCAAGCGTTGCGGTAGCGCCTCCTCAGCGCTGCTGAGGCGAACTACCGGAGGGCGTGTTTGGCGGGCGCTATTAGGGGACTACTCGGGCGAACTAACGGGCGCCTCGTCATCCCAGAAGAAATTCTCATCATCATCGTCCGGAGGGTTGCCATCGTAGACCTGGCTACGCCGACGCTGCAGGTAGGCATCCCGAACCAGCGTATAGGGATCGATCGCGGCCTCGTCGATCAGATCGCCCGCTTCGAGCAGATCGGCACGTCGATCGATGATCCGGAGCGTGACGAAACCCCAGTAGATCTCGTTCGTCTCGATACTGAAAAACGGATCAAGCGCGATATCGCCGGCAAAGCCGATGTTGTCCCGCACGCTGCCGGGGCCGAAAATCGGCAGCACAAAGTAGGGCCCCGCCTCGAACCCCCAGTACCCAAGCGTTTGGCCAAAGTCTTCCTTGTAGCTGGGCAGACCGATGTTGGACGCCACATCGAACAAACCGCCGATGCCGACGGTCGAATTCACAGCCATGCGGCCTACGTCGCTGGCGGCCCGCGACAGCTTGAACTGCAGCGCGTTATTCACGGCCGAGGTGAAGTCCGCGATATTGTTGAAGAAGTTGGTGACGCTCCGGTCTACGGGCTCGGGCGTAATGTACCGATAACCCTTGGCGGTAGGCTTCAGGAAGGCGTTGTCAAAGTCTGTGTTGAACTTGAACACGGCCCGGTTGTAGCCCTGCCAGGGATCCCGCGGATCACGGTATTCCTTAGGAACGGAACTGCATCCGGCAACGAGGCCTGCAATCAACACCAGGCTCAGGAAACCAACGAGCCTGTTGTGTATGCGTTTGATCTCCACACTCCCACTCCTGCCCTTGCGTCGAATTGGCCGCGGCTTGGCGGATGTTAACATAGCAATCGGGGAGTCTTGGATCAGTACAGCCGCTCGATGTCGTAGCCCGCCGATGCCAGCCGATCTAGCACACCGCCCGCACCCGGCAAGTGCAACGCGCCGACAGCAATGAAATGTCCTCCATGATCGATCATCGGCTGCATGCGACGCGCCATGCGGGCGTTGCGCACGGCGATGAGGGCATCATGGAATCGCGTCGACAGCTCCTGGTCGGCGCCGCCGAGATAGTCATCCCCCAACTCCATCAGTGCGGCCAGATCGCGCCGCACATAGGCATCGATGAGCGCCTCGAACAGGGTAGGCAATTCGGACAACGACGCTAAGGTCTCACGCAACAGCGCCACTTGGTCGGATTGATCGAGGCCCTCGAACACCGCCAACTGTTCGGTCATCGTCTCGAGTCCCAGCACCGGTATGCCGTTCGCCAGCGCCCGCTGATAGAGTTCGAGGTCGAGAAACTCGCCGGTTTCGGCCGCCGGCATGCTGAGGAGGGTCATGACGGCCCAGGGTTTGAACGACCGCACAGCAACCTCTGGCAGGCCACGCTGTGCGAGCGCGGCCATGCTGTCGCGGTAGACCTCCTCGGGCACCACGTCTGAGAGCAGGCGACCGTCGTTGTAGGTCATGGCCGCGACGGACGCGGACAGGGCGTCGGGATCTGGGACCACCTCCAACACCAGTGCCCGGGCCTCGTCGAGGTGCCTGCGCACTGGCGCTGGCAAGGCCAGCACTCGCGGATCTTCGCTGTGGATCGTCCCGAATAGAAAACTCGCCGGCCCGTTCCCTGGCGGTGTGACGCGAAACAGAAGACCGCGGTCGAAACCATCGCCCTCGGCCATCAGACCAAGGGGAAAAGCCCAAGCCAACAGGCAAAGCAGCCAGACGTTCAACGGGCGCCGAAGGGCATCGGCAAAGCAACGCCAATTCGCCGACATGTGGTCCCCCCTTTGCCCTGACTTGCGCAGACTGCGGGGAATTCCGCTCATTTCTTTGCCCCGGAAACGAGCCCAGGGTTTGGCATTTGCCTGCGCGGCTCTTATGCTGCACCGGATGGATACAGAACAACGACAACCGTTACCGATCGCCGGTCGCTTTCGCGGCTTCCTGCCCGTCGTGGTGGACGTGGAGACCGGGGGGTTCGACCCTCAGCGCCATGCCCTGCTCGAGATTGCGGCCGTCGTCATCCGCATGGACGATGATGGCGTGCTAAAGCCGGGCCCCACCTTGGCCTGTCACGTGCTCCCTTTCATCGGCGCCGAGATCGACCCTCGCGCCCTGGCCTTCAACAAGATCGACCCGGATCATCCATTTCGCGACGCGGTGGCTGAGCAGGACGCCCTGAACAGGATCTTAACGCCGATCCGGAAGGCGGTGAGCAGCAGCGGCTGCACTCGCGCGATCCTTGTCGGGCATAACGCCCACTTCGATCTCGGCTTCGTCAAGGCCGCCGTTGAACGCACCAACTATAAGCGCAATCCGTTTCACGCGTTCAGCGTCTTCGACACGGTATCACTATCAGGACTGGCCTATGGGCAGACCGTACTGGCGAAGGCCGTGCGTGCAGCAGGTCTGCCCTGGGACGACGCCCAAGCCCACTCGGCTATTTACGACGCGGAAAAGACCGCCGAACTGTTCTGCACCATCGTCAACCGCTGGCGCATGCTGGACATGGGCAGCGGTTATCCAGGTTCCGTTGTCTAGCCGTCGCGGTGGTTTGGACCCGGTAGGGTCGGGCCAAGCGCAGGGGACCCACCGGGACTCTGGCAGGCGGCTTCAGCCTTCGGCGTGCTGCTCGCCCGTCTTGGCCGCCGCGGCCTCCATCATGGTCTTGAGTTCGCCGGAGGCATGCAGCTCCAGGGTAATGTCGCAACCCCCAACCAGCTCGCCGTCGATATAGATCTGCGGGAAGGTCGGCCAATCGGCATAGCGGGGCAGATTCTCGAAGATCTCGGGATCCTGCAACACATTGACGTAGGCGAACTCGACGCCGGAGTCCCCGAGCGCCTGCGCGGCGCGCATCGAGAAGCCGCACTGGGGCATCTGCGGGGTGCCCTTCATATAGATGACGACGGCGTTGCCCTTGACTTGTTGGTCGATGCGTTCGATGACGTCCATTGCGTTACCTCAGAATGTGTTGGGGTGTCATTGATGTTTGTTCGCCGGAAGTCGGGGTCTGCCCCCGGCTTCTCAAGTCAGGCGCTGACGACGCCATCGGCGTGGCGCTGCAGCCAGAACTCCAACAGCGCTAAATGCCAGAGCTTGCTGCCCTGGATGCGCGTGTGGTGCATGTCCGGTGCCGCCAGCAGTCGGTCGACATAGTCGCGCCGGTAGAGGCCGCGCTCACGGCAGGCGGAGGAATCCAGGATGTCGCGCATAAAGTCGAGGAACTCGCCGCGCACGTACTTGAGCGCCGGCATCGGGAAATAGCCCTTGGGCCGGTCGATCACCGCATCCGGCAGCCGGCCGCGGGCAATGGCCTTGAGCGGGTACTTGCCGCCGTCGCGCAGCCGCAGCGCCGGCGGGCAACGGGCGGCGATCTCCACCAACTGGTGGTCCAGGAACGGCACCCGCGCCTCCAGCCCCCAGGCCATGGTCATGTTGTCCACGCGCTTGACCGGGTCGTCGACAATCAGCGTGGTCACGTCCAGGCGCAGCACCGCATCAATCAGTTCGTCCGCGAGCGGCTCGGCGAGGCGGGCGGCAACATACTCCGCCGTATGATCCGGTCCGGCATAGGCGCCCGATACCATGCGCAGATACTCGTCGTGGTCGCGATCGAAATAGTGCTTACGCACGCGATCGACGGGGGCGCCGGCGGTCTCGGCGGCGATGCGCGAGTACCAGAAATAGCCGCCGAAGACCTCGTCCGCACCTTGGCCGGACTGCACCACCTTGATCTCCTGGGAGACCCGTTCGGCGAGCAGATAAAAGGCCACCGCATCCTGACCGAACATCGGCTCGGCCATGGCGTCGACCGCCTCCGGCAGGCGCGCCAGCACGTCGCTGTTGGGCACGCGCAAGCGGTGGTGGCGGGTCTGGTAGCGCTCGGCCACCGGCGTGGAATACTCGAACTCGCTGCCGGCCTCCTCCGGCGTGTCCTCGAAGCCCACCGAGAAGGTGTGCAGATCGCTGACGCCGTTCTCGGCCAGCAGCGCCACCAACAGACTGGAATCAAGCCCGCCGGAGAGCAGCACGCCAACCGGTACGTCGGCGATCTCTCGGCGCTTGCGCACGGCGTTTTGCAGGGCATCGTGGATGGCGTCGATCCAGTCGGCGTCGGATAGCGGTTCGGCGGGGCGGGTGGCGTCCAAGTGCCAGTAGGCGCGCTCGGTGCGCCGACCGTCGGCGTCGATGCGCAGCCAATGCGCGGGCGGCAGTTTGCGCACGCCCTTCAATACGGTGCGCGGCGCCGGAACCACCGCATGCAGCGTGAACAGATTGTGCAGCGCTACCGGGTCGATACCGGTGTCGACGCCGCCAGCCGCGAGCAGCGCCTGCGGGCTGGACGCGAAACGCAGCCGCGCGGCATCGTCGGTCCAATACAGGGGCTTGATGCCGAAACGGTCGCGGGCCAAGAACAGCAACTGCTTGTTTGCATCCCAGATCGCAAACGCGAACATGCCATGCAGCCGAGCGACACAATCCTCGCCCCAGGCGTGCCAGGCCTTGAGGATGACCTCGGTATCGCCGTCGGAAAAGAAGTGGTAGCCCAGGCCCTGCAGTTCGCGGCGCAGCTCCGGGTAGTTATAGATCGCACCGTTAAACACCAGAGCGAGGCCCAACTGCTGGTCCACCATCGGCTGGTTGGAGCGTACCGACAGATCGATGATGGACAGCCGCCGATGGCCGAAGCCGAGCGGCCCGTCGCTGTAACTGCCGCCGTGGTCCGGCCCGCGACTCACCAACCGCGACATCATGCGCGATACCGCGTCCAGGTCCGCCGGGGCGCCGTCCAGACGCAGTTCGCCGCAGATTCCGCACATGCTGTTCTCTCCTAATCAAAGTAGCTAGGTGCCAGTGGCCAGCGAGGCGATGCCTCAGATCGATAAGTCATGCTCATCGGTATCCGTATCGGTATCGGTATCGGTATCGGTATCGGTATCGGTATCGAAATCGTAGCGCGTGGCGACTATCGCGATCCCGATCCCGATCCCGATTTCGATTTCGATTTCGATTTCGATCCCGATTTCGAGGACCCGCGCCAGTCCGATGCCGCATCGAAACTCGGACAACGAGACGACGTGACCCCCTACGGCACCTCGTGCTTCGCCGCGAACATGCCGAGACCAGCCACGGTTGTGTGAGCGATTTGCAATCGCGACCGCCGCGACAGGGATGGTCGCGACTGCAAGTCGCTCCCACAGAGCCGAGGGTCACTCCTACGGCCTCGGAACTTCCGCAGCGGTGCCTTGTACACTAACCACTAACCACTAACCACTAACCACGCTCCTCCCCCCAGCCGCCGCCGCCAGGGGTCTCGATCCGCAGCCGGTCGCCCGCGACCAGATCCAGCGCCACCTTCGCCGGTAGCGGTCGGTCGTTGAGCCATTGGCCGCCGGGGCTGCCGTCGGCGCCGCCGGAGAGGCCCCAAGGGGCATGCAGCCGTCGCTCGCCGATCAGCGTGGCATGGGCCGGCGACAGACACTCGAACTCGCGTACCAGGCCGTCGCCGCCGACGCGCCGACCGGTACCGCCGGAGCCCTGCCGCAGCTGATAGCGCGTCACCCGCAGCGGAAAGCGCGACTCGATGACCTCGACCGGTGTATTGAGCGTGTTGGTCATATGCGTCTGTACGCCGGACAGGCCGCCTCCGTGCCGCCCCGCGCCCATGCCGCCGCCGATGGTCTCGTAATAGTCCCAGGCGCGGCGGCCGTCGGCATCGTCCATCCAGCCGCCGATGGCGAGGTTGTTCATGCTGCCGTGGCTGGCGGCGGGGATGCGCTCAGGCATCGGCTGCGCCAACGCGCCGAGCACGGCATCGACGATGCGGGTGCTGGTCTCGACATTGCCGGCGGCCACCGCCGCCGGGCGGCGGGCATTGACCAGGCAGCCCGCCGGCGCGTGCAGCCGGATCGGCCGCAGGCTGCCGGCGCAGGCCGGCGTCTGCGGCGGCATCAGACAGCGAAAACAGTAAAACACCGCCGCGGCGGCCACCGCCAGCGGACAGTTGATGTTGCCGTCCACCTGAGCGCCGGTGCCGGTGAAGTCGCAGTCGACGTTGCCGTCGCGCACCCGCAGCGTGACGCTGATCGGAATGTCGAAAGTCCCCTGGCCGTCGTCGTCCATCCGGTCCGTGAAGCAGTAGCTGCCGTCAGGGATCTCGGCCAGCGCGGCCCGCGCCAGACGCTCGCCGTAGGCATTCATGGCCTCCAAGCCGACCTGGAAGGCATCGATGCCGAGCCCGTTCACGAGGTCGGCGACGCGTGCACGGCCTGCCCGATTGGCGCTGATCTGGGCGAAGAAATCCCCGCTTGCATGGTCCGGATTGCGCAAACAGCCTGTGATCTCCGACAGCGCGGTCTCGTCGAGCCGATCGCCGCGCAGCAGGTGCCGGGGCGCAATCACCAGGCCCTCATCGGCGAGGGTGCGCGAGATCGGCATCGACCCCGGCGTGCTTGCGCCGATGTCCGCGTGGTGGGCGCGATTGACGACGAAGGCCACCAGCGCACCGGCGACGAACACCGGCGCGATCAGCGTCACGTCCGGCAGATGCGTTCCCCCTAGGTACGGATCATTGACGATGGCCATGTCGCCGTCGGCCCATTCCAGACCGCCGACCAGATCCGCCATCGCAAAGGCCATGCTCCCCAGATGCACCGGGATGTGCGCCGCCTGGGCGCACAGCGCGCCCGCGGCGTCGAATACTGCGCAGGAGAAGTCCAGTCGATCACGGATGTTCGGCGACAGCGCAGCGTTGCGCAGCACCGCGCCCATCTCGTCGCAGACCGCCTCCAGACGGCTGACGAAGAGACTGATTTCGATGGCGTTGAGAGTCGCTGTGGTCATGACGGCATTCTATAGGACCTCAGTTTTGGCAGCGGCGACTACCCGCGTGGACAAGACCCCCATGCAGCACAAGGCTTATCGTCGCATGCGCCTGGCACCGCGCCAAGTCGCCTGCCCGGGATTGGGCGCGCGCCCTGGTCTTGCCTCCGCCCAGGCTCGCCAGGCCTGCACAGTCCAGCGCGTCGGCTCCACGGCAACGCCTTGACATCACCCCGGCCGGGCACAACCTTTCAGGCGCAAGTTAGAACCAGTTCACACACGCTCAGGAGACCAGACACATGGCCCACGAATTACCCGCACTTCCTTTTGAAAAGAACGCCTTGGAGCCGGTGATCTCCGCAGAGACCATCGACTACCACTACGGCAAGCATCACCAGACTTACGTCACTAATCTGAATAACCTGATCCCGGGCACCGAGTTCGAAAACCTGTCCCTAGAAGACATCGTCAAAAAGGCGTCCGGCGGCATCTTCAACAACGCCGCCCAGGTCTGGAATCACACCTTTTACTGGAACTGCCTGAGCCCGAACGGCGGCGGTGAGCCCAGTGGCGCGCTTGCCGACGCCATCAACGCCAAGTTCGGCTCCTTCGACGAGTTCAAGAAGGCCTTCAGCCAGTCCGCAGCCACCAACTTCGGCTCCGGCTGGACCTGGCTGATCAAGAACGCCGACGGCGGTGTGGAGCTCCTGAACACCTCCAACGCCGGCACCCCGCTGGCCGAGGGCAAGACCGCGCTGCTCACCGTCGACGTCTGGGAACATGCCTACTACGTCGACTACCGCAACGCCCGCCCGAAGTACCTCGAAGCCATCTGGGGCAAGATTAACTGGGACTTCGTCGCCGCCAACTACGGCTAAGGCAATATTCCTTCGCAGAAGAGCTCCGAGATATCGGGCTCCCTAAGGGAATTGAATCCTGAAACGGCCCAGCGCAATGCTGGGCTGTCTACGTGCGTTTTTCAGGGCAAGACCGCTACACGGTTTCCACGACCTCATCGAACACACCCTCGCGTTCGCACGAAGCACAGCGCGAAGGCGAAGCGTGGCTACTTGCTGTTCGCCCGGCCCCTCCCTCGCAGCAAGGCAGGGCGAGAGCCTACTTGTCGTTGTTGCGAGGATCATCCTAAATCCGGCAGCTGCTCCGCGCGTAAGGGCGAATTTATTCGCCCAGTCAATGCCTTCCGTGCGAGTGAAGTCGCACCCCCCGAGCGCACAATCCATTACAGCAATGACACCGCGAAGAATTTTGTCCTTGCCCAAAAAAAGGGGTTGCTAAATTAGAAAATGCTTATATAATAACTTTCAACATAACCCCAAACGCAACTCAAGTCAGGAGAATTGACATGCTTGGTGGAATCGCATTGGCAGCACTACTCATCGGCGGCGTATCGACAACGGTTGTACTGACTGACAATCAGCAAGCCCAGGCCCAGCAAGACAACCGCGCCCCCGTGGTCGAGGTCCAAGAGGTAGAGACCAACAGTCCATTCATCGACTGAGGCTCGCCCCAAAAAGCTAGGCAGGAAAACGTGCTGGCCGGCATCAGAGGCCAGCAACCGCGCGGACCTTCAGCTCCGTGACACAAAGGCCCCGCTAAGTGCGGGGCCTTTGTGTATCCGGAGCATTGGCATTCGATCCGGCAGAGGCCAGCACGGCCGCGCTGGCGATGCCACCTCAATCCAGGCGCCGTACCGCGATCTCGGTTTCGACGCCGATGAAGTCGCCATCGCCCTTGAAGCTTTGCCGAAAGCCCGTGACATCGCCCAGATCCCGCCCCACCGCCAGGCGCACGTAGGTATCGTCGGCGACCAAGCCCTGCGCCGGATCGATGCCGCGCCAACCGCCGCCCGGAATCAGCACCTCCATCCAGTAGTGCAGCGTCTGCGGGCGCGCTTCCGTGCCCTCAGGCGCTTCGTCGTCGGGGTCAAAATAGGCCGCGTCCAGATAGCCGCTGACAAAGCGCGCGGGCATCTGCCAGGCACGCACCAGCGCGATCAGCAGATGCGCAAGATCCGCCGAACAACCGCTACGCGCATGCAATAGGTCTTCGAGCCCGTCACAGGGGGGCAGCGCGGGATCATGGGCGTATTCGGCTTGCATCCAGTCGCAGGCCTCCTGCACCTGTGTCAGCAGGGCCACTCCGGGTCGCCAGACCGCAACCGCCGGAGCCGAAGCTGCGGCATCGTCGCCGAACAGCGCATCAATGGCGGGCGTCAAGGCACTGCGGTGCAGCACAAAATCCCATAGCCGCGGCGCCTGCCGCAGGCTGTCGGCGATCCAGGCCGCTTCGCGCTCGGGCGGCACGATGTCGAACTCAAACGGATTCGCGAGCCGGGTCTCGACCTCGGCGACCATACGGACTACGCAGGCATCATGGGCGCCGAGCAACGCCGCACGATGGACCTGGTTGCCGAAACAATCGCGATGAGAAGCGACCTCCGCGGTAGGCTCGACGCTGACCTCGAGCTGCTCCAAGTGCTGCCCGGCATCATCCCAAGGTGCGACGCGGGTCTCGAAGTGGTGCTCACGAACCTGGGCACTGAAGCGCGCCTGTTCGCTGCGTTCGATACGGTACCTCATCGGACCACTCCACCGGCGTCGGGCTTGCCCGATTGGGCCTGCGCCATCTGCGCATCCCTCTCTTCAGCATTTCCCCCTTTAGCAGTTGCCAGGGGACTCTCTCCCACTTGGGCCTCGCCCATATGCGCCTCAAAATAGTCGGCTTGTAGCGCAACGGTGAGGTCGGCGAGCAAGGCGAGAAAGTCGTCGAGGTATTCGTGCAGCCCGTGGTCCAGCACCGCCCGCGGCGAGGTGCCGTCGAGGTGCGCCCGCAACGCGGCCATGCGATCGGTCACCGCGGCGGCGCGGACCGGGCCGATGCGCTCGAGGGCGCGGTCGAGACCGTCGACACAGTAGCGCAGCGAACGCGGAAAATCGGCGTCCAGCAGCACGAACTCGACCACGTCGATGGGCCGGATACCGGTGTGATACTTGCGTCGATAGGCGTCGAAGCCGGACAGCGATTTGAGCAAGGCGCCCCACTGGTAGAAATCCAGCGGTGAACCCACCAGGGTCAGGTCCGGCAACAGCAGGTGATAGCGCACGTCGAGGATGCGAGCGGTCATGTCGGCACGCTCCTGCAGACTGCCCAGAACCGTGAACCCGTAAGCCTCACCGCGCATCATGGTGCTCTGGGTCAAGCCGAAGAACAGCGCCACCTCGCGGTGCACATAGGCGTAGAACTCCGCCGCCCGCCAGGGCGCGAGCTTGGTCTTCAGGTGGCGGTCGGTGGACAACCAAAACTCATTGATCGCCTCCCACATCTCCTGTGAGATGCGATCGCGCACGACGCGGGCGTTTTCCCGCGCCAGCCGCAGGCTGTTGTACAGGGAGCCGCTGTAGGCCTTGTCTTGGGTCAGCAGATTGATGACCCGCTGCACGGTAACCCGGCCGTCCGGATAGCGCTCCAGATAAGTCTCATCGGCGCCGACGATGGTCAGCAGCGGCGTCCACTGCATCTCCTCGGTGGCGCCCTCGTCGGCCTCCAACATGTACAGCACATTGATGTCGAGGATGCGTGCGGTGTCATCGGCTCGCTCCAGATTGCGCGCCATCCAATACAGCGATTCGGCGATTCTGCTCAGCATGTCAGTTCGCAAGCACCCAGGTGTCCTTGCTGCCGCCGCCTTGCGAGGAGTTGACCACCAGCGAGCCTTTGGTCATGGCGACGCGGGTCAGGCCGCCGGGGACCACATCGATGTCGTCGCCGTAGATGATGAACGGGCGCAGGTCCAGGTGGCGCGACTCCAACTCGCCGTCCAGATAACAGACATGGCGCGACAACTGCACCACCGGCTGGGCGATGTAGTTGCGCGGGTCGGCGGCGATCTTGCGCGCAAACTCGGCGCGCTGCTTAGGCGTGGAACTCGGCCCCATCAACATGCCGTAACCGCCAGATTCGGCGACCGCCTTGACCACCATGCGCTCCAGGTTGTCGAGCACATAGGCGCGCTCCTCCAGATTGGTCATCTGATAGGTCGGCACGTTGGCCAGGATTGGCGCCTCGCCCAGGTAATAGCGGATGATGTCGGGTACGTAGGTGTAGACCGCCTTGTCGTCGGCGATGCCGGCGCCGGGCGCGTTCACCAGCGCGACGTTGCCGGCGCGCCAGGCATTGATGACGCCGGCGATACCGAGCACCGAATCGGCGCGGAATACCAGCGGGTCCAGGAACTCGTCATCGACGCGGCGATAGATCACGTCGACCTGGTTCAACCCATGGGTCGTCTTGAGGTAGACCTTGTCGTTGCGGCAGACCAGATCGCGGCCTTCCGCCAGCTCCACGCCCATCTCCTTGGCCAGGAAGGTGTGCTCGAAGTAGGCGGAGTTGTAGATGCCCGGCGTCAGCACGACGATGTTCGCCCGCTCCTTGCCCCGTGGCGAGAGATGCCGCAATGCCTGCAACAACAGCGCCGGATAATGCTCCACCCGCCGCACCCGATAGCGGGCGAAGAACTCCGGCAGAATGCGTCGCTCGACCACCCGGTTCTCGATCATGTACGAGACACCCGACGGCGTGCGTAGATTGTCCTCCAACACCAGGTAGCGGCCGTCCTCATCGCGGATCAGGTCGACGCCGCTGATGTGGGTGTAGATGTCGTGGGGCGCATCGATATCCATGATCTCGCGCCGAAAATCCTTGCCGCGGTAGATCAGCTCCGGCGGGATCACGCCGTCCTTGAGGATGCGCTGACCGTGATACAGGTCCTTCAGAAAAAGATTCAGGGCACGGATGCGCTGCTTCAGGCCGGCCTCGATATGCGCCCATTCCGCGGCGGTGATGATGCGCGGCAGGATGTCGAAGGGCCACACCCGCTCGATGCCCTCGTCCTCGTTGGCATAGACGGTGAAGGTGACGCCCTCGGTGTGCAGCGTCAGATGCGCCTCGCGGGACTTATCGCCCAGCAGGTGCTGGCCGGTCTTCTGGATGTGCTCCCACATCGGCAGGTAGTGGTCGCGGGGGCGAAAGTCGTCCTGGTAGAACTCGTGAAAGGCCATGGCCGCACCGGCGCCTGTCCCGCGCCTCGCCGTATCGGGTCGCATGCTCTGAAACTGACCGCTGCCGCTGTAGAACTGGCTCATCATCGCGACTTTCCTCTCTCGAATTCCCATGGCTTCCCCGACGACGATTAAGCAAAAATCGCACCAGCAAGCCGTTTGACGATGCCTGGTAAGCACGAAACACGGAGCCTTTGCCCCCCACCGTGGGAGCGATTTGCAATCGCGACGGCTACGCCAGCGGATGCCCGTGTTGCCCCATCGCGGCTGCAAGCCGCTCCCACAAAAGACGCTCACGCCGGTCGGACCCCATGCGGCATGCTTGCCCCGTTTAGGTGCAGACTCCGGCGCAGGACGACCCGCTTCGGTGCACCACCCCCTCGAGCCCCCTGGGGCGATGCAGGGCCCCATTCGCGAACCATATGCGCCGCACATTGATGGAACGATTTTTGCCGCGCGCTGGTAAAGTACGCAGCCTCACTCTATCCGCATCATTCTCTCCGGAGCCGCCCCGTCCATGTCCATCCTCGTCGCCATCAACCACAAGACCGAGTACCGCTTCGACCGCATGGTCGGACTAGGGCCACACACGGTTCGGCTGCGTCCGGCACCCCATTGCCGCACACCGATTCGCTCTTACTCCTTGCGCATCGAACCCGAAGAGCACTTCATCAATTGGCAGCAGGACCCGTTCGGCAACTACCTCGCCAGACTGGTGTTCCCGGAAAAGGCCAAAAAGCTGAGCGTCGAGGTGGACGTGATCGCGGAGATGATCACGATCAATCCGTTCGACTTCTTCGTCGACGAGTACGCCTACAAATTCCCGTTCCAGTACGACGCCCAACTCACCAAGGAGCTGGCCCCGTACCTGGAAATCAAGGAAGACGGCGCGCTGCTCAAACAGTGGATGACCGGTGTCGACCTTACGCCCCGCGAGATCGTCTACTTCCTGGTCGACATCAACAAGCGGCTGCAGGAAGACATCGGCTACGTCATCCGCATGGAGACCGGCATCCAGACCTGCGAGCAGACGCTGAAGCTGCGTAAGGGTTCCTGCCGCGACAGCGCCTGGGTGCTGGTGCAGGCGCTGCGCCACCTGGGCCTGGCCGCGCGCTTCGTCTCCGGCTACCTGATCCAGCTCACCGCGGACGTGAAGGCGCTGGACGGCCCCAGCGGCCCGGAGCGCGACTTCACCGACCTGCACGCCTGGACCGAGGTCTACATCCCCGGCGCCGGCTGGATCGGCCTCGACCCGACCTCCGGCCTGTTCGCCGGTGAGGGCCACATCCCGCTCGCCTGCACACCGGACCCGGTGTCGGCAGCGCCCATCACCGGCGCCACCGACAAGTGCGAGGTCAGCTTCTACTTCCACAATCGGGTCAAGCGCATCCACGAAGACCCGCGCGTCACCAAGCCCTACACCGAGGAACAGTGGAGCGCCATCGAGTCCCTTGGCCACAGTGTCGATGCCGAACTGACCGACAACGACGTGCGCCTGACCATGGGCGGCGAGCCCACCTTCGTCTCCATCGATGACATGGAGGGCGCCGAGTGGAACATCGCCGCCCTCGGCCCGACCAAAAAGCTGTTAGCCGAGGACTTGCTGTTCCGCCTCAAGCGCCAGTTCGCGCCGGCCGGCATGCTGCACATCGGCCAGGGCAAGTGGTATCCGGGCGAGCAACTGCCGCGCTGGGCGCTGGCCTGCTATTGGCGCAAGGACGGCGAGCCCGTCTGGCACGACGAGCAGCTGTTCGGCAACGAGCGCGACAGCTACGACTACGGCCCCGAGGAGGCCGAGCGCTTCATCACCACGCTGGCGCGCAAGCTCGGCGTTAAGCCCGAGCATGCGCAACCGGCGCACGAGGACGTCTTCTATTACCTGTGGAAGGAGGCGCGCCTACCGGTCAACGTCGACCCCTTCGACAGCAAGCTCAAGGACCCCATCGAGCGCGCGCGGATCGCCCGCATCTTTAGTCAGGGGCTCGACCGCATCGCCGGCTATGCGCTGCCGCTGCGCTGGGCCGGGCTGACGCTCGGCAGCGAGGGCGGCGGCGGTTGGGTCAGCGGCAAGTGGTCGCTACGCGACGGCAACCTGTTCCTGATCCCCGGCGACTCGCCGATGGGCTTCCGGCTGCCGCTCGACGCCCTGCCCTATGTGCCGGACGCCGAGCTCGACACCCACCCGGCGCGGGACCCCTTCGAACCGGTGCCGCCGCTGCGTAGCCACGCCGACGCGCTGAACCGCGATCGCAACGCCGGCCGCTTCGTGCACATCGTCGAGTCTGAGCAGCCGCGCCAGGCGTTGAACGAGCAAGGCGCCAACCCGGACGCGATGGCCCGTCGCTATGGCCGCGAGCAATCCGTCGACGATCAGCGCCAGCCGTTGTCTGAACAATCGGCGCTGCCGGATGAGTACCCGGCCGAGCTCGTGCGCACCTCGCTGTGCATCGAGCCCCGCGAGGGCCGGCTGTATTGCTTCACGCCGCCGCTGACCCACCTGGAGCACTGGCTCGACCTGGTCGCCTGCCTCGAGGCCACCGCCGCGGAGACCGGCCTGCGTATCATCGTCGAGGGCTACGAGCCGCCGCGAGACTTCCGCCTGACCAAGCTCGCGGTCACGCCCGACCCCGGCGTCATCGAGGTCAACGTGCACCCGGCCAGCTCCTGGGACGACCTGGTGCGCGACACCACCATTTTGTACGAAGAGGCCCGCCAGACCCGCCTTGGCACCGAGAAATTCATGCTCGATGGCCGCCACACCGGTACCGGCGGCGGCAACCATGTCACGCTGGGCGGCCCCACCCCGGCGGACAGCCCGTTGCTGCGCCGCCCGGATCTGATCCAGAGCCTGATCACCTTCTGGCAGCACCACCCGAGCCTGTCGTACCTGTTCTCCGGCACCTTCATCGGCCCCACCAGCCAGGCGCCGCGCGTCGACGAGGCCCGCGACGACAGCCTGTATGAACTGGCCATCGCCTTCCAGCAGATGCCCAAGGGCAACGTCAATCAGCCCTGGATCGTCGATCGCGTGCTGCGCAATCTGCTCGCGGACGTCACCGGCAACACCCATCGCACCGAGTTCTGCGTCGACAAGCTCTACTCGCCGGACTCCGCCAGCGGCCGACAGGGCCTGGTGGAATTTCGCGCCTTCGAGATGCCGCCCCATGCGCGCATGAGCCTGGCGCAGATCCTGCTGCTGCGTACCTTCGTCGCCCGCTTCTGGAAGGAGCCCTACAGCCGCAAGCCGATCCGCTGGGGCACCGAGCTGCACGATCGTTTCCTGCTGCCGCACTTCGCCCGCCAGG
Organism: uncultured Gammaproteobacteria bacterium; assembly: GCA_963698775.1. GTDB lineage: Bacteria > Pseudomonadota > Gammaproteobacteria > Chromatiales > Chromatiaceae > Thiohalocapsa. The sequence continues at coordinate 29,872 of CAVOSE010000045.1, forward strand.
ACTTCGAAGACGTGATCTGCGATCTGCAACGCGCCGGCTATCCGTTCGATCCCGCCTGGTTCGACCCGTTCTTCGAGTTCCGCTTCCCGCACTACGGCGATCTGATCACCGGCAACGGCATCAAGATGGAACTCCGCGGTGCCATCGAGCCCTGGCACGTGCTCGGCGAAGAGGTCACCGCCCAGGGCACCTCGCGCTTCGTCGACTCGTCGGTGGAACGCATGCAGGTCAAGGTCAACGGCATGACCGACGCCCGCTACGCGCTCACCTGCAACGGCCGCCGGGTGCCCCTGCATCCCACCGGGCGCAAGGGTGAATACGTCGCCGGCGTGCGCTTCAAGGCATGGAGCCCGCCGTCCGGCCTGCACCCGACCATCCCGTCCCACAGTCCGCTGGTGTTCGACGTGGTGGACCTGTGGAACCGCGCCAGCCTCGGTGGCTGCAGCTACTACGTCTCCCACCCCGGCGGCCGTGCCGAGGACCGCTTCCCGGTCAACAGCTACGAGGCCGAGGGCCGGCGTATCGCCCGCTTCCGGCTCATGGGCCACACCCCCGGCGACATCGATCCGCCGCCGGAAGAGCCCGCCGGCGAGCATCCGTATACGCTGGATCTGCGCTACAAGCCGGGCTGTTGAGGCGCGGGACTCGCAGCAACGGGGCACGGACGAGCGCTCAGGCGCCCGTGCCCCGGTTGCTCGGCAACCCCGTCCCGCGACGCAGAAATCACTACCCAAGCGTCGCTCGCTGCCGTTAGGATTCGCTGACGAAACGCGTCGGAGAATGGCGCGCTGACGGCAATAGGCTTGCGGGGACCCTGCTCATGAAAGGCGTCGTGTTCGTGGAATTCCTCGAGATGGTCGAGGCCGAGTTCTCCCCCGACATGGCGGACGACATCATCGACGACTGCGCGCTCGCCTCCGGCGGTGCCTACACCGCGGTCGGCACCTACAGTCACACGGAGATGGTTGCCCTGGTCGGCGCCCTGTCCGCACGCACGGGCACCCCAGCGCCAACCCTGATTCGCGCCTTTGGAGAGTTCCTATTCGAGCGGTTCCACGTTCATCACAGTGAATTCTTCGACGGCATCAGCGACAGTCTGGATTTTCTGGAGCGGATCGAGGATGTGATTCATGTGCAGGTGCGCAAGCTCTATCCGAACGCGGAACTACCGCGCTTCGACATCGAGCGGCCGGACCGAGACCACCTGCGAATGATCTATCGCTCCGACCGCCACATGGGCGATTTGGCCGAGGGCCTGATTCGTCAGTGCATTGCCCACTATGGGACGCCCGTTGCGATCGAGCGACATGATCTCGACGACAAAGGTGGGCGGGTACGCTTCGAGCTCAGCAGGGCATGACCGAGACGCAGACCGACCCAGACCGCCTGCTTCGGCGGGTCGAACGCGAGCGACGCGCCCGCAAGGAGGCGGAGCGGCTGCTGGAAGAGAAGAGTTTTGAACTCTATGAGGCCAATCAGGCCCTGCAGCGCCAGGCCGCGGCGTTGGAGGAACAGGTTCAGGCGCGCACCGCCGAGCTGAACGCTGCCCTTGAGCGAGCGGAGGAGGCGGCCCGAGCCAAGAGCGACTTTCTCGCGGTGATGAGCCACGAGATCCGAACGCCGCTCAATGCGGTGATCGGCATGTCGGAACTCCTGTCGCTCGAGGCGCTATCGCCCGAGCACCAGGAACAGGTCCAACTCATCCACGAGAGCGGCCGCAATCTGCTCGCGCTGGTCAACGACATCCTCGATTTCTCGAAAATCGAGGCAGGAAAGCTACAGCTCGAGGAGGAGGTCTTCGACCCGGCTGAACTTTTACAGGGCACCCTGCGCTCGTTCCAGGCACAGCAAGCCGCTCAGCGCGTGCGGCTGCGTATGCAGCTTGCGCAACTGCCGCAGCGGGTCAGCGGAGATCGCCTCCGTTTAAGACAGGTGCTCACCAATCTCATCGGTAACGCGGTGAAATTCACGCCCGACGGCGAAATACGCCTCGCGGCGGAGGCAGACGAGACCGCAGACGGATGGCGCTTGCGGGTGCGCATCGCGGATAGCGGCATTGGCATGAGCGCCGAGCAGCAGGAGCGCCTGTTCCAGCCCTTTTCCCAGGCGGATGCGTCGACCAGCCGACATTTCGGCGGCACCGGGCTGGGGTTGGCTATTTGCCATCGGCTAGTCCAGGAGATGGGTGGGCACATTGGATGTGAAAGCAGCCCCGGAGTGGGGTCTGTATTCTCGTTCGATGTCCGCCTGCAGCGGGCCGACGACGCACCGCGCGCCCGCGAAGGGATCGATGACCACAACCTCTGTCACTGCGCGCCACCCACCATCCGCCTGCTGATCGTCGAGGACAATCCCGTCAATCAGTTGCTCGCTCGGCGCATGGCGGAGCGCCTCGGCCACCAGCCAGACATTGCCGCCTCCGGCGCCGAAGCCTTGGCGATGGTCGAGGAGAACGACTACGACGTCATCCTGATGGACTTCGTCATGCCCGGGATGGACGGGCTCGAGACCACGCGCCGGATTCGGGCGCGGCAATTGGCGCACCAACCGCGCATCGTTGCCCTCACCGCAAACGCCTTTCCCGAGGATCGGGCCAATGCGCTTGCCGCTGGCATGGATGGCTTCATGAGCAAGCCCCTGCGTCTCGAGCAGCTGCGCCAGGAGCTCTGTTCGACCTGTTTGACGATGCACGCGTCAAACCTCAATGGTGCTTCCTGACGGACAGGACTCAGTGGGAGACGGATAGGCCTTCAGGTCGCAAGACTTTGGACGCCGGACACAGTCTGCTGTCGCTCGTGTTGTTCCGCGGAAATTTTTCAGAGTATTCCGCGCTGAACCTACCGGATTCGTCCACCGCTGTTGCGAGGGCCTACGGTCCAGCCCGGTTCAGCCGGCCCTAACGGCAGCAGTCGGCCATTATGTTGAGCTCAACATAATGGCCGCTATGTAGAGTTCGCATTTATGTAGAGTTGTCGCGCGGACGCCGCGGCTGGTAGGCATCGGCGCAATCGTGACTCTACATAGTTATAGATTCCGGAGAAAGCGCATCAGCTCGTCAGACGGCCGGTAGCGCGTCGATGCGCTTGCGGCCTCCTGGAGGTGGGAAAAGCGGTTGGCTTCATCGTCGGATGGGGCCTCGACGTAGAGGCGCATGGTTGTCGTGCTCTCATGCGCCAGTCAGAACGCGAACACGCGCAAGGCGACGCCGGAGTGCAGCACATGCATGGCGGCGGGGTACCGCACCGTGTGAAGATGGCACGCAGGAAGACCGGAAAACTATGTTGAGGTAATCGTAGACAACACTCAACAAAAACCGATAATTTCCGTCGCTTACTATACCGAGTAATCAAAGCTCTACATAAATGTGAACTCTACATAGCGGCCAGCAGCAGACAGTGGCGCCCTCCACCCGATGCATCCGCTGTGGGACAGGAAGCAGACCCTCGTCGTCAGGGCGCCGACTTACAACTCTTGGCCAACGGCGGACATCCAGCAGGACAGCTTAAGCATCGGTAGGTAAGATTCAGCAAAGCATCTGCCTCGGACGGCTTGATGCTCGACGAGACGTTGGACTCGATGGAGTGTCCGGCTGGGGCTGGGCGCATTCCATCCTGTCCCTAGGTTGACTGTCCCGACCCCTCTGGAGAGTCCGTGTTCCTGCCCGCTTCACCGCTCGCATCGTGCCGCCGATCAGTGCTTACCCAAAGTCCCCTCCACTGCATCCCTGTCTTACCCGTATCCTCGGGATTCATGGCCGCTGTTGCCGGAGGATGTGCATGGACCAGATAGCCTCCGCATCGGCTTTCGCGGGACTGACCGCCGCCGCGACCACCTTCGGTTTGATCTTCCTGGCGGAGATCGGTGACAAGAGTCAGCTCGTGTGCATGGCCCTAGCGGCCCGTCACTCCCATCGGCCGGTGTTTCTGGGGGCGATCGCCGCCTTTGTGGTGCTCAACATCCTAGCGGTGGTCTTCGGCGCAGGACTCGCACACTGGGTGCCTGAGCGCGTTCTCGCGGCGGTGGTTGCTATTCTCTTCGCCGTCTTCGGCGTTCTCTCGTTGCGAGCCGAGGAGGAAGACGGCACCGAGGAGATCCAGGAGCGTAGCGGCCACGGCATTTTCGCCACCACCTTCCTGATGATCTTCCTTGCCGAGATGGGCGACAAGACCCAGCTCGCCATCGCTGGGATGGCCGGAACCCTCCCAGCCATTTCGGTTTGGATCGGCGCCACCCTGGCGCTCGGCGCTACATCAGCACTCGGCATCGTCGTTGGGCGGAAGCTGCTCAGACGCATCCCCCTGCATCGGCTACACCAGATCAGCGGCATATTCTTCCTGGTCCTTGCGGCCTTTGCTCTGACTAAGGTCTTTTGAGGGTGTCCGAGCGAATCTGATCTGATGAGCAAATTGGTGATGTTCGTCGGGGGGCATCTTCATCGACTTGGTGCGCATCGGGGGGCAATGCCATCGTGCTGGGCATGGCTGCAGCCTCTGTGCCAATAGACCAACGTTGGCGGGTGATCCTCTGGGACACAGCTGCGGCGGTAGTGCTGCACATCCTCTCCACTCTTAGCCCTGGTTAGGCCCCAGCTGTTGCAGATTAGCGCCCTGACCCTGGCCGGCCGTCTCCTGCTGGCCTTCGTGGCATATCAGATGACAATCCAGGGACAGGCAATCCAGGGAAGGTATATGTAACTCGTGGACGTGGCGAGTGCCTGCTGGCCGCTGTAAAGCGGACCCTTATCCCCGAGACATCAGTGGCTGGAGTGGGTCGAGAGCGGTCAGTCGCCGCCATAAGCTCCAGCGTCAGCTGCGG